>CAWEYI010000018.1:0-26665 GCA_963813205.1 uncultured Acidobacteriaceae bacterium | reverse complement strand
CCAGCGAACCTGCGCCGGACTTCGCTTCGGGGCCCGCAACCAGTTTGAAATCCAAGGTCTGGCCTAAGGAAGCAGTGCCGCTGACCTCATACAACGTCGCGGAAGATATAAGAGGGCCTTTGTCTATTTCGATTTTTCCATCACGCAGTTGGGCGTGACTCTGCCAGCGACCAATTTGCAGTGGTCCATCGTCACTCGCCAGGGTAATGTGCGACAGCCCTCCATCCCGCAGATCGAAACGCAGGCTCGCCGCTGCCGATTGCCAAAATTGCGCGGATGTTCGGCCAGACGCCGTGATCTGATAAGTACCGCTGCCGGTCCCGGAAATCCAGGGGTCATGCATCGTGCTGGCCACTTGTTCCAGCGAAATTCCCGTCAAGGTTCCATTCCCTGTGTAGATTGGGGAAGCAGCGGTGAAATCGGCTTGCCAATCGCCGCGATGTTTCCCGCCCAGTAAATCCGCCCGCATATCTGAAATCTTTAATTTTCCATGGTCCAGATCAAGTACGGCGGAAACTCGTTCCGTAAGCAGATTGTGAATCCGCAAACGGCCGGCACTCACCCTACCCGACGCCCGCAAACTCTGTAGAAAGGACGGCGCGTTTGCAGCCGGGCTGAGCACTTGATACCAGCGGCGCTCGTTTGGGGCGAAGCCAGCCACTCATCCAAACCACTTAGGCCAACCAAATCTGTGTTCAAAATGAAGTAGACGAGGCATGTTCCCGGCGTTCCGCAACCGCGCGGCATTAGCATTGACCCGGTCCACTCCGCATCGGCGGCCTGTGCTCTGAATTTTTCGACGCGCGCCTCGTCGGGCAAAAGATCTAATTCCGCCGAGGAAATCTCAATCGCTCCATTCGTGCCCTGCAAATTTGCGCGAACGTTTCGCAGTTGCACGGTCCCGGTAACTTTCGGCAAAGCAAAGCCTGAAGGATTTTCCGTCGCGTTTCCCGCCCACGATCCTGCGATCTGCAAATCCATCTTGACTGCCCCTTCCGCGCCGGACTTCACCGCCTGCAATCCAAGCAGGCCGGCCATGCGTAAGGTGTGCGACACTTCTCCATCTCCGCGCACCGCGATTCCGTAACCGGACCTTCCCACCCAGCCGCGCACTTGCGCCGCAGAGGGTCGACCCAGCGCGATTGGGAAAGGTCCGAAATCGATGTGCATCTCGCCCGAAGCTGGTAAAGCTTCTACCAGGGAATGCCGGAATGCGACATGCTGCAACGGATCGCGATTGCTGCCCTGGTCTGCGTTCAACGTAAAAGGCACATTGCCGGGAGCCAATTCCGCCTTGCTATTCGCAGATTGCAGGTGAAGGTTCATAATCTCGCCGTGCCCCTGGAATTGCGGCCCAGCCGGCGATGCCGCGGATTCTTTAATCACAAAGTTCCCTTGCACGCTTCCGGCGGCCACAATATCTGGCGGCAAGTCTTTCTTGGCGCGCCGAGCCAGTTGCGCCACAGAATTCGCCGGGACATTTTCCAGGTTCACCGCCAAATCCAACACATGCAATCCCGGCTTACCTGACTCTCCATGCAGGGCGATCATGCCGTTGCCCACGGGCGCGCTACAGAAAATTTCGCGCATCATACCTTCCGCGGAACTGTACTTGGCTTCGCAATGCGCCGCTAATCCCATCCCTTCGCTGGTCGAGATGTCATAACGGTGAAAGTCATGAATCGCGGTATCGGAGACTAGCTGCATTGCCCCGGGAGTGCCGCTCAAGGTCGTTTCCATCTGAACGTCGCCGCGCCAGCCCTGGTCGTTTCCTGACACCAGCTTGCTGAGTTGCCCCAGCTGCGCGTGGTCCCACGCCACCGTGAACTGCAGCGGCGTGTCACGCAGGCTTCCTGCCCGGTGCCATGTCCCATTCACTCGCAGCAGGCCCGTGTCGCTCAAGCTCATATCGGTGCGCAGGGGCTCGGCTTTCAGTCGAACCCCCCACTCATTTTCTGATTCCTGCCATAAGGCAAAATCCGCATTCAGCAATGCGTAGGGTCTTTTTTCCGGTCCCGTCTTGAAATTGATGCGCCCGGAACTGGCCTCAATGTAGGGAAAGCCGGGACGTGCTTCACGCTTCGACTTCGCGGTAGGCGCCAGAGGCGTGCGGTCCGCGCGTTCCAGCAGAGCCTCGAGGTTCCAGCGGCCATCCTCTCTTCGTACCAGGTTCAGACTGGGTTCAGTCAACTCCAGGCGGGAAATATCCAGGCGTCCGCGCAGCAGTGATGTCAACCGCACTGCCGCACTCACTTCGGCCGCTCGCAACATAGGCTCGGCGCCGAATGCTGGATCTTCGTACACGACCACGTTTTCAAGATCGAATCCCGGCCGGGGCAGAAAGCGCAAGTGGACGGACCCTATCGCCACCGGACGTGCCAGCGCCCGGCTGATGGAGTTTGCAATGCGCAGCTTGAGGCGAGAAACGCCCGGACGCACGAGAAACAGGATCAACAGAATCGCAACCGCCGCGGCGGTGATGCGCCGCTTGGAAGACCAACCTTTCACTTCACGACCTGCAGCGTACGCCGCCACCGTGTCTCATCGAAAAAGTGCAACACAACATGCGCCAGGAAGCCGATACGGTCCCCCATATCGGTCTTGCGGTACTGGTCAGCCGGTGTTTCAAACGACCAGTAAATGAACATGGGGCGCCCAATGATATTTTCCTGGGGAATAAAGCCCCAATAGCGGCTATCTAGACTCACGTCGCGGTTGTCGCCCATGCCGAAATAATGTCCCGGCGGCACTACCAGATCATCGCCCTGGATGTGCATAGGCAACTCCGGTTCCCAGCAAGGATAGACGTTATAGCTCTCTGAAGGCGGCACCGCGGGGAAATTATCGCGATAAGGATTGGGGTACATTGCCGAATCCTGCGTATGAATCACGTATGGCTCTTTCAACTCCTCGCCATTCCGGTACACCACGCCGTTTCGCAGATGAATGCGATCACCGGGCACGCCGATGACCCGCTTCACTACATACAATCCTGGCTCACAAGGTGCCAGAAAAACCACAATATCCCCGCGCCTCACCTGGCGATACGGAATCAACGGGCCCACCCAGGGAGTCTTCGGGGCGAACTGAATGCGGTTCACGAACACATGGTCGCCGATCAGAAGCGTGTTCTCCATCGAACTGGAGGGAATCTCAAACGCCTGCACGATAAAAGTGATAATGAACAGGCCCGTCACCAGGACTGCAGCCAGCGACGAAAGAAATTCCACAGTCGTTTCCCGTGGTTTTTCGTCGACCTCATCGTTTGCTTTGCTGTCTTTTTTCGGCACCGTGATCAATCCATCCAATCTTGCTTTGCAGCGTTATCTTATCTGCACAAACTTCAATTCACCAATCGCAAGGTGCGGTTCCAGCGGGTAAGGCGAAGGATGTGGGTCATTGCGTACGCAAAATGTGCCAGTTTACCCGCCACTGTAACCGGTGTTGTAACATTGCTATCTGTTTCTTTCACTGACCAGTAAATCAACAGCGGCCTGCCAATAATGTTGGCTTGCGGCACGAAACCCCAGTAACGACTGTCGTAACTGTCGTCCCGGTTGTCACCCATCACAAAATAATGTCCCTGGGGAACAATCAACTGTCCGTCCTCGACCAATTTGCCCAACTGCACCCACCAGTCGGGAGTCTCGCCCGCCGCAACGTCCAGCCGGGGGAAATTATCGCGGAACAAATCGTTTGCTGACCGGCTAAACTGCGCATAAGGCTCTTTTAGCGGCACTCCATTCACGAAGACTCGCTTATTGATCAACCGTATCCGGTCTCCCGGGATGCCTATCACTCGCTTCACGAAATGCTGTGCGGGATTCACCGGATAGTGAAATACCACGATGTCACCGCGTTGCACATGGCGGTACGGCATCAGATAATCCCCTACACTTCCTGCGCCATAACACAGCTTGTTCACCAGCAGATAATCACCGACCAGTAGTGTGTTCTCCATGGAAGGAGACGGAATCTGAAATGCTTGTACTACAAACGTGATCACAAACACCGCAATGACCACAGTTCCCAGCAAAGACTGGATGGAACCAGTCACTCCCGAACGCCGTGCCCAGGCTGCTCCGTGATCTGCCTGCGGCTCGCCGCTGGGCAGAGGCCGACTCGATAACGAATCTACGGGCACCTGATCATGAGGCAAAACCACCGGCAAGGAACTGTCCAAGGGCCGTTCACCCACGGACGGCTCGCCCGAGTAATGGCCGTTCAGTTCCGATAAACGACTTGGGGAATTCATTGACTCCACGTACATCCCGCTATTTAATGCTACTCCGCAGATCGCAATCCCCGCGCCAGCTTGGCTCCCGCCGATTGCGGCCGCGAAGCTAAATAGGACAATAACTGCCGCGCCGCGTCTTGTTCCGCGGTCTTCTTAGTCGAACCTTGCGCGCGGCCCACGAATTCCGCGTCCCCATCGCCTTTGGCATGCAGACGAACTTCCACCGTAAACGTTTTTCTGTGTTCCGGCCCCGCCTCTTCCACCAAAATATAAGAAGGTTGCGCCATCCCCAATCCTTGCAGGGTCTCCTGCAGGGCTGACTTGAAATCGGTCATCGGCAGCGCGCCCCCCTGCCGCTCCATGCGCTCCAGTTCAGGGGCCAGAATCTCCCGCAAAATAAATTCTCGAACCGGCGGCATTCCTCCATCCAGGTAGATCGCGGCCAGAATCGCTTCCAGCGCGTCCACCAGCAGCGCCGTCTTGCCGCGTCCGCCGCTCTTCTCCTCGCCGCGTCCCAGGCGGAGATAGTGGCCCAATTCAAGCTGTTGCGCCACCTGGATGAGATGCCGCTCACTCACGAGATGAGCACGCAGCTTCGAGAGTTCCCCTTCACGAAACTGCGGAAACCGCTGGAACAATTCTTCGCTGGTTACCAGCGCTAGAATCGCGTCGCCCAAAAATTCGAGCTGTTCGTTGTCATTGACTCTGAATTTATTTTCGCCTGATTGCTGCGATTCCTGCTCTCTCGCCTGCGAGCTGTGGGTGATGGCCTGCTCAATCACGCCCCGCCTGTGAAAGTGGTAGCGCAGCGTCGTCTCCAGCGCGGTGATTTCCCGTTCCTTCATGAGTGCGCAGCTTAAGCCCGTATTCGAGTTTGAATGCCGTCGCGAGCAAAGCGGCTATCATCCAGCGGGGATCTGAGCGAAGCGCGAAGCGTCGTATTCTTTGCGACGCCGAAATCTCGCGGGAGGCTCACCCTACTTCGCGGGAGGCTCGCTGATGCCGCCGATCAGCTGAATCAGCCGGTCTTTCTCTTTCCGAGCCGCATCCCCGGCGCTGGTGCCCGGCTTGGTTAGATCCACAGCTTGATTGGCGTATTTCAGCGCATCAGGATATCGATTTTGCATGTCCATCGCGACTGACAATCGAAACACCGCGACCGGATCCGGTTGCTGGGGAAACGCATCAATCGACTTCTTCAGATTGGCCTCCGCACTTGCCCAGTCCTTGGCGTTGAAGTCCAGCGTTCCGATAATTTCGTAAGCCTCGGATCGAAGAAAGCCCTTGTAGGCGTCGATTTTGTCCTGCGGTTGATTCGCCGTAGGAATGTCGGTGTCCACCGTGACCAGCGCGCGCTGCGCATCCTTTCTCGCTTCCGCCAACCGCTGATCCTTGTCGACGTCGGTTTCGCGCGTGCGCTCGGCCAGCACCTGGGCCACGCCCAGCAGGGCGTCCGGATCGTCGGGATCGAAAGTCAAAATTTTCTGCGACATGGCCAGCATCTTGTCGCCATTGTTGATTTGTTGGTAGGAGCGCATCACCGATTTGTAGAGCAGCGGCCGCAATTCGCTGTCCGGGAACTTTGCCGCAAAATCGTCCGCCGCTTTCTCTTGTGCCGCCGGATCGGTGATCGCAGCAGCCGCTTTATACGCGTCGAACTCCGGTTGAGTCTTGGCCTGAGGCGGACGTTTCCCCGCCGGTGCCGCCGCTTGTCCCGCCGGCGCGCTCTGCGCCGACGGCTTGTCCTGGCCAAAACTCAGGACCGCGATTCCAAAGACAACAATAATCGTAATGATTGCTCTGCGCTTCATGCGTTCTCCTTGCACCGCCATGCTTTCACACCTCGAAATTGAGCCACTCCGCATTCTAAATGCATCTTGCCATTTTATCTGTGAAGCATTTCTTTACTGAGATTGCGGCTGGGGTTTGGCCGGAGGCTCGTACGCCTGGGCCAACCCACGCTCCGCCGCAGCCTTGATCTCAGGCAGCTGCCCGGCCGCATTCAAGGCTTCTCGATACTCCTGCACCGCCGCGTCGCGATCTTCCTTCATATCCAGGATTCTCCCCAGAAACACGTGCGACCATCCCACCACTTTGGGATCTTTGGAAGCCTCAATCGCTTTTTGAAAATTATCCTCGGCACCGTCCCGATTCCTATTGGCGACAGCTACTTGGGCGAGGATAAACAATGCTCGACCCTGGTCTCCAATTTTTCTATCCAGCGCCTGCTGCGCCAGTTCCTGCGCACCTTTAGCGTCGCCCGCAGCCAATCGCTTTTCCGCACTGAACAGCATTCGCCGCTCTTTCGGACGCGATAACTGCACCAATTCAGGCGAAGTCTTACTTGCAAACTGAATCGCCGAAGCCTTCGCTTCTTCTTTTTTTAAGTCGACGCTTTCAAGCAGACCGGCATACGCCTCGCGGATGCCGGCCGGATCTTTTTCGAAGGCCACCGCGCCGTCATAGAACGTGTGCGTAAGGATGTAGCCTTGTTTCACGGCGTCATCTACTGCCTGGGCGCGCATCGCCTCATCCGCCGCCTGCTTGCCTCCGCTGGTTCGAATCTCGATCGCGCGTACCAGACACTCCGTCACCAGCAGAGATATGTCGGTTTTGAAGCTTTCTTCGAGCGGCGCGCGCTTTACCGATTGCAGCAGTGGCTCCAGTCGCTTGACCGCGGTGAAGTGTTTATCCGCCAGCGGGTCAAGTTCATAGTGCAGAAACGTATGCCGGATCTGGTCCATCTTCAAAGCCATCTGCGGCGAGGCTCCTGCCGTGCTGGGAGCCGGGAACACGACTACGTAATAATCTGACCCGTAATTACGGGCATCGGTTTCATTCGGCGAGCCCATGAAGTCAAGATAGATGGTGAACCTGCGCCCCAGATATTGCGACGAAGGCTGCTTGAGATAGATTTCCGTGTCGAACACCATCTTGGCCAATGGTTCGTGATAACGGTTCATAGCCGCCGCGTAATCGCTGCGATGCCGCTCCCAGATGGAATGCAGCCCAACCTTGTCGTAGAAATGCTCCAGCTCGGTTCCGAAAGCCGCAATGGAGTAAGCGTCCGGCGGTAAGTCCTCTTCCTTTATGCGCGGAGCAAAATGCGGCGGACCGTCCATGTACAGAGCCAGCGAGATATAGGGCGACAAGCTGCGATTCGTATTCCGGTCCGGCGTATGCCCCTGGTAGAACTCGCACAGTGCAGTCCGCGCGGCTTCAGCTTCTTCCGATTGCCGGAGAATCTTCTGCACTTCCTCCCGCACCTTACCCCGCGTCGCATCGGAGATGTCCAAATCCTGGTCATATCCGCACGAGTTAAGTGCGGTCAGCACGGAAAAAAGCGTCTCATTGCTGTCGAGCGAAATCGGAACCGAATGCTCCTGCGCTACGGAGAATGACCCGAGCGCCAACAGGGCTGTCAACAAAGAAACTCGAAAGAATAAACTCAGGAAAACCTCCACAGAATGAGGGCATGTCCAGCGGAGAACACTTTCAAGTGTAAGGAAGTCGAGCCAGAGGGTCAAACTGAAGCGGGGTTAGCAGGCGGCGACAACGCAGATCGCACGATCGCAGCGCGAACTCTTTTCTTTTCCCCTCTTGCTTTTCTGCTCTAGTGATTTTTCTCGAACTTCGCGAACTCGCCTTCAAGTTTCCACTGCTGGAGCGCGCGTTGGTTGGCAGTGAGGAATTCCTCGCAGGCTGCAGATGGCTTCTCCGTCCCCACACTTCCCGCACAAGCTGGCGCCATGCGAAAGACCAGCTTTGTATCAGTCCAAAGGCTTTGTCCGGGCAGGAAGCTGTGCTCCAGGCTTTCGCGTGCCATGCGCTTCAAGTCCACATAGGAGAGATGATAGGTCTCAACCGCGCGCAGATATTCGTGGGTCATATCAGAGCGATTCACGCCCTCGTCGTCGGTGGCAAGGGTCACGGGGACGCCGTACTTCATATAAATCGGCAACGGATGATCGTCCCCGCTCACACCGAGGATGATGTCATTCGAAGTCAGGCAGATTTCGACTAACACATTGCGCTCGGCCATTTCATGCACCAAGCCGATGGGATCATTTTCAATCATGACGTCGACGCCGTGGCCGATGCGCTCGGCGTGTCCGCGCTCCACGGAGGCGCGAATGTGAAACGTAAGGTCCTCCGGCGGAACGAGTCCGATGGCAAGTTCGCCGGCATGCAGGGTGATGTGCACCTTGGGATAGACACTGTGCATGTAATCCAGCATCGCCATGTGCTCGTTGAAATCGTGAATAGGAACGTACCAGTCTTCGGCGTTCACCAGATTCAGTCCGACGAATCGCGGATCGGTGGAAGCCAGCTCGAAACCTAAAAGAATCTGGGCAAAGACGATTTCGTGCGGCAATGCGCGGAGAACTTGATAGAGATAGCGAACCTTGACGACGCATCCGGGAGCGGCGTCCGGTGTTCCGCATTTGAGAATTGCTTTGCCGCGGGCGTCGTCCGCGGCGAGACGCTTACTGGTCTCTGAAACTACGTCTTTCATACCGGCCGCCAGCAGCGCATCTCGCATCTTGGCGTAGTCAGGATTCCATTCCACTTTCTCCGCCAGCCGTGCCGCCGCACCGGCATCGGCGGTGTGCATCAGTTCTACGTATTGCAGATGATCCATGCCGGCGCGATTGGTTGCGGCGGCAATCGCTTCCGCAACGTGAGTGTGCGAAGCCAAGCCGAATTTATCGAACGTAGCAAAAAAATGATCGTGACCGGATTCGTCGCCGGACTTCCAGTTGCGCATCGACCACGCATCGATCATCTGGTTGTAAAGCACATGATCGCCGTAAGCGCAGCGGGCAGCGGGTTTGGCGGTATAAGTCTCGCAGGGATCGCAGGGCCCGGCGAGCAGGCGCGAAGAGGTGCGGTCGGCGCACAAGCTGCCATCGGCGGCGAAATCCACTAGATCTTCGGCGTAAATGGCACCGTCAAGATGATTATGGAGATCTCCGCCTTTAGGCAGGTCGTGAAGGAATGCCAGCAGCAATTGCGGCTGTTTGCGAGCGCGCTCGAAGGATAAGGAGGTACGCTGCTCTGCGCTTTGAGCCGCGGCGAGCGCGGTCAACAGCAGAAACAGCAAACAGCAGCGTACAACCGCTCTTTTGTCGCTCGAGACAGGGGACGGAATCATGGGACCTCTCAATTCCCTTTGCGAAGTCAGGAAAAGAATTGTAATCGGTTGTAGCCGCTGGAATTAAAGAAAAGAAAAGAGGTGAAGAAATCAGCGCAGCCAGGCGATTCCGCCGATAACGAGGGCGACCATCAGCAGAGCGGCGAGAACATATTTGTTGGACGCGAACCAGGACTCGGACCGTAATGCCGAACTCAAAAACAGAGCAGCTTCGTTCGAGGACAACGCATCGGCTGGGGCATTAGCGCCGACGTCGGAAGACGAAGGCGATGAAGTTGCTCCCAGAGTTTGCGGCGTGTCAGCTACTTCGACTACGGCCAGCGCGACTGGCTCCAATTCCTGGGGAACCTCGCTGACTTCAGATTTGGGAACGGCTACAGCGGGTTCGTTTTCCACCACTAGCGGCATCGATAATTGATCCGGTTGAGAGTCCTGAATAAGGATTTCCTGCGCGTGCTTATCAGGGATGGATTGCTTCAACTCGGGTGACTGAAGCTGATTTGATTGCTGCGGGACCGGTACCCGCGAGGCTGTCGCCTGCGCCATCCGTTGTCCCCGCCATTGTTTCTCTTCGCATTCCACGCAGAACGTCCGGCCTTGCGAGACGGGAAAGCCGCAAGCTTGACACTTCTGAAAATTTCTCAGGACCGGAGGCACCGCACTCGCCTCAGCGTTCTGTTTGGGCGGTTCATTGCCCTGGGCGCGCAGCGCGGCTGACCAGAACAGCGCTTTCTTTGCTGCCGGCGGTTCATCTATTTCCTTTATTTCTTTGGCTGGCTGCGCTTCTAGCGGCACAACCACGGGCGGCGCAAGGACGGGGACGGGGACGGGGGCGGGGGGCGGACTCACTGCGGCGGCGGTGATTGCCTCAGGCTGCGGAGTCTTGGCTTCTTCCTCAACTACCCTTTCTTCTACGGGTTGGCTTTCCGCGACGGCCACCTCGTGCAGAGGGGGCGCAATCTGTGCCGGCAACGCGTGCTTTACGGCGGCCTCAACCATTTCACTGAGGCGCAGCAAAGCAGAAAGGTCGCGTTCATCGAAGGCCCGCGGTCTGCCGGAAAGAAGTTCAAAGATGCCGAGCACCTGCTCGTCGCCGACGATGGGCATCACAATCACTGAGGCAATCCCCAGTTCGCGGCAGACCTCGCGGTTTACGCGTGGATCGCGTTCGGCGTCATCGCAACGCAAAAGCTGGCGGGTGCGGACGCATTCTCCCGAGAGTCCATGCTCCATGGAAAGCAGGGCGCCCAGGTCGGGAGCGCTGGAACCGGCAGCCGCCCGGCACACCATGTCATTGTGTTCGCCGCGGCGCAAAGCAATCGCCGTACCGCTGGCTCCCGTAATGTATTGGGCGCGTTCCGCCAGCAATTGCAGCGCGGCATCAAGATCGCGGTGAGCCATTTCGGCGAGCGAGCGTCCGGCATCCTCGCCGGGAAAGCGGGGGACGGTTTCCGAAGGGGATGGCAGAAGCATATTGGCGGCGGCAATTTTCGCGGAAATACTCGATGATTGCGGCGCACTGGCGCTGGCAGCCGCGGTGAGTCCCGCAGCCGGAGACGAGGAATGGTCGAGAATCGAGTAATGGTCCATTCAGCGAAACGAGTAAATTTTGACGAGGCGGTAATTGGAGTCTCGCTCGGAGCAGGCCTAGTGTCAAGAAGTGAGGGAACTCGAAAGTCACACAGAAGTGCGGGAGCGGATCGCATCCAGCATCGGCCGGAAGGCAATCAGCAGATGTTGGGCTCAAACCGACCGCTGGCGCACGGCGGTATTCGCCAAGCGATTCGCCTCGGCGTTGTTATCCCGCGAGACGTGCGAGATGGAGAACTTCAGAGCGCGGGCGAGTTTGCGGCAGGTCCAATGCAGGGAGTACAAGCGAGAGCTGCGGCATGTGTACTCGCCGCGCATCTGACGAACTACAACCTGGGAATCGGAATACACATGTAAAGCTTTGGCATTCAGGGCCACGGCGTACTGCAGGGCCTCCATCAGAGCGACATACTCAGCAACGTTGTTATCCTGATGGCCAATCCACTTGGCGATGCGAACCGGGCCGCTGGCGCAGCCGTCAATAATCACTCCGATGCCGGAGGGGCCCGGGTTTCCCTGGGAGCCGCCGTCCACATAAGCTACAAGTTCTGGCATCACTGCAGTTCCGCTATCAGCAAGATGCGCCGATAACGGAACGCCGTCAAGACGAATATTAGGTTCGGCGCCGATTTTTTCTCTTTCTCGGGAATGTGCAAGCTTCTGTGCAAATCCCGTCCCAATTCGAAACTGCAATTCCTAAGAGATGACTCTACAACAAGTTGCCTTCTCCGTTTTTCACAGGGTTGGATGCCGGCACTGCACCAATAGTTTGCGTTGACTTTCATGAACGCTCTGTTAAGGTTGCTTTCGTCGACGGTCGAAAGGGACAGCGAAATAAACCTTGCTGACCCGAGGTAGACTGGGTGATCAGCCAAGCGGGGCAACCCGAGGGGCAGCCAAACCTGAAAAAACCGACGGTTCTGCGAGGATCAGTTGGGGTTTGGGACTGCGAAAGCAGTGATCGCATCAAGGGGCTGTGACGGTACATGCGTCCACGCGGTTGACTCCCTCGCAGGAGTTGGCGGCTAGAGCATAACCAATGTCACGGCCCTTTCAATTTTTTCCCGCCTGTTCTTGATTCCTCCCCAGTCTTCTTATTACTACTACAATCTCAAAAACTGATATATCCTTTCGCAGGACCCATAAACGTGCTCTCATCAAGCAGATCGCTCGCAGTGTTTTGTTTGGCGCTGGTTCTGTTCGCAGCGCTGACGCCCGTCGGCGTTTTGTTTTGTATCGTGTTCGCTCCACTCTTTCTTTTCGCAGCTCTGTTGATGATTACCGCTTCGCGCTGCGAAGCGGAACTCTTCCCCCTGCCGCTTTTTCCATACTCATCCCTGATTGCTTCTCGAGCTCCGCCAATCCTTAACTTTCGCTGAACCTCCCGATCTGAAGAAGTGAAAAGGCGGGCGGCAATTGAAACTCGCTGCTGCCCACGTCCGAGCCGCGACGCTGCCGTCTTCGCTGTCCATTCGTCGCAGCGGAACGGTTGCGCAGCTTTATTGGAGGCGCGGTGTCAATTAAGCAGACTGTACGAGCACTGTTTCTCGGTTTGACCTTGATCTTCGGTTCACTTGGAGGCGCACCCATGCGTTCTGAGGAGATTGAGCAATTGATGCACAGCCTGAATCAGACAAGAATTTGCCAAATTATTCGCCAGGAGGGCGATGACATTGGCGGGCCGCCGGAAACCTAAGGCGCAGCCAGTCCTTGACGTTCCCTAAGCGGCCACTTCCCCAGCGATGATTTCATCCACGTAGCACCAGATCCAGTTTTCTCCCGGCTCAATCGAACGCATTACCGGATGATGTTCGCGGTGAAAATGTTTGGTGGCGTGCTTATTCTCCGAAGAGTCGCAGCAAGCTGCGTGCCCGCAGACCATGCACATCCGCAAATGTACCCAGGTGTCGCCGGTTTTGATGCAGTCTTCGCAGATGTGTTTATCGGTAGTCGTAATTTTGATTTGATCCAGATGTTTGCATTTACCCGACATTCTTTATCTCCCACGGTCTCGAGTTCGAATCCAAACTCAGAGTTCAATCTCGTTCCAGCTCTTTGCGATCCCAATGCGCCAGGTTGGCTCCGGCCTCGTAGGTGCTCTGCAGGAAATCGAGCAGAGCTTCGCGCGGAGAATCAGCTTGGCGAACGTCATCGTACATCAGTAGAAACTCCTTCATCAGCGGATGATAGAAGGCTGCCGCAGGCTTAACTTTCTGTTCTGAAAATCCTGCCGGCTCAGGCGCTGCATAAGCATAGAAAGCTGGACCTCTCACTTCGCCGCCGCCGGGCCAGAATCCGGCGCTGATCACCTCGTGCGAATAAGCCTCGCGCGTTATGGGATCGGCGCCCACACGATCTGGGGCGCGGCGTCCTGAGAACCGCGTGACGCAAAGATCGAAGCTTCCCCAGAAAAAATGGACGGGACTGTCTTTGCCGATAAAGCGTGATCGAAACTCTTTGAAAACGGTATCGCACAAAGTCAATATCCGCCAGAACCGGTGCACATACTCGGGATCGTAGGATGCGTGCTGCGAGTCGCTCTCGAAGCGTACCGGGTTCGGGACCTCAACCGGCATTGTCCAGATTTTCACTTCGATGCCCAGCGAGTACAGAGCGGACATAAAGTCGGAATAGAAATCGGCGACGGTTTGAGCCTTCAGGGGCATGCTCTTTGCAGAGCCCCAACTGGTCTGAATGGTCAACCTATGATCGATGCAGTCGAACTGGACTTCAAAAATACCATCGCCATACGGAATCGCCGAAGTTGTAAGACCACGGGCGTCAACGTAAAACGCAACCTCCCACCAGTGATTGATCAGAGGGCTTAACGCCAGCCGCACCTTGCCAACGATCTGCGTCCACATGTGGAGAGTGTCGTAAGTAGACTGCCACTTTTCGAGCGGGAGTTCGGGCCAGGGTTGTTTCGGACTGTCAGCAGAAGATTTCATGGAAACCTCGCGCTTGAAGTAATGACGAACTTTGTTTCCCTGAGGTAGCTATTTTTTAGGTGGCAGATATTTTTTCTGAATAGAGGCCACGATCACATAATTAGGATCGACCATCTCGTTGAGATGAATCTTCCCGACTTGCGAGAGAAGTTCATAGGCGTCGAGTTCCGATAAACCGTAGTCCTTATGAATCCAATGCACAAGTTCGGTGAAGGCGATGCGCAGAGCGTCGTCGAGCGGACGGTAGGCGCCGACCGTCATAATGGCGTCGTCGTTTTCAAACTGCGGCCATGCGATGGTGCGGCCCTTGATCACGCTCAACTGCACGCGCGCCTTCAACGGGACTTCAATGGCCGTGCCGGCAATTTCTCCATCGCCCATGGCGGCGTGGCCGTCGCCAATATAGAAAAGGCCGCCTTTCACATTTACTGGAAAATAAACGGTATTGCCGACGCTGGCTTCTGGAGAATCCATGTTGCCGCCGAATTCGGCAGGAACTACGGAGCTGCGCGCTTCCCCCTCCGCGGGCGCGACACCGATGCATCCGAAGAAAGGATGCAGAGGAATCTTCACTGAGAAATCAGAATCGAGCGCCTTAAACGTTCCTGTATTCGAAGCGTGATCGATGTGATAGAACCAGATCTTCTCAGGCAGAGGCGAATGCAGCATGGGAGTGTAATTGGTCTCGTTGAGTGCGCCGAAACCGGGAGCGAATGCGCCTACGCCAGTGTCACCATCCACATCGAGCTCGAGAATTTTGACCGCGAGCGTATCGCCAGGCTCGGCGCCTTCAACGAAAAATGGTCCGGTCAGCGGATTGTCACCCTTCACCATGCTGAGCGTGTCGCCGGGCTTTTTGATTACGTTGCCGAAGCAATCGAGGGTGTTGGTATCAAGAATGTCGCCGGATTTCACATGCGCCACCGGTTCAGCGGTCGCGAACAGATACTTTACGTTGGCATTCGTAGCTGTGTAGTGAACCGTGTTCTGGGCAAGAGCTGTAGCTGCGAGAATCACAACTGCGAGGAACCGAGAGATCACGGCGCGCCTCCGGAGGATGTAACTACCGCTTATTAGCGATTGCAAAATATTGGACTGGGCACCGTCCGCACGAAGCGCCAGATCAGGCGAGCTCGTGATCCCGCACCGTTAGCGAATCTCGTAGAGATAGGCGTCGTTAATGTATCTTCCACCTATTTGGGTACCCCCCAGCCGCGCTCCCTCTACCGACGCAGTATTGCCGAAGACAGAGCGCAGCGCTTGATAAAACGGCTGACGTGGGCTGATAAGCTCGATCTTCAGAAGCGTTGACGAGTCCGCCGCAATCTGCCGTGTGATTTGTGACAATTCTTCGTAGGCCTTCCTCGGCCCTACCTCATCCACTCGCGGAGTTGCAATCACGAAGTGCCACTCACCCGCTTCAGGTTGCAACAGCCAGAGAGCTCCGCTGGCTCGAAACTTGTTGTTTCGGCGCAACACATTCCAGAGAACTTTTCCAAAGTCCATATCCGTTCCCGTTAGAGTCTCAACAATGGCCATTACCACCTTCCCTTGATCCATTCCATCACGCCAGAAGCAGGCACGGTAGCCGCTTCGTGCAGCGCTCTGGCTTCCAGCTCTTCAACAATATCGTAGCGCTTACCGTCATCCCAATCTTTTACAGTGCTCCAATTCACACTTAGCTTAGCGTCCAACTTCATGTCAGCTTGCAACGCAACCCACAGCGCCCCGTTCAATTTGAAGAGTTTCTCCAAATTGTGAACATACATTGCGTTCACGAACTCCTTGTCAGGAAAGTCGTGTTCCTTAACAGCGCTAGCCAAGCAAGACTTCAAAGCGCACTCGATCGCGAGTCCGGTCAGGTAATATGCACCCGTCCACAAATTGTTTTCCAGAAGAGCACGAGCTTCTTCGAGTCTGCTGCCTGCCAATGTTCGCAGTGTATCGCGGTTTAGTCGCGCAATAGGCACGCATCATTCTACAGTGGCCAAGACGTAGCGTTCCACATCCCTAGTCTATACGAGGAGCCTCATTCTTAAAGTTCCGAAATGACCGGGAGTCTAATCGCTTTCTGTCAACAAAAGCCAGCTTCCAGTCCTCAGGACAATAGACCAACGTAAGTGCGACCACACAAGCGTTCTTATCGCACTCTTGATTTCGCCGCTGACGCGCGACGCAATAACTCCGGCGACTTCATTTGCCGGCAGTTTTCCGCAAAATTCGCTCGCGGGCCCTTCCAACACAGATCGGCGACGGTATCGAAAACCGGCACATCCAGCCTTAAAGTAGCGAGTGTGCGAAACAACACGGCGTCATTCCACGCGCCGAATAGTGATTCGGAGAGCAACCGTGCCTTGCGGATCGAAGAATGCCATTCTCGAAAATCTTTTGGAATGTCCTCTAAGTGGGGATATTGCGATAAGACAAGAGCCGCAGCTTTGGCGCCCCAGCCGGCCACACCCGGAAAGCCGTCGGCGCTGTCGCCGACCACGGCCAGGTAGTCGGGAATCGATTGCGGTTTCACGCCGAACTTCGCGATTACGGCAGCCTCGTCTCGCACTATGTTTCGTCTGCGATCCAGTTGCACGACTCTGGTGCCCACAACGCACTGGCCCAGATCCTTGTCTGGCGTGCAGATTAGAACTTGGTCGACTGTATCATCTTTCGCGGCCTGGCTGGCGGCGGAGGCGAGGGCGTCATCCGCCTCGTAGTAGACCATTGGCCATACCACCACGCCCATGGCTTCCAGCGCCTCTTCGAGAATGGGGAACTGCGATAGCAACTCTTGCGGCACACCTTCGCTGGTCTTGTATCCGGGATACAGATCGTTGCGGAACGATTCCACCACATGATCGGTGGCAACGCCAACATGAGTTGCACCGCCCTCGATCATGGATAAAACGGAAGTCAGCACGCCGCGAACCGCACCGATTTCCTGGCCGTTCTCGTTCGAGGCGGAGGGCACCGCGTAAAAATGGCGAAACAGTTCGTAGGTTCCGTCAATCAAGTGAACATTCATGCGCTGCAGATCAGGTTTGTGCAGGTGATGGTATACGATCCGGCAAGAATTTGAGAGATGCTTGCGGTGGCAGATCTGCGAGAACCTTCAACTACCCGCTTGTGGAAAGAGGCGGACGAGCTTGGCCGGATCTCTCGAAGGGACAGGCAGACTTGCACATGAGAAAGCCGGCGGGAAGCCCGCGCTGCTTAGTTCGTCGGTAAGTCGGGTTATTGTCCTTCCCTGCGGCGTAGGTAGTCGATGAACATCTGTTCGACCGGCTTATCGTAACTCTTGAGGACGTGGCGTACTGTGTGGCCGCTGACAAAATGGCAGACTTCTTCGGCAAGGTTCTTGGCGTGATCACCGGCGCGTTCGAGCGATTGCGTCATAAAGATGATCTGCAGGCTGGCCTGGCGGGCAATATTTTCGGGATTCTCGATGTGGCGAAGAAATATAAGGTTGCGCAGACGATCGATTTCGGAATCTGCGCGGAGAACGTCGACCGCTTTGCCAACGTCGCGGGCGGAGAATGCCTCGCCAACATCGGTAAGCATTTTTTCCAGGATTGTGGCCATATGCGTGAGGTCGCGGACGTCATCGGAATCGATGCGGCCGGCGGCGGCTTGAGCGCTATTGGCAAAGCTGAGCAGCAGGTCGCCGATTCGCTCCAGGCTGATCATAAACTTCATGCAGGCGAGGAGCTGACGCGCCTCGGCGGGTTCAGCCTCCGTGATGATCGACGTAACGGCGCTGTCGATTTCCATGTCCAGCGTATCGAGTTCGCGCTCGCGCTGGCGCAAGGAGTTGAGCAGCGGAGCAGAGCCGGTGGCGATTCCCTCTGCGGCCGCGCTGGCAGCCTCCTTCGCAAGATGACAGGCTTCGATCGTGCGGCGAACAATTTGATGATGAGCTGATTCGGAGCTAACGCTTTCGACCCGTGCGGTACTCATGAGGTCTCCCCGTGGCGCGGAGTGGGAGTGCGCAAAGCGATTGACTCTGATTTTGCCGTAAGCATAACTGGATGGTCAACGCCTAAGCATAGTTTTTCTTTTTGCCGGACGGGTTAAGGAGCTGTGAATTTTTCGTCATTTTTAATTCGCCGACGGTTACGCGGTGGGAAGGGTAAACAAAAACGTCGCCCCGTGGGCCAGTTCGCTTTCGGCGCGGATGGAACCGCCGTGGGCCAGCATGATGTGTTTGGCGATCGCCAGTCCAAGGCCGGTGCCTCCAGATTCGCGGGACCGGGCTTTATCGACTCGATAGAAGCGTTCGAAAAGCCGCGGAAGGTGCTCGGAGGCAATGCCGGCCCCGAAATCCTGCACGCAGAATTCGACGGCGTGGGGAACCGCGCGGGCGCCAAGGACAATGCGGCCGCCGGAAGCTCCATATTTCAGGGCGTTATCGATCAAGTTGGAGAAGACTTGGTGGATGGCTTCACGGTCGGCCAGAACGTTGGGCAGACTCTCCGGGAGGGGCAAGTCAGCAATACGAAGATCGATACCGTGCGGCCGTGCGATTTCCCGGAAACTTTCTTCTGCGTCGTGAAGAAGTTCGGCCGGAGGAACAGATTCAACATCAAAGCGCGTTTCTCCCGATTCGACACGGGCCAGGGTAAGCAGGTCTTCCGTGAGACGCGACATGCGTGCGGAATTCTTGCGGATGATTTCCAGAAACTCGCGCGTAGGTGCGCCATTCTCCGGAGCGCTGTCGAGCAAGGTCTCTGCATATCCTTGAATCGATGTGAGAGGCGTTCGCAGCTCGTGAGACACATTGGCGATGAAATCGCGGCGGGTTTTCTCTACACGCTCAGTCTCTGTGAGATCGCGGAGCACTGCGACCGCGCCCCCGTCTGGCAAGGGAGCGGCGGTTACGTCAAAGGCGCGCCCGGAGATGATTGAAGTAGCGCGAGCGGTTTTCACTTCGCGGCTGCTGGTGGCTTCTTTGACTGTGGCAAGAAAGTCGGGATCACGGATGGTTTCGACGACTGGCTGCTGCAGGCGAGTCCCCTGGGGAATCAGGCGGTTCATCGGCTGATTCGCCCACTGCACGATCCCATCGGCGCTGACGGCGATAACCGCATCCTGCATGCTGTTGAGCAGAGTTTCGAGCTGCCGCTGGCTGGATTGCACGGCGGCAAAACTCTGTTCGACGCGACGGGCCGTCTTATCGATGGCTCCGGCAACCCGGCCGATTTCATCCTGGGAAGATTCGAGGATGCGAGCCCGGAGATCGCCTTCCGCGATGCGGGCAGCAACATGGACGATGCGTTCGAGGCGGCGAGCGCTCCATTGCGCGGCAGCCGCGGCCACAATGAGAGCGAAAAGGAAGGCTATTCCAGAAGCTAGCTCCAGCCTACGGCGAACCTGTGCAGAAACCTCTTCTACATCGGAGAGCGGATAGGCCAGGCGGACAGCGCCTCCGGAGACCGGTACGGCGACATAAAGAAAAGGAATGCCGAGGACGGTGCTGCGGCGCTCATTGCTGCCGATCCGACCGTCGAGGGCGGCAGCGAATTCCGGGCGCGCCGCATAGTTCTCCATGCCCTTGGGAGTCGCTTCGGAATCGGCCAGCACTTTGCCGGTGGGGTCGATGATGGTGACGCGCGCTCCGGCAGATTGGCCTTCCTGGGCGGCGATATCGGCGAGGGAACGCCCACTGCGGTCGGTTTCGACACGATGAGCCAGAAGCTGTGTCTTCTGGATAAGATTGCGCTCGATTTCATTGCGTAACGAAGCTTCCCACGCGCCGCCCAGCAGCACATCGAAAGTTACTGCGGCGGCCAGAATGACGATCAGGAAGGCGGCCAGCAGCTTGAAGAAAATCCTATTTCTCACTTCTCTCTCACTTTGGGTCGTTTCACTTTGGCGCTTCGAAGCGATAACCGGCGCCGCGAACGGTTTTCAGATAGCGCGGATTTTCTGAGTCCGGCTCGATTTTTTCGCGGATACGGCGAACATAGACATCAACCGAGCGCGGGGTAACGTAGGATGTATCCCGCCAAACCGCATCCAGCAGATGATCGCGGGAAAAGACCCGGCCAAGATGGCGGGCAAAATAATCGAGCAAGCGAAACTCCGTGGCCGTGGTGGGAACCGCTTGTCCGCGAACCGTGAGGACCATGGCGGAGGGGTCGATTTCGATGTCGCCCACTTTGAGCGGGCTGGGCGGAAGCGGACGCTCAAAACGACGTAGCACGGCCTTCACGCGGGCAACGAGTTCGCGCGGACTGAAGGGTTTGGCGATGTAATCGTCGGCTCCGATCTCGAGGCCGAGCACGCGGTCGGCTTCGCCGCTTTTGGCAGTAAGAAAGATCACTGGCACGGCGGCGAGTCCCTGAGTTTGGCGGACAGTGCGGCAGAGTTCGAGACCGTCTTTGCCCGGGATCATGATGTCGAGCACGAAAAGCGCCGGCCGCTGTCGCTCCGCATCGGCGATGACGCTCGATCCATTTGAATAAACGCGAACTGCAAAACCCTCGTTCTCCAGATGATGGCGAACCAGGCGGGAAATATCGGGATCGTCTTCGACGACGAAGATGCTGGGCTTCACGGTTTCATTGTAACGAAGGGAGTTGCCAGCACCTAGAGGCGAGTAGCGAGTTTACGGTTGCGGGGGATAGTTTTCATCGGATTGTAACAATCAGGTTGGCGGCGGGATCGAGATGGAAGCCGCTCTTAGGCGGGATGACAGTCGTGGCGCTGTATTCGGCGATGATGGCGGGGCCGGAATATTTCTTGCCGGGCTTCAACGCGTCGCGTGAGTAGATGGCAGTCTTTAGCTTTTTGCCATTGAATAAGACCGGCTCTTCGAGCGTGGCGGGCGAGTCGAGCTCTGCTCGACCCCGACGGCCGGGAGCCTCCCCTGAGCTTGCCGAAGGGGCGACCGTCCCTACATCATCCATCTTCGCTTCCAGCTTCGGTGATTTCAGAATGGCGCGGAGGCGGAGGGTTACCAACTCTATTTCGCGAGTGGCGTGGGCGTAGCCATAGCGGCGCTGATGTTCCCGCTGGAAATGTTTCAGCAGGTTCGCAGTGAACGGCAGGTTGAGTTCGTATCCCTGACCGTGGTAGCGGATGTCCACGCTGCGCTGATAGTGCACCTTGCCTGTCCAGGCTTCTTTTTTAAAATCTTTGGCCGCTTGTTTTTGCAATGCTGCGAATTCTTGAACAAGACGGGTGCGCGGAATTTTGTCCGCGACGCGCCAGAGGACGGTGCGGGAGTAATCCTTGACGACGTCGCTTACTAGAATGCCCAGAGCCGAAAGCGCTCCCGGCAGCGCGGGCACGATCACGTGGGGAATGCTGAGAGCCTCTGCCAGCGCGCAGGCGTGCAGGCCGCCGGCGCCACCGAAGGCGACCAGCACAAAGTCGCGAGGGTCGCGTCCGCGCTCGACGGAGACGACGCGGATGGCTTTCTCCATGGTTGAATTCACCACCCGAATAACCCCCGCGGCAAACTTTTCAAGGCTGAGCGGACTTCCCTGCTGCTTCAGCCATTCGCGAGTGATGCGACGCGTCCGGTCAAGATCGAGAATAAAGTCGCCGCCGAGAAAGCGAGTGGGTTGGAGTCGACCTAACAAAAGATTGGCATCGGTGACAGTCGGCTGAGTACCCCGCCCGCAACAGATAGGTCCGGGATCGGCGCCGGCAGATTCGGGACCCACGCGAAGAGAACCGCCGGCATCGAAGCGGGCGAGCGAGCCTCCTCCGGCACCGACTGTGTGGATATCGAGCATCGGGACTGCGACGGGAAGGCCTGCGACGTGAGCATCGTTGGCGGTGGTCGGCGCGCCTTCGACCAAAGAAACGTCGGTGGAAGTACCTCCCATGTCAAAAGCGATGATGCGGGGGAATCCGCTGGCGCGAGCGCTGGCAGCGGCTCCAACAACGCCTCCGGCCGGCCCGGAGAGCACGGTGCGAACGGGTTCGCGCGCGGCAGCGGCAAGGGAGGTGATGCCTCCGCTGGATTGCATGACGAAGATGCTCGAATATGCGCCCGACCGGGTCTTCACATTTCCCAGATATCGCTGCATTATGGGTTGCAGATAGGCGTTGATCGCAACCGTCGAAGTGCGCTCGTATTCTCGAAATTCCGGAAGAATTTCGTGAGAGATGGAGAACGGAACGCCTAGTGGTTTGAGGGCTTCTGCAACCACAAGCTCATTCCGCGGATTGGCGAACGAGAATAGCAATGAGATGGCGACGGATTCAGGCTGGCTTTTCGCAACCCGCGCAACCAGCGATTTCAAATCCGCAGCAGAGGGCCCGGTCAGGATTTCGCCGTCGCTGGCAGTCCGTTCTTCAATGCCGAAACGGAGATCGGCGGGAACAAGCGGCTCGATCCGATCGAAAAAGAAGTCATAGAGTTTAGGCCGCGCTTGGCGCCCGATCTCGATGGCGTCTTCGAAACCGGCAGTGGTCACCAGAGCGGTGCGAGCGCCTTTGCGTTCGAGCAACGTGTTTGTGCCGACGGTGGTGCCGTGCAGGATGATGAGTTTGCCCTGGTGATTGATTTTTGTGAGAGCTCCGAGGATGGCTTCGGAGGGATCGGCCGGAGTCGAGAAAACTTTTAGCATACGCAGACGGCCATGATCCATCCAGACGCAATCGGTGAAGGTTCCCCCGGTGTCGATAGCAATGCGAAGAGGTTGGGCTCGGCGCGGCATGGCTTGGAATCGGAGAATTAGGGTAACATTTGCGGCTATGCGATACGCATTTCTTGTCGAGACGTATGCCACCGAGCGGGTGAAGGTGGTCAGTGTGTGGAGTGAATTTCGGGACGAGGATCTACCGGTGCGTCCGCGGGACGACGATCCGCGCGGACGTAGCGTGCATGAGCAGATGGTGCACCAGTGCGTGAGCGAAGATTTGTGGTTCCGCAATATGCTGGGAATTGATGTGGGCGCGCCGCCGCTGCCGAAGCAGGAGGCGCGGTTGGAGTTTATGAAGCAGTATGCCGAAGATAGCGGGAAACGGCTGGCGGCATTTTTGAAAAAAGACGAGAAGTGGTGGGAAGACGATGCGAAATTTTTCGATGTACAGCGGTCGCGAGCCTGGGTGATGACGAGGCGGATGACTCATACCTCGCATCATCGCGGGCAATTAATGGCAATGCTGCGGATGCTGGGGCGGGATCTGCATGGCAATTACGGGCCGACCGCCGACACGGGTGGGTTGATGCAGAATCATGCGCCAACGATTTATGCGTATAGGACTCTGGAGGAGTTGTTGGATCGTGAAGCGCGTGGTGGCACTAAGGCTAAGTTGCCGGGGAGCGGCGGGAAGGCGGTCACGGAACGTCCGTGATCTTCTACGACCAGGGATTCAACACAGTTTTGAGAACAGTGAAGTGTTGAACGTTTCTAGTGACGAGAGTCAAGCCGTGAACTTCTGCGGTCGCTGCCAGGAAACCGTCGATGGCGCTTATTGGTTTTCCTATTGATGCGCAACGGGCAACCGTCTTCCCCCAAGCATCAGCAATTTCCTGATTGACTGAGAGAATCCTGTCTTCGAACCGCAGTGGTAGTTCGTATTCGAGCCATTGCTCATAGCGACGGCGCCGTCCTCCGCTAACCATCCGCTCGATTCCGTAACGCAATTCCCCCTGCGTAACAACACTGAGAAATAGGTCATCCTCATCGGCGCTTGCCATCCAGGCCGTGACGCCAGGATTGGGCCGTGGTTTTTGCCACTCTGAAATTGCATTGGTATCGAGAAGAAAGCTCACAAATCGACCTTGCGCAGACGAGTGCGCCGAGGTATTTTCAAACCTCCTTCGCGCAGCGGCGAGGCGGCGAAGAAGTCTGCGAGTGTGCCGATCCGTTTGGTCTTGCGGTTCCATTCCTCGGCATTCACGACTACTGCAGCGGTGCGTCCCCGGCGGGTGATGGTTTGCGGGCCCTCGGCCATGGCGCGGTCGAGAACCTCGCTGAATTTTGCTTTGGCCTGGGCAACGGTCCAGGATTGAGATGCCATTGCAGTCACCTCCTTGAGATAGTCCCGATGGTCATTATAGTCATCTGGTCGATTAAGACACAAGTATTTCACACGTTGCCTATGTTTCGCCGGCTGCGGCGTTCGCAGCTATCCCCAGGCTAGCGAGAACGGCCAAGCGATCCACTAACTGACCAGATTGCGGTCGACAAACGTCTCCGCGAACTGTAGCGGAGCGGCAGCGGACAGCAGGTTCCTCAGCGCTTTGCGCTTCGGAAATGACAGCAGCATTTCTTACTTCCACTGCTTGTGTTTAGCCTTTTGTGGTGAACGCTAGCGTTAGCAACGTTTTCTGTTCTACTTCGTGGGCTTTGGCGCTGCCGGTGGCTGGGCTGGCGCTGGAGCTGCGTTTTACCGACATCACGTGGCGGGCGCCGGCGATGCGTTCGAGACGCGGGAGCATGTTGAATAAGGCCCCCATGTTGGCTGGCTCTTCCTGCACCCAGACGATGTCACCTGACTCACCGTGGCGGGCGAATTCGGTGGCGAGTTCTTTCTCTGGGAAGGGATAGAGCTGTTCCAGAAACACAATGGCGGTGCTGTTATCTTTTCTTTTCTTACGCTCGGCCTGGAGTTCATGGCCGATCTTGCCCGTGCACACCAGGATGCGGTCCGCCTCGCCGATTTCCATGTCAGGGATCACATTTAGGAAATTCTTGCGGGTAAAGTCCGCGATGGGCGAAGACGCGTCGGGATGGCGCAGCATGCTTTTGGGCGTGAACACCACCAGCGGTTTCCGCCAGTGGCGCAGCACCTGGCGGCGGAGCAGATGAAAATATTGGGCGGCATTCGAAGGCTGCGCGATCTGGATATTGTGCTTCGCCGCCAGTTGCAGAAAGCGTTCGATGCGGGCGCTGGAATGTTCCGGCCCCTGGCCTTCATAGCCGTGGGGCAGAAGCATCACCAGACCGGAGAGCAAGCTCCACTTGGATTCCCCGGCGGAGATGAACTGATCGATGATGGCTTGCGCGACGTTTACGAAATCTCCGAACTGTGCCTCCCACAAAACCAGCGCCTCAGGATAGTCGCGGCTGTAGCCGTATTCGAAGCCGAGCACACCGGGCTCGGAAAGAGTTGAGTTATGGATTCCGCAGCGCGCTTGATCGGCAGCGATATTTTCCAGAGGCACATATTCATTCTCGTTTTCGATATCGATGAGAACGGAGTGCCTCTGGTTGAAGGTGCCCCGGCGTGAGTCCTGGCCAGAAAGACGAACGGGAGTTCCAGTTTTCACCAGACTCGCAAAGGCGAGCGCTTCGGCCATGCCATAGTCCACAGGCCGCTTTCCGGCGGCCATTTCGGCTCGTTGTTCGAGGAGTTTCTTTACCTTCGGATGAATGTGAAACGCTTGCGGATAGGTGGTGAGATGAGCGCCCAGCTCGGCGAGTTCCTGCGCGGAGATTCCCGTTTCTATTTCGTACTCTGGCTTATGCAGGCCGCCGTAGTATTTGTCCCAGTAGTTGGGCAGCTCGCGCAAGGTTGGCTTCTTGGTAATTTTGCCGGCATCTTTTTGTGCGGTTTCGAACTCGGCTTTGATGGCGGCAGCTTGGGCGGGAGCGTCGGTCGCGCCGATATCATCGGCATAGATCTGCCAGAGGGGTGGATGGTCTTTAATCTTTTTGTAGAGTAGCGGCTGAGTGATGGTGGGGTCGTCGACTTCACTGTGACCGTGGCGGCGGTAGCCGATAAGGTCGATCACGACATCGGTGCCGAACTGGTAGCGGTATTCGACAGCCAGGCGGGCCACGCGGACGACAGCATCCACATCTTCTACATTGACGTGGAAGATAGGAATCGACTGGCGGCGTGCGATACAAGCGGCGAAGCGCGTGGAATGCTCTTCGGTATAGCTGGTGGTGAATCCCAGCAGATTGTTGACCACAACGTGAAGGGTACCGCCGACCGTGTAGCCTGGCAGGTCGGCGTAATTCATGGTCTCGGCAAGAATGCCCTGCCCAGCAAACGCAGCGTCCCCGTGAACTAGCAGCGGGAGATACCTTTCGCTTCCGCCTTCACCGCTGCGGTCTTGTTTGGCACGAGTGCGGCCAACGGTAACCGGGTCGACAGCTTCCAGATGGCTGGGATTGGAAACAAGATGGATGTGAACCTTGTTGCCGCTGCGGGTCGTGTACTCGCCGGTGGCGCCCATGTGGTATTTCACATCGCCGGAGCCGAGAACGCTGCGCGGGTCGACGTCTTCGAAACCCGCAAAGATTTCTTCGGGATCCCGCTTGGCGACGTGTGCGATCACGTTCAGGCGACCGCGATGGCTCATGCCCATGACCAGTTCGTTAGCGCCGAGGCGCGAACCCGTGTCGAGAAGTTCGTCCACTAACGGAATGAGCGCGGTGACGCCTTCCAGCGAGAAACGCTTGCTGCCGAGATAGCGCTGCTGCATGACTTGCTCAAAGACATCGGCGCGGATTAATAAGTCGAGGACGCGTGCCTGATCGACAGGTTGCGGCTCCGATTCCATCTGCTCGTAGATCCAGCGCCTGCGTTCCGGAGCGTAAATGTGATTGATCTCGACCCCGATGGTGGAGGAGTAGATGGCGCGAGCTTCACGCGTGTATTCACTTTCAATCTGTAATTCGGGAGTGGGGCGCGGAGGCAAAAAGCCCAGGGGATCGAGATCGCCCTCGAGGTATCCCCATTGGCGGAAAGCGTTGAAGACACTTTCGCGTTCCGGATTATCGGAGTGGTTGTTTTCGATGAGGGCGGCCGCTGGAGCGCCCTGAGACG
>CAWEYI010000017.1:0-44093 GCA_963813205.1 uncultured Acidobacteriaceae bacterium | reverse complement strand
GACCCCAAGAAACGTACCGACCAGACTAGACCAGAGCGGAGTTTGTAGCCGGCTCCCGTCAGATGGAGGGACGCCGTGGCTTCGGACGGATTCCGTGATGGCGCCATCGGAAGCGTTTTTCACGAATCCTCATCCCGATCTTCGGGTGTACTCTCGCGAATGTGCTCCTCCGCGTCGCTGACCGGGGACGCAATCACATACGCGCCGCTGGCCCATTTGCCCAAATCAATCGTGCGACAACGGTCACTGCAGAAAGGAAATTCCGCGTCACTGCTCTTGACTACTTTCTTGCAGATCGGGCAACGGAGTTTTAGAGTGCGCTTGCGGGGCATGGCTTGAGAACCCTCGCGTCCTTGCGAATCAATGTGCCGCCGGGCTAGAAAGAGTTTACAGCGAACAGATCGCTACAGTATTTTCGCCACCAAATCGTAGTCGTGTGCTTCCACAATCTGACAGCGATAAAACTCGCCTGGCTCGGGCTCTGCCTCACTTGGAAATTCGTTCACGAAGACTTTGCCATCAATCTCCGGTGCGTGCATCGCGGTGCGGCCCTCCATCAGCAGATCGGTTTCTTCCGAACTTCCTTCCAGCAACAGGTCGAACTCCTGCCCGACCAGCGCCTTCTTTTTCTTTTTGCTAATCTGCCGCTGGATGCCCATCAAATGTTTGCGCCGCCGTTCAATCTCAGCGAGTGAAAGCTTGTCATCTAAACTGAATGCATCGGCGCCCTCCTGGTTGGAGTAGGAGAACGTTCCCATCCAATCAAATTGAGCTTCGCGGACAAAATCGCACAGCTCCTGAAATTCCTGTTCAGTTTCCCCAGGAAAGCCGACGATAAATGAGGTGCGCAAGGTCACGTCAGGAATGGCGCGCCGCATCCTGTCAATGGAACGGAGAAATATTTCCGCCCCGCCTCCGCGCTTCATGCGTTTCAACACGCTCGCGGATGCGTGCTGCAGCGGCACGTCCATGTAAGAACAAATCTTTTCGTGAGTTGCAATCGTTTCCAGAAGCTTGCCCGTGATCTTATTGGGATAGGCGTACAGAAAACGAATCCAACGGAGGTCTTCGATCCGCGCCAGTTTTTCCAGCAATAGCGCCAGGCCATCTTTCAATCCAAAATCTTCGCCATAGCAGGTGGTGTCCTGGCCGATCAGTGTGATCTCGCGTACGCCGATTTGCGCCAGCTGTTCGGCTTCGGCGATCACCGATTCAAATCGCCGGGAACGAAATTGCCCGCGCAACTGCGGAATGATACAGAACGTGCAGGGATGGTCGCAGCCCTCTGCGATCTTGATGTAAGCCGTGGATTTGGGAGTAGCCAGGATGCGCGGAGTTTCGTCGTCGTACAAGTAGTTGGGCAGGTCAGCAATTGCGCCGTCCCATTGCCCACGAGAAAATCGTCCCTGCGCCGCCCGGGCATCGCCTTCGGCCCGCGTGGAAAGCACGACAAATGGAGACTTGTTCGGCGCTACAACTGGCACCACGCCAGTTGCTGACAGAATGTTTTGCAATTCCCCCGTGCCGACGACGGCATCCACTTCAGGAATCCGCTGCCGAATCTCGTCGCGAAAGCGCTCGACCAGGCACCCCGCCACCACAAGTTTTTTCGCCCGTCCTGATGTTTTAAGCCCGGCCATCTCGAGAATCGTGTTTACTGACTCCTGTTGTGCGCTCTCAATGAACGAGCACGTATTCACTACGATGACGTCGGCATCCTCGGCCCGGGGAGAAAGTTCGGCTCCGGCGCGTGCCAAGAGTCCCATCATTACTTCGCTGTCGACCAGATTCTTCGGGCAGCCCAGGCTGACGAAACCTACTTTTTGCGGACGCGCCGGCTGCGTATCAGCTTCCGCCATCGGGGTAGGATTCTTTTCGCCTGGAGTCGAGATTGTGAGGCTCTTGGAGGGCATGCAATCTGGCTATTTTAACATTTTATCGCTCGGGACTCGGCGAAATAGCGGAGTGATACCCGCTCTCATGCGTGATCCACCCGTACCACGAAAGCCAGCCAGTTGTGGATGAGGATTTTGCGCTTCATGCTACGCTTGCTCAACCGACCAAAAGCAGCTATCCCGCGTCCTGGAGGGGAGATGTCTGGGAAAAAGACCGTTCTCGCACTTCTGATCATGGTTTCCATCGTCGCGACTTCCGCCGCGGCCCAGGACGAGAAGAATGAATTGACCGGCATGCTTGGCCGCATCTTCATCAGCGACCAGGGGATTCACGGCGCAAACGCGCCTACAATCAATCCCTTCGTTCGATCCGGCAAAGGACTGACATTTGAAGTCGACTATGCGCGCCACCTGTTTGGCACTGAGGTTTATGCCATCTCGGCTGAAGTGCCGGCTGTTTTCAATCTGGACGAAGACCTGGGATCTGGAGGCGATGTTGTTCCATCCGGTTACCAGCAGATTTTCGTGACTCCAGCAATTCGCCTCAATCTGTTTCCCTCTACCAGAGTTTCACCCTGGGCAAGTTTCGGCGGCGGGTTTGGGCACTTCAGCGAAAGCAGCAATCTCAATTATTATGGCGCCAATCCCGGTGGCTCAACCACCTCTGGTGTGCTACAGGTTGGATTAGGACTGGATGTAAGTCCCTTCGGCAAGCGCATGCGGCACTTCAGCGTTCGCGGCGAGGTTCGCGACTTCTGGTCCGGAACTCCTGATCTTCCGTTAGCGGATACCGGCAAGACACGGCAGCATAACTATTTTGTCGGCGGTGGAGTGATCTGGCATTTCTAGTCGCATTTACTTTTTACTCGCCAGTTCCACTTCTTCGTACAAGTCTGGCAGCCTCTGGGCATCGTTTGACGAATTTCCGAAACGGGCCGATTCGTAAGCGTCGGTGAAGCGCCCAACTCGCAGACGCAAACGCTCATCCTCGATCACACGAACGAATTCCTGGGCCGTCTGCGTCGTAGATTTCTTTACTCCACGCCGTGCCAGATAGCGGGCCATGCGTTCGTACCACATCGCTGCTGCTTCATCTGGCGATCGTTCGGGATGCGCCTGCAGTCGTCTCACGCGGAGCATCCGGGCAACCCGCCCCATGTTACCCAGCAGTAGCATGAGAAATGCGATCCCGCCCACTCCCCAGAACCAGCGCGTTGGCGCCTGTTCCGCGCTCCGCTGGCTGCGTCGCACTAAATTCAGCAGTCGCGCATAGTGCAACCTGGCCCACGTTCTTGATCTCTCCCACGAATTGCGCGTGCCGTTTAGCGCCGCATGTCCCAGAATGTACTGGTGCGAGGAGTCGTAGCTGATCACCCACTCCCGCCAGAACGATTGCGCCGCATCCAGATACAGCATGGCGCGATCCCAACCCTCCGGCGTGGCCACATCACCGCCCGGCGTGGGATCAAAAGTAATCCAGCCGTAGCCAGGGAAATAAGCTTCCACCCAGGAGTGCGCATTCTTGGCCCGGACCACATAGTTTCCGGTAACGTCATTAAATTCATCACTGCGAAAACCGTTGACCACGCGCGAGGGAATGTGCAGCGTGCGCAACATCACCGCCATCGAAGAGGCAAAATACTCGCAGTGCCCTTGCTTGCGCTCGAAAAGGAAATTGGCTAGAGGATCGGCGACCGGAGTGCGCAGCAACTGCAAGGTATATCCGTAATGCGTTCTTAAGTAGTTTTCCAGGGCGGCCGCCTTGTCATAGTTATTGGAAGCCGAAGCGGAAATCTGCGCCGCCAGCCGCGGAATTCTGGGATCGAGCGCGGGCAGTTGTAAGTACGACGAGACAAACTGCGGAAGCGCGTTTCCCGCCGTCCGAAGATCTGCGGCAGATGGTTTGGCAATATCCGAATCCGCCTCGTAGACATTGATGGTGTGCTGACTGTCGAGATCGTAAACGGCCCCGCCCGCATCCACGCCCAGTGCCCGATACGTTCCCATCACCCGGCGCCCCCAGGGAGCAAGAAAGAAAATATTTGTACCGATGGGCTCAAGCAACACGTGGTAATGAATCAGGTGAGGGTTGGTTCCCGGCGCAGCCTGGCGTCGTCCATCGTTGGCCAGGTACACGCCCTGGCTCGAGATGGGTACAGAAAACGTACCGTCCGCTTGCCGTTGCAGTATGAACTGTTCCCGGGGGTTCGACCAGTTCTTGCCGTCGAAGTTTGCCAGTGCCACTCCCCGCCAGTGGAGCGCGTACTGGCCGTGCCTGTCACCGTTAATCTGGACATGCATCACCACTGAATTGGACTGCTGAATCTGTCCAATGCTGCCTAGTCGCACGCGATCGCTGAAGCCGGTAGAGAGATCATTGCCGAACGAATAACCGCTCAGATATCCCGCCGACATGCGAGGCAAAAGAAAAAATACCGCCGCCGCTCCCACCAACATCATCAGTACCAATCCCGGGGTGGTTCTTGCCAGCGCAAACGCCAGGTGCCGGTGCTCGTGCGCATCGTTGGAGTGCCGTGCTTGAAACTTCGCGGTTCGCTGCGATCTCCGCATCTCCATCAGGATGAACGTAGCTACCGCCATCAGCATGAATCCGGCAAAGAAGAAGAGAAAAATGCTGTCCACGGTCAGCACCGCGGAGGCGAGCACCATCAGAAAAGCGAGAATCGCCAGAGTTACATAGTCGCGATCGCGCCGCAGAGAAAACGTTCGCACTACCACCGCAAACAAAACCAGATGTACCGTGGCTGCCAGAAATCCGCGAGAGAGCAGGAAGTAGTCGACAGCGTAGAAAACGAAATATGCGATCGTCAGAGGCGTGGTCCAGCGCTCGGAAAATACGACGCGACGCCGCTCTGCCAGTAAGAAACCTCGCAGAGCCAGCGCCGATCCCACCAGCAAGATGGTGGGAATATCGAGCCCTCCCGTGCTCGCCAGAGCGCCAAATCCCATTAAAACAAGTAGATAGAGAGAAAGCTCGAAGTACTTGTTGATCGCCTGCGGCAGCGGAATGATGCCCGGTAGTGGAGAAGGCTGAGGCATTATTTTTTGATAGAGCTCGACCGAACCCATGATCGCGTCAGGTTCTGGGTCAGACTCCTATTGTTCGACACATCCCATCAGAAAGGGAAGGGCTTCGTGAGTTTTTCTTGCACCAAAAGTCACCATTCCTTTGCCGATGGCGTGCTACTACGGAGCGTTGTGCAGAGAACCTCTGCGGCTTTGCTAGAATCATTCCAGTCAGGCATCGGTCTCACGCGACGTACTCTCGCCAACCCCGCCAGGTCCGGGGAAGCAACGGTAACGGGCTCTTGCGTGTGCAGTGGGTCCCCGGTGCCTGGCTTATTTTTATCCTCATCAGCCGTCCTGGCTTGCCAATCTGGCTTTACGCATAATTTACAACTCTTTGCGCAAGAAGCGCCTCGCCGCCTCATCTTACCTAAAGAGGGCTGCCAGATTATCGCGAGTGCAGTACAAAACATGCGCAGGGCTCGAATTCCTTCAAATTTCGTTTCGCCAACTGCGACCATCCGCGTCTCCGGCTCGCTGTCACAGGGCCATGTCGCCTACGTGAAACAACTCGTTTCTTCCGCGATTGAGTGTGCCTTATGGCCGCTACTCGACCTGGAGCATCTGGTAGAGCTGGATCACGATGCTCTTACCTATCTCTTAAATGGTGAGGGGCGCCACTTCGGCATCGTCGGTTGCCCGAACTTTATCCGCGAATGGATGGAGTAGAAAAAGAAAATTGGCCGCTTGACAGTCTGCTAGCCGCACTAGCGGCGCCGTGGTTGCGGTGATCGGCAATGTCCCTCCAGGATGGAACGGGGATCTGAAGATCGTTGCATCGGCGCTTGGTCTGCCGAAGTCTCAGCCGATCCAAACTGATCAACAAGTGCTATCGCCTGTGGCTGTTGAAAAACTCACTCACTGGGAGCTGGTCGAAAAAACTTTATGATAGGAAGCCCTACAAACAACGATCTCCGTTTTGGTAGACATTTTCTATCTCCCCAAAACAAGAGTTTTTCAACAGCACGCCTGATTTCGTCAATTACTGAACCTGCTTCAAAAGTTCAGCTACGAGATCGTCTTATGCTGCGCCCTTGACCGCCGCTCTTTTTCGAGCTCGCTCGGTAGACTCGCACAAGGCAGGGACCGGACCGGACAGTCAGGTGTTGGGGATTGGAGTTCGACTTGTCCGTACTGCCGAATGGGAATGAACCTGGGGTACTCAGATTTGATTCAATTTCTAACACGCCAGTGTCTCACATCGAGCGTGTGGCAGGTGCTCAGGATCGTGAATTGCTGCGGTTAATTCCTCGATAGCAACAGCGCGGTAAGGCGATGCAATCAAACCAGCCTTGATGTCCCAATAATCCTGCGTGCGCTCATACCCATAGAAGAATAGGTTTATTGGATACTCGGCACTTATCGGACGGACTTGACGTTTCTGGTCGTAGAACCAGAACCGACGCGCCAGTTCGCGGGTGGAGGTTTCCGATCCGAGGAACCTCAAAACTCGCAGTGCTTGCTTAGTCCGCTCCATGTCGGACGGAGTGTCCTTCGTGTGGTCGGCATCCAACACCGCCAACGCATTGGTTAACTGCTCCGCCTGCCATTTTGGTGTGGCCGGGAGGACTTGAAATGTGACCTCATTGGAAATACCCATTCGCAAACTGTAGGTTCCTGGTGGTACTGACTTCGACTCATTGAGCACTATGTCGTCAACGTAGATGACACCAGGATCAAAGACATCATAGGAGTTGCCGAATGAACCGCCGGAGCTTCCCCAAAGGCCTGAATCTTCGTCGTCTTGCAGCGGATCACGCCCCTCCGGTGTGAGGCAGAAAGAAAAGTGTCTAAGGTTGCGGGCTGCTTTGGGACGGTACTGAACCAATCTATATATGAACCATGCTCAGGGAATGATCTCGCCCTGGTGATAGACAGACTGGCCGCCCTTTAGTACCAGCGTCGAAGTTCCAGTGGCAGGAGAGGTGACAGGACGCTCGCAGGGGTCTGTTCTTACCTGGGCTGCGCAGACTGCGCCAACGAGCAGCGCCAAAACCATTGCCACGCGACGGAACCGTTGCAACTTCATTCATGCCCCCTATGGTCAGGGAGGATGCTGAAGGGCCTTTTCGTGTTGCTCAACTGGCGAAAAATCCCGATAGCACTCATCGACCTCTGCTCTCTTCCAGTTGCCGCAACCAGGCTGTATATGCCGTTCCGCCCGCCCGCTATACCTTCCGACGCGTCCGCGACGCCCAGCATCGGCTGAAATGGATTTTACTTTCTCCCCTTCAGTTAGACATTCTCCTCCCAATCCTGCAAAATACTGAGTCTCATACTCAGGAGCTCTCATTGACCACACCGACCAGCGCCAGAACCGGCACTATCAGAGCGAAGATCAGCGCCCTTGGCACTTCGTTCCGCCTCGTCTTCTCACCAATGCCGACCTGGAAAAAATGGTCGATACGAATAATGACTGGATTCTTGCCCGCGTCGGCATTCGCGAACGCCATATTGTCGAAAAAAGGAATGGCCACCAGCGACCTCGCGGTCGAGGCGGCCAAGAAGGCGCTGGCCCAGCGCGGCCTAACGCCGAACGACATCGATGCCATCATCGTCGGCACGGTCACGCCGGATATGTTTTTTCCCTCTACTGCCTGCCTGGTGCAGCATAAACTGGGCGCGACCCGAGTTTGGGGATTCGATCTTTCCGCCGCGTGTTCCGCATTTATTTATGCCGTGCAAACGGGAGCGCAATTCATCGCGGCGGCACTCATAGACGATTTCTCGTGATCGGCGCTGACGTCATGTCTTCGATCATCGATTACACCGATCACGCCACCTGCGTAATTTTCGGTGATGGTGCAGGGGCTGTGATCCTGGAAGCTGCGGAAGACGACTCGGTTGGCCTGATCGACTTCATTCACGAAGCCGATGGCTCCGGCGGTTGCTATCTCTACATGTCGGGAGGAGGCAGTCGGAATCCTCGTCGCGTGAACCGTCGAACAAAAAATGCATGACGTCCACCAGGACGGCCGCAGGTCTTCGAGTTTGCCGTGCGCAACAGACCGAAGCCTGCCTGAACTTCTCGGACGCAACGGCCTGAAAGGTTCGGACATTGATGCCTTTATCCCGCATCAGGCCAATCTAAGTTTATCAACGCCACCCGCCCGAGCGCCTTTGGCCTGAACCCGGAAGAGCGTTCATCGTCAACATCGACCACTACAGCAATACCACCGCTTGGCACGCCTCCACTGGCCGTCGATACGGCGGACGGAGGAGGCAACTTGGAGAAGGGAGGATCTTTGCCTGATGGCACCGGTGGTCGCAGGCTACTGCCGTCGGGCGCGGCTCCCTCTTCGCTGAGCGTTGCTCGAACGGTTTCGCCCTACCAGCTTCACATCCAATCATCCGGGACGGCGGCGGGGCACCGGCCGTCCGGCAGAGCGAGGCGAGGCGTTTCTTCCTTCCTGGTTCTGATGACGTTGCGTAGATCTCTTTTCCCACGTTTCGATGGAATGGTCTAACGTACGCTACTTTCTTTTCGCGGCGTTTCGCCTCACGTGCGGATGCGGTGAACGGTAGAGCAGTGTCTCCGTTCTACATTCTGCTGTGTGTCTGTGTCACTCTCTTTTTGCTAGGGCACGCAGCCGCACCGGAGTCAAAAGACGGTTCCCAGCGAAACGGAAGCTGCTGGTGATTGGAGCACCTGTGAAGACGAAGCTCAGGTCAATCACGACTCCCGCGCGCTCAACGGCATGCTTCGCTCGGCCTTCGTTAACGCCGAGTCGGATGGCGAGAGTCAGCGATAAGTCGAAGTTTCTCGCCGATATAAAAGGTCCGCAGTTCAAACCCATCACCTTGACCATTCAGGATCTGAAAGTCAGCGTGTACGCCGATTCCGCCGTCGTCGTAAGCATGTACCACGCCAAGGCGAACTCATCAGGCAAGCCTTACGAACACTTCGGGCGTTTTCCGACGCCTGGGTCTTCACCGAAGGACGCTGGCGATGCATCACCAGCCGTACCACCCTGCGAAGAAATAGATTTTCAACGTCTGACAGCTCCCTTCCAGAAACCTAAGCGCGCGATTCGTTCGATCAAAACTTTCCATACGTGGAATTTCCTCCCTCTGACGCCAGACAACGATCCAATCTAGAATTAGGTGCCGGTTGATAGGCGACTGGCGGAAACCAACATGGAGATGGAACTCCGGCCAAGTCGATGGAAGATTCTGTTGGCCTTTGCCATTATCTATCTGGTTTGGGGCTCGACATTTCTCGCGATTCGCATCGGCGTCCGCGAAGTGCCGCCATCTGCTCGCCGGAATCCGCTTCTTCATCGCTGGAATCGTGCTCTACGCGTGGATGCGAGCGAAAGGTACGCCTTCGCCGACTCGCCGCCAGTGGACGGCTATTTCATTCTTAGCCGTACTGATTTTCGTCTTCGATTATGGCTTGATCTTTTGGGCAGAGAAGCGCGTAGCCTCGGGAGTGACGGAACTATGATGGCGACGATCCCGGTATTCATGGCTATCGCCGAGATTTGTTTCCTGCGCACACAGAGACTGACTATTCGGCTTACGCTGGCATTAATGGCCGGAGCAGGCGGAGTGGTGGTTCTCGTCGGCCCGTTATCGGGCGCTGGCGAAAAGGCAATTGACACTTCAGGAGCCATCGCTCTGATCGTGGCTGCAATCAGTTGGTTGGCGGCTACAATTCTTACCCGTAAGTTTTCCTTGCCGGAATCCAAAGTGATGAGTTCAGGCGCTCAGATGCTGGTCGGAGGCGTGCTGCTCATCTTGACTTCAGCCGGGCTACGCGAATTCAAGGGCTTCGATGTACGCGCGGTTACGTTCGGCGCGTGGCTCGCGTTGCTGTACCTGATCGTAGCCGGTTCAATCGTCGCCTTCACGGCGTACGTGTGGCTGATTCATCACGAATCGCCGACGAAAGTGGGCACTTACGCCTACGTTAATCCGGTGATAGCGGTCCTTCTTGGATACGCTCTGGCTGGCGAGTCACTGAGCGCACGAACGATGGCAGGGACGCTGCTGATCCTGATCAGCGTGGTCGTTATCACGACCACACCGAAAAAGAAACTCGATGTAGTCCTGGAGAGAGAAGCCGAATTGGCTGAACCGTAATTTGGTTGAACCCTGATTTGGCCGAACCGTAATTGTCTAATTTCGTTACGGCCGCGTCATTTTCTCCGGCCGCACCAGCTGATCGAACTCATCGCCGGTGAGATAACCGAGCTTCAGCGCTGCCTCGCGCAGACTGCTGTGCTCCACATGCGCGGTGTGCGCGATCTGGGCTGCCTTGTCGTATCCTACTTTTGGTGCCAGCGCCGTTACCAGCATTAGCGAATTTTTTACGTACCAGTCAACTTTCGCACGATCGACCTCGATGCCCTTGATCATGTACTCCACGTAGCCGTGGCAGGCATCCGTCATCAGGGTGACTGAGTGCAGGAAGTTGTAAATCATCACCGGCTTGTAGACGTTGAGTTCGAAATTCCCCTGCGATCCGGCAAAGCCCACTGCCGCAGTTGCGCCATGCACTTGAACGCAAACCATGGTCATCGCTTCACACTGCGTGGGATTCACTTTCCCCGGCATGATCGACGATCCAGGCTCGTTTTCCGGAATCGAAAGTTCACCCAGGCCGCAGCGCGGACCGGAAGCCAGCCAGCGGATATCATTCGAAATCTTCATCAGCGATGCTGCCAGTGTTTCCATGGCGCCCTGTGCGAAGACGATCTCGTCATGCGCCGAAAGCGCGGCAAACTTATTGCCGTGAGAGCGGAACGGAAGTCCGGTGAGTTCGGCGATCTTTTTCGCCGCGCGCTCCGCGAACTCAGGATGCGTGTTGAGCCCAGTCCCGACTGCAGTTCCGCCGATGGCCAGATCGTAAAGGCCGTCCAGAGCCTGCTCTAGCCGTTTGATGTCGCGCTCCAGCAGGCTGGCCCAGCCGCCAAATTCCTGTCCAAAAGTTAGGGGCACTGCGTCCTGCAAGTGCGTGCGGCCGATCTTAACCACGTTCTCGAATTCCTTTGCCTTCGCGGCAATCGCATCGCGCACGCTCCTGACCGCCGGAATCAGCGCGTTCTTCACTCGATCCGCGGCCGCAATGTGCATTGCGGTTGGGAATGTATCGTTCGACGACTGGGACATATTCACATCATCATTGGGATGCACCGGCTTCTTCGATCCCTTCTCGCCGCCGGCAATTTCGATGGCACGGTTCGATATGACTTCATTCACGTTCATATTGGTCTGAGTGCCGCTGCCGGTTTGCCAGACACGCAAGGGAAATTGGTCGTCCAATTTGCCCGCAATCACCTCGTCTGCAGCCTGCACGATTAGCTTCGCCTTGTCCGCCGAAAGTTTTCCCAAATCCTGGTTCACCAGCGCAGCCGCCTTCTTCAATGTCCCAAACGCATGAATCAGTTCCGGCGGCATTGTGTCGCGTCCAATGTTGAAGTGCAGCAGAGAGCGCTGCGTCTGCGCACCCCAATAAACGTCGGCGGGGACTTCGAGTTTCCCCATGCTGTCGGATTCGGTGCGCATCTGCGGGGAGGATTCTGTGGAGGTCGGCATAAAGTCATCTATTAGAAACGATATGAGTAGGTAACCGGAAATTATAGCAAGCCGGGTGTGCCGGACAGGCGGCGGAAGACTGGGTATGCAGGATCGACTTCCTTTCTGGTTGACGTTAAACGCTACACAGAATACACTGAAAATCCGCGATCGAGTCGTTTCGCTGTGCAGAGACTGAGAGGCTTCACTATCGCCAGCGCAGTCGCCGCTTCCAGGGATTCGAGCAGATCGCACGTCGAAAACTTCGGCAGTTGGATAGCGCCACCGAATTGCGCGATCTCACAGCTCCTCCAGGCAATCGGCTAGAGCCACTCCATGCAGACCGGAAAGGACAGTACAGCATACGCATCAACGACCAGTTTCGTATCTGCTTTAGCTGGAGCGATGGAAATGTCTACGAGGTTGAGATTGGACTATCACTAGGGACGCATAGTTAGCAGTGACGAAGCACAAATCAGGATTGCAAAACGGGCCCGTTAACAGGAGCAACATCCATGGCTAAGTCTCAAAAACTCTTACCCCCAATTCATCCAGGTGAAATTCTGCGCGCAGACTTCATGGAACCACTCGGGCTCAGCATGAACCGCCTGGCCCTCGATCTCCACGTCCCGGTCACGCGAGTAGCCGAGATCGTCCATGAGCGGCGGGGCATTACTCCCGACACCGCGTTGCGGCTGGCCCGCTATTTCAACACCAGCGCCGGCTTCTGGCTGAATCTTCAGTCTGCCTACGATCTTGAAGTAGCGCAAGCTAAGCTCTCGCGTTCCATTGAGCGGGAGGTTCACCCAGCCTCGTTCTCGAATGCCAATGCCCCCGGGTGACTTGCTCCTCCAGCAGCCAGTGCGATTTGCCGCATGCTAGAATCATCGGTCTCCTTGTGCATTTGTGCTCCGCGGAATTCGCGGCGATCGGGGAATCCATGCCGGACTTTCTCACTGCCGAAGATGTTGAGACTTTGCCCAAGGCCAAAGTTCGCCCGGACCCAGAGGAGCGCACCGACGTGCTGGTGATCGGAGCCGGGCCTACTGGCCTTGCCTGCGCCATCGAAGCGCAGAAGATTGGACTGCGCGTTATCGTCGTCGATAAGGGCTGTCTGGTGAATTCCCTCTATCACTATCCGCCCAACATGTTATTTTTCACCACCCCTGAACTGCTGGAGATCGGCGATATTCCTTTCACCACAGCCCGGCAGAAACCGACACGGGAAGAAGCTCTGGAGTATTACCGCAAAGTCTCGGAGCATTACCATCTCGATATTCGCCAGTACGAATGGGTCAAAACTGTCATGGGCGAAGACGGAAATTTCAGCATCACGGCCACTGACCGGGCCGCGCGCCCGCATGACTACCGCACCCGCAAAGTAATCGTTTCCACTGGCTATTACGATCTGGCCAACCAACTTTGTATTCCTGGGGAAGACCTGCCCAAGGTCTCTCACTATTATGGAGACGCTCATCCTTACTACGACACGGATGTGCTAGTGATCGGAGGCAAAAATTCGGCCGCCATTGCGACGCTCGATCTATGGCGTCATGGCGCCCGCGTCACTCTGGTCTATCGCGGTTCGCAACTGCACCACCACGTCAAGTACTGGATCAAACCCGATCTCGAAAACCGCATCAAGAACAATGAGATCGAAGCGTATTTCAACAGCACAGTGCAGGAAATCGGAGTCGATCACGTGATGATCAAAACTCCCGGCGGCCCGCTTCGCCTGAAGAACGATTTTGTCCTAGCTCTTATTGGCTATCACCCCGATTACGATTTTCTTCGCAGCATGGGGATCGAACTCTCAGAGGATCAGCATCGCCCGGTCTGCGATCCGGTTTCGCTGGAAAGCAATGTGGCGGGAATCTACGTAGCCGGGGTGATCGTAGCCGGATCGCGCACCAATGAAATCTTTATCGAGAACGGTCGCTTCCACGGCAAGCAGATTGCCGAAGATCTCAGGATCAAACTGCGGCCCGAATGATAGAAAAAACCGAACTTACTTCAGCAGATACTCCTTCACAAATTCTACCGTGGCGTAGAACTGATAATCCCTATTCTTTTTCTTGCCGAAGCCGTGGCCCTCATCTTTTGCCAGCAACCACCATACCGGAGTCCCATTCTTCCGCACGATTTGCACCATCTGGGCCGATTCGCTGGCCGGCACCCGCGGATCGTTCTGCCCCGCAATTACGAATAGCGGCTTGGTAATATTCTTAGCATTGTTCGCCGGCGCAATCCGCTCGAGGAACTCCCGCATCTTAGGGTCACGCTCATCCCCGTACTCCACACGCCGCAAATCTTGGCGGTACCCGGAAGTATGTTCCAGAAATGTCACCAGATTTGACGGTCCCACCACATCCACGGAGCAGCAAATTCTGTCGTTATAATTGGTCGCTACGGCGAGGGTCATAAACCCGCCATAGCTTCCGCCGGTAATCATCACTTTGTTTGCATCGAGATCGGGCTGGGTCTGAATCCAATCGAGCAGGGAATTAATGTCCTTATATGATCCTTCCCGTAGAAATCCGTTGTCGAGTTTCTGAAAGCTCTTGCCGTATCCAGTCGAGCCTCGAACGTTAGGGAAAATCATTACGATTCCGAGTTCGTTCAGATAATAGTTGTCGCGTCCGAGAAAGTCCGGACGCACCTGCCCTTCTGGGCCACCATGAATGTCAATGATCACCGGCCGCTTGCCAGAAAATCTTGTCCCCGGTTTATAAAGAAAAGCAGAGATGGATCGTTGATCCCATGATTTCCAATGAATCAACTGCGGTTCAGCAAAGCCGGAAGTATTCAGGCCGCCGGTCTCACTAAAGGTCCAGCGCTGGACCTTCCCCGAAGTCACGTCCACGGAATATGCATCGTAAGGCTGGCTGGCGGTGCTCAGCGAGAACCCAAGCTCGTGGCTGTTGTTGCGCCATTGAATGCCATACATCACGCCGACTGGCAACTTTGGCACCGGAGCTTCTTTGTTCGTTGTGGTATCAAGCACGTGCAATATGCTGATCCCATCTTCATTGGCTTCGAACGCAATCCAGTGTCCGTCCTTAGAAAGATCGAACTCATCAACATCCCAGTCGAGCGCTGAAGTGAGAACGGTGACCTTGCGGCTTGCCAAATCCATCTTGATCAAGCGTTGGAATTCCGAGTCCTGATCGCTGGTCATGTAGGCGCTCTTGCCGTCCTTCGCAAAGCGTGTATTGCTATATGCCACGGTCTCCGTGCCAGACTTCGGAGTCAGCAACTCCTTCTTGCCCGAGGCTACATCCATCAGCCACACATAGCTCTCGGCGGCCGATACGTAGTTTGTCACGAGCAATTGCTTGCCGTCGGGCGACCAATCAGCAACGCTCCATCCCCCTCCTTCCAACCCTGCAACCATTCGTGAACTGCTGGGGTCGTTCGCATTCACTACCCAGATGTCGACATCGTTGCCATTACGCCGCGTCGAGCCAAATGCCACGCGATCGCCCTGATACGACCACCTTGGGTCGACGTTGCGAGACCTGCCAGTCGGTGAGCAGCGTCACATCGCCGGTGGCAAGGTCATAGCGATAGAGTTGAAAGAATTCGCCTCCGCCCACGTCCTTCATGAACAAGAACGAGTTGCTGTTGAGGGGCGGGTAGATCGCTTCAGCAACTCGGTCGGGAAAAAAAGTAAGCTGGGTGCGAGCAGCTCCCGGAGCTTTTACCTGATGCACCTGCGCCGTGTCGCCGAAGCGAGTCTCGATCAGCATTTCGCGCCGGTCTGGATCCCAGCTCTCAAAGCTGGCCGCGCGAAAATCGCTGTAGCGTCCCACGGTGTCGGCCAGAGTAGCGGGAATCTTTGGTATCCCTTCCACCACTAGGTTCTCGTTAGGAACGATGTCGTCACTCTGCGCAAATGCAAAGCTGACGAAGAGAATAACGGCGACCAGAAGCAAGCATCGTTTCATCGATCAGATCCTCCATCACTCGGACGAATGTGGCACTGTTCCGTTAGCGAATGGCAGCTGCATCTTAGGACGTCGATGGAACGGAGTCAACGAGGACAAGCTTCAACGCCCATCTCAGAGTCGCCGCCAGCCCATTCGGATGGTGCAACACAGAAGCCGCAGGTGAATCTTTGTTACCCTAACTCTTCGCATGGAACCACAACCAGAACGTGCGGCTCCGTCCATCTCACTCGCATCGTATTTGCAATTAGTGCGCGGCAACCGGAATTTCCGCCGCCTTTGGCTAGCGCAGATTGTCAGCGAGATTGGCGACTGGTTCTACACGCTATCCATCTATACCCTGCTGTTGCAGTTGACCGGCCACGCCAGTTCGGTGGCGCTGGCTTTGATTCTTCAGGTTCTGCCGCAGACATTCGTAGGCCCTACCGCTGGTGTCATCAACGACCGCCTCCGCCGCAAGCACGTGATGATCGTCGCCGATATCGTGCGGATCTTCGTGGTCCTCGCCATGCTATTCGTGCGTTCGCGCTCGATGGTCTGGCTGGTCTATCCCTTGCTGTTGGCTGAGACCATCATGGCCGCATTCTTCGAGCCTGCCCGCAGCGCGGTGATCCCCAACATTGCGGCGAAGGGCGAAGTTCTCATCGCCAACACTCTTTCTTCCGCCACATGGTCAGTGAATCTGCTGATCGGCGCTTCGGTCGGCGGAGTGGTTGCAGCTTTCTTTGGACGGGACGCCGTGTTCATCTTGAACGCTCTTTCGTTTCTGGCTTCAGCTCTGCTTATCGCCGGTATGCGGTTTGCCGAGCCGCACGCAGAGTCCGCTCCTCCACTGCGTCCGCGCGATCTCGTCGACTTTACTCCCGTGCTGGAAGGAATCCGCTACGTACGGAATCACCGCACGCTGCTGCCCACAGTTTTTGCCAAAGCTGGCGAACTGATGATTGGACCGAGCTGGGTGATCTTCACCGTGATGGGCGCGCACGAATTTGCCGTCCATTGGCACAATGTGGATGCTGCCCGTGGGGCAATGCTCGGCATGAGCATCCTGCTCGGCGGACGCGGCATGGGAGCGCTTGTCGGTCCGCTCATCTCGGCGCGGTGGGCGGGACGCAGCGATCGCCGCCTGCAACTCGGCATTCTCTTTGGTTATCTGGTTGTTGCCCTGGGTTACGGAACCCTGGGCATTTGCCGCACGGTGTGGATGGCGAGCGCTTGCGCCATGCTCGCGCACATGGGAGGATCGACCGTTTGGGTATTCTCCACCACGCTGCTGCAGCTGCACACCGACGACCGATTCCGCGGCCGCGTCTTTTCTGCCGATCTTGGCTTTTCCATGCTGACCATCGCTGCCGGTGCTTACCTGTGCGGACGTCTGCTCGATGCCGGAGTGTTGGCACGTACGGTTGCCACGTATACAGGATTTGTCATGCTGATTCCGGCAGCGCTGTGGGCGCTCTCCATGCGCGCGAGAAAGGAAGACTAAACTCGATGCGTCATGCTGCAACAACCGGACCCGGATATCGAAAACCGGATGCCGCCCTAAGCTCCCAGAACCCGATCGATCTTGGCAGCCATGATGAAATCACTCTCGGTCAGTCCGTCGACCTTGTGTGTCCAAAGCGTAATCCCGACTTTGCCCCACGCCAGCAAAATGTCGGGATGATGTCCCTGTTCTTCGGCCAGTGCTCCCACTCGATTGACGAACTCCAGCGCCTGGGCGAAATCGGGAAATTTATATTCGCGTGTGATGTGGTGCTCTTCTACTACGTTCCACTGCGGAACGATCTTGTGCAAATCTTTGAGTTCTTTTCCTTTGAGCGGCGGCGTTCCACCGCGGCAGGGAACACATTTCTTATCGGCGAGTTGTTCGACCATGGAAGTCTCCAGAAGCGATGATATCCGAAAGCGGAAGTTCGCCGGGCGTCTCTTAAGCAAACGATTCGGGAAACACGTTGAAACCCCGGAGCTTGCCAGCGCATCTTTAAAGGCTCATCCGGACCTGAGGGCTTGGGGCAGAAAGATAAATGACAGCACAACAGGCACGAAGCGGTTCCGCCCCAGGCGGAGGCAATCCCTGGCTGGTCGCAATCGCCGTGATGCTGGCGACGTTCATGGAGGTGCTCGATACCTCCATCGCCGCGGTGGCGTTACCCTACATTGCCGGAAGTCTTTCCGCCACCAACGACGAAGCCACCTGGGTGCTCACCAGTTATCTGGTGGCGAATGCTATTGTGTTGCCGGCAAGCTCCTGGTTTTCGCTGCGCTTCGGACGAAAAAAATTTCTCATCACCTGTATCATCATCTTCACGATTTCATCGTTTGCCTGCGGATCCGCAACCAGCCTGGCCATGATCCTCATGGCTCGGGCCGTGCAGGGGGCGGGCGGTGGAGCGTTGCAGCCGCTGTCACAAGCAATTTTGCTGGAAACTTTTCCTCCGCAAAAACGCGGCTTCGCGATGGCGGTGTTCGCCCTCGGCGTGGTGGTCGCACCGGTTCTGGGACCCACTCTTGGGGGATGGCTGACCGACACTTATTCGTGGCGATGGGCGTTCTACATCAATATTCCTGTCGGAGCATTCGCCATATTTATGATTTCCCGCTATGTCGTGGATCCTCCGTATATCAAGGACGCGCATCCCGGCAAGTTCGATGGCATCGGGCTGGGGCTGCTGGCCGTCTGGCTCGGCGCGCTGCAAATCATCCTCGACAAAGGGCAGGAAGATGATTGGTTTGGCGCCTCCTGGATTCGCTGGGCCGCGGGAATCCTCATCGTAAGTTTCATCGCGTTTCTGGTTCGCGAGTTTCGTCACAGCAAGCCTCTGGTAGATCTGCGCGTGTTTCGTCATCGCAACTTTGCCATAGGATGCCTGCTGATCGGGCTGTTTGGCGCCGGCATTTACGGCTTAGTTACGTTGCTGCCCCTCTTCTATCAGGAACTGATGGGTTACACGGCCCTGGCTGCGGGCTGGGCGGTGAGCCCCCGCGGCGTTGGAGCGATTGTCGCCATGCCCATCATCGGATACCTGACGGCGAAAATGGACAACCGCTGGCTGATCGCCTTCGGCTTCGCGATGTTCGGCGCGGCCAGCCTGTGGTTCGGAGAGGTCAATCTCGCGATCGGGCAGTGGACATTCCTGTGGGCAATTCTGATCAGCGGGTTCGGCTCAGGCTGCGTCTTCGTCCCGCTATCGACCACGACAATGGCATTCTTGAAGAATGAAGAAATCGGCAATGCAAGCGGTCTCTATAACCTGTTGCGAAATATTGGAGGCAGCATCGGCATCTCCATCGTGAACACGATCGTTTCGCGGCACGAACAGGTACATCGCAATGAACTGGCGGGCTCGCTCGACCCCGGACGGGTTACGGTCTACGGAAGCCTCCACGGAATACAAGCCTTCTTGACCTCCCGCGGAGCTTCATCCACCGACGCTCTACGGCAAGCCTACGGACTGCTCAACTTCGATCTGAACCAGCAGGCGCGGTTGTGGTCGTACGTGGATGACTTCCGCTACATGGCACTGGCCTGCTTCGGCTGCGTGCCGATTGTTTTTGCGCTGAAGAAAGCGGTGGCGAAGAGAGGCGCTGCGCCTGCAGCGCACTAAGTGCTTATAGCAGGTCTTCGAGATTACGAGCTCCGTGAATCACTCGGAGAATCACTATTTGGTCGTCCTCGATTCGATAGAAGACCAGATGTTTGGGGAATCTCGTAATAGCCACCCGACGAAGTCCGATGAGTTCGGCAGCGGCGAAATGGCATCGTACTCCGGAACCAGGATTTTTGGCGATTCGGATCAAAGCTGAAGTCACTGCGCCTTCCCATCGAGTCGCTAACGCTCGGCCCGAGCGGTGATCGTACCAATCAGATTGCTCAAGGATGTCGCCCGCGGCGGCGTCACTGATTCGTATCCTAGCCTGCTTCAAGGACGCCTAGTCTTGGCGCGCAACGCCGCCACTAATCCCTTCCTTCGTATTTCAGTGATAGAGAGTTCGATCCTCGGGCCTTTGACTGCGGCAATGAGATCCTGTTCAAGCGAGTGGAGCCGCCGCTCCTTATCCTGGCGAATGAGCTCGCGGAGGTATTCGCTCGGAGTGCCCCAATCGCCCGAGGCGACCTGCGCTTCAACATATTGTTTTAAAGGTTCCGGCAGGGAAATGTTTAGCGATGTCATAGCCATCCCTTCATATTATGACAGTTTATGAAGGCGCACAAAACTGGGAGACATTCACTTGCAGCTCGGATGAGCCTAGAACGGAATATCCTCATCTGTGATCGGTCCTGACGCCGCCCCGGTGTGCTCTGGCTCTGGAGTTCGCTGGTCGAAGTTGTTGCCGCCACCGGCGGATGCGCCGCGCGAACTTCCACTGAACTCTCCGCCGCCACCTTCGCCGCGTCCGCCGAGCAGGATCAGGTCACTGCCCACCACTTCGGTCATATACTTCTTTTGCCCGCTGGTTTTGTCGTCCCAGGAGCGGGTTTGCAGGCGGCCTTCGATATAAACTTTGCCGCCCTTCTTCAGATATTCTCCCGCGATTTCCGCGAGCCGCTGCCAGAGCACCACGTTGTGCCACTCGGTGCGGTCCTGCCATTCGCCGGCCTTATCTTTGAATCGCTCGTTGGTGGCGATTGTTAGCTTGGCCACGGGCGTGCCCTGCGGCGTGTATTTGATTTCGGGATCTTTGCCCAGATTGCCGATCAGTTGAACCCGGTTGAGACTTTTTCCTGCCATCAGAAACTCCTTTGCAGGGGTTCACTATAGCAGAATTGGTGAGTAGAAAATGGGGCGCCAAGCCAGAAAACGATGGGCAAATGGCAAATTTCGGGGCGTGGTCGGGATGCAAACAGCTAAACGCGAAGAGCCAACGGCAATCTTGCGGTATAATCCCGCCATGCCTGCCGCACCCGGAGCGACCAAAGCCGTAGGGATGGTTCCTGACGAAATGAAGTGGGAGCCGAAGTCCAAAGGCCTGACCACGCCGCGCAAGAAGAAGCCGAAAGAACTTGCCGTCATCACCGAATGCTGCACCGGATGCGCCGGTTCGCCGGCCTGCGTGGAATATTGTCCCGGTGGAAGACTGCATGTTCTGGGTGCCGGACGAAGACAGCACACCCTTCGGACGCATCGCCGTCGATCCCATTCTCTGCATCGGCTGCAAGAAATGCCTCAGCAAAGGCCCCGACGGCTGCTTTCTCGACGGCTGCCCGTGGGATGCCATTGTAATGGTCGAAACGGCGGAAGTGGAAAAAGAAGTCGGGGCGATGGCAATCTAGATACTAGTCATCCTGAGCGGAGTTGCAGAATTCGCGAATTGAATTCTGCAACGCAATCGAAGGTCCATTTTATCGTCCCGCAAAGATCGTCCGCCGCAAGGAGTTTTCACGATCAGGCCGTGAACTCAGCCGCCAACATTCCTCAGTTGTAGCAGGTCCCACTTATTGCCATAGAGATCCTCGAACACCACGACGGTTCCGTACGTCTCTTCCCGCGGCTCCTCGCAGAAATTCACACCACGCGCAGCCATCGCGCGATAGTCCCGCCAGAAATCGTCTGTATGCAGAAACAAAAATACTCGGTCACCCGTCTGATTGCCGATGCGAGTCTCTTCCTCGGGCCTCGACGCTCGCGCTAGAAGCAACTTCGTTCCATGGGAACGCGGCGGAGCCACCAGCACCCAGCGTTTCTCCTGCCCCAGCCGATCTGTTGCCAGCGAATCTTCGACCAAATCAAAGCCCAGCTTCTCTGTGAAGAACACGATAGCTTCGTCGTACTCGCGGACGACAAGAGCACATAGCCTAGTGTTTGCACGATGGTCAGCCCGGTGAATAAAGTCTATAGCTAGCGTTCACGGCTTCCTCTCGCGTATCGCTTTTTCTGTCTCCACGGCCTGCTGCCGCACATCATTCGAAATGTCGGGCAGGTCGCGCTCATAGGGAAGAATCGCAGGAAGATCCTCGGGCTGACCGATCAGATAGAGCGCGCGCAACGCTTCCCACACCTGCTCGGTCGAGGGATCGACCACCGCAATTTCCGCTCCAGCCGCAATATTCGCACCGGTTCCAGCCACCGAGCGAATCCGGCCCGGAATCGGCGAACGGATTTCCTCGGTCGCCTGCCCGTATTGCAGCTTCGCAATCAATCCGCTCTGGTGGATGGCAGTGCCGGGGCGGTCGGCGTCGACGATGCGGCCGGATTGCGGCGAAGTAATTTGCGCGGGCTGCAGCAGCGCCACAATCTGCGGACGGCCCGTGCATCGCCGAAGCGCACCAGCGACAGCGCCGCATTGCCCCGCACCATCGGCGAAGGGTCGGTGAGCATCTTCAGCAGCGCCTCGTGAAATCCCGCGCCGGTCGTGTCCTGTCCCATGACCCAGGCGTCGGTATTGCGCACTTCCTCGACGGGATCGGTCGCCAGGCGCACCAGATCGGGATACCATTGTTTCGCGCTGGCATCGTGCCGCGTGATGCGCTCTCCCACCTGCACCAGCGCCTGCTGAATGTGCCGCGGCTTCTTGTCTCGTGAATATATTCGTTCAGTTGCTGGTCAGAAAGCTTCCGGCCAAACCACGTGTTCCACCAGAACAGAAACGGCATCAGGCAGATCAGCCACGCGGTCAGGAAGAAGAGAATCTTTTGGGTGCGGGACATGCCGGGCTTTCGATCTTGGCGGTTCAATGGTGGTCAGGAATCGGATTGGCAGACATGCTTATCGATCTACTCCACGACATCGGCATCCAGCACGCGCTCCTGCTCCAGATAATGCGAAACCGCATACTGCGCCAGAAGCGGCGTCTGTAGCCGGATTTCGGCTCCGATCCAGTCGCCTTTGGGGTAGGGCGATCCGGCGCGTCGTTGCGGCGCCCGCCGCTGCCAAATTGCGGACCGAAGTCCGCGCTTTGGATCTGATCAAACTGCTTGATCTCGCGCCAGGCTTCGTCGCCGACTGTGCCGGATACATCAATTTTCAATCGTACGGTTGACATAAAACTCCATTGATCACTGCAGAGTGTTGATTACAGATTGAAAACCGACGACTTGGTCTTGATTTTCTCTCATCAATCTGCAATCACTATCGGTGATGCCTTAGCTATGCGGAAACCACCGGTACAGCATGAAATACACGAGCACCCCGGTTACGCTGACGTACATCCACAGCGGCCAGGTCCAGCGCGCAATGGCGCGATGACGATCATAGCGGCCCGCAAGCCGCGGCTCAAAGTGATGATCACCAGGGGAACGATCACGATCGCCAGCGTGACATGTGGGATCAGCACGACCAGATAAATAATATGCCAGAAGTGCCGCCCAGAAAACGAATATCGCCAACGTGAGCATGAAAATACAAGTAGCAGGCCAGAAACAGCGCGGAGGACACAACGGCGGCGATCATGCAAGCGCGATGCGCGGCGACCTTTCCCCGCATAATCAGGTAGCGGCCGACGAGCAGAAGCACGGCGCTGGCTCCGTTTAAGCTGGCGATCAGGGCAGGGAAGTAGGCGTATTGTTCGGCGATCAAGCGGCGGGCCTCGTGCTGCGGCGGTTTGCCATCAGAAATGCGAGCCCGAACATCACCAATGAAAACAAAAGCAACGTGGCCATCGCCGAGGACAGCGGGAACGTGCCTCCATCCCTGGATAAAGCAAAGCGCGCAGCGCCTCGACCCCGTAGGTGAGCGGGTTCATGTACATGAGCGCGCGAATCCATCCCGAAGCGCCAGACATGGGAAACAGCGCGCCCGACAGCAGCCACAGCGGAATCAGAAATAAGTTGATGATGCCATGGAAGGCCGGGGTGGAATCCATGGGCCAGGCGATGGCAAAGCCCAGCGCGGTCAGCGCAAACGAAACCAAAAACACCACGACCGCCACCAACAAAATCTGCAGCACATTCAAGATGCACGCCCGCGAACGGCGCGAAGATCAGGAAGATCATTCCCTGGATCGCCGAAAGCGTTGTGCCGCCCAAGAACTTTGCCCAGCACAATCGCGGAGCGCGGCACCGGCGCCACCATCACGGAGAGCAAGAATCCTTCCTTGCGGTCCTCGATCAGCGACATCATGGCGAAAATCGAGGTGAACAGCACGATCATGATCAGCGCGCCGGGATAGAAATAGTCCATGTAGTGCTGCTGGCCCTGCGCCGCCGCCGGAGCGGAAAGAAGTGCCAAATCCCGAGCCGATCACCACCCAGAACACGAGCGGCGAAGCCAGCACGCCGACTACTCGCGATTTCTGCCGGTAGAAGCGCACAATCTCGCGCCACCACAGCGTGAATGCGGGCAGCAACACGCCGGCAGAAGCGGGCGCAACCGGTCTCGATAGTGCGGCAGTTTGAGTAGCCATAAATTAACTCGCTTTCGCCGCGGGAGGTTTGCTGCCGGAGCCGCAGCTTTCTTTTTGCCGATCAGGCCTCCGTCACGCATCTCCCAGTACGCGTTCAGCAAAAGTTCCCGAAAGCGCGAGCAGAATCAAGCTCATGAACAGTCCATCCACGGTCGCCGAGAGCGGCGACAGTGTGATCATGCCACTCACGAAAATCCACACCATGCCCAGCAGAGGAAGAATGCCAAGCACGAGAGAAAGAACAAGCATCATGGAAAGCACATTACCTCCTGTGATCTTCTGAGCGGACTTCCGCCTCTGCGCGTTTCGTTTTGTCTCGCTCCAGAATTTGTGCCCGGTGCGGCGAATGAAAACGTCTTCGAGCGCCGGCTTGCTGACCGAAATCGCCTCGATCTCTCCGGGAAAAGCCTCGACGACTTCGGTTACAAAGCGGTGCGCGCCTTCCCGTTCGATGCGCACCTGATTTTCCAGGACCGTGGTTTCCACGTGAAAGCGCGCCCGGATGCGCTCGGCCAGCACGTCCGCATCGTGGGCGGCGTCGAGCAGCACCACGTCGCCGCCGATTTCGCTCTTCAATTCTCCGGCGTGCCCAGCGCCACCAGATTGCCTTCGTTCATGATGGCAAGGCGGTCACAGCGCTCGGCCTCTTCCATCAAGTGCGTGGTGACCAGCACGGAAACATGCTCCTCGTCGCGCAGCGTCTGCAGATACTGCCAGAGATCGCGCCGTGCGCCGGGATCGAGGCCGGTGGTCGGTTCATCGAGCAACAGCACTCCGGGATGATGCAACAATCCTTTAGCCAACTCGATGCGCCGCTGCATTCCGCCGGAAAAAGTTTCGACGAGTTCCTTGGCGCGATCCGCGAGGCCAACGCGCGAGAGGATTTCATGAATGCGCTTCTTCAGCGCGGCCCCGCGCAAGCCGTAAAGATGTCCCTGATGCCAAAGATTCTCGTAGGCGGTGAGCTTCAGATCAACGCTCTGCGCCTGAAAGACCACGCCGATTTGCCGCCGCAAGCGCGCCGGTTCTTGCGCCGCATCGCAGCCCATGATCGTAGCGCGGCCCGCGCTTCGGAAGCATCAAGGTGGAAAGAATCCGGAAGAGCGTGGTCTTCCCGCTGCCGTTGGGACCGAGCAAGCCGAACAACTCCGCCGGCGCACATCAAATGAAACGCCATTTAAAGCGGTGCGGTTCTCATAGCGATGCACCAGATTTTGCACGGAAATAACGGCAGCCGCAAACAGGCTACTTCCGGGGCGGCATCGGCGATAGCGGAAACTTTCGATACCAAGGTTGTCCTGAATTAGTTCAACACTAGTTTACGACGATATCAGGAACATCATCAAATGAACAAAAGGGCAAATAGAACTCGTGAGCGATGCTCACGCCACCGAAGCGTCCGCTGCGCCTGGGGGACCCGCTCTTCAAATGCGACCGGGACGTGCCGCCATACCTGAATCGCCAGAACCACCGTAGTCGCCAGCAACAGCGCTCCCACTGCCACATGCGCCACCGTAGAGATGACCATGGGCAATTCCGGTTGCGCCGCGTCTCTGCCCCAGGCCACGCGCGTCAGAAATGCGGTGAAGCCCAGGCAGAGCTGCGTGATCAGAAGCGACAGCATCACGATCGCCGGACGCCGCACCGCTTCAATCTGCGAATAGACCGAAAGCGCCCGCACCGCCGTCCAAGCAAGAACGAACGAGACCGTCACTGCATTCAGCACATGCGGCCACCAACTCATGCCGTGATGGCGGAACATCCCGCCGAGAATGAGTTGCACGTACAGCACGAAGATTGAAAACAATGTCAGAGTGAAGAGGCTGGGCCGGCGCGAGTCGAACTCCACTCGCGGCTGTTCCTCTACCCATTTGCGCCCGGTGAAAAGCGCGATGGCCACCGCAATGCAGAAAAATGTTTGCGCCACGGTGGCGTGGGCCGTGGAAACTGCTGGAGGCTGGAAGAACAAAACCGTAAGTCCGCCGAGAATCGCCTGCGCGATCACGGTGCAAAAGGCGCCCACCGCCAGCCAGCGCATCCAGCGCCGCCGCTCCACCAGCAAAGTCCAGATTGCGATCGCCAGGGTCAGCGTCACCAGCGTGCCGGCCACCATGCGGTGGCTCCACTCATAGCGCACGCCGCCCACGAAGTGCGGAACCTTCACCAGGTAGCCGAACGATGTTGGCCAGTCGGGAACCGACAACCCAGCGTCGTTGCTCGTGACCAACGCTCCAGCCGTGATCACGACAAGGGTCGCGCATGCCGTGAGCACGGCGAAGGCGTGGTGGGCGCGGTTGTATGTTGCCGGGATCGCTTTCAGAGTCGTTTCCCTGGGTCAGCGAGGACAGTGGCGCGGGCTGCGCGAACCGGCGCAGCCCGCGCGTCAAAGACAATTTTACAGACGAGCATGACGTGGCAAACCATCAAAACTACCTTCCAGGCGGACTACTCGCCGCGGCCTTGAAGCTCTGGTCCACGGTCTTTGTTTCTTTCGGGCCGACTGTTACCTTCCGATCCTGCTCGCCCAATTTTTCCTGCACGAAGGCAATCGTGTAGTCGCCCGGAGGCAACCCCTTGATTTCGTATTTTCCGCTCTTGTCGGTGACCGCATAGAACGGGCTCTTCACCACGTTGATGTACATCTTCATCCACGGATGCTGGTTGCACTTGACCGGCAGCATGATTTCTTCGCGGGCAAAGTTCTTCTCGATGGGGCGGACGATGGCGGCTGCGACTCGTTCCACTCGCGGTTGTCTTTTGGCGTGGGATGAATGTTGTGCGTGGTCTGTCGTCATTCTTGATCTCAACGGTCTGCCCAGCCATCACGCCCAGCACATGCGGATGATACTTGCAGCCTCTCTGGTCGAGGACGACGGGATTCTTGGCACATCGAAGGTGCGGTTGCCGAGTCCATCTTTTACATAGACGAAAACGTTGGCGAGATCGCCGCTGTCGACGACTATATTCTCCGCTTCGTTCGTGCCCTTGCAAGCTGGATCCTGGCTCATGTCGATCTTCGCCTCCTTCGGCGCCGCGCCATCGAACTTCACGGTGCCGTTGACCGTGCTACCGTCGCCGGATCAATGGGAGTCGCCGCCGGAGCGGCGCGCCGCGGTTCTCAGACATGTTGTTGCTCGACTGCTCGTATTCTCTTTCTTGTTGCACGCTGCGATGAGCAGCAAGCCACACAATGCCAGCACGCCGACCGATATCCTCCAATTTTTTCTTATTCATGATGTCGCCCTTTCTTCAGAGTTAGTATTCTTTTTTAAGAAAACTTGTCATTCCCTGCTCAAGCGAGGGATCTTGATTCTTATCTGCACCGAGCCGCCAGCCAAACCGACCATTCTACCGCGAACCGCCGCTGGCCGCTTCATGCGATTCCGCCGCCGCCTGCCGGCTCTTTGTCTGGCCGCAGCACTGCTGCCTTGCGTGCGGCATCGACGCCGCTACTCTGCGCTGCTCTTCCGGCGTCAACTGGAAGATGTAATCGGTCAGCAGCTTGCGATGATCTCCTTCTAGCCCTGGAACGACGGCGGCGTCGGCCCGGCAAACACCCACTGATTATTCTGCTGCTTGAACAGTCCCGAAGGCATCGACGTTCCCGGGCTGACTGCCTGCGGATCGGTGATCCAGCGCTCGACCCAATCCGGCTTCAGTCGTTCTTTCGCCAGCAGGAAGTTCGGCGCGGTGCGATCTTGTCGTGCGCCGGATCGCCGGTAGCGTGGCACTTCAAGCAAGGCGCCGCGCGAGCTGGAGAACAGGCTGCGCGCCATGTCGGTTTCCTTCGCCGTCAGCACCGGCACCTCCTCCGGAATGTAAGGCATCGGCTGCTGCGACAGCGCCTGGAAGAAGCGCACCAGCTTGCGCAGTTCGTTGTCGGAGAACGAGAACGTGGGCATGCGCACTTTCAAGTAAGGACGCACGCCGTTGCGATTCGTGTCCGTCGTGCTCAATGCCGGATTCGACAGGAACTTGCGCAGCCACTCGGGATCGACACGCGCGCCTTCGGTCAGAAGCTTCGGCGGCAACTGCTCCTGCACATCCTGATACTGCTGCAATCCCATCAGAATGGTCTGCTGGCCGGGAATGAACTGGTGGCAACCCATGCAGTTGTATTTCTTGACGATCCACCAGCCCTCTTGAATATCGTGCCGCGCGTCGCCCGGCTTGTATTGATAACTCGCGGGCAGGGAAGTCTCCTCGCTTCCCATCAGGAACGTTGTGAGATCGAGCACCTGCTCCTTGGTGAGATGCAGGTTGGGCATGCGCAGCGCTTCCGTCTCGCCCTTCACCTTGCCCTGATCGTAAACGTTGGGCTCGGCGAGTTTGTGCTCGAAGAATCCTTTGTGGTTGTACCAGGGCTCGTTCGCGGGACCGTCCGGCAGGCGCGCCAGATCTTCTTTATTCTTGATCGGCTCGGCATCCTTGCCGCCGCGCTGCGCGATCTCGTGAACAGCGCGAAGTCGAGACGCTCGATCGGCTTGCTGCCTTCGTACGTGAGTTCGGTGCCGATGCGGCCCTCATCCTCGAAGCCGGCAATCTCATGGCATCCGGCGCAGCCGAAATGACGCACCCACTTCTTGCCTTCGGCTTTCAGCGCTGGGATCATCCATGAACGACGCATCCGGATACGAAGACGGCTCCTGCTTCTTCTGCGTCATCAAATAAGTTGCGATGTCTTCCGCATCTTCCGGAGACAGCCGCAGGCTGGGCATCACCGTCATGTTCTGCACTTGCAGTTCGTGCCCGTCGTTGGGGCACTTGCTGTGGTCCAGATCGAACTTGTAAGGAAGTCCCTTCTTCGCATAATCCTCCGGGCCGATGTCTTTCTTTTCGTAGGGGCAATAAGGCCGCGTCCGCTCGCGCGCGTTGTGAATCCAGCGCACCAGGTAATCGTAATTTGCTTTTTCGCCGACGCGGCTCAGATTCGCGGCGAAGGTTCCGCCCTGCATCTGATCGCCTTCGCCGATCGAGTGGCAAGCCAGACATCCGCGGGTTTCAAATAATTCTTTTCCGTGCGCGGCATTTCCCGGCTTGTGCTTGGGAAGCGGATCGGTAAATCCCGATTGCCAGATGTACGCCGAAATCGCCTGAATCTGATGATCGGTCAGCCGGAAATTCGGCATCTTCGTCGTAGGACGGAAATCCGTGGGCTTCTTCAGCCACACCGGAATCCAATTCTTGTTCAGCTTCAGCCGGACATCTTTCAGGTTCGGCCCCACCTTTTTCTCGTCCTGCATCAGGCTGTGCGACTGGAAATCGAGCTGCTGCAAACGCCCGTCCAGCTTGCTGTTCGCCACTCTCAGGTCAACCGCCTGTGTGTTCAGCCGGTTTGCTTCTTCGTTGGACTCCGCCGCATCCGCCTGCTTCATCAGGTAGGCGGTCTGCTTCACATTGTCTATCTTCTGCGTCTCGATCTGTTTGATCTGCTGGCTAATCGAGTTCAGATCCTCTGGCTCTTTGTCATATCCCTCGTAGCGATGGCAGCCCATGCAACCTTTCTGCCGGAACAGATCTTTGCCGTTGTTGATGGTCATCCATTGCTCGTCGCCGCTGACCAGCACCATGTCGGCCGCATGGCAGTTCTGGCAACCCGCTTCTGTGTTTTCTTTCGGAAACAGCGGCCACAGCCAGTGCTCGTAGGTTCCGTGCGCCTTTTCGATGCTCGTAGTCGCGCGCCCATTGCCCTGATGACACGGCGAACAGCCAAACTTTTCCGGATCGTGAATCCCCAATAACTCGGGTTCCGGATGGCTCGCGAACGCATCGGCATACTCATCCGGCTTCTTCTCGCCCTTCGCAGTCATCGAAGCCGCGTGACTTCAGCGGCTCGCGCGTGTTCATGTGGCAGGATTCGCAACGGTCCACGATATTTGCCTCGGCCACATTGATCTGCACGATCGCCGGATCCCACTCCGTCGCCCGCTTTTTCAAGCCGTCAATCTGTTGCGGCGTCAGGTCGACCATGTGGTCGGAGATGTATTCATCCATCTTCGCCCTGGCAGCGGTGACGGGCTTTAGCACTTCGCCAAGTTCCAGACTTATCTTCGTTTTTTCGTTGCGAATCCCGTTGTAAGTCTCCTCTAGTTGCGGGAAGGTGAATTTCTTCCTGCTGCCGTCGGGAAATTCAACCGTGGCTTGCTCGCTCTTGTACTTATCGATCTCTTTCTGCTTGCTCGCCTTGGCGGAGGCGCTGGTGCTGGTTTCGTACTCGTAAGTCAGCGCATTCACGTAGGCGCGGCGATCGGTGAAAACGCTCTGCACTGCAAGCAACCGCGCGTTGGCATCGTCCAGTTTCTTGCGCGCTTCTTCTGCCTGCGGTTTCGAATCCTGGTTAGCTTTTTTGTACGCCTGCTTTTAGTGCGGCGTAATCGGGATTCTTTTCGACATCTTTTTCCGACGTTGCCGATTTCGATCGCGCAGTGTTCAGAAACGCCGAATAACGAGTCTTCCATTGTTCCTGAAAAGCCTTCCACGGACGCTGGCCCCACGCCTCATCCCACAAGGCCCAGAACAACGTCGCCATCAGAATCACGGTCGCGATCAGGTAATACGCGGCGTACGACTTGCTTGTGATCGGGTCCTGCTCGGGGTTGGGTTTCTCAGGCACCGCTTCCTCCGAAAATCTATCTGTCATTCCCTGAGCCAAAGGCTCGGTGAGGAATCTGCTGTCCGCGCCGACATGCTACGTGCCGGCGCGGTCAAACGTCGGTGTGGTCAAATATTGAACCAGGGCGTAATCCACACATACTTGATGTGCCACAAAAGCCGCAGCCCCATCTTTATGGGCAACGCCACCATGGTCAGCAAAAGAAACTGCGTGATGCCGAATTGCAGCAGGCTCATGCGCTTGAAGTCTTTCGCCATGTATCGCCGGAACAGCGAATAGACGATAAATCCTCCCAGCACGTAATAGCCGCCAACCACAATCGCGCCGAAAACCCCCTTACCCAGGTTCGAGGTGATTCCAAAAATATCCGGCAAATCGCGGTTCACTTCATAAATCAGCCGGTTGTGATCCCAGGTTTGCCCCGGCCAGAACCACTGCCAGCCGGGCCCGCGAATAAAAGTCCCGATCAGGATCATCGAAACCCACATAATGATGAAGCCGAACAAAAATGTTCCGATGGAAAACTTGCGCTGCTTCCAGGTGTAATACCCGCTGCCCAGCGGATTTGTATCGATATAGGGAATGACCATCAATCCGACGATGATCACCGTCGGCATGACCACGCCCGCGATCCAGGGATCGAAATAGACGAGCATCTCCTGCAGTCCCAGGAAATACCATGGAGCCTTCGCAGGATTCATCGTCAAGTTCGGATTGGCGGGCTCTTCGAGCGGAGCGTTCAGCGTGATCGACCAGACCATCAGAATGATCGTGACGATGATGGCGGCGAGAAATTCAATGCGCAGCAGAAACGGCCAGACATGAACTTCCTTCTGCCATCCCGGTTTGAAAGGCCAGGTCTTGCGGTGATGCGTCTTGGCGAGGGCGGCGTCGCCTTCCAGTTGCTCGATCAACACGTCGTTTGCGTGTGCCTGCTTCCACGCCAGGTAAATATAGAAAGCAAGCAGTGGGATCAAGCCCACGATCGGCACGTTATCCGGAGCCGAGCAAATCTCCCAAATCTGTCGCCAGTCCATAATTGTTCTCGCGTCACTTTACTCAGACTCTGTCATTCCTCACCGGACACAAGTCCGGTAAGGAACCTGCTTTTTCGCCGTATTATTCTCCTGCCGCTTTCGGCCCGCGTCGCGGCTTGTCGGCTTCTGCCTCCAGCATCACCGGAGCCGGACCGGAAATCCCGCCATCCTTTCGCACGCGCCAGAAGTGCACGATCATCAGGATCGAAGCCACGATCGGAATTCCAATGCAGTGCCAAATGTACGATCGCAGCAACGCATTCGCGTCCACGATCGATCCACCGAGCAAACCAAAGCGCACGTCGTTATAAGGAGTCATGCCCAGCATCGAACCGAACGGGCCTTCATGTCCGAGCAGAGGCGTTGCTCGGGCCATGTTCGTTCCCACGGTTACGGCCCAGAATCCGAGTTGATCGTCCGGCAGCAGATAGCCCGTGAATGAAAGAAGCAAAGTAAACACCAGCAGCAGAACGCCGATATTCCAATTGAATTCGCGCGGCTTCTTGTATGAGCCGGTGAGAAATACGCGGAACATGTGCAGCCAAACGGCGATCACCATCAAGTGAGCGGCCCAGCGGTGCATGTTGCGCAGAATCTTTCCGAAGGGAACGTCATGCTCCAGATAGAGCACATCGCGAAACGCCTGCACTTTGCTCGGATGGTAATAAAACATCAAGCAGCACGCCGGTGTAAGTGAGGATGATGAAGAGAAAAAAAGTAATCCCCCCCATACCCCAGGTGTAGCTGTAGCGCACCGAATCCCGATTAATTTTCGCTGGATGGAGATGCAGGAATACGTTGGAAAGCACGCCCAGAGCGCGATTGCGAGGCGTGTCGTCGTGCTTGTGGCGGAAGATGGAAGTGTAGACCTGAGTTTTCGTCGGATCCTTTAGTCCCTCAATCTGTTCTTTCGCCTTGGCCGGGATGTCGACCTTCATCGCCTGGATGTCGTCTTTGACGCGGTCGACCAGTCCCACTTTGCCGTTCTTGCCGTTGTTCTCTTCAGCCATGAAATGCCTCGTAATTTATCGCTGATGATATGTGGCGTGCCGCGAGTGCTCCGTAGCTAAGCCGGCAAAAATGCTCCCGGGTCATTGAAATGCGTCGGCTGCCCTTTCGGCCATTGATACAGCCGCGAGGTATCGACGATGATCTGCCCATCTGGCGCCAGTTCGAGCTTGGCACGGTCCATCGGCCGCGGAGCCGGCCCCTCAAAGTTGATTCCTTCACTGTCATAGCCGCTGCCGTGGCACGGGCATTTGAATTTGTTTTCGCTGGGCTTCCAGTCGGGCGTGCATCCCAAGTGGGTGCAGCGAGCGTAGATCACGAATATGCGGTCCGGCGTGCGATCAACCCAGATGCGATATTTCTGCTGGAACTTGGTATCGACTCCGAGAGCGAACTCAGAGGGATAGCCAATCTTAAAAACTGAGTTGGGTTCGAAAAGAGTGCGAGGAAGAAAGAACCGGAAAAAAGCCAGGAACCATGCAGTGAGAAATGCGGTGACGCCCACCCATACTAATCGTCGCCGCCGGCGGTCAACATCGGTATTGGAAGGTCCCGGCCGAAGAAAGCCCTGCCGACGCCGCCGCCTTTGAGGTTCCCACTGCCGGCGTGCCTACATACTTGGTGGCATCGACCGCGCTCCGCGTCGCCGGTTGCGCCGCTTCTGGATTCGGACTCGGGTTCGGTTGTTCAGTTCCCGGAACCGCCATGAGTGCCTCCCTGCTCTAAAAGATTCGTACTAGTTTCCTGCGGCAGCGATCAACTCCGGTGCCGCAACTTGCCCTCCGGTGATATGAATCGGACTATAGGAATGAATCCCTCGTTCCAGTGCCTGCAACACCAACTGTCCCAACGCAGATATAAATTTTGCAGAATCGTTCAGCCCGGAACTCATCTCGAAGCGAGTAATCCCCAGCCGCCGCGCTTCCTCGCGTCCCTCGTGATCGATCTCGCCCAGCGTCTCCACGTGGTCGGAAACAAAGGCTACCGGAACGACGCAGACCTCGCGCACTTTTTCTGCCGCCAGATCACGCAACGTCCGGTGAAAGGAAGGCTGCAACCACTTGCTGGCGCCCACTTTGCTCTGGTAGCAGAGGCGATGATGATTCGGCCATCTGCCGCGAGCCATCAGCAAGCGCACGGTTTCTTCAATGTGTCGCTGATAAGGATCGCCCTTGGCGATGATTGACATGGGAATGCTGTGCGCGCTGAAAACGATCTCTGCCCGGGCTGGATTTTCGAAGCGCGACAACGCCTCGTCCACTTTCTCGACAACCGCGTCTAAATACATCGGATGCCGATAGAAAGGGTCCACGTTGTGCACCGGAATATTATTGTGGAACAGCCGTTGCCATTCGTTCAGGCTGCTTCCCGTGGTCGTCGAGGAGTACTGAGGATACAAAGGCAGCAGAACCACCTCATCGCAGCGGGCGGCCTGAAGTTGCGCGATGGCCTCACGCGTAAACGGGTGCCAGTAGCGCATCGCCACAAAGCAGCACGCATCCAATCCCTCATTCGTCAGTTCAGCTTCGAGCGCCCGCGCTTGCTGCTCGGTGAAGCGCCGAATCGGCGAGCCTCCGCCAATGGTTGCATAGTGATGCTGCACTTTGCGGGCGCGAGTGGTTGAAATCAGTTTGGCTAAAGCTTTACGACCGAGGCGGGCAAAAGGAAAGTCGATAATATCGGGATCGCAGAAAAGGTTATAAAGGAAAGGCTCTATCGCAGCCAGCGTATCGGGCCCGCCCAGCTGAAAAAGAACTACTCCCACGCGGCGCGTTGTCTTCGCCATCCCCTCTGATTCCCCAGAACGGGCGAATTTACTCCCATCTGCGCCGAGAGTCAATGGCGGAATTGCAAAAATGAAAGTAAAAACTTTTTTAGTGAACCGCGGCGTGTGTAATCTTCGCCTTTTCCATCTCTTCAATTACCGCGTCGGCGAACTCCGAAGTTCCCGCATTGCCGCCGACATCCTTGGTCAGATTCTCGGGATGTCGATATACCTTTTCCAACGCATTGCGAATCTGCATCGATGCATCGAACTCGCCGAGATGCCGCAACATCAACAGTCCAGAGCGCAGCAATGCGGTTGGGTTTGCCAGATTTTTTCCCGCAATATCAGGAGCCGAGCCGTGCACCGCTTCAAAAATAGCGCACTCGTCGCCGAGATTCGCGCTGGGCACAAATCCCAATCCGCCGACAAATGCCGCGCACAGGTCGGAAATAATGTCACCGTACAAGTTTTCCATCACCAGCATGTCGTACTGGTAAGGATTCATCACGAGTTGCATGCAAGTATTGTCCACAATGTGCTCGCCGTAAGTGATCTCGGGATACCCCTTGGCCACGCTGCGGCAGCAGCGCAGAAATAATCCATCGGACAACTTCATAATGTTGGCTTTGTGGATGGCGTGGATTTTCTTACGTTGATTCTTGCGCGCATACTCGAAGGCGAATTTTGCAATACGAGTAGAGGCCTTCTCGGTGATGATCTTCAAACTCTCCACTACGCCGGGCACCACTTCGTGCTCCAGTCCGGAATACAGACTTTCCGTGTTTTCCCGCACAATAATCAGATCGACGTCGGGATAACGCGTGGGAATATGCGGCAGATTCCGAATGGGGCGGAAGTTCGCATACAGCTCAAATTTCTGGCGCAGCGCCACATTGATGCTGGAGAAGCCGCCGCCAACCGGTGTAGTCACCGGCCCCTTCAAACCCACATGCGTTCGTTCGATCGATTCCAGGGCATCCTTCGGGATGTATTCGCCATACTTCTCAAATGCGTCAGCGCCCACCTGAAATGTTTCCCAATCGAACCTCACGCCGGTCGCTTCCAGAATGCGGACTGTAGCCTTGCTTACCTCCGGGCCGATGCCATCGCCAGGTATCAGCGTTACTTTATGACTCATAATCTATTCCTGCTGCTTCATGCTTTCTGGGTTTTGCCTCGGACATCTCCGGCCTCTTTCGCTTTCACCAGGTCTCTCAACTCGTTCATGAATTCGTTGACGTCTTTGAAGTCGAGATAGACCGAAGCAAACCGCACATAGGCCACTTTGTCGTAGCGGCGCAAGCGATTCATAATCAGCTCGCCCAATTCGCTGGTCTTGCGCTCGCGCTCCTGCGACTCGATTACGAACGATTCAGCCTCGTTCACAATCTGTTCCAGCTTGCTGATCGGCACCGGCCGCTTCTCGCAAGCCCGCAATAATCCATTCAATACTTTCTGGCGATCGAATTTTTCCCGGCGGCCGTCTTTTTTCACCACCATGTAAGGGATTTCATCGATGCGCTCGTAGGTGGTGAAGCGCTTGCTGCACTTCAAGCACTCGCGCCGGCGGCGGATGGACTCCGCTTCTTTGCTCTCGCGCGAGTCTACGACTTTATCGTTGGCAAATCCGCAAAAAGGACATTTCATGGCGCTAATATTGGCGGAAACGAAACAGCCGAACCAAAATGGATTTAGGATTTAATACAGAAATTGTAACAGGCGAGTGCTACCCAGACCGGCAGCCGGTACCTACGTAATAGATAGGGCGATGTTCAAGCCGGAGGTCCGCTAAGCTCCGCCTCCTCGCTGCGATGACTCTCTTCCGACAACTTTCTCAGCGATAATCTCTCGTGATGCGCCAGAATGAGTCCCAGCGGAACCACTGCAGCAAATGTCACCAGCCACAGCAAAATCCCGCAACTCGCGGCCATTTCCGGCGGAACGTCGAAGACACTGGAAAGCGCCGCAATCGTCGCCATCTGCGACCCTCCGCCTACCGCTGGCAACTGCAGCATCGATCCCAGCATACTGGCTCCCATCAGAATCAAGACCTGCGACACCGGAATGTCCAGTGAAGCCACGCCGTAAGAGTGCGTCACTTCCTTGTACGCCAGCGCGATGATGTACCACATTCCAACCGAAACCAGACTCAGCATCAACAGCGATACAGGGCCGTGAATTGTGTCCAAACCGGTGCCGAATTCGCGAATTCTTTGTCCGAGCTTGTGGCCAAAGTTCGCGGAGAGATGGCCGAACCTCTCCTCCACCCAGCGCGCCACCGCGTCGCCACTGCGGCGAACCACGATCGCTCCTACCGTCAGCGCCAGTACAACTCCGATCAACAGAAATCCGCCTTCGCGAAACCGCACATAATATTCCGGATGCGGAATCGCCGGTAGCGCGCTCGGCAGAAAAATGGCCAGTACCATTAACACCGTAAAAGCCCCAACATCAAAAATCCGCTCCACCGTCCAGACTGCAAGCTGAGAAGAAAAAGGAAGATCGGTGCGGCGAGCGATCAGGTAAGGACGAATGAACTCTCCCGCGCGCCCCAACAGCGCCAATCCGGTGAACCCAATCACAGTCGGGGACACCATATCGATCATCCTGGCGTGGGGACGTGCCGGCTGCAGAAAAATCTTCCAGCGCACTGCGCGCAGGAAATATCCGATGTAAATCAGCACAATCGCGTGCAGGACGTGGATTTTCCTGATCCGGTGGGTTTCCGCCCAGAAGGTGCCCCAATCGAAGCTTTGCCAGTGGCGATACTGCAGATAAACCAGAACGGCCAGGATCAGGAACACCACTGCGCTGGCCAATATTCGTTTTTTGTCCATTAACGGAAGCAGCCTCGCGCCGCGGACCTCGCTGCGCGAAGTGGAAACGGCACTCTCAAGGTAAATGAGTGTGGCCAGAGGGTCAAACAAGCAGGTTCAAACGAGGAGGTTCGAACTGAATTCTACTTGTGGCTCGCGATCGAAATAGCCTTGCGCACGTGGCCGGAGGATTTTTTCAAGGCGGCGACTGCCTGAGCTCGAGTGACGCCCGCGATCAGCATCACAACCGCTACGGGGGTGCGATGCCCGGAGGCCGCAAGCGCCCGGCGGGCGGCTGCGGAATCGACTCCGGAGGCCTGCTCCAGGATGGCAACCGCACGCTGTGTGAGCTTCTCGTTCTTCGGCACCACATTGACCATCAGGCTGCCGTAGACATAACCGAGACGGCTCATGGCGCCCGTAGAAATCATGTTGAGCACCATCTTGTGGGCGGTAGCGGCTTTCATCCGCGACGATCCAGCCAGCACTTCGGGACCGACCTGGACCACGATGGCGAAGCCGGCGGCGCGTTCCACCGGAGACTTAGGATTGCAAGTGAGAGCGATAGTGCGGGCGCCGCGCTCGCGCGCCAGTTTAACGGCGGCCACGGTGAACGGAGTTCGTCCGCTGGCGGCAATGCCGAGCACGACATCGTCTTTCCCGGGTTTGCGGCGGGCCATTTCCTCTCGTCCTTGCTTCGCGTCATCCTCGCTGATCTCGGAGTCGGTGGCCAACGCTTTAGCGCCTCCGGCAATGATGAACTGAACGCGATCGGTGTTGAACGTTGGCGAGCACTCGGCGGCATCGAGAGCGGCGATGCGGCCGCTTGTTCCCGCTCCGACATAAATGAGGCGTCCACCGCGGCGCAGCGAAGCGACAACCAAATCGATGGCCCTCGTAATCTGCGGCAGAACACGAGCGACAGCCCCCGGAACGGACGCGTCTTCTGCATTCATCAGCCGCGCAATCTCAAGCGAGGATTTGCAATCCAGGTCATCGGCCGCGCTATTGGATTGCTCGGTGCGAAGGCTGCGTAGACTGGCCGGATTTAGATTCATTTTAGGTTTGCGCGTTGATTTCAAGCAGAGACCCTTTCTAAGAGACCTTTTTAAAGGCGTGGCGGATTAAAAGAGAATTGCAGTAGTGCCGATTTCATTCGATCGCTCGGCGTCCCTTTCCACTTTCTTTATACAGTTTTCTCCAGAGCAAGGAGGACGGCGTCGTGAAATCGCGGGCGCACCTGTTTGATCGCATGATTGGAGCAATCAGGCCAGGTGCGGTTGGTGAGTAAAGTGATGGAGATCTGCCGTTCGGGATCGATCCATAGAGATGTTCCCGTGTACCCCAGATGGCCAAAGGATGCCGGGCCGAAATATTTTCCTGACTGCGAAGGCGATGAGGGAGTATCCCAACCAAGTGCGCGAGATGTGCCTGCGGGCGCGGATTCGCGACGGGTGAACGGCGCAATCGTTTCACGGCGAATAAGTGTACCGGGACTGATCATCGCATGGCCGAATTGAGCGAGATCGGCAGCCGTGGAAAAAACTCCAGCGTGTCCTGCGACTCCGCCGAGAACGCTGGCGTTCTCGTCCTGCACCTCACCCTGGATGACGCGTCGTCGGAAATTTTGATCGTCCGCTGTAGGAGGAATCTGCGCGCGAATTTCTGAGGGTGGATTGAACGCTGTGTGTGTCATGCCGAGCGGAGCAAAAATCTCGCGCTGGCAGAATCGATCAAGCGATTCGTCCGCAACGCGTTCCAACGCAATGGCGAGAAGGATGAATCCGATGTCACTGTATTCCGCGCGGGTGCCGGGATCCGCGAGGAGGGCTGTGACGAAAACTTCGTGCAGCAATTCGTCACGACTGCGCGCCTTCAAAAATAATTTCTCGTACGCCGGCAAGCCGGAAGAGTGCGCCAGCAACATGCGAAACGTTACCTCCCGGCGGCGGAGATCTTTTTCGGCGTCACATACGAATTCGGGCACGACGGCGCCGACCGGGGCATCCAGATCGAGTAGTCCGCGCTGGTAGAGAAGCATCGCCGTGGGTGTGGTCGCCACGACCTTGGTCAGAGAAGCGAGATCGAAAAGCGTCGCAGGACTTACCGATCGAGCAATGCTTTCGTAGGTGAACCGGCCGAAGGCTTTGACCGCAATCAGCCGTCTCTGGACCGCAATCGCGACCGAAGCTGCCGGGAAAGCGCGCTCGGAAATAGCTTCTTGTAGAACTGAGAAGGCGGAGGCAAAGACCTGGTCTTGATCCTCAGATGCATCGAGCAGCGGCGTTAGCGGGGCTGGTAATGTCATGAAGAACTCGAATGATATGCAATCATGATATGTCATCCGCGCGGTACCCGTTACTTGCGCTTCTTGAGTCATGAGGCCGTGCTTGTGTAGAGTCAAAGCATCGTTTCTCTTAAATCAAACTTGTCTCTTTCGCCCATCGTAGTCTGCGGCATCCTTGTGGCGACGTCGCTAACTGCCTTGGCTTCGGCAGATGCCAAGCGACCCGCGGCTGCGATCCGTCTGCACTCTGTCGATGCTGCCATCGAGCAAGCCATTCACGATGGCAACATTCCCGGCGCGGTTCTGGTGGTTGGGCATAACGGGCACGTGATCTATCGGAAGGCCTACGGCAATCGCGCGCTGGAGCCACGTCGCGAGCCCATGACGCTGGATACGATTTTTGATCTGGCATCCCTCACCAAAGTGATTGCCGCTACGACTGCAGTGATGCAACTAGTCGAACACGGCAAAGTCCGCCTGAATGATCCCGTGGCGAAGTACCTTCCCGAGTTTGCGCAGAACGGAAAAGACGACGTCACAATAAGGCAATTATTGACGCACTACTCCGGCCTGGCGCCGGATCTCGATTTGAAAATGCCCTGGGAAGGAAAAGACACCGCCTACCGTATGGCGTTTGCCGAAACGCCGGACAATCCACCCGGCTCAAGATTTTCCTATAGCGACATTAACTTTATTGTGCTGGGCGCACTGGTGGAGCGAGTTTCAGGCGAGTCGCTGGACCAATATTGCGAGCGTCACATTTTCTCGCCACTCAAGATGAGGCATACGCGCTTCCTGCCGCCGGCGGCGTGGCGGGCGAAGATCGCGCCCACGCAGTACGACGAAAACGAGCACATGCTGCGCGGTGTGGTGCATGATCCTACAGCCCGGCGCATGGGCGGCGTGGCCGGCCATGCGGGATTGTTTTCCACGGCGGACGATCTGGCGAAGTTTGCCCAGGCCCTGCTGAATGGCGGCGGAGGGATTCTTTCTCCACTCTCAGTGGAGAAGATGACGCAGCCGGAGCAGCCTCCGTCGGCGCCAGTGCTGCGCGGTTTTGGCTGGGACATTGACTCCCCGTTCTCCACGAACCGCGGCGATCTTCTGCCCATCGGCTCCTACGGGCACACGGGCTTTACTGGAACATCGCTATGGATCGATCCAACCACGCAGACCTACATCATCCTACTGACCAACGCAGTACATCCTCGTGGGAAGGGAAATGCAATCGCGTTGCGATCGGAAGTTGCCACGGCGGTCGCAGCTGCCTTGCCGCTGACTGCGAGCGAGAAAGAGGCTCTGCGATGGGAGAGCATCACTGGCTACAACGAAGCGCAAAGTGCGACGCGGCGCATGAGCACGCGCAATGGCAGCGTAAAGACGGGAATCGATGTCCTCGAAGAGCATGGCTTCGATGTGTTGCAGGTGGCGGGTCGTAAGAAGCGAATTGGCCTGCTCACCAACCAGACGGGCGTGGACGCAAACGGACAGCGGACGATCGACGTACTGGCTAAGGCACCGGGAGTTTCGCTGGACGCGATCTTCAGTCCCGAACATGGCGTCACCGGAACTCTCGACACTACGGACGTGAATAATTCGAAAGACGCGGCGACCGGAATTCCCGTCTACAGCGTGTACGGGACGAAAGATACGGCGCGGCGTCCGCCGCCGGATGTGTTGAAACAGTTGGATGCGGTTGTGGTCGATATCCAGGACGCTGGGGTGCGGTTTTATACCTACGAAACAAGTCTGGGATATTTTCTGGAAGCGGCGGTCAAGGCAGGAGTCGAGCTGATCGTGCTGGACCGGCCTGATCCGATTACGGGCTCGTTCGTGCAGGGTCCGGTATCAGACCCCGGCCTGAAGAACTTCACAAATTATTGGACGGTCCCGGTGCGCCATGGCATGACCATGGGCGAGCTGGCGAAGATGTTTAACACGGAACGGAACATCAATGCCAAACTGACCGTGGTTGCGATGGAAGGCTGGGAGCGCGGCGACTGGTTCGACTCGACCGGGCTCGATTGGATAAATCCCTCCCCGAACTTGCGCAGCGTGACTGCGGCGGCACTATATCCCGGCGTCGGTCTGATTGAATATACAAATGTTTCCGTAGGGCGCGGCACGGATACTCCATTCGAATTGCTGGGCGCTCCCTGGATGAAGAGCCGCGAATTAGCTGCGTATTTGAATGCTCGCGGGATCGCGGGCGTCAGATTTGTTCCGGTCACGTTCACACCTGCGTCCAGTAATTATTCGGGGCAGAAGTGCGATGGAGTGAATCTGGTTTTAACCGATCGCAACGCTCTGGATGCACCAGAGTTGGGAATCGAGCTAGCCGCCGCGTTGAGAAAGCTCTATCCAGCAGACTATAAGATGGAACGCATGATAGAGCTGTTGGTGAACCAGAACGCCTACGACGGGATCGTGGCAGGCGAAGATCCACGGCGCATCGCGCAGGACTGGCAGGAAGACTTAAACAGGTTTGAGGGCCTAAGGAAAAAGTATTTGCTCTATTAAGCAATCGGCATTTGATTTCCAGAGTGGTCTAAACTCGCCGTGTCAGACCGTGAGACCGTACCCGCCGCACCCGCAGCTATTTTCAAATTCGATAACAACATCGCATCCGAGACCCTCAATGTAGGACCAATGCCACTCTTCGGAATCAATCTGGCGGGGCAGGTTGTTTGCCCGCGATTCAAATCGCGATCGTCGCTCAATATTATCGGGCGGACCCCACATGATGTAGACGCGCCCGCGATCAGTTCTCCAGCCAGGAACATCCTCGGAGAAATGTTGGTCCAGATAAGCCAGCCGCCGGTAGTGCTCGTCCTTGACTATGTTTCGTGATCCACCGGGAGTTGGATTGCGGCGCTCCCAGAACTCCACAATGTACCGGTCGCGTTCCTTGTCGTCAGAGAGCTTTTTGAAATCAGCGCGTTCCTGGTCGCTGATGATCCATCGGACATCTCGGTCGAGCCAATTCTTGTAGATTTCTTCCGGAACTCGACCTGTGTTTTGGGAATAGGCCGGGATGCTGACGAGAAACCAAACCATAAGCAAAAGTAGAATTGGGCTATTGTGGAACCGTGTGGCGGACATAGGAAGAGCACGGATAGCGCTTTTCATCCTAGATACTTCGGCGAGGGAAGACAAGCATTTCGGAGCGACTGGGCCGGGCAGCATAAGGCGCCGAAGACGCATCTTTACCGCGAAAAGTCGTGGTATTCTCAGCTGGATTAGTCCACTGGGCCGTCGATTGTCTTGTGAGGTTCGCGATGCGCGTTCTATGGATATTCGTGTTAGGTTCCGGGATCGCCGTTTGCCAGTCGCCTTTAACGCCAGAGCCGCAAACAGCAAGTCCTGCCGTTGCAAGCCCAGCCCCATCGAAATCGGCGACCGATCGCTCTCGCAATCCCAACACTGTCACCATTCCCGCAGGAACCAGGATTCCGATTTCTCTGAAACAGGCAATCTCCACGAAGAATGCCCGCGAGGGCGACGCGGTCTATGCCGAAACGGCGTTTCCATTCGTCATGAATGACCGCGTGATCGTTCCAGCCGGCTCCTACATTCAGGGAAAGATTGCGCACGTCGAGCGCGCCGGGCATGGAAAAGGACGCGCGGAGATCCTGATGCACTTTACATCCATGATTTTTCCCAGCGGATATACAGTAATGCTGCCGGGATCGGTCGAGAACACGCCTGGTGCGGATAACAAATCAGTGAAAAATTCGGAAGGCACGATTCAGCAGGATAGCGATACCGGAAAAAGAGTAGAAGACGCAGCCAAAAACGGCGTGTACGGCACCATGGGCGGCGCGACCGCCGGAGGGCTAGCCACCGGAGGCCTCAACGGAGCACGCATAGGAGCCGGCGCCGGCGCAGCCGCAGGCATTGCCTGGGCGCTACTGAAACGCGGCAACGATGTAAGGCTGGACGTGGGAACGTCGATCGAGATGGAAATTCAGCGCCCTATCACCGTAGATGCGAGCCGCATCGCGATGGCGAAGGCAACTCCCTAAGATTCCCGGGACCAAGTGGGGACAGCCGCTTCGGCTGTCCGGCCAAGCGTAGCGAGACGCGATACCACCTACTTCAAATTGAAAAGCGCGTTCGCATGTGCCGTCACCGTTACGTTTTGCGGTGTGAATTCTTCGGTAGGCGGCGGCGCGGCATTGCCCATAGCCGCCATGGCGCGCGCCATGCGCGGAACCGGCATGCGCGGGTTCTCAAATGTTCAACGGACGCGTAGGAAAGCTCGTCCAAGCCTCGGCCACTTGCACGGGCTAGCGTCTCGGCGGAGTTACGGGCCCGTCGATAAGCGTCTTCCACTGCCTTATTTTTAGCTTCGTCAACATTTTCCAGCATGTAGCTCAAAGTCTGTCTCTCGCTGACGTTGGCCTCGGCAAGTTGCTGAGTGATGGGTCCGATCTCGAAAAATCTTTCAACTTGAGGGTCACATCGGTGGTGACGCGGTAGCCGATTACTCTTTGCTGGCATTCTTCCAGTCATACATCGGCTCAACGGACAAGATCCGATGGTCGCCGATTCAGGTTCGACGCCGTTGGCGCGCAGTACTTCCCGCACCTGCTCCGTATTTTTCGACGCGCGCTGGTAGGCGGCCTGAGACGTGTCCTCCTGCACAGAAATGTGGAATTGGATCACGGCAGTGTCGGGAGCCGATTCAAATTTACCGTCTGCGCCTACGTAGACAGAATTGGGCTGAGCGGTGAGGTTAGGATGCTATTGAGCCGACGATGCAGCCGTCAA
>CAWEYI010000016.1:0-43238 GCA_963813205.1 uncultured Acidobacteriaceae bacterium | reverse complement strand
TCGGCTGCGCGGGCATCGGCTTCGGCGGCATGCGAGAGCGGCTGCGGCAGCTCCACGGCAGTCTGGATATTCAGTCCGAGGGACGCGGAACTACGGTCATCGCGAAACTTAAAGTCGCGTGAGAGCTCCTACTGGGATTTGCTTCACTTTCCGATGCAGAATTTGCTGAAGATAAGGGTCAGGATGTCATCGGTGGTAGTGGTCCGGTAATCGCATCGAGCGGACGCAGAGCGCTGTAGAGATCAAGCAAAATCATTTCGTGCGGGATTTTCCCGATCACGGCATTGGCAACAGCCTGAAGAGCAACCAGAGATTCCTGTACAAGTGCCTGGTGGCGCACATTTGTAAGAAATCCACCTTCTGCTTGTGCTCCTGTTTCGCCACCGATGTGTTGCAAAATTTCCGCCCGTAATTCGACGATTCCCTGCCCGGTCAACGCTGACACTTTGATAGCAGCGATTTGCCCACGCAGAGCCTACAGGTCCTCCCCGGAACCCAGATCGCACTTATTCCCTACGACAATTGCGGGGCGACCTTGCACTTGCCGCAACAACTCATGGTCTTCGGCGGTCACCGTCTGCGAAGAATCGAACACCACCAGCACCAGGTCGGCATCCGCCAGCGCTTCGATGGATTTCCGGACGCCCATCGATTCCGCTTCATCGAGAGCCTCCCGGATGCCCGCTGTATCGACAAGCTGAACCGGAATGCCACCGATGGCAACGGTTTCACTCACCAGATCTCGCGTAGTGCCCGGAGTTGCCGTAACGATTGCACGCTCGCGCTCGACCAGACGATTGAACAAGCTGGATTTGCCGACATTGGGCCGGCCAACGATGGCGAGAGTTAGTCCTTGATGAACGATTTTTCCGTAAGCGAAACTGGCGGCCAGTGGCTCCAGACGCAGACGCACCGCGGAAATGCGTTCCAGGATAAGAGGGTCCGGCATGACTGAGACATCGTCCTCTGCGAAATCGACTCCAGCTTCAAGAACGGCGATCAGCTCGACCAATTTTTGTTTGATCGGCTGCAACCGCCGGGAGAGCGCGCCTTCGAGCTGCTGCGCGGCGACCTTTGCTTGATACAACGTTTGCGAATCAATGAGGTCGCGGACCGCCTCGGCTTGCGCGAGGTCGATGCGGCCGTTCAGAAATGCGCGCATGGTGAACTCGCCCGGCTGAGCAAGCCGGGCCCCCGAGGCGATGCAGAGCTCGACGATGTGGCGAAGTACCACGGGAGAGCCGTGGGCGGAGATTTCGACAATGTCGTCTGTCGTGTAAGAATGAGGCTGGGCGAAATATGTCACGACTACTTCATCGATGCGTGTGGGTGCAGCAGCCGGCTCAAGCTGCCCCAGCTGCGGCTCGCGCCTTCCTGCTGCGTTCGATAAGTTCACCAAAAACAGCGCGGCCCGGCTCGATGGCGTGCTTTAGCCTGAGAATCGGCTTGGCAATTTCTACCGCTCGCGGTCCGGCCAGGCGCACCACGCCGATTCCACCGCGACCCGGCGGGCGAGCAATCGCAACAATCGTGTCATCCACGTTCACGGGGCGATTGTAGCGGATAAACTGGGGCGAAAACCAGAGATGGTTGGGGGCAGCAGAAATATGCCGCCGAGACCGCAACTAAAGCAAGCGAGGCCATCCATTGTCAGTCGCCGACGAACTGCTGAAAGCCAATGAAGAATTCGTAAAAAGCTTCAACCCGGGAGAACTTGCCGTTCAGCCGCGGCGTCGGCTGGCCGTACTGGCTTGCATGGATTCCAGAATCCTGTTTGAGCGCTGCCTCGGATTGAAGCCAGGAGATGCCCACATGATCCGCAACGCGGGCGGGATCGCCACCGAAGACGCCACTACGGTCGCTGATTGTTTCCCATCACCTGCTCGACACCCAGGAGTTCATCATCATCAACCATACGGATTGCGGCCTCCTGAAAGTGAAAGAAGATGAGCTGAAGAAAAAACTGGCCGACAAGATGGGAACGCCTTTTGGCGCGCCGGCGCACTTCCATGCTTTTGATGATCTCGAAGAGAATGTACGGCAGCAGATACAGCGGGTGAAATCCCATCCCTGGATTCCGAAGCATATTCCCGTGAGGGGCTTTATTTACGACGTCAAGACGGGCGCGCTAACCGAAGTGCAATAGGACGATCGTTTTGTCGTACCTGGACTGTTATCGAGCCATCACTTTCTCAATCTCCGCTCGCAGCTGATCGTATGGCAGCGCTCCCGGGTGGTACATCGCAACCTTGCCGGTGCGGTCAAGCAGTACAAGCGTCGGAGTGGTCGAAGCGCCGTACAGGTCGAAGTTGTGCTTGCTGATGGGAACCGGCATGTCGAGCAAGCCTGAATAGAAGCGGTGGCGCACTGCATCAATGTAGGCAAGTTCATCGCTGGGCGCGGCATTTTCCACCTGCGCCGTATATCCGTAGAGCCGCGTCGGACCAACCACGGTTAATCCCTTCGATGCAAATTCCGAACGCAGTTGCGTGATGATAGGCGCTTCCGCTTTGCAATCCGCGCACCAGTGCGCCCAGAAAAAAAGCAGCACCGGCGAGCCCTTTAGCTGCGCCAGCGAAGGCGGCTTCGCGCCCATGAACTGGTCGGTTCGGAGCGCCGGCGCAGGCCGCCCTTCAAAGGAGAGCAAGTTGAGGTTCTTTTGAAACGCGCGGCAATGGAGGTACCGCGGTAAGTGAGAAGTGCGGCCTTTAGCACGGCGGCGGCCTGGGTTCTCTTACCCCTCGCCTCCAGGGTCTGCGCCTGTACTTCGAAAGCCGCCCCGAGAGCGGTTGGTAAGTGAGGTTCAGCATCGAGCGGACGGCGCTTGAGCTCCGCCAATGCGAGGGACTTTGTTTCTTGTGCGTGAGCCGCCGCCTGGTCGTAATCGCGAGCATTCAGCGCCGCCCGCGCCATCCAAGAAAGGGCCTCGATGTATTCCGGCGTTACCCCATTCTGCGCTCTGTAGGTTCGAAGATCAGCATCGGCCGCTTGAAAGCTGCTTCGATTCAAAGCGCCTATAACGTCGTCAACAATGCCCGCCGAGGCCGAAGTTAGAAAGGCAAGAACTAACGCAAAAACACTCCATCGCATACTCTTGATGATCTACCTTTTGGGGCGTGGATGGCAAATTAGAGCAAACACCTTAGTACTCCAAGTCTATGCATACCAGAGACTTAATCGATTTATAGAAGAATTTCGATGGCAATTTCGCGGTTCTTGAAATACAATTCAGCTGCGTTTGACTTTAGAGTTCCTCGCAGTATTCAGTTTCTCCGCTTACGGGCGCGTGACCTGCCTGCAAAGAACCCTTCCAAAGTTTTAGCGCTATATCACACAAAGGAACATAGCAACACCATGGAAACAGGAACAGTGAAGTGGTTTAACGATGCCAAAGGCTACGGTTTCATCAGCCGCCAGAATGGCGAAGATGTATTTGTGCACTTCTCGGCCATTCAGGCGAGCGGCTTCCGCAGCCTGCAAGAAGGTCAGCAGGTGCAGTTTGACGTGGTCAAAGGCCCAAAGGGCTGGCAGGCCGAGAACGTGAAGGGTGCCTAAACCACTTCGCTAGTTGACAATTTAAAAAGAGGCGGCCAGAGATGGCCGCCTTTTGATTTTTGGATAAAAGATGTCTGCTGATCTCACCGCTTCGCGTCGCGGATCAGAACTACATCCGAGTCGGTATGGCCGCGCACCAGCGCAAGCTGCTTGCCGTCGAACGACCAGTGGAAGTCGTAGATGTGCTCCGAGCCGAAACTGGTAATCTGCCGTCCCTTGGAACCGTCGAGCGGCTGCAGCCAAAGATTATCCACGCCATTTTCCCGAATAGGATAGACGACGGCTTTACCGTCATGGCTGAAGCGTATAAGCCCGAGGCGTAGCCGATCAAAATCCAGCTTTTTCGTTTGTCTCGTCTCTGTGTTCACCAGCACCAGCGTGTCCTTGTGTCCCAGCGCGTGTTCAAGGGTGGCAAATGCGGCCCATTTTCCATCGGGAGAGACATCGAACTGGCTATCGCTGATGGCGAGGCTTGAGACCGGCTGCGGTGTGCCGCCGTCGATTGCAACGCGCGCCAGAGTCGCTTCATCTTTTTGATCGATGTAGTATGCCCAGCGGCTGTCGCCCGAGCAAAGCGGCAGAGTATCGCGCTTGCCGGTCGTCAGCTGTTTCAAGTTGCCTCCCGAGGCATCGGCGCGCCAGATATTGACGTCCCCCGCAGTGCCCGGGGAAAGAAGTTCAAATACTGTGTAACGGCCATTGGCGCAGGCCGAAAAGTCCCCGGCTGTTTTTCCTTCTTCAGGCGTGATGGCGCTTTTGTTTCCGGTTGCGGGATCGATGCGAGTGAGCACGTTTCCCTGATCGCCGATCAACTGAGCGTCAGCGGTCCAGCTGAAATTTGTATTCGCCCGCGCGACTCCTACCGTATGGGCTTGTGCGGCAGGACCCGGCGTTACAAACAAGTTCCATCGCTCCTCGCTGAGAATGGTCACCAGCGTGAGACCGTTTGCCGCGATACTGACATCAGAGTACGTATTCGTGTCGTGCGTGACCGGAGAAACCTTCGCTTCGGGGTAAGAAACGAATGCGATTTGCGCCTGATGCAGATTGGTTGGATCATGGAGCAGGCCAAGCAACCCGCTGCCGTTTGGCATCCAGGTTGGAGACGCAAAAAAATCCTCTTGCCCTTTGAAGAACCGCTCTTTGCTCCCTGTGGCAACATCCACCGAGACCAACCCCTCCACGTATCCCGCGTGCAGTTCGTTACATATGATCGTCTTTCCATCGGGAGACCACGCCGGGGAGGATAGTCCCTCCGACATCGAACCGCTGGTCAGGACCTTCTCCTGGGAATCGCCGTCGACCGGGCGAACGATGAGCTGATATTTTCCCTCCTCGGGATTGTCATATCGCATGAAGGATACTTTTTTGCCGTCCGGAGAAAAAGTAATATTCGAATCCACATCTTCGGCAAGTTTTTGCGGAGAACCGCCGAGCAGCGCGGAACGGTACAAAAATCTCAGCTCCGGATTTCCCGGATCGCTGCGCACAAAATAGAAATAATTTCCGTCCGGAGAAAAAAGCAGTCCGTTGTAATAGACGTCGGCGGGAGGCTGGACCTGCGTATTACTGTTGGTGGGGACATTCCTCAGCCACAGACTCGCCAGGCCATTCTTCCGCATCAGGCTCAGAATATATTTTCCGTCGGGAGAAATCGCGGCGAGAACCGCATCGCCAGTATCAGTGACTTTGGTGACGGAAATATCCTGGAACGGGGCGCTACGGGTGCGTGCGATGAAGCCGTAGATCCCGTACCCCGCCGCTGCAATCAGCACGAGCACGATTGCAGCAATGAAGCCGGTGCCGAGCTTGTTTTGGCGTACAGCCGTGATCACCGCGGAGCTGCTGGAGCTTCGCTGCGCCGGTGCGCGCTCAGCCGACACAGCAGGAGAGGAGGCAACAGCCGGAATCGCCCCTCCACTAATCGGTGGCGCCTGCGCGGGTTTGCGCCCAGATTCGACATCCCGCTTCAGTCGTTTCAAATCACCGCGCAAATCGGCCGCAGACTGATAGCGCAAGTCGCGCTCTTTTTCGAGCGCCTTGCCAATAATCTCGTCAAGTTTAAGCGGCAGCGCAGAGTTCAATTGCTGCGCCGGAGTCGGATCAAGTTCCAGAATGGCATGGAAAATTACCGCCGACGTGGCGCCGGAAAAAGGCAAACGTCCGGTAGCCATCTGGTAGATCACTACGCCCAAAGAAAAGAGGTCGCTGCGCGCATCGATCTGTTCGCCGCGCGCCTGCTCTGGTGACATGTAAGCGATCGTCCCCACGGTCGCGCCCGGGCTAGTCAGGTGCAATGCTCCCGGCGAATCCTGCGTCGCTCCGATGGTTTCCATCGCCATCTCCGGACGCGCCAGTTTGGCAAGGCCGAAGTCCAGCACTTTCACTTGTCCGCGCTGCGTAATAAATATGTTCGCCGGCTTGATGTCGCGATGGATGATTCCCTTGGCATGCGCGGCATCAAGTGCATCCGCGAGTTGAATACTCCACTCCAGCAATCGGTCGAGCGGCGCGCCGCCCGGGCCGAGACGACGATCGAGAGTTTCGCCATCCAGCAACTCCATCGCAATAAACGACTGCTCGTGTTCACCTTGAAGCTGGGCCTTTTCCACCGCGTAGATTGTGCAGATATTGGGATGGTTCAGAGCCGAAGCGGTGCGGGCCTCAAGCAAAAAACGCTCGAGGGCGTTTTGCTCGCGGGAAAGTTGCGGGGGAAGAAACTTGAGAGCGACGCGCCGTCCCAGATGAAGATCTTCGGCCTCGTAGACAATTCCCATACCGCCGCTACCGAGCTGGCCGGTGATGCGGTAATGCGAGATGGTTTGTCCGATCATGGATGGATGGGTGGCAGAACGTAATCTTAGGAGGGATAGCGATAGCAGTCAAACCGGCGGGCAGCGGAATTAGGCTTGGGACGCCTCTTCCGCCGCGCCGACAGAATCGAAGAAATTAAAAAACTGCTCGACCCGCGTCACCTTCAGCGCGTTATGAATGCGCTCACTCACCCCAACCAGCGCCAGACTTCGGCCACCATGCTGTCGCGTCACGTAGGCACCCACCAGCGCTCCGATGCCAGCCGAGTCCACGTAGGGCACGTTCGTAAAATCGATAATCAGCGAGCGTGAGGTATCGGCGCGGACCGTGGCTTGAAACTGAAACATCGTAGTCATTACCAGCGCTCCGTCCAAGGTGAGAATCCTTTGTCCAGGCTGGGTTCCGGGCTGGTCTTCGATGCGAAGGGAGTCTTGAAGCATCGCAAGATATTAACGCCTGCGTTACCGTAGGTTTGTTAACGTAGCGTTAATTTCTGGCAGATCGCATCCGATTTAGATCGCCGCGGCCTGTTGACGGCGCCGTGCCTGGATTTCAATGTAGACATTCACCAGCGACACTGCGGCCGGCGTCACTCCCGGAATGCGCGAGGCTTGCGCCAGCGTGCGCGGCTGCACATGGCTCAGCTTCTCCTGCACCTCGCGTGAGAGCCCACTGACCGAGTGGTAATCGAACCAGCCCGGGATCGAACGCTGCTCCGACTTTTTCATGCGCTCCATGGCACGCTGCTGCTGCAGTAAATAGCCTTCGTACTTAATCTCCGTCTCTACCGACTTAAGTTCGTTGCGAATTTCAGAAGAAAGCACGACGGCTGATTCACGCGGATTCGCACCGTTTTCTTCTCGTTCAAAGAACATGGAATCTAACTCACGAAGAACGGGAACAAGCTGCTCGATGACTATCTCCGGACGCTTCAGTAATTGGGCGTAACTCTGCCCGAGCGCTGAACTCCAATCGTTACCCGCGAGTTGATCGTCCAACATCGCGGCCGTCAACTTCGTCCTTTCGAGCACCTGTCTCATTTTCCCCAGCCGCTCCTGCTTTGCCTTGAAATTTCGCCACGCACCATCCGGAATTAAGCCCACACGGCGGCCGTGAGGCGTGAGCCGCCGGTCGGCATTGTCCACGCGTAAGTGCAGTCGGAATTCGGCGCGCGACGTGAACATCCGGTAAGGCTCGTTCGTGCCCTTCGAAATCAAGTCATCGATCAGGATCGCGGTGTAAGCCTCCGTGCGGTCAAGAATCAGCGGTGGTTGGGCCTTCACTTGCAAGGCTGCATTAATGCCCGCCATCAAACCCTGGCAAGCCGCTTCTTCATAGCCGGACGTGCCGTTGATCTGACCAGCCAGAAAAAGATTGGCAATTTTTTTCGTTTGCAGAGTGCGCTGCAGTTCGGTGGGATCGATCGAGTCGTATTCGATGGCATAGCCCGGACGCAACATTTCTGCGGTCTCGAGTCCGGGAATCGACTTCAAAATCTCCAACTGCACTTCCACCGGCAATGACGTGCTCATGCCGTTGACATAAATCTCGTGCGTGTTCAATCCCTCAGGTTCGAGGTAGAGCTGGTGCGTCTCCTTGTCTGGAAACTTCACAATCTTGTCTTCGATGGAAGGACAATAGCGCGGTCCGATTGACTGAATCTGGCCGCTGTACATGGGCGAGCGATGCACATTTTCGCGGATGATGCGATGCGTCTCCGCCGAAGTCCACGCGATATAACACGGCACTTGCGAGTCGTGGTGCGCCACGCGCTTGGTGCGGAAGCTGAACGGAGTGGGGTCGGCATCGCCCGGCTGCACTAAAAAACGCGACCAGTCGATGGAGCGGCCATCGAGACGCGGCGGAGTGCCGGTCTTGAGCCGGCAGCCGCGCAGCCCCAGTTTTTTCAGCGACTCTCCCAGCAGAACTGCATTCGGTTCTCCCGAGCGTCCGGCAGGATACTGTTGCTCACCGCAATGAATCAGTCCGTTAAGAAAAGTGCCTGTGGTGATAATGACAGCGTGAGAGCCTACGGTGCGGCCGTCGCGCAATGTGACGCCTAGAACTTTCCGTGGAGCGGCAGATCCTTCGCTGCGCTCAGGATTACAAAGGCTTCGCTCAGCATGACAAACGTCTGCAACGATCAAATTAGCAACTTCGGCCTGCTTGATCTTGAGATTCGGCTCCGACTCCAGAACTTCGCGCATCTTCAGCCGGTAAGCTTGCTTGTCGCACTGCGCCCGCGGAGACCACACCGCCGGGCCCCGCGAAGTATTGAGCAGGCGGAACTGTATGCCGACCGCGTCCGTGATCTCGCCCATAATGCCGCCGAGGGCATCGACTTCGCGGACAAGGTGTCCCTTGGCGATGCCGCCGATCGCCGGATTGCATGACATCTGCGCGATCAGATCGACATTCAGCGTATAAAGCGCGGTCTTCAAACCCATGCGCGCCGCGGCCATCGCCGCTTCGCATCCGGCATGGCCGGCGCCAACAACAACGATATCGAATTGTTCCGTGAACTGCATGTATTTAAAACAGCCCAATCCGCGGAGGCGTTGGCTTCCTCTTCATTCTAGCAAGTCACTCGCATCGGTGATCGCGCCACTTGCCGCTGGGCGGGCTCGCCCGTATATTATTGAGTCAGCCTAGAATGTGAGGGAAGCCATGAACAGCACTCGGTTCTTCGAGCAACTGCAGGCATCGATCGCCAAGTACGACCTACTCTGCCATCCGTTTTACAAGGCGTGGGCAGCGGGCGAACTCACCCGGGAGGATTTGCGCGAATATGCTCGGCAATATTTCCCCCACGTCGAGGCCTTTCCCTCCTACCTGGCCGAGTTCGCTCTTCGTCTGGAGGATGGGGAGTTGCGGCGCGCGGTTTTAGCCAACATGGTTGACGAAAAAGGAATCCCAGGTGGATCGGGCAAGGAGTCGGTGCCTCACGCCGAACTGTGGCTCGATTTTGCCGAAGGGATGGGATCGCGGCGAGACCTACAGTGGCACTTGCCGGTCAAGCAGGTTCGCGAACTGACAAAGCACTTCCACAAGATAGCCAGTGAAGGTACTGCCGAAGAGGTGCTGGCCGCGTTCTACGCGTACGAATCTCAGGTCCCGCGCGTCGCCCAAGAAAAAGAGCGCGGACTGCGCGAGATGTACGGCGCTGACGATAAGACTTGCGGCTACTTTGCGCTCCACACAATGGCGGACATTTACCACTCGAACGTCTGGCGCATGCAACTGGAAAAGCGCGTGGAAGCGAACCCGAAAGCGGCGGAAGCTGCCTTGGCCGCCGCCGAAAACGCAGCCAGAATGTTGTGGCAGGCTCTGGACGGAATTGAAGCCGCGCGTTTGACGCACGCTTAGTCAGAAGATGGCTAGAGAAATTCCGATTGGCGCACGGGGTGAAGCTCGCGAGACCGTCGAGTTCAAACATACCCTGACCGCGCACCACACCGAATTGCCTCCGGTTTATTCCACGCCCGACATGATTCGCCTGATGGAGACTGCCGCTTTCCTGGCGCTGCAACCCTATTGCGAGGGAGACGAAATTACGGTGGGTACAGCCATCAATATCGAGCACCGTGCTGCAAGTGGAATCGGCTCACACATTCAGGCCGAGGCCGTCCTGGAGTCATTTGACGGGCGCTTCTATGAGCTGCACGTGAGCGCCCGGGATGATGTTCAGGAAATTGGCCGGGGAACGGTTGGCCGAGCGTTAGTAAGCGTCGGGAAATTCATGAAAAGACTTCAGCCGAGAAGAGCTAATTCTGCACTCTGAAAATCCCTCGCACGATCGCCATGCAAACAATTTAAAATTTGAAAATGGTTCAACAGCAAGCCAAGGCGGCGGCGTTTCGGCTTCTCCACTCAGGCAAGGAAATTCTCCTGCTTCCCAATGTTTGGGACGTGGCCAGCGCGCGCATCATCGAAGAGGCTGGCTTCAAGGCGATCGCTACCAGCAGCGCCGGCATCGCGTTCTCGCTCGGCTATCCTGACGGCCAGCTTATTCCGCGGGAAGAAATGCTGGCGGCGATCGCCCGCGTCGCAAAAGCCGTCGGCGTTCCGGTCTCAGCGGACGTGGAGGCGGGATATGGAAACTCTCCTGAAGACGCCGGTCGAATCGCACGCGCAGTAATGGATGCCGGTGCCATCGGGATGAATCTGGAAGATGCTATCCCGGGCTCGACGGCCGCGCTCGTTGAATTGCCTCTTCAAGTGGAAAAGATACATGCGGTTCGCGAAATGGCGAACCGTTTGAGAATTCCGCTTGTGCTCAACGCTCGGACGGATGTGTACCTCCTGCAGATCGGGGATCCGGCAAAGCGCTACGACGAGACGGTTCGTCGGCTCAGCGCTTTTCGCGACGCTGGAGCAGATTGCGTTTTCGTGCCGGGACTGCGGGATGCGCCCATCATCGGGCGTCTGGTGGCTGACTTAAAATGTCCGGTCAACATTCTTGCCGGACCAGGCTCTCCTTCGGTGCCGGAATTGTTCAAGCTTGGAGTGGCCCGGGTCAGTCTTGGCTCGGGACCGATGCGCGCAACCTTGGGCCACTTGCGCCGCATTGCCGAAGAAGTGAGAACCAAGGGTACGTACTCTAACCTGGAAGACTCTCCCGCGCACGCCGAGATGAATCGCATGATGGAGCGAAAGCCGCGTTGACGAGCGAGAAGCCAATCCTGATCGGCATCATCTCCGACACGCATGGATTGCTGCGCGCGGAAGCAATCGACGCACTACGCGGATCAGATCACATCATTCATGCCGGGGATGTTGGCACGCCCGAGATTCTCGACAGACTTGGCGCCGTCGCTCCAGTCACCGCGGTTCGTGGCAACGTAGACAAAGCGGTGTGGGCACGAAGGCTGCCTGCGACCGAAATACTCGAAGCGGGCGGGATTTCGATCTATGTGCTGCACGATCTGGCGAAATTGGATCTGACGCCCAAAGCCGCCGGTTTCGCTGTGGTGATCAGCGGCCATACCCATGTTCCGAAACAAGAGATGCGCGACGGAGTGCTCTATTTCAATCCCGGAAGCACTGGACCTCGCCGATTCAAACTGCCGCTAAGCATCGGCAAATTAGTTGTGGAAGATGGTTCCGTGCGGGGCGAACTGCTGCAACTGGAAGTGATCTAGTCCTAATCGCGATTTCCATGGCATTGCTACAATCGCACACAATGTCGATTGATTTCAGAATCGAGGCGCGCTCAGGCGCAGCTCGTGGCGGCCGTCTGAGCACGCCGCACGGTGAGATCGAAACTCCCGTGTTTATGCCTGTGGGAACCGCGGCAACGGTGAAAGCCGTGCCGCAAGATGTCCTCGAAGAACTCGGAGTCCAGATTCTTCTTGGCAACACTTATCACCTTTATTTACGTCCCGGAGTCGAAACTGTTCGCGGTTTCGGTGGACTGCATGGATTCATGTCATGGCCGCGCGCGATCCTTACCGATTCCGGCGGCTTCCAGGTTTTCAGCCTGAACGAGCTGCGCAAAGTTACCGAAGAAGGCGCGACATTTCGCTCGCATCTCGACGGCTCATCCCACTTCTTCAGCCCAGAGAATTCCGTGGCCGCCCAGATCGGCTTGGGCGCTGACATTATCATGGCGTTTGATGAGTGCACGGAATACCCCGCCGCCTTGGCTCGCACGAAGGCCTCGATGGAATTGACGCTGCGCTGGGCCGAACGCAGTAAGAAATATTTTGAGGAGCATAAACACGAAGTTCCGTGGCCTAGAAACGAAAATGCGAAGACATCTGACAATGACTCGACTCAAACCCTCTTCGGCATCGTCCAAGGCGGCATGGACCTGGCTCTGCGAAAAGAATCCGCCGAACGCACGATCGAAATTGGATTCCCCGGGTATGCCATCGGAGGTCTAAGCGTTGGCGAACCGCGCGAGCGCACCCGCGAAGTTGTCGAAGCCACCCTCGAATACCTGCCCACGGATAAACCACGCTACCTGATGGGTGTGGGCACGCCCGAGGAGATTGCAGAATACGCTCGCTTAGGCGTCGACATGATGGATTGCGTTTTGCCCACCCGCGCTGCTCGCCACGGCTTGCTGTTTACTTCGGAAGGAAAAATTTCGATCAAGCAGGCGCGCTATGCCCAGGATCCCGACCCGCTCGACCCCATTTGCGGCTGCCGCGTCTGCCAGCGTTACTCCCGAGCGTATCTGCGCCATCTTTATGCTTCGAATGAAGTGCTCGCGCAGGTCTTGAATACGCTCCACAACCTGAGTTTCTACCTTGACACTATGCGACGGGTACGTCATTCTATTCGACTTGGGGAAGAGTCCCGTTTTCTCTAGCGTCTGGTCTCGCAGAAAAGCCGTGACCTCATGGAAGGACCTCCCCGGATTCAAGCCTGGGCAGTGAGGCCCGAGTAGTTGGCGTTCCGGCCGGAATCGATTGAGCATCCCCGTCGTGAAAATGACAGGCTTGCGGCGCTGGTAGATGCGCGCCGCGGCTCGCGGACGGGCTCTTGAGTTTCGTGAGCAGCACGTTCGTGAGCGGTAAAATAGTCTAGTGGGTAGATCTTGGCGAATATGCACGTTTTCTTAGCATTGCAGGCGAGTGGCGGCGGCATGGGGTGGTTAAGTGTTGCCCCACTGATATTTATTTTTGGCATTTTCTACTTTCTGCTGATTCTTCCCCAGCAGCGGCGGCAAAAGAAATGGACGGCCATGTTGGATAGCCTGAAAACTGGTGACAAGGTCGTGACCAGCGGAGGCCTGCGGGGAACGATCATGGCGCTCAAGGATGATTCCGTTCACCTGCGGGTTCCTCCCAACAATATCGTTTTGGAAGTGACCAAAGCCTCCGTGACTCAGGTGACGACTACGGAAGAAGAAACTAAGACCAAATAAAGCGGCACAATTTTAAGCATTTGGATTTTGTTCCATCATGAATAAGAATCTCCTCTGGAAACTGGTAGCTATCCTCGGCGTCCTGCTCGTTTTCTTGTTTGGGATCTTTGGCATTCCCCAAAGTTTTTCCGGTCAAGGCTTGCTCTCCGCCATGACCAACCGCATTCATTTGGGTCTTGATTTACGCGGTGGAACCCACCTGATCCTGCAAGTGCAGGTCAATGACGCGATCAATGTGGACTCCGACAATGCGGTCGAAATCCTCAAAGAGCAACTCAACAAGCGCAAGATCGCCTTTGCCGATATTTCCAAGCCAGACCCGCAGAACAATCCTGACAAGATCGTGATCAAGGGCGTTCCCGCCGAGGCTCGCAAGGATCTGCTGGACATCGCCAACGACCGGCTGCCGGAATACAACCTGACTTCCGCAGCGGACAACAGCTGGACTCTCGCGATGAAGCCTCAGATTCTCAGCGATCTGAAAAATAGGGCAGTGACCCAGGCCATTGAGACCATTCGCAACCGCATCGATTCTTTGGGCGTGAGCGAACCGACCATTCAGGAGCACGGCCTCGGTCAATATCAAATTCTGGTGCAGTTGCCCGGTGTCGACGATCCAGCCCGTGTGAAAGACATCATGCAGTCCACCGCCATGCTTGAGATCAAGCAGGTTCTGGGCGGGCCTTATCCCAGCGAGCAGGCTGCTATGCAGGATAAGGGCGGAGTTTTGCCCCCGGATGCGATTTTGTTGCCCGGCCACGCTGCTCCCGGTGCTCCCGCGGACGAGCAAGCCTGGTACCTGGTTTCGCGAGTTTCCGCTGTCAGGGGAAAAGATCTGCGGGACGCCCAGCCCAGCACTGACCAGAATGGGCAGCCGAATGTGCGCTTCCAGCTGACCGGCGAAGGCGGCCAGCGTTTTTACAATTTCACTTCAGCCCACGTGGGTGAGAGTCTGGGCGTAGTGCTCGATAACAAAGTGCAGGAAGTCGCCAACATTAAAGAAGCCATCCGCGATACCGGCGAAATCAGCGGCGGCAGCATGAGCCAGCAGCAGGCCAAAGATCTCTCAATGATCCTGCGTTCGGGCGCGCTGCCCGCCGGTATCAAGTATCTGGAAGAGCGCACAGTTGGCCCGTCGCTGGGCACGGATTCGATCCGCGCTGGGGTTCGCGCCGCCGTGGTTGGCATGCTCGCGGTCCTGATCTTCATGCTGATCTACTATCGTGCGGCCGGCATTAATGCTGACATCGCGCTGCTGCTGAATCTCATCATCCTGCTCGGTTTCATGGGCTATTTCGAAGCAGTGTTGACGCTGCCGGGAATTGCTGGAGTGATCCTGACGGTTGGTATGGGCGTGGATTCCAACGTGCTGATTTTCGAACGCATTCGGGAAGAATTGCGCAACGGCAAGACGCCGCCATCCGCGGTGGATCAGGGTTTCAGCCATGCCTGGATCACGATCGTGGACACTCACGTCACCACCATTGTTTCGGCGGCCATCTTGTTCCTGTTCGGAACCGGGCCAGTGAAGGGATTTGCCGTCACGCTCACATTCGGCTTGCTGGCGAATTTGTTTACGGCGGTTTTCGTTTCGCGCGTGATCTTCGACTGGGTTCTGAGCCGGAAGCAGCGCGGCGACGCACTCAGCATTTAAGAAATTCAGTTTCTTGTTTCTGGCTTCTGGTGCGATAGGTCTGGGGCCGGAAACCGGAAACCCGAAACTAGAAACTTTAAGGGGCAACAACCGGTGGAGTTCTTTCGCAATACCAATATCGATTTCCTTGGGAAGAAGTGGTATTTCCTCGCTTTTTCGCTGGTGTTCAGCGTGGCGGGCATCTTTTCCATGTTGTTCTGGCACGGCATCCCCTACGGTGTGGATTTCCGCGGCGGCACTCTGGTGTATGTGAAGTTCTCTCACACGCCAAACGACAACGCTTTGCGCGCCGCGATGGACCATGCCGGCCTGCACAATGCCAAAATTCAGCGCTTCGACCAGCCTTCCTATAACGAGGTTCTGATCGACCTCGATGTGCAGGAGACCAGCGAGCAGGCGCTCGATCGCGGTAAAACCCGCATCATTGACGCTCTAGAGACCAACGCTCCAGCGGGCAAACAAGACTTAAACAATGCCAGCTCTCTCGCCATCAAGAATTATTTGATGGATAAAGACCCGATGCATCTAGGCTCTGATGCAGATCAAAAGTACACCCAGCAGGCTCAGGCAATTGTCGACGCCAGGGACAAGGGGCACGGTGGAGTACTGACTTCGTTCGACGAGTTGAAGGGATCGGTCGATCCCTCCGTAATAGCCTCCCTCTCGGACGGATTCTTCCTGTCAGATTTCAGTGTGCGCAACGTTGAGATCGTAGGGCCGCAGGTGGGAGCGCAATTGCGCCGGCAGGCTTTACTCGCAACCGCCTATTCGCTGGCAGGAATGCTCATCTATCTGGGCTTCCGCTTCGAATGGATCTACGGCGTGGCCGCTGTAGTCACGGTCTTTCACGATACCCTGATCACCGTGGGTGCATTCTCCTTGCTTAACAAAGACATCTCTCTCACCGTGATCGCCGCAATTCTCACCCTGATTGGTTACTCTAATAACGACACGATCGTGGTATTTGACCGCATCCGGGAAAACATTAAACTCATGCGGCGAGAGAAACTGGCAGACATCGTCAACCGGAGCATCAACCAGACTTTAAGCCGAACCATCTTGACAGCCGGGCTGACCTTCCTTACAGTGCTTGCACTCTATTTGTTTGGCGGCGAGGTGCTTCGCGGGTTCAGCCTCGCTCTCGTCATCGGCATATTGATCGGGACTTATTCGTCGATTGCCATTGCCGCACCAATTTTGGTGGCCTATCAGGATTGGCGGATCAGTAAAGGTAAGCGCCCTGCAGCGATGCCTGTCCGGGCCAAGTAATCGCCCTGATAGCGTTGCGCGCGGATTTGTGATACGCCTTTATTTGGTTCTGCATTGATCGCCGGGAAGGGCTAGATTTTTCCCCGGTCCTGCGGTGGGAGTCGGTTTCGGGAGCAAAAGGGAGTCCGTCGGTGTCTAAGTTCACGTAGGCTTTAAGCAGGGAGAAACGACTATGTTCGAAGATAGCCTTCTGGAATCCGGTGGCAGGTTGAAGACAAAGCGGGGTCGAACCACGACCTTCGCGATCTTTCTTGAGATACTTCTCATTGGCGTCATGGTGCTGATGCCCCTCATCTTCACTGAAGCCTTACCAAAACAACAACTGATGACTTTCCTGGTCGCGCCACCGCCGCCACCCCCTCCGCCTCCGCCTGCCGCTGCTCCCATAAAAATAGTGCACCAGATTCAGACCGATATCGTGAATGGCGCCCTCCGTACGCCGACCAAAATTCCGCAAAAGGTTCAGATGATTAAGGAAGACGAAGCTCCCCCGCAAATGGCGTCCGCCGGAGTAGTCGGTGGCGTACCGGGAGGCATTCCGGGCGGGCAGATGGGCGGCGTAATCGGCGGAATCATCAGTTCCACTCCTGTGGCTGTGCCAAAGGTGGCAGCTCCGCAGCGGGTTCGCGTTTCCGCAGGCGTTACCTCGGGACTTCTGATCCGCAAGGTTAACCCGAATTATCCTCCCCTGGCACGGCAGGCTCGCATTTCTGGAACCGTGGTGCTCAGAGCTGTAATCAGCAAGGATGGCTCCATCGAAAACCTCTCGCTGGTGAGTGGGCATCCAATGCTGGCTCCTGCGGCGATCGAGGCCGTAAAGCAGTGGAAGTACAAGCCGTATCTGCTCAACGGCGAGCCCGTAGAAGTGGATACTGAAATACAAGTTAACTTCACTCTCGCCGGCGGCTAGCCGTGGCCGAGTGACAGAATGAAGTGGCAGTTAATGATTGAAAACGGCCTTCCCCTTCCCACCTTGAACCGTGGCCGGGAGAGACCTTCTGGCGAAACCGTGTTTCTGAGGCGTATCTGAGTTAGCTTAGTCTGCCTGGGAAGACGTGGTTGATGCCGAATGTCGATTTTAGAGAAGCCTCAAGCGGCTTCTTGTCGCTGAATTTGACAGTAGTCTTCGATTTTGCATCAAAGTCTAAGAAGTTTCGAGGAGGGAAAAGCAACTCATGTTAGCTAACTTTGCCGTAGCAGCATTTCATCACGTTCCCCGGGTAGCCACTTGGATTGTTGTGCAAGAGGGTGGCGCAGTGGGTTGGGATCCGATTTCGCTATGGAAGCAGATGGGTATCATTGCGAAGATCGTGGTCATCATCCTGTTTATTATGTCGGGTTGGTCGATCGGCGTCATGATTGACCGCGCCATGGCATACAACGCTGCCCGCAAACAGTCCCGCGCATTCGCTCCCGCAGTTGCTGGAGCGCTGCGCGATGGCCGCATCGACGAGGCCATTAAGGTCGCCGAGCGCAACAAGAAGAGCCATCTGGCGAAGGTTGTCACCGCTGGCTTGATGGAATTCAAGGCCCACCAGGATTCTCCTGGCGCTATCCCCGGCGAGACCATCGAAGCCTCCAAGCGCGCTCTGGAGCGCACAGAAGCCATCGTCCATGCCGAACTGAAGCGCGGGCTTGGCGGTCTGGCTACCATCGGTTCGACAGCCCCCTTCGTAGGGCTGTTCGGCACAGTGATGGGCATTCTGAACGCCTTCAAAGGTATTTCAGAGCAGAAGGCTACCGGTCTGGGTGCGGTCGCAGGCGGAATTTCGGAAGCGCTGGTGACCACCGCTTTCGGTCTACTGGTGGCCATTCCCGCCGTCATGATGTTCAACTACCTCACCGGCCGCGTCGAAGCGTTCGATGTGGAGATGGACAATTCATCGAGCGAACTGATCGACTACTTCCTGAAGCGGCGCGACGTTCGCCGTTCCTAGGTCCAGCTTGTAGGGCCGGACTTCGCTTGAGTTGCTTCGTCCGGCGTCGGATTGATTTCCGGCGCCGGGCATCCCTCTCTCGTGAGTGCCGTGGAAGTAATGGAGATTCACACTATGTCAATGGCAAAACGAAATGAAGGCGCCAAGGTCAACTCGGACATCAATGTAACGCCGATGGTCGATGTGATGCTGGTGCTGCTGATTATCTTCATGGTAATCACCCCCATGCTGCAAAAAGGCATCAGCGTGGACATGCCGAAGGTAAACAACCCCACGCCTATGGCCGATGCGGATAAAGAAGACGCCCTGCTCGTATCTATCATGCGCGACGGCACTATCTACTTCGGCACCGATAAGATCGCAGTGGACAGTTTGACCGGGAAAGTGAAGGACCGCCTGGCCAATCGGACCGACAAACGTGTCTACGTCAAGGCAGACGCTCGCGCCCACTACGGGAACGTGGTTCAGGTCGTGGACGCAGTTCGCGCCGCTGGCGTGGATGATCTGGGCTTGCTCACCGACCAGAGAAAGAGCACTCCAAACGCTCCGCCTCCTGCTCCGGCGACCGGGCAATGAAGTGAGTGAAGTAAGAGGAGATCGATTATGAGTATGGCAATGGGAAGTGGCGGAGGCCAAAGCGCAAATATTAACGTCACTCCGCTGATTGATGTGCTGCTGGTGCTGCTCATCATCTTCATGGTGATCACGCCGCTTACCCCCAAAGGTCTGGATGCGCTGGTGCCCCAACCACCTCCGCCAAACGCGCCAAAAAACAACACACCCGACCGCACCATCGTGGTGCAGCTTATCGATCGCGGCGCCGGCCAGGATCCAGGTTTGAAGATCAATCAGGAAGACGCAACTTGGGATAATCTCCAGGGTCGGTTGGCTGATATCTATAAAACTCGCGCGGAAAAAGTGATGTTCGTGAAGGGCGATGACGCCATCCCTTTCGCAGACGTAGCCAATGTGATCGACATCGCGCATGCTGCGGGAGTGGATAAAGTTGGTCTGATTACGGCGAAAATTGAGGCAGGCGGCTAAACGCCAGCCGAAGTTTTGCAAGCGCCCGGAATAGGCGTATAGCTTCCATCGCGCACGGGAACAACGTTCCCGTGCCGCGTTCGCGTAGGAGCATGCTGCCCGTCGCTTGTCAAATTGCTGTCTCTGGGCCTACGATGCTGTGGCAAGGGAGACTTATACTGCAATGAATAAATCGATTCGACTGTTGACGCTGGCGGCCGCGATGCTGGCGATCCTATCTTCCCTGGGCTGCGGCAAACTGCGAGCCCGCGACCAGCTCAACAAGGGCGTTACCGCATTCAAGAATGCGAAGTTCGAAGAAGCCATCGACCATTTCCAGCAGAGCGCGGCCCTCGATCCATCACTGATTAATGCAAAGATGTATCTGGCCACCGCCTACGCGCAGCAGTATATTCCCGGTGCCGATACGCCAGAGAACAACAAAATGGCGGAAGAGGCGATCAAGCAATACCAGGCAGTGCTCGACATGAATGCGCCCCGCGATCAGAAAGAAAACGCCGCCAAGGGTATCGCTTCCCTTTACTACAACATGAAGAAGTTCGACGACGCCAAGAAATACAACCATATGGTTTCTGATATCGATCCCAACGATCCTGATCCTTACTACTCGATCGGCGTCATCGATTGGGCGGAGTGTTACGCCCCCCGCATGGAAGAGCGCGCCAAACTTGGCATGAAGCCGGATGAGAACCTCAACCCCAAAAACAAAGATCAGAAAAAGGTCTGCGAAGAACTCAAGACGAAGAACATGCCCACGATTCAGGAAGGCATCGACAACCTGAACAAAGCGATCCAGCTTCGCCCCGATTACGACGACGCAATGGCTTATCTAAATCTGATGTACCGCGAAAAGGCCGACGTGGAGTGCGACGACTTAGTGGCTCGTCAGGAAGACCTTAAGACTGCTGATAGCTGGGTCGATAAGACTCTCGCCACCAAGAAGGCCAAGGCCGAGAAGCAGCCCGGACAACAAGGCATCACCATGGATCAGCCGAAATAGAATTCTCTTCGGTAAGATTAAAAAGAGGGCGGACATCCTTGTCCGCCCTTTTTTATCTACAACGAAACAGCGCCGAGGTAATTCGACAACCCGAATCAATCCAGGCTAGATCTTCTCGGTTTTGTCGTCGTACTTCACCACACCGTTCTGCTGGTTTTGCCGCGTCACGTCGTCATTCGTGTAGGTCCGCTTTGCTGGCTTCCACTTACCCGCGGCCGCTGGTTGCTGGGATGCGCCGATGAAGACCCAAGCCGGCTTAGCCTGCTGTTCGCCGTTCATTTCTTGCCCTGGCTCCATGCCCCGCATCATGTGACCGTGCTCTGGCATCATGTGCGCGTGCGCCATCTGATTTTCCGCTTCCATACGTCGCATTCTTTGCTCGCGCTCGGGACGGTTTTCAGCTTCGAATTCGCGCATTCCCCGCTCCCGCCCACGATGCTCCGGTCCGGTTGTGACCGGAGAAATGATCGGAATCTGCCCGCCGGAATACCACACCGGCACTGTGTAAACTGCGTCCGTGTCGCCGGAGACCTCAGATAGTGTGGAATTGGTTGCGCCCGCAATCAGCCCGCCAGTGGCGTTGGTAGCCCCCACCGGATTTGGAGAAAACGTCGTGAGCGCCAAGCTCGGAGTCGTAATCAGTGGAATATACGGTCCGCAGCCATACGGACAATACCCCGGAACACCGCGCCAATCCTGGCCATAGCTTAAAACTGACAACAGAAGAATCGAACCCATTACCGCAAACTTGCTCATAAAACCTCCCGGAAGACTTACTCTGCCTATCCTGCTGCAGATACCATGCCACTAGAGCTCTGCCAACTTGGGATTGATATTTACGCCGTTTTCGTTGTTTTAACGACAGTTCGAAACTGGCCAGGGCGTTGGCAAGTGCAAAGACTTGCGCCAAAGTCGCAGGGAATTGTTTAGTCATTGCACTTTCGCAGATCAAGGCTTGCTGTAGACGCGCACTTCCACTTGGGAGAATTGCGCCTTTTCTAGCCTGGGGAAAGACTCGCCCAGAATTCGATTCAGCATCAAGGTGGTGGGATCGGGATGCCCGTACGCTTCATTGCTCATAAGCACGACCCACACTCGAGAGTAGCGATCAGGTATCGAATGCACGAAAGGACTGCTAGGATTGCCACTGAAATCCCGGTAGTGGAGATGATCGCCGTGCCAGGGATAGATTATTTCAGGCCCGACCGGAGAGCCCGCCAGCGATGCTTTCGCCCGCAACGACTTGAAAAACTCGTAAGGCACCCGTGCCTCCGCAATGTGAAACAGAATGGCATCGCCGGGCTGCGCGTGATCCAGGATATAGCTCGCGGCTGCTTCGGAACCATCCCGCTCAAGATCGAAATCGTGATCGTAATAAGAAAAGGCTCCTTGCAACGAAAGCAAAAGCATAACGCCGAGTCCCACACCCAGCAGCCACGCCGGACGCACTTTCGCCAAACCGGCCGCTGCCAGAATCACCAGCGCCGGCAGGCAGAAGATGAAGTAGCGTCCCAGAAAGAGTGGCCGTGCTAGCGAGAGCAGTAGTATCAAAGCCACTGGAAAGAACAACCAGATCAACAGGAAGCGGACACTCCAGCCATTCGACTTATCTTCAGTGCGGAACGGGCCCGTTTTTCTTTCATAGGTCACGATTGCTGCCAGGCAAGCCGCAGCATAGAGACCGAGCAAGACAAATCCATCATTGCCCGCCATCTGCTCCATAAAGTGCAGTACGTCGTGAAAGCCCGGCCGTTGTATCCAACGAATAGGCCCAGCGCCGGTCTTCGCCGCAAAAACAATCAAGGGCGACGACGCCGAGCCAATCCAAATCCAAGTTCGGCGCAAGGGCCGCGAGCTCGCCGGTTCTTTCTTACCTCGCACAGACAGCCATTGCGCTGTCAGCAACAGCAACGCATAAAGATGAGCGTAAACGGCAAGAACGCTGGCGAGAACATACCCTACGCGATTGCGGCGCGATGGCTCTCGCAAAGCCGCGACGAAAAAACCGCTCGACAAAATCGCCAGCAGTACCAACAGCGAGTAGCTGCGCGCCTCCTGCGCGTAGCGAACGTGAAATGCGTTAAAGCTCATGAGCGCAACGGCGAGCAATCCTGTGCGCCGATCAAACAGTTGTAATGCCAGCCAGAAAATTGCCGGCAGAGTAACCAAGGAAATGATCACCGATAAGCTGCGAATAAAGAATGGACTGGAGCCTAAATGCAGCCACCCGCGCAATAACAAGTAGTAGAGCGACATGTTGGCTTCGCGCCGCCACATCAGTCTCCAAAAATCAGCCCAGCCGAGCCGGGCGACTTCCACGCTGAAACATTCATCAAACCAAAAAGGCTTCCGTACAAGAAATGAGAAGCGTAATGCGGCCGCAGCCGTGGCCGACAAAGTAAGCGTGGCGATTGAAACTGGCGTCCAAAGCGCCTGAGTGGGACCCGCGGAACGCGAGTGGTCGGCCTCCTTTGTTGCGCGGGCTGTCGTAGATGACATGAGTCGTAGGTTAAAGAGCGCGATTTCAAATGATATTATGCTAAGAATAGCCCAGATTTTGATGGACATCAGATTTGGCGGCCTGTAGTCCATGCCTGGCTTACGGACCATGAGTGTAGCTTCAGTGGAACCATCTCCGCGTAGCAACGTAGGTATTCCGGCAGACCGGTGGGCAGGATGTGTGTCCGTGATCGTGCCGGTTTACAACGAGGCGGCGCATGTGGACGAGTTGCTGCAGGCCATCCATGGCTCCCCGGTAAAAAAGGAAATTATCATCGTGGATGATGGCTCCTCTGACGGCACTCGGGAAAAGCTCCGCGCAATGCCGCTTGCGGATGATGTCACCGTAATCTTCCACGAAAAGAATTGCGGCAAGGGAGCAGCTATTCGCACCGCGCTGGACTATGCCCGAGGCGAATACGTTCTCATACAGGATTCCGATCTCGAATACGACCCGCAGGATTATACGGCCCTTTTGCGACCGCTCGAACTCAAGGAAGCGAATGTTGTTTACGGCGTGCGTCCTGACCGCCCGGAACGAGGGCTGCGATTTTTCCTGGGCGCAAAGCTATTAACTCATCTGGCAAATCTATTGTATGGCGCGGGCATCCACGACGAAGCGACCTGTTACAAGGTTTTTCGCCGGTCTTTGATTTCGAAAATCAATTTGGATTGCCGCCGCTTCGAGTTTTGCCCCGAAGTGACGGCCAAGCTGTGCCGTATGGGCGAGAAGATCGCTGAAGTTCCTATCTCGTATATTCCTCGTTCGGCTGGCGAAGGAAAAAAAATTCGCCACTCCGACGGATGGCTGGCTATCTGGACGCTGCTGCGTTACCGTTTCGGCCGCAGCACGCGATGGATAAAAGGATCTGAGCAGCAACCCCGGCGGTCATTTATGGTGAGCCTTGTTCGTCTCCCTGAGCAGTGACGCAGCTCCTTGTTGGCGATTTCTTCGGCTGGTTTGTTCCTCCTGATACACTCCCGCTCAATGGAAAAAACGTTCTCGCCACCGATTCCGAAGTCCGTGTTCTGGCTCGTGGTGGTGTCGTTTTTTCTGCAGGTGGCAATGATCGGCGTGTTCCGCGAATATCGTACGCGACCCATCGAAGACCACTTCGCTTTCGGTTGGGAGATGGGACGTGTGGCTCGCTCCATCGCTCTAGGAGAAGGTTTCAGCAATCCTTACGGTGGCAATACCGGTCCCACCGCCTGGGAACCGCCGCTTTATCCATATCTGATGGCTGGCGTTTTCAAACTCTTTGGTATTTACACGTATGCTTCGGCCTGGGCTCTGTTAACGATCAACAGCCTCTTCACTTCGCTCACAACAATTCCAATTTTTCTGATTGCCAGGAGAACCTTCGGCGATCGTGTGGCACGCTGGTCGGCGTGGGGATGGGCGCTCAACCCCTACATTTGGTACTGGTCGATTCACTGGATTTGGGATACTACCTTCACTCCGCTGATTTTAAGTTTGATTTTTTTAGTGGCTCTCGAACTGCAGCGTTGGCGCGGGTTTCGTGGATGGCTGATATTTGCTTGTTTGTGGGGTGTAGCTGCATTGGCGAATCCATCGATGCTTGCTTTTCTCCCTTTCTGCGGGCTTTGGATATGGCGCCAGCGATTGAAGAATGGATTGCCTTCGTTTTCCGGTGTCGTGCTCTCGTCGGTGATGTTCTTCGTGGTGCTCTCTCCGTGGCTTGTTCGGAACTATGAAGTCTTCGGACGATTTGTTTTCTTGCGCGACGATTTTGGCCTGCAGTTCCGCCTGGGCAATTCGAATAGTTCGGAGGGTATGCTGATGGCTTATCTGCAGCCGAATTTAAACAAGCTTGAGTTCGACAAGTTCCAACATATGGGAGAACTTGCCTATGCGAAAGACTGCCAGCGGTTGGCATTCGAATGGATTCGCGAGAATCCTGGTCGCTTCGCCGTGGTGAGCCTGAGAAGATTTTTTTACTACTGGAACGGGGTACCCAAACCCACTGACAGCCGTGCTCCCTGGGACTTTCGCAATTCACTCTTTCTGACCTGGTCAGTGCTGGCCATCTGGGGCGCGGGCCGCGCGGTGCGGGTGAAAATCCACGGGGCATGGCTCTTCGCCGGACTCATTCTCACCTATCCCGCAACTTATTATTTTGTCTTCCCACATGCGCGCTATCGTCATCCGATTGAACCCGAGTTACTGATTCTGGCCGTGTTCTTGTTATTGCAAACCGGCAAACGATCAGCCCCGCAGACAGCCGATTCTGAAACGCCGGAATCTACTGTAGAATCTTGAGTTCTTCGGCCGCGCGTTGTTATTTAAAAAAGATGTCCAAAACAACGATGTTCAAGAAAATCCTCATCGCTAATCGCGGAGAGATTGCAGTACGCGTGCTGCGCGCCTGCCATGAGATGGGTATCGCCGCGGTGGTGGTCTATTCAGATGTAGATCGCGCTTCATTGCACGTGCGCAAAGCCGACGAAGCCTATCCGATCGGCCCGGCAGCGGCCTCCGAATCGTATCTCAACATTACGAAAATTCTCGAAGTCGCGCGGCGCTCCGGCGCCGACGCGATTCATCCTGGATACGGTTTTCTTTCCGAGAATGCGAAGTTCGCACAGGCTTGTACCGACGCTGGAGTGAAATTCATCGGCCCAACCGCCGCCGCCATGGATGCGATGGGATCGAAGACACGCGCGCGGCAAGCCATGGAGAAGGCCGGCATTCCCTTCGTTCCCGGCACATCGCGAGGAGTGGAGTCGTTCGAGGAGGCAGAAGCGGTCGCCGCAAGAATCGGCTATCCGGTGATGCTGAAAGCTGCCGCTGGTGGCGGCGGTAAAGGAATGCGGCTGGTGCATGCGCGCGAGCAATTGAAGTCTTCTCTCGATGCGGCTCGCAGCGAGGCGGAGCGATCATTCGGCGACGACGAAGTTTATATCGAGAAGGCAATCATCAATCCCCGTCATATCGAAATGCAGGTTCTCGCCGACGAACATGGGAACACAGTTTATCTTGGCGAGCGCGAATGCTCGCTGCAACGGCGCCACCAGAAAGTATTGGAAGAAGCGCCTTCTCCCATCGTCGATGCTGACATGCGGCGGCGGATGGGTGATGTGGCGGTTCGCGTGGCCCAGGCCGCGGCATATACCAACGCAGGCACCGTCGAGTTCCTGGTCGACGAGAAAAAGAATTTTTATTTCCTGGAGATGAATACGCGGCTGCAGGTGGAGCACCCAGTCACGGAACTGATCACCGGACTGGACCTCGTCCACTTGCAGATCCGAATCGCGGCCGGGGAAAAACTTCCCTTCTCACAGGATGACATCACCATTCGCGGTCATGCTATCGAGTGCCGCATCTACGCCGAAGATCCCGACAATAATTATTTTCCCAGCCCCGGCAGGATCTCCCTGCTGCTGGCACCCTCGGGACCGGGAATACGCCGCGACAGCGGAATGTACGAAGGATGGAATGTGCCGATCGACTACGATCCTCTGCTAGCCAAGCTGATCGGGTATGGCACCGATCGCGATCAGGCTATTGCCAGATTGACTCGTGCCCTCAGCGAATATTTCGTCGGCGGAATCAAGACAAATATCTCTTTATTCAGACGGATCTTGTGCGATCACGACTTCCGCGCGGCCAAACTTGATACCGGATTTCTCGACCGCATGCTGAAGAGAAGCGAGCATACGACGGTGGATGCGCGAGCAGCGGAAGTCGCCGCCATTGCAGCCGGAATGTTTGCCGCGCTGGGCATCGGCGCTGAAAGCGCTAGTCCTACAATTTCGCGAGCGAACGGCCCGACGGATTCGAACTGGAAAAATGCCGGCCGCAAAGAGGCGTTGCGATAGGTCGGCTGATTCGGATAAGTAGAAAAAACGACTGGTCTTTATGCTTTATGACGTAGCCATCGATGGCAAAAAGTATCGGCTCGATCTGAACCGCGCTGACGGACGCTGGTCCTGCCGTCTCGATGGTCGCGAAATTGAAGTGGATGCTGTTCTCGCGCGCCCAGACGTTCTCTCTCTTCGTATCGGCAACCGCGCTTACGAAATTAAATCTGAGCGAGTGGCGAACGATTTGCATTTGTGGGTCGGGAGCACAAGGTTCGCTGCCGAAGTGCGCGACCCGCGGTCCCTGCGGGGCCGCGCGCAGGCCGCTGATGATCGTGGCCCGAAGAGAATAGTCGCGCCTATGCCGGGTAAGGTGGTGCGCCTGCTGGTAAAAGAAGGAGACGAAGTGGAACCTGGTGCGGGCGTGGCTGTAGTCGAGGCGATGAAGATGCAGAACGAAATTAAATCGCAGAAGAAGGGAACGGTCCAGAAGATTATGGCGACTGAGGGTGCCGCTGTAAATGCAGGCGACGTCCTCGCCATCGTCGAGTAATGGCGCTACAAGCCCCTTAGCAAATGCGCGATCTGAAACGTTCTACTTCATCAAACCATTGCTATCCAGAATCTTCTTAGCGTAGTAATTATCGACCTTCGCCGAGTCGCGCAACACTTCGTAGTAAGCCGCCTTCAACAACTGCTCGCGCCGGTCGTGCAGTTGCGATCGAATAGCTTGCTGCACGCGCGGATCAGATAGATCGCGCTGTCCCGCGGGTTCTTTCGAAACCAATTTCACAATGCGAAAGCCGAGCGGCTGCTTGGTTGCCGGGTTCGACACGATGATAATTGGGCTGTACTGACCCGGCTTCAGTTTCATTACCGCATCGCGGGTAAAAGGGTCAGTATTGCGCAGCGACGACTCGGGAACTGTCCCCAGATCGCCGCCGTTGCCCGATGTTTCCGGATCCTCCGAATAATTCATGGCGAGCGTAGCAAAGTCGTCGCCACTGTCCAGGCGATTGGAAATCATCTGGATTTTCTTGCGCGCGTCGGCCTCGTTCTGCGCTTTGTTGTTCTGGTTGTGCACTTGCGGATTGGGTGTTGGGGTGACAAATATCTGGGCCAGATGGTATTGCGGTTCGATAAGGTTGAATTCGGATTTGTGCGCGGCAAAGTAGTCGTTGATGTCCTGGTCGGTTACGTTGATCTTCGAGGACACTTCTTTATTCATCACTTTGTCGACGGTAATCGAGCGGCGGATGTCGCGCTTGAAATCCTCCAGGGTGATCTTTTTCTCCTTCAGCCGCTGATCGAATTCCTCCTGCGTGTACGGCGACTTGATCTCATTCAGCTTGCGATCGACTTCCTCCTCGGTCGCCAGTAGGCCTAACTTCTCAGCGCGGCGCATTACCATTTCGTCGTCGATCAGTTGCCGGAGGATGTTGAGGCGAAGGATGGTGGCTTGTTCGCCTACGGGTGCCTGCTGCGCGCTGGCAATCTGATTGTCATAATATTTGTCGACATCGGAGCGGAAGATTTTGCGGCCATCCACCGTGGCCATCACGTCTCCGCTGACTTGAGACTTACACCCCAGCATTGCTGCCAGTACGACGGCGGCAGCGAGTAACACTGCCAGCCGCGGAAGTCCTAGATTTCTTTTCAAAAGAGTTGTTCTCCTAGATTCTCGTTGGCCGATATTCTCCACTGTCCATCACTTCGCGACTGGCGCGGTTGATGCGACCGCGTGATCCGGCACCGGCAGATTAGCGTCTCTTAACGCGCGATCCAAAGCAGCGCGCAGTTCACTTGGAGGAACAGCGCCGTCAATTTTCTCACCGTTGATGAACATCGTTGGCGTCGCTTCCACCCCAACCGATTCTGCCTCCTTCATCGACGCTTTCACCGCACTATCATCTTGCGCCTTAATACAAGACTCCAGCTTCACCGTATCCAGACTATGCTTTTGGCCTTGCGACATAGCGAGCTTATCAAGCGCATCCAGACGCGCCGCCGGAGTTTTTTCGTTGCTTACCTCGTGCTGGTTGGCATGAATGTAGTCGGCGAAATCCCAGTAGGCATCGTTATTTTGCGCCGCCAGGCAATTTGCGTCCACGGCGGCGTGCGTCGCCCAGGGATGAATTTCCACCAGCGGATAATCCTTATAGATAAAGGTGATGCGGTCGCCATATTCCTTAAAAATTTCTGGGAACAGCTCCTGGTGCATACGCGAGCAGAACGGACATTCGAAATCGTCAAAGTTGACCACTACCACTTTGGATGACTTCGCTCCACGCGTCGGCCGCCCGGCCGTATTGATCTTGCTCATCGTGGCCGCGTAGGGATCCTTGTTCAGATCGAACTTATTCATTCGGATCAACGAGGAGTGATCTTTAGAAATCAGGAAATTGAGATCCTGTTTCCTTTCGCCGTTGTCGATGGTGACCACAACGGACTCGTAATTGGGGAAGTCTGGGCTTGGCGAAGCAGGACCTACCAGTACTTTGAGTTCGGCCGGCACTTTGTAGTAAGAACGCACCTGCCGCTCAATCTTTTGAGCTAATTCTGGCGAGACGGATTGAGCAGCACAACCTAGGCAAACGATCAGCAGGAGAAGAAAAGAGCGTCGCAATAAAATCACTAAGAACCGCCTGAACATGGAAAGTAAGGTTGATTATCTCACAGCGCCCAGCGCGCGCGGGAAGAAGCACGACTGGGATCGGCAGCATTTATGCCCGGAACAAGGGCTGTGTCCGTAACGGAAGCCTCTCAGCCCGTGCGCCGAAGCAAATCCTCCGCGGGCAGCAACGCATTCATCGATCCCGAGCGGAAGCCTTCCAGATCAAGGGTCACAAACTTGAAGCCCAGGCTTTTGAAAATGCCCGTGAAGTGCGCGGCCATTGCTGGATCAAGCGCCCGCGCCAACTCCTCGCGCGCGATTTCGATGCGAACAATTTCACCGTGATGGCGAACGCGGAACTGCCGGAAACCCATGGAGCGGAGCGCCTCTTCGCCCTTTTCTACAACCGCGAGCGCTTCTCGGGTAACCGGGCGGCCGTATTCAATGCGAGACGACAAGCAAGCGGAAGCCGGCTTATTCCAAACCCGCAAGCCGGCCTGCCGAGCCAAGGCACGAATTTCATCTTTTGAAAGTCCGGCATCGAGCAGCGGCGCAACTACATGATGATTGGCCGCAGCTTTCTGTCCGGGACGGAAGTCGCCCTGGTCATTCAGGTTGACGCCGTACGCGATAGTGTCGAAGCCGCGGGCCCCGCGCAGATCCTCCATCAGCGTGAAGAGTTCATCTTTGCAGAAGAAACAACGCTGCGAATCGTTGCGCACATATTCGGGGAGATCCAGTTCTGCGGTCGCGACGACCTGCAGCGGAATGGCTTGCTCCGTGGCAAAAGCGACCGCGTCATCGAGCTGCGTGCGCGCCAGACTGGGAGAGTCCGCGATGATTGCCAGCATCTTGTCGCCCAGTACCTCATGGGCAACCCAAGCCAAATACGCGGAATCGACGCCGCCAGAGTAGGCCACGAGGAGCCGTCCAAGTTTGCTCAGGTTCGCTCGAAGCTGAGCGCGCTTTGATTCAAGCTCATTCGTCGTGGGGGACATAGGCGGCATGTTAGCAGAATTAGATGCGCTCGTGAGTTTCCCGGCGCTACGAAAAAACTGCTAATACAGCCGACCTAACTGCCGCAAACTCCCGAAGCTGCCGATATTGGCCAGGCTGAAATTGAACAGAAACAGGTTTTCATTGCGAACGTTAGCGACAGTGTACGTGCGATACTCCAACGTCATGCCGCAGCAATTCCAGTTGTAAGTCGCTTGCGCGCTGACAAACTGCAACTGGCTGAGATCGGCGTCAAATCCAAAACTACCAGCGGCGCTGAAGCCGCGCTTGATCGCGCTCCCGTATCCCATGGCGGCACGAAATTGATTGAAGTGGGCAATATCGGCCAAACTTGTGGAGGCTGCGGCAGTCTGCCCAGGAATCTGTAAGATCGCATCCCCTCCACCGATCGTGACCTGGCCGATGTGATAGTTGGCAAGGAGAGTACTTGCGTTGGTGCTATTGTTTTGAAAATCGAAGTCCATATCCCACTCGACATCGGTACGCGCACTGGTCTCCACTCTTAGTCGTGACACCAGAGGCGAGAGATGACGGGGCTGGGTCAGGAAAGCGATTCCAGTGAGGTCGATCGTGGTCGTGAATACATTGCGTTGCCCTGGAATCAGCGCCCCTCCGAAAGTGGGGTCGAGGAAGTATTTCTGCGCCAGCTCCCAGGTCACGAGTTCACGCACCGGCGGCCCCGGCTGACAGCCCGGGCCTGCCAGTGGATTGGTATGCTGCCATGGAATCGACGATTCCGGCGCAGCCCCGCCGACGGTCAGAGCCGTCATGATTTTGCTGCAATCGTCTGGCTGATTCGAAGTGCGCTTGGCATAGAGCCGCGTGACGAAGCCATACTCCACTTCATGCGTATCCGTCAGGATGTCGCGTTCGTCGAACTTTACGACATTGCCAAAATTGTTTACCCCAGTAACGAAACGATAAACGGCGCGCGGTTCGATGACATGCTTCCACTTTCTGCCCAGAAATTCCTTGTCGAAAACCCGCTCGAGTGAGGGCGGACGCAGTTCCACCGCCGTCTCCACCGCATGACGATCGATCGGATCGCTTACCGCCTGCCCGGGATTCGTCCCGCTCTCGCCAACCAGCCGTTGCGTGTAATAGGTTTCATGCAGCGCCAACTCCGGACGCAACGACCATCCCCGGAACAGCAGCGGCAGTGAAATTTCCGGATTCAGATCGAACCGTCCAAGCAGATTCGCCGTCCGGAAAGCCGGCGTGCACGATTGCACTGAACCGACCGTTGAACACTCGGCGGGCTCGCTGCGTGACAATCCCGTGCCCGAGGCGTCGAACGACCAGTAAAGCGGCGTGCGCCAAATCTGGTGATCTACGCCGGAGAAATCGGCACTCGGAGTGTGCAAAATTGTGATGACTTGGCCGGGCGTGGTGCTCAAAAAGTTTTGATAACGCTCCGCGAAGCCGTTGATGCTGTAGCCATCCGTGGACTTGGAGAGAAACGCCTGCGATTTCACCTCCGAATACACCGCCTGGCTGAAGACTTCGTTGAAGGCTAAACGAAAGAGAAATGAACTCAGATAATCGATGTTGGTCAGGCCGCGAAAACCGACGATGTTTCCGGCCGCATTCAGACGCGCGTTCTCTCCTCCTTCTTTGAGCGGTGGCGAACCAATGCCGCGATCGATCACGCCAAAATAGTTGAGGTCGATATACGAAGTTTCGCTCGGCCTGACCCGGAACTCTCCACGCTGCGAACCTCCGCGCAGAGAAAAATACTCCGCTCCCAGGGTCGCATCCATCATGCGATTGATAGCCCAGTAGTAGGCTTCGCCCACCATGTATCCGTTGGTCGAAGAGTGACCTACCGATGGCATCAGAAATCCGGACTGACGAGACTCCTTTTCTACCGGATGGGTGGCGTAAGGAAGCCAGAGGATCGGAATGCCATGCAGATCGAAAGTGCTGCGATAGATCTTGGCGTTGCCGCCCACGTCCACACTCACCTTGCGGGCGTCGAATTGCCAGTTCGGATGCGGCAACTCGCAAGTCGTAATTGTGCCGTCATAGACGAGGTAATGGTCCTGGCTGGTTTTCTCGACCAGCTTGCCGGTGAAAGCAAAGGGAGCGGTAGAGGTCAGAATCACCCGGTTGGCGCGGAAGCGCAGGCCAGTAGTTCCGGTCACATCGTAGAACTTTCCCGTCTCCAGAGCGAAGTTGTAAGTGCCGTGGTCGGCGCGAATGTGGTCGTCGTTGGGACCGCCGTCGAGGGAGAAGTGCCCACTGGCAGTTGCTTCATTGGTGTCCGAGTTGAAGGTCGCTTCGTCGGCCTTCAGAAGGTAAGTCTCGTAGTAGATTTCAACCGCGCCGTGTAGCTTGTAAACGTCGCCCTCTCTTTCTTGTTGGATGGCGCAGATCGTAGCGCGGTTATTGGACGACTCTGCAAACGCTCGCGCGCAAGGCGTGGCGGGAACAGTCGCCGATTTTTCCGCGGGCGCGCTGGAACGCGTTGTGGAAGAAGAATTCGAAGGCGGCAACTGGCTGGTAACTAATGGCGGTACGAGAAGCAGGTGACAAAGCAGCGCCGCCGTGATAAGGAATCTGTTGCGAAGAGTCATCGGACCAAGGTCGTTTAGAACGCAATCATCCCAGGCGCACGAAAGAAACGCTTGGGCGCCTATAGCGGCAGCAGTCGTGGTGAACTTAGCATGGCCGTGCCTTGCGAGGCAAAGCAGGTCGGTGGTTTAGATTCCGGCGTGGTCTTCGCGGTTATCCGGTGGCCCCCGCTTTCGACATTCTTTTGAGATCTTCATGTCTTGTCCGCTTTGTGGTGACATCTGCCGATGTTCTTCCCAGGAGGATTCCACAGCTTCGCCACGCTCTGAACCGGAGACGCACGTGAGTTCTGACGGAACTCCGCACGTCGAGTCTGAATCTGCTTTTCCCGGCGGCGACGCGCACGTGCCCGACGATTCGTCGAGCTGGCGTCAAGAGGTTGCGGCTCGCCTGAATCGATATCAGTCCCGGCGGAAACCGCGCGCTCCCCGGTATCCCTCGTTGCGTTTGCGCTTCGAACCGCCGGTTACCCCCGGCATTGCCGCGGATGCTTTGACTCTCCCGCCAGTCCTGACCTCAAACCACGCCTTGGTGTTGGACGAATTTGCTCCCACATCGCCTGAGCCGTTGAACGCGGCCGCAACTCACTCCGCTAGCGAGACTGCTCTTGATTTCTACGCTGAGCAACATTCCAATCAGGCGGCGACGGGCTCGGCCCCTGCCCCGGTTACCGCAAAGATTATCGAGTTCCCGCGCTCCTGGACACCTCCCGCGCCCAGTCTTGATGAATTAGCCGATCCGGTCATCGATCGTCCTCGCATCCTGGAAGTGCCGGAAGTTGTTCCACCGCCCCCGGCGCTGGGTGGAATTCTGATTGAACCGGTGCAGCAAGCCGGAGAGGAGAAGCGTCCCGGTATCGACATACCGCTGCAGGCTGCGACACTGGAGCGGCGCGTGTTATCCGCAGTTATCGATGATCTGATCATTCTTACCGCCTGTTCTCTTTTTGCTCTCATTTTCTGGAAGCTAACGGACGTTCGCCCGCCGCGGCTGCAGACTGCCGGCGTTCTCGCGAGTCTGTGCTTCGTGCTGTGGGGGACGTACCAATACCTGCTCATGGTGTATGCGGGGACAACCCCGGGCCTGCGCCTGGCGCGACTGAAATTACTCCGCTTCGATGACAGGCCTCCATCCCGTCGCTTGCGGCGCTGGCGCGTACTCGCATCCTTTCTCTCCGCCGTATCTCTCTGCATGGGATACATCTGGGTCTTCCTCGATGAAGACTCGCTGTGCTGGCATGACCGCATTACCCATACCTACCTCGCCCCGCAAAAGCGTGAGCCGACGAACGAATCGGCTAACTAACCAACCTTAGCCGTACTCGAAGGCTAAGACTTAAGTGCGACTGCGGGTAAAGCGCCTCTGCTCCGCTCGAAGCTGCCGTGCCTGTGCTATCTTCAAGGCTTATTCCCATCTGGAGTCTGGCACTTTTCTGAAGCATGGCTACGTCCGTTGAAGGTTCCAAGCCCGTCATAAAAGTCTTCGTCGCCACCACGGTGATGTTGACCTTCATCTCCTTCTGGCGGGCCTCCGCTATTGTTCTGTCTGACCTTGCGTCGTCCGCTTATTACGCCGGCGGCGACGCCGAGAAAGTGATCGGAAAAAGCGCTCCCTGGTTCATTCTCGGCGTCATGCTCTTCAGCTATGCGGTGCGGGCGCTCTACATCGAATCCAGCAGCATGTTCGTGCGTGGCGGCGTCTATCGCGTGGTCAAGGAGGCCATGGGTGGAACGCTGGCCAAGTTCTCGGTCTCTGCGCTGCTCTTCGACTATGTTCTAACCGGACCCATCAGCGCGGTTTCCGCCGGTCAATATCTGGCAGGCTTCATCAAGGACATGGGCGTGTACATGCATCGCCCACTGCATTTTTCTGACGATCATTTCGCCGCCGGGTTGGCCGTGATCGTGGTGGCTTACTTCTGGTGGAAGAACACGCAGGGCATGCACGAGTCCAGCCAGAAGGCCCTGCAGATCATGATCATCACCACGGTGATGGTGGTGATTCTCCTCATCTGGTGCACCATCACAGTTTTGCGTGCACCGATTCAGCTTCCGCCCAATCCGCTGCACGCCGGAGTGGTGCCGCTAAATAAGGAATCGCTGGGCTGGCTAGATACGATGTGGTTCCGGCATTTGCCCCTTGGCTTTCTCACGACCATCATTCTTTTCGTGGGCTTTGGCCATTCCGTGCTCGCCATGAGCGGCGAGGAGACTCTGGCGCAGGTGAATCGCGAAATCGAACATCCCAAGTTAAAGAATCTGGAAAAGACTGGGCTGGTGATCTTTATCTACAGCCTGCTGTTCACGTCTCTGGTTTCCTTCTTCGCGGTCATGATCATTCCCGACAAGGTTCGGCCAGACTATTTTGCCAACCTCATCGGCGGAATCGCCATGTATCTGGCGGGTCCGGAGAGCCTCAAGTTACTGTTTCACGCCTTCGTAGTACTGGTAGGCGTATTAATTCTGGCGGGTGCGCAGAACACTTCCATCGTGGGCGCCAATGGCGTTCTGAATCGCGTGGCGGAAGACGGAGTTCTGACCAGCTGGTTCCAGAAGCCGCACCACCGATTCGGCACCAGCTACCGAATCATTAATCTAATCGTCGGATTGCAGTTGCTCACCATCATCCTGAGCCTGGGAAACGTATACGTACTGGCGGCGCTCTACGCTTTCGGCGTGATCTGGAGCTTCGCCATGAAATCAATCGCCGTGCTCGTGCTGCGCTTTACCGAGCCGGGAAACCGGGCGTGGAAGGTTCCAGGCAACCTGCACATCGGCAAAACTGAAATTCCCGTAGGGTTAATTTTGATTTCCGCGGTGCTGCTAATTACGGCCGTTGTCAACCTGTTTACCAAGTATCAGGCCACCATCGCGGGCGTGATTTTCAGCGCCGTATTTTTCACAATCTTTACTCTTTCCGAACGCCATGTTGCCAAAGAACGTCATGGTAAGCCCGAACAGCTTGACCAGTTCCGCGTATACGGCAATCAGGAGCTGGGGAATGGCGCTATGGGTGTTCGGGCGGGAAACATTCTGGTCGCGGTTCGCGATCCTCGCAACCTTTATTACTTGCGGCAGGTGCTGTCCCATACCGAAACCCCCAAACAGGATGTGGTGGTGATGAGCGCTCGCCTGTACCATCGCGAGCACAGCTTCAGCGGCAGCGCCGTAATGGAGGCCAGCCAGGTCTTCGACCACTACGAACAGGAGCTCTTTACCGCCGCCGTGGCGGTCGCGGAAAAAGAGGGTAAACCGATTTCTTTGCTGGTGGTCCCGGCCACCGATGTATTCGAAGCGATCATGGTGACCGCGCAGCGGCTTGCTTCCTCCCGGATTATCTGCGGGCTCTCGAACAAACTCACCGCAGATGAGCAAGCCAAGCTTTTGGGAGATGCCTGGGAATCCTTGCCCGAGCCCCGTCCCCGCCTTACTCTGGAGGTCTGCGCCCCGGACGGAACTCTCCGCGAGTACGCCATCGGTCCGCACAACCCGCGCCTGCGCCCGCAGGATGTCGAACTCATGCACAAGCTCTGGCTGGACATCACAACCGATCCCAATTACGCCGGAGCGCACCACTACCACATCGTGGCCCTGGCTTTGGAAGAACTGCAGCGCGAACTCTGCACTGAGCAGCGAACCCAGCTACTGCAAAAATTGCAGGACGAGATGCACCGCTCCGAACCCAACTAAGCGTCAACCATGCAAGAGCGATTCCAGCGATGTTTTCAGTTCCCGATAACGAAACGGATATCCCGTAGATATCAACTTACTCGCTTCCACTTTCTGGCTCCCGAGTAGCAAATCTTCGCCCATCTCGCCGAAAACCAACTTCACGGCGAATGCCGGCAGAGGAAAAATCGCCGGCCGCGAGAGCACACCGGCCAATGTCTTGGCGAACTCCTCATTCCTGACTGGCTTCGGGGCGACCATGTTCACCGGTCCTTGGATCAGGTCGTTTTTCAAAATGTGGTGGGTCGCGCCCACCATGTCGCGCACATCAATCCAGCTCATCCACTGTTGACCATTGCCCGTTCGGCCACCCAGTCCCATCTTGAACGGCCGTAGCATGGCCCCAAGCGCTCCTCCCTTGGGGCTTAGCACGATTCCCGTTCTTATATGTGCGGTGCGAATGTCTGCTCGCACCGCGGGCGTGGTGGCTTCTTCCCAGTCCTGGCAGACTGCGGCAAGAAATCCCGCGCCCGGTGCGCTCTCCTCGCGCAAGACTTCGTCTCCACGGTCACCGTAATAGCCGATCGCCGAGCCGCAAACGAAAACCTGCGGCTTATCCTGAGCCTGCGCCAGAGCTGACGACAAATTGAACGTCCCCACTACCCGGCTGTCGCGAATCTTCGCCTTCTTGGAGGCCGTCCATCGTCCGAAAATGCTTTCCCCAGCCAGGTGAATCACAGCGTCGAATCCGGATACTTTCTGGGGCGTCAGCGGTTCCGCAGGATCCCATCCGATCTGATCGTCGCCCTTCGCTGCGCCGCGCACCAGCCGGATCACGGAACATCCATTTGTACGAAGGGAGGGAAGTAGAGCAGCCCCAATTGGCCCGGAGACACCACTGACAAGGATTCTGGAATTCATGACTCGCAAATCGTCACTCTACCAGTTCCGTGGAGCATCAACCAAATCGGGCAGTGTTTAACGTCGGAGGCAAGAATCAACCGGCGAGATTTGGTGTCAGGAGAGCCTGCCGAGCTTTACTCGGACCGGACGGGCGAGGCGCCCGTCTCTCCACGGCTCGCGAAGCGGCGGACGCCCTCGTCCGCCCACCCGGCTCCGAACCGGCTCTCCCCGCGGGCTATAATCCTACATGGCGAGCTTGCGCCAACAGATCGCGACCACCGCTCTTACGCTCACCAAGTTCCGCGAGCTGATGAAGCGGATCCAGGAAAACCGCCCTCAGGACGATCTCGCCATCGTCAAAAAAGCCTACGACTACTCCCTAAAGCACCACGAGGGGCAGACCCGCGCTTCGGGCGAGCCTTATCTGGTACATCCGCTGGAGGTCGCTCTGGTGCTGGCCGAAATGAAGATGGACCCGGTCGCCATCGCCGCCGGCCTGCTGCACGACTCAGTCGAAGACACCTCGGTCACCATCGTCGATATTCGAAAAGAGTTTGGCGAGCAGGTCGCCCACATCGTCGAAGGCGTCACCAAAATCAGCAAGATCGATTTCGCCACGCGCGAAGAGGCGCAAGCCGAGAACCTGCGCAAGATGATGCTGGCCATGGTCGATGACATTCGAGTCGTGCTCATCAAACTCGCGGACCGCCTGCACAACATGCGCACGCTGGAACACCTGCAGCCCGATCGCCAGCGAAAAATCGCAGAAGAGACTTTGGAGATCTACGCTCCCATCGCCCATCGCCTGGGCATGGGAAAAATCCGCGGCGAACTCGAAGATCTCGGCTTCCGTTTCCTCGATCCCGCCGGCTACGAGCAGGTGGAAAAAGCCGTTAACGCCCGCCGCAAGCAGGGCGAAGCCTTCCTGGCAAAGATGCAGCAGATTCTCAACGACAAACTGAAGGAAGCTGGCATCCAGGCCAAGGTCGATAGCCGCATCAAGCGGCTCTTCAGCATTCACAAAAAACTGCAGCGCCAGCGTATTTCGGTGGATCAGGTTTACGATTTATTCGCCATGCGGGTGATCACCCGCTCGCTCCAAGATTGTTACGCAGTACTCGGAATCATTCACAACATCTGGCGGCCGGTGCCGGGGCGCATTAAAGATTTCATCGCCATGCCGCGGCCGAATTTTTACCAGTCGCTGCACACGTCGGTCATCACCGAAGACGGCACGCCTTTCGAAATCCAGATTCGCACCGAAGAAATGCACAAGATGGCCGAGGAAGGCATCGCGGCGCACTGGAAATACAAAGACGGCCCGGTCTCCGCGCAGGACGAGCAGCGCCTCGCGTGGTTGCGTCAGGTGGTCGAGTGGCAGCGCGATGTCAGCGATCCCAACGAATTCCTCACGGCGCTCAAAGTCGATCTTTATCCCGAAGAGGTTTACACTTTCACGCCCAAGGGCAAAGTCGTGGTGCTTCCGCGCGAGGCCACGCCGATTGATTTTGCTTACACCATTCATACCGAAGTCGGTCACACCTGCGTAGGCGCCAAAGTGAACGGCCGCATGGTTCCGCTAAGGCACAAACTTCACTCCGGCGACATTGTCGAAATCCTCACCCAAGCCGGACACAAGCCTAGCCGCGACTGGCTCGGCCTGGTCAAGTCCTCGCGCTCACGCAACAAGATCAAGCACTGGCTTAACGTTCACCAGCGCGAGCGCTCCATCGAGATTGGACGAAAGGTAATCGAGAAAGAAGCTCGCAAGTACCGCATCGCGCTCAAAGAAATTAAAGATGAAGAGTTGTTGAAAGTAGCCTCAGGATACGGACTCGGCAAGGTCGATGATCTGATGTCCGGCATCGGCTACGGAAAATATTCCGCGCGGCAGGTCTTGGCGCGTCTGCTGCCGTCGGGCGCGACGCCTTCGATGGCTGGCGATATCGAAGCCGAGGGATTGAGTTCGAAGCCAGGCGCCATCGCCAGCGTCGTGCGCCGCGTGTTCGGCGATCACAATGCCATCATGGTCAAGGGCCAGGGCGATATGCTGGTCTACCGTGCGCGCTGTTGTAATCCCATCCGCGGCGAGAACATCGTCGGCTACATCACGCGCGGCAAAGGAGTCGCAGTACACGCGGCGAATTGTCCCAACGTGACGAACTTAATGTATGAACCGGAGCGCCGCATCGACGTGGAGTGGGCCCGCGACGAAACCACGCCAACCGCTTACCCCGTGAAGCTCACCGTCTATTGCGACGATCGTTTCGGGATGCTGAAAAACATCACCAGCGTCATCGGCGACGCCCAAAGCAACATCCGCAACATCGGCGCCCACACCGCGAACAGCCAGGCCAGTGTCGAGATCGTCCTCGATATTTCCGACCTCAAACATCTTGAGCAAATCATGGTCGGCCTGCGAAAGATTCCCGGCGTGCATGAAGTTCAGAGGCTGCAGAAGATCTAGAAACCGCGATTTCGGTGAAATCAAAAATTCTTGAACTCACATTCATACAACGACCTAATAAGGTGTCGCTGGGCCTCTAGAAGGATATCCCGCATCTCTTCTCGCTCTCTTCGCTTCTTCACCACGCAGTCCTGAAAGAATTCGGAAACATCGTCTTGAAGTTTCTCGAAGCGAGCATTCACTGCCCCCGCAACCGCCTCATCAAAAACAATCATCCTTTCGGTAACGAGGTCTTTAACTTGGATCAGTTCTCCGCTGAAGTCCGTGATTGCGCCGGTGATTTTGTTCGACAGAGTCTTCCTAGCGCCTGGCGAGGCGCTCCGGCAGTCCAATACGGCAGCCATTAGTCGGATCTCCGCATTTCGGAAAAACTCGAATAGCTTAGGGAGTGATTCGTCGACCACGACCTTCTGATACCAGCCTGCCCGCCGTTCATGGATCCTCTTTCGGTAGCCCAAGAGGAAGGTCGTGACTGACAAAAGGCCAACGGCAATTGACAAGATTATTTGAAGTACCTTGGCCGACGGATCGGGTTGAATTTGGACCTGGATGTTCGACGGGCTTTGAGCGATGGTCAGGGCTGGGGCGATGACCCAGAAGGCGATCATTCAATTTGACTCAAGCGAAAGTCAGAAGCACGTTCGATTTCTTCAGCGCCTGCTCAATGCCCTGCTCGATCAGTGGCCGAAGCGAGGGATCGCAGTTGAATCCGTATTTCTGCCGGAACTCGTCCGGCCCAAGATACCTCACACTCTCACCAAACAGGCTCAGGAAAAACGACAAATTAATTGAGAGAATGTCCTCTGGAACCAGCACGACAACGTGACTGTCTCCGCAGTCCAGTTCGTCTAGCCGGAATTTCTGCCTCCAGTACTTGCCGCGCTCTCTCCCGGAGAACACCTTCGCATCCTTCGAAGTTCTGGCGCTATTGAGATCTATCGTCTTGTTTTCGTTCATCCAACACCTCCCGCACGCTCTTTAAGAATTCCCTATGTAAGATGAAACGCAGGCTCACAAGGGTGCCGGGAAATTTGAACGGTAGGCTCCTTACGTAGTTCCCGTCGGGGGGAGCCCCCAGGTCGTTTTGTTCGTTAAAAGCGATAACCTTACGCTTCTCACCACCTTCAAATAGTTTATCCCTTAATTGGTACTTTCCATCGAACAGTATAAAAGTTTTTCCTGACACAAGTGCCATTTTCGGCTGCTCCCCAGCCAGGTCGGTAAAGAACTTTATCATCTTTACGGTTCCGTTGCCTCTATCTTGTCCCCCCGGGGCGTCGGTGAATCGGCTGACCCCCTCTTGAAGTGCGTAAAGAGTCCAAAGTGTCTCTTCGTCCCATTCAGCTCTCCCGAGGCCAAAAAATCCTCGATTCCTGTGGATTGATGCAAGGTCTGATATTTGGCGCTTGGTGGATTCGGGAGTATCGTTCCGCTTAAGCGATTCATAGATCGAATCGCCTAGATTAAATAAGACAATGTGGCACTGTCCGCCTGGTTCCTTTTCAAACTGATTAAAGTGGCCAATCGTGTACCAGTAGTGGTCACGATTGGCATGCTGCTCGCAATTGTCGAGCACCTCTGTGATTAGGGAGATCAGCTTCCCCTTCCACTCGTCTTTCAGGACATATCTTTCCGTGCTGAGGCAGCTGTCGAAGAATCTCATCAGCGCGGTTGCGGCGAGTTCGGAATCGCTCGTCCGTTCGGGAGGTGAAGGCTTCCCGGTCCATAGTGGACACAGTTTAAGACGTTGTTGGACCTCCTTCGGGAGCACAGCCTCGGGAACGCCAAGGTGCTTCAGAATCCCGCTTGCCTTTAACAAGACGTTGACATCCACCTCGGGGGAAAACACACCACGTGCAGAAAAATTCGCGCCTTGCAGACGCCTTTGCTTCTTGCCTCGCAGAACCAGGACGTCGGTTACAACCGAGGCACATAAGTCAAGGTACCGGCATTTACTGTGATCGAAGAAGATTTCACGTGCATTTCGGTTCTCGATTGCCGTGCGAAGACGGTATAAGGTCCCTAGCGTTTGGGCGGGATTGTCGATGAATGAAAAAACTTCGGGGATGCTAATGCCGACAACGCCCTCCATAGGCTCTACGCTGCCGAGAATCGGCCAAGCACTGAGTGGATGAAGTTCGGCAAAGAGCCGTTTCTTGGCAGGTGTGGCCTTAAGCCCGGGCTCTCTACTCCTCGCACGACCGCGCCGCCATTCCTGCAAGGCTTTGATGTAGAGGTTGCGTCTACGCTGTTCCTTTGCTTTCTGCTTAGCCAAACCAACCCTCTTGGGAAATACATACCCCAACTCGCCAGTAAACGGCCGATGCTAATCCTACAGCGGAATATTCCCATGCTTCTTCGGCGGGTTTTTATCCCGCTTATTCTCGAGCATGGCGAGCGCCTGAATCAGCTTCCTTCGCGTCTCTCGCGGCTGGATAATCGCATCCACAAACCCACGATCGGCGGCGACGTAAGGGCTGGCGAAGCGGTCGCGGAATTCTTCGATCTTCGTTTGGCGCAGAGCTTCCCGATTTTCCGCGCCATCGAGCTCGCGTTTGTAGACGATATCCACTGCGCCTTCCGGACCCATGACTGCGATCTCGGCGGTCGGCCAGGCATAGTTCACATCGGTGCGGATGTGCTTTGAAGCCATTACGCAATAAGCGCCGCCATAGGCTTTGCGCGTGATTACCGTGACCTTCGGCACCGTCGCTTCGGCAAAGGCATAGAGCAACTTTGCCCCGTGCTTGATGATGCCACCGTATTCCTGCGCCGTGCCGGGCAGAAATCCTGGGACATCTTCGAAGGTGATCAGCGGAATATTGAAGCAATCGCAGAAGCGCACGAAGCGCGCGCCCTTCACTGACGCGTTGATGTCGAGCGTCCCTGCCAGCATTGCCGGTTGGTTCGCAACAATTCCGACTGATCGGCCGTCCAGCCGCGCGAATCCGACGACGATATTCTTCGCGAAGTGTTCTTGTACTTCGAAGAAGTACGCATCGTCGACCACGGCGTGAATCACATCCTTCATGTCATACGGCAAATTCGATTGTGTCGGAACGATTTTATCGAGCGCCGCATCCGCGCGGTCGATCGGATCGGTGCATGCTTTCCGCGGCGGATCATCCAAATTATTCGATGGCACGAAGCTCAGTAACTCACGCACCATCGACAAACATTCGGGATCATCGTGCGCCAGAAAGTGCGCTACGCCCGAGGTTTCGTTATGCGTCATGGCGCCGCCCAGTTGCTCCTTGCTTACTTCTTCATGAGTGACGGTTTTAATCACATCAGGCCCAGTAATGAACATGTAAGAAGTTTTATCGACCATCAAAACGAAGTCCGTAATCGCCGGCGAATACACCGCGCCACCCGCGCACGGGCCCATGATCGCCGAAATCTGCGGCACCACCCCGCTATATAAAGTGTTGCGCAGAAAAATGTCAGCGTACCCCGCCAGCGATGCGACGCCTTCCTGAATCCGCGCTCCTCCGGAGTCGTTCAATCCGATCACAGGCGCTCCCATC
>CAWEYI010000015.1:0-61694 GCA_963813205.1 uncultured Acidobacteriaceae bacterium | reverse complement strand
AATAAAAAGATATCCGGTGGCGCATCGTTACCAATCCTCTTCTGACCGGATTGCGATGAATATAGCGCAGCTTCTCGGTTTGTGTGGCGTAGCTCCAGATGTTGAAGTCGTAAATAGCGAGGCTGCCAGAGCGGGCCGCCCTCGGGCCCGCGCAAGCGCCGGGCTACGTTCTGTTTCAGCATTTGCAGTGCAATTGAAAGTTTGGCTCGCTCTGGCTCGGCGAGAAGCAAATGAACGTGCTCCGGCATCACGACGTATCCGGCGACGTAAAAGCCGTACCATTGGCGGGTATCTTCGAAGATTTTCTCAAATAAGTCGCGGGCGTGCGGGGAGGCTAATCGGTACGCGCGGGCATAGCAACTGAAGGTGACGAAATGGAGGCAGCGTGCTTCTTGGTATCGCCTCAGGCCCCAGGGCATAACTGCATCGTAGCGTCTCAGGCCCGAGAATGGGTGCAAGAGCGTCCAAGTTTTTGCGTTCGTTTCCGAGAATAGGAAAGTCAAAACCCCCGCCCTGTCGCACAAAACGCGACAAGAGCAGGTCACCCGGCGCTGACCCAACAGGCACCCAGCAATTCCTGCAAGAGCGGATTCGGCAGCTAAAATAAAACCTTCGACGACTTGTCGAATTCCGATGGGACCGTTCGACTATGTGGTGAAGGCCGGGCAAACGGCCCGCCAGAAATTGAGGAAAGCGATGACCCGAAATCAAATACGCAGCATTTTCCTAAGCGCATTCGTACTCGTCTCCGCGCTGATCGCAAGCCGGCCCGCAGCTGCACAAGGCCCCGATCAACCATATCTAGCGATGGCCCCGGTTGAACAATATCTGATGGATCGCGACGCCGAAATCGCCTTAGCCCGCAGCGCCGCTCCAGACGCCATCTCCCACGACGCCTCGGTCATCGTCTTAACCCGTCACGGGTACGAAACCGCAGTCGAAGGAAAAAACGGCTGGGTCTGCTGGGTCGGACGTGGCTGGCTGGCTATGTTCGATAACCCAGAATTCTGGAATCCAAAAGTCCGCGCCGCAGATTGCCTCAACCCACCAGCCGCCCGCTCCATCCTTCCATACGCCTACAAACGCACCGAACTACTCCTGGTTGGCCATACCAAGCCCGAAGTCATCGCCGCAATCAAAGCAGCGATCGACAAAAAAGAATTACCAGCCCTCGAGCCGGGAACTTTCTCCTACATGATGTCGAAGGGCTCGTATCTCACCGATAACGGCGGCCACAACGGTCCCCACCTGATGTTCTACGAAGCAGCAAAAGACGGTGCAGCCTGGGGCGCAAATCTTGCAAACTCCCCGGTCATGTCAGTAAATTACTGGTACATCTCCGAGCAATCCTACCCACAACTCAAATCCTTCCCACCCCTGTCCGTATTCCTGGTAGGAGCAGACAAATGGTCCGATGGAACACCGGCACCGAGCATGTAAAGACTCAGCGGCAAAAGCTAAGTACCGCTCGGACAAAAATGGAAATTCAGAAAAGTAGCGGCCCGGATACGGTGTCCGCACAACACTCAATACTCAACTTAAGGAGAACACCATGCGCTTCATGATGATCATGTATCCGAAAGACTACGCAAACGCAAAACCCGGCACGGTACCAGACTTCAAGGACATGGAAGCAATGGGCAAGTACAACGAGGAACTAGGGAAAGCCGGGGTGCTGGTCGCGCTCGACGGGCTGACCCCGCCCGCGACGATGAGCGCGCGCGTCACCTTCAAAGGCGGAAAATCGAAAGTGACCGACGGTCCGTTTACCGAAGCCAAGGAAGTGGTCGGCGGCTACTGGATCATCCAGGTGAAGTCGCGCGAAGAGGCGCTGGAATGGGCCTCGCGCATCCCGGGAAAGGATAACGAAATGGTCGAAGTTCGCCGGATGTTTGACATGACCGACTTCGATCCCGAGACCCAAAAGGAGATCCAAAAGAAGTTCGGCGACGACGTCGCCGCTGAGATGCGCCAGTAGTAAAAAAACTCTCCGCACTTTGTCGATTTCGCGACGCCCGGTGCCCCATTTCTCGCGTTCTTTGCGAGAAGTGGGGATTTTAGTCTGTGGAAGAAATAAAATTTCTTGGACGATTTGTCGAATTCCGTCCGGCCGTTCGACTATATCGTGAAGGCAGGGCAACCGGCCCGACAGAAGAGATTAAGAGATAAAGGAGAAATCATGGCGCAGTATTTGGTTGCTATTCACCATCCCGACGGGTACGACGGGTCGCTCGAGGATGAAGCGATGCACCGCGATATCCACGCGCTCAACGATGAGATGGAGGCTGCGGGCGCCAGGCTTTTTGCCGGCGGCCTCAGCTCGGCCAGCAGCGCGAGGTCGCTGCGGAAGCGGCCCGACGGTAATGTGCTCGTCACCGACGGGCCCTACCTGGAGACCAAGGAGCACATAGGCGGTTTTTGGATACTGGAAGCTGCCAATCTGGACGAGGCACTGGCGTGGGGACGCAAGGCTGTCGTCGCGTGCCGGGCGCCGGTCGAGGTGCGAGCGTTTTTGTCGATGCCGGCCTGACGGAAGCAACTGAGCGGTCGATAATGATTGCCTCATTGAGGTGAAATCCAAAGAAGAAGCGATCCAGTGGGCCGACTTGGCCCACTCTCAGGAGGAAAAACAATGCGGAAAAAGAAGGTCGGCTCAATCGCAGTCTTGATCCTGCGCTTCGCGCTGTTTGTCCTGCTCGGTGCTGCACACTTCGGTACGGCGAATCAGGCGATGGCGCAGGATGCCAAAACACCTTATACAAAGATGGCGCCGGTCGACCAATACCTCATCATCGATCAGGGCGCGGAAATAGCCCTGGCGCGAAGTGCAGCACCGGAGTCCATTTCACACGATGCAGAGGTCCTAGTTCTTGGACGTCACGGTTTCGAAACGGCGGTTAAAGGCAAAAACGGTTTCGTGTGTATCCTGGGACGGGGCTGGACTTCCGCTCCGGATGCTGAGTTTTGGAATCCGAAAGTGCGAGTTCCGATGTGTGTGAATGCAGCAGCCGCGCGTTCCTACCTTCTGCGCCTCACCAAAGAGACCGAGTGGGGACTGGCGGGGCGCACGCCGGCTCAGATGAATGAGGCCGTCTCGGCCGCCATCGCCAAAAAAGAATTGCCGCCGATGGAATCCGGAGCGATGTGCTACATGCTGTCGAAGCAAGGCTACGGTGGCGACAGCACCCCCCACTGGCCTCCCCATCTCATGTTTTTCTATTCGGACACCGACCCCGCAATTTGGGGAGCGAATCTGCCGGGTTCTCCCGTCGTTGCTGTGAGCGACCCCGTGGTGGAGCACCTGACGCAGTTCGTGATTCCTGTGCAACGGTGGTCAGATGGAACCGAAGGTCGCTAACCTGGACGGTGCAAAGGGCAGACAAACACTGACCTGTCGTAAGAAAGGACAATCAAATGAGAAATGTAATCTTCGCAATCAACCTTACCCTGGATGGCTGCTGCGACCATACCAAATTCAATCCCGCTGACGACTTACTTGAACATTACACGCACCTCTTGCGAGATGAGGCTGGCGTGCTCGTCTATGGGCGTAAAACCTATCAATTGATGGTTCCTTATTGGCCTGATATCGCAAAAAGCCAGTCCGAGACAAAAGCGGATATCGAATTTGCTCAAGCCTTTGTCTCCAAGAAGAAGGTTGTTTTTTCACGGTCGTTAGCCAGCGCTGAAGATGAAAATACGAGAATTGTTCGTACGAACCTTCGCGATGAAATACTTAAACTGAAGCAAGAACCAGGCAAAGATATTCTGGTCGGTGGTGTAGATATTCCTTCACAGCTTATAGAGCTTGGCCTGATTGATGAATATCGTTTTGTCGTTATGCCAATCATTACTGGGGAAGGGAGACGGTTGTTCGACGGGATTAGCCTGCCCGAGAAATTGCGACTGAAACTTGTTGAGTCCAAGATTTTTACGGGATGTGTTGCGCTTCGCTACTTGAAACAGTAACAGAAAAATCTGCAAGGCTGTGCCGCTGGCTCCCATCGAGGGGAGAAATACGAGGAGAAGAAAAATGAAGTACATCTGTTTGGGGTACCTCGAGCCAGGAAGATTCGAAGGGATGACCGAGGACGAGCGACATGCAACGCTCGACGAATGCTTTGAGTACAACAACCATCTGCGCGCCAACGGACATCTTGTTGCCGAAATACCTCTTCAGCCTGCGGAGACCGCGATAACCCTGTACTGGAAAAACGGAAAAGTCACGACCACCGACGGCCCCTATGCGGAAACCAAGGAACAGGTCGGCCGCATTCAGATGCTTGAAGCGCGAGATCTCAATCACGCCGTTCAGCTTGTCTCACAGCTTCCAGGCTTTAAGTATGGACTTGGACCGGTTGAGATACGGCCGGTTGCAGATTTGAACGAAATGATGAGGGAGAGCGAGCTGCGGCGACGGCGAAAGGACACCTCGCGATGAGGGCAGCCACGACGGAAAGTATGATCATGGGTAGTAGTTCATCGGCGTGTGAGAACGATGAGATCCACCGTGTCGGTTGGAAGAGAATTGGACAAATTCAAGACGCCATCCTTTCCGGATCTCGTTTCCACTAGATCGAGGTTCTGGGTCTTACTGATCCGGTAGAGCTTCACGTTGAAGGGCGCGGCACCCCACGGCAAATTCTCAACTGCGAGAGAGTAGCCAGCGTTATTGCGGTAAACAATGTCTGTGCGCGAAGGGAGGAACTTGACTTTCGACATATCAGGCATGGGCGGTGATGTCTTTTGCAACTCCGGCGGCATCGGCATAACGTCCGGTTTGTAATTCGCGGGAATCGCATAGTTGCTGATCAGAATCTGAACTGTGTCGCCATCCGCGGAGCGGCCCGCGAGCGCAGCGAAGCCGAAAGTGTCGGTGCCGGCGACGGAAAGACGCTGTGGCGTGTCCAGCATTTTGCCCATCGCCTTAAACGTGTAGGCAGTTCTGAAATATTTTCCGTCAAGGCCAAAGAGCCCCATCCACGCCGCATCTCCACGATAGAAATGTGCGTGATCGATGGAAGTATCCTGAAGATAGCTGAGCACGGCGCCGATGTAGGCAGCGTTATTTGCGCCTTGAAGTTCAGCTTTTTCTGTCTCGGTAAAATCGGCGCTCAGATTCCATTCGGAGAGAATGTTCTCTGCGCGCGGGAAGCCGTGAGTGTCGAGGATGCCGCGAATTTCCTTGGCGAGGCGGACCGCGTCGTAAGGATCGGCGGAACCGTTGGCATAGGTGTGCCAGGAATAAAAATCGAGTGGCACTTGATGCGACGCGCAGTAGTCGATGAACCCTTCACGATAGCCGCCGTCGTCGGACGGGAAGGCTTTGCCGTCACCGCCAACCTTCAGCGCGGGATCTACAGATTTCAAAGCACGTGCGGTTTTTTCGTATAGAGAATAAAACTGCTGCGGAGTTCCGGACCAGAACAGGCCATCCGGCTCATTCCAGAATTCCCAATAGCGAATGTCGTCGTGGAAGCCATTTGCCCAGCCTTGGTTATAGTGCATGGCAATGTGCTTCACCACGCTGGCAAACTTGTCGAAATCTTCCGGCGGATTGACGTTAGCGCCCCAACTCCGTCCGATTCGGTAAAAGACTTCTGCGCCGCTGGCGCGAATGGCGGCGATCATCTTGTCGGTTGGAACAAAATTGTAGCTCTCTGGTTTTTCCGGATCCGCGCTCCAATGCGGAAAAATGATGCTGGCATTCCCTGCCTGTACGACTCCGGCGCGCTGCACGTTGTCGGGAATGAGCCAGGCGAGTTCTCCGTTGCCGAGAATGAACTTGGAATCGATTTCCGAGGGACCCATTGCATCGTGGGTGCGAACCTGATTGATGCGCAGATCTTTATATTGTTCGACGAGGTTTGGAAGTCCCGCCATCACCGGACTCGGCGGACCATTGAGTCCCTGAAACGAGCGGATCTGGCCAATCACTTTGCCGGCATCCACTTGTAAGGATCGAAATCCCGCGTGGGATGTGTCCTGGGCAAATCCAGCAACAACAAGCATCAAGAGGCAGAATAAATAATGCGAAATTATCTTCATCCGAAAGACTTCCAGGTTTAGCGAGGCCGACTCTATCTCGCCATAACGACTTTTTCCTGTGTCCAAAGCTTTGTGATTTCTTCGAGCGAACGACCTTTGGTTTCGGGGATAAGCCAGCTGACCAGAACGATCGTCAACAATGCGCCGGCGCTGAAACACCAGAAAGTGCCGTCCGATCCCAGATGTTTCTGCATGATCGGAAACAGTTGATTCCCCAGGTAGCCCACGAGCCAGAGCGCGGTAGTAGCGATCGACATACCGCGCCCGCGGACCTTGGTCGGATAAATTTCCGAGATGATGACCCAGCAGGCCACACCGTTTCCAAAAGCATGCCCGGCGACAAAACTCATTACACAAATCAAGACCGCCAAACCGCCGCCGTGGATGTGATAGAACCAGCCGACCAACGCTAAAGAAACGAACTGCAGAGCGGTGCCGGCGAGGATTAAAGTTTTGCGCCCGGCGCGATCGACCAGCCAGAGAGCGAACAGCGTAAACAAAAGATTGATAAGACTTACCAGCACCGACTGGAAGAATGCGTCGCTGGTCGCGGTTCCGGCGGAGCGAAAAATCTCCGGCAGAAAAGAAAATAACGGTGTGATGCCGCTGATCTGTTGTAAGGCCGCGAGCATGATGCCAAGCAGCAGAGGACGCCGGAAAGTCGTGAACAGTTCCGAGATGTGGCCCTCTTCGGTTGCGAGTGAATTCTCGATTTCGGCAGCTTCGCGTCTGGCAGCCTCGGGGCCGGCGATTTTGGCGAGGACATCGATGGCCTGATTGCGGCGGCCCATTTTCATGAGCCAGCGCGGGCTTTCGACCGCCGGCAGAATCATCAATCCGAAAAGTATCGCGGGCACGACTCCGGCGAAAAACATCCAGCGCCAGCCCGTGGATACGTTCCACGCTTCGTCGCCCATGCGCTGAATGAGCATGTTGACGAATACGGCGGCGAGAATGCCAACCACAATACCGAGCTGGTAAAGCGTGACACAGCGGCCGCGAACTCGAGTGGGCGCGATCTCCGCAATGTAGTTCGGAGAAATCACAGACGCCGCGCCGATACCGACTCCGCCAATCAGCCGCCAAAAAACAAACTGATGCAAATTCGCGGCGAACATCATTCCGACGGAAGACAGAGCGAAACAAATGGCGCACAGCGCGAGACCTTTTTTCTTACCCAGATAGTCGGCAACGCTTCCGGCGGCGGCGCAACCCGCGATGCATCCGATCAAAGCGCATCCCGCGGCCCATCCGATTCCCGCCGCGTCCAAATGAAAAAACTGGCTTAAATATCCAATGGCGCCGCTGATCACGATATTGTCGTAACCAAACAGCAAACCTCCGAGGGTAGACACAGTGGCTGCAATGACGAGTGGGCCGCGCGGGTGAGTCGCAACAGAAGGATTGTTGACGCTAGTCGCCTTCATGAGTGGCTGCCAGAGCCGATCGATGTGGTTGCGAAGATTCGATCACCGCCTTCGCCGCGAGCATATAACCTAGAGTGTGCGCCATGCCGGCATGCCAGGGTGCGGAACATGTCATTTGCGGAGTGTGATCGGGAATGAGCACGCCATCGAATCCGTTGCGGTGCAGAATCGAGAGAATGCGAATCATGTCCACGTCGCCTTCATCGATAAACGTCTCGCGATAATACGGCACTTTTCCCACGACATTACGAAGATGAATGTATGCAATCTTGCCTTGCTTGCTGTATCGATCCACCGCGTCGTAAATATTGCCTTCCGTCATTTCAGCGAGAGCGCCCACACAAAGTTCCAGGGCATTAGAGCGGCTGGGAGACAGCCCAATTAATCGTTGATACATCTGCGGCTGGTAGACGAGGCGCGGCTGCTGCCGCATCGTTGGCATGGGAGGGTCGTCTGGATGGGCCGCGAGCCTCACGCCTGATTCTTCGGCTACCGGCATAACTTCCTCTAGAAAGTTTTGCAGGCGTCTCCAGAGTTCTTCATGCGAGATCGACGGCAGGGTACCAGCCGGCGCGTTGCGATCATAAATCATGTTCCAGATCATTCCGTTTGGAATGGGCACCTCTTCGGCGGGGCCGTCCATCCCGAGCGTGGTTGCGCGGCCACGTCCAAGAGCAGCCGTCACGCGACCACAAACGCCTGCCAAACTGAAGTTATAGCCGAGTACCGGAATCCGGGCCTCGCCCATCCGGCGAATGATTGTTTTCACTTTCTCGATCTGTTGTGAGCGCAATGGCCCATCGAGCAGAATATCGTGCCAGTGCCCGGGATCGAGATTCTCAATCGCTGCCAGAACCAGCCCAGCATCTTCAATTTCGCCGCGCAGGGTCGTCAGTTCTTTTAGTGTCCAAAGATGATCTGGATCGCCAGCAAGTCCCCATGCTTCGTATTTTGAGCCGGTGGGTTGATTGTTACGCGGGTTAGAAGGGCCCTGATTGAAGTAATTGACGAGATGCGCTACCACGTGCGTACATCCTGCCTGACGTGCGAAGTCATAGTAATCGCGCGTCAGCATGTGACGGTAAAGGCCCAGGCCAATTTTCATAGACGATTCCCGATACCTGCGCCGTAATCCGGGCTGAGAATTTGGCCATTAATTTCGCTGGCCAGTGGCGAACACAGAAAAACGAATGCATCGGCAATCGATTCGGGACTATTTCTCCGCCCGAGTGAAACACGAAGAACAAATTCGCGATAGGCAGGATCTTCGTCAAACACTTTCAGCGAACTCCCCGCCGCAACGTTTCCTGGCGAAACCACATTCACCCGAATCCCGGTCATAGCATATTCGAGGGCCAAGCTTCGTGCGAAGTTTTCGAGCGCCGCTTTCGCCGATGAGTAGGAAGGGATTTTAGTGTGCGGCATTCGAGCCACATAAGAGGATGTAAAGATGAGATGACCGGCAATCTTGCGTTGCATCCAGTGCGTGAGCACGGACCTAGCCAGATAAGTTTGCGCAAAATAATTGAAGCGAAAGATGCGTTCATAGTCGGCTTCCGACGTGCTGGCGAAAGGATGCAAACCGCAGCCGCCGGCGTGACCAATCACTGTATCCATATTCGGAAATTTCTCGAAGGCTGCGTTCACAACTCGATCCACGTCGTGGGAGTCGGTAATGTCAGCGGGCATATAAAAGTAGGACGACGACGAGATCCGCCATTCATGCAGCGTCGATTCAGCTTGATCCGCCGCTTTGATATCCGTAAGCACCAGCGTTGCACCGCTTTCGGCGAGCCTTCGGACCATGTGCTCGGCGATAGCACCCAGCGCTCCGGTGATCAGAATTGTCCTGCCTGTGAGATCAATGCTGATCATGAATGGCGGCTCGCTTCCATCCTGGAAAGCACTTCGCAACCTGTTTCCGTGACTAGCAGATTATCCTCGATCCGTGCGCCCGCGCCACGTTCGGGAACGTATATTCCCGGCTCGATCGTAATAATCATCCCGGGCTCAAGCTTCGCGCTTACTCCGGGAGCGATCAGAAATCCGGGATCGTGATAGCGGAATCCAACGTGGTGACCGGTGTGGTGGGGGAAGAAAGACGAGAGTCCTTGCGTGGCGATCTTATCTCTGGCTAGTGCATCAATGTAACCAGCCGAAACGCCGGCGCGCACGCCATCGATCGCGGCCTGCTGCGCAGTTTCTGCAAGAGAGAGTATCTCCCCAACCTCAGCCTTCGGGGAACCGACCGCGCCGGTACGTGTGAGGTCGCTCCAGTAGCCGTTCACGCAGGTCGCCAGTTCGATCAAGACCAAGTCACCATCCTGCAGACGCCGTCCGGTAGAGCGATTGAATTGACCTGCATTGGCGCTGTTGGGCCCGGATTGCACCATGGCCCAGGCGCGAGAATGGAATATGCCATCCCGGCCAATCTGCCGATAAATCGCGGACTCGACCGCCGCCCCGATTTCTGCCTCTGAAGTTCCTGAGTTTAGATTTCCGAAGAATGCATCGAGGCCGACGTTCGCGACCTGGTTTGCCAAACGGATTGCTTCAATCTCCTCCGCAGTTTTTCTTAAACAAAGATCTGCAAAAGCCGATTGACGCTGAGCATCTGGCTTTGCGGTGGACGCTGAGAGATGTTTCGCAAAATCCTCGGGGATAGGAATCTGTTCGGCGGCTTGAATCGGGAGAGAAGTTCGAGACGCGCCAGGGTTCATCCCTACCAGTTCAGTAGCGAGATGTTTTTTGGAGAGTTCATCAGCAACCGCCGAAACAAGCGCCGAATATGGATCCGAGCATTTGAGATCGCCCCACGGATATTCTCTTACGCGCAGGCCGTCGGGAATATGATCACGCGGTTCGATCTGAGGAACGAATAGCAAGGGCTCGGCATCGGCAAAATAAATCAGAAACGATGCGCCCCAGAAGGGAAAATAACCGGAGAGCATCAGCAGTTCGTCGGGCCGCCAGGCAATCCAGGCCCGCAGGCCATTTTTGTGAAGAAACCCGCGCACCTGTTGTTGGCGAGATAACGGCTTTGCAGTTGATGCGCCCATTATTTTTCACATGATTCCATATTTCTCGAAAGCTTCCACCGCGCTGCTGCCTTCTTCAATGGCTTTCCGCACTAGCTTTTCGCCGCGGGCTTTTTCGAGCGCCCGGGTGAACACTTCAGCCTCAGCTTCGGCAGGAACCAACAGAACTCCATCAATGTCACCAAAAAGAATATCTCCCGGCCGGACGCGCACCGCTCCAATTTCGACGGGAATGCGGAAGTCGACGACTTTGTAGCGCGGAGCGGAATCTTGTCCGTACGAACCGAAACCGAAAGTCGGGAAACTCATATCCAGAATGGCTTTGGTATCTCTCACGTATCCATTCAATACCGCTCCGCGGCTGCCGAGTTTGCGGGCGCGTGTACTCATCAGTTCCCCCCACAACGCGTTTCGGGGGGAGGCGCCGGTGTTCACATAGACTTCATTCGTGCGGAGGTCGTCGAGAGCTTCCAGCATCAAGCCAAACGGCTTGTCCATCAGCTTGTTTGCGCTTCCGGAAATCTTTTCGGCAAATACGTCTACCGCCAGGACTGGCATGGCGCGTCCGATTACAACCATGTCCGGATGAAGAGGTTGAATCTGCGGCGGAAGAAACTGATGCTGAAGCTCCAGTTTGTCCATCACGTCGCCCACGACGCAGGTAAATAGCTCGCGATGCAGGATCGCAAAAAGTTCGTCGTCCGAGTTCCATAGCTTCACCGCGTTCATTGGCCGCGCGCCTCTTTAACTTTTTCCACGAACTGCTTTGCGAGCCGAGTGATGGAGTCAAAATCGCCGGTCTTTGCGCCGGCGGTCAGATTTCCTCCAACGCCAATGGCAACGGAACCGGCCTTGATCCATTGGGCGACATTTTCCAGACTCACGCCACCGGTGGGCATGAGTTGTGCTTGAGGGAGCGGACCCTTTACAGCTTTAACGAAAGCTGGCCCTAGGGTTTCGCCCGGGAAGACCTTCACGATATCGGCTCCGCACTCCATGGCTTCGATCACTTCGCCAATGGTTGCAGCCCCCGGAATGTAAGGGACCTGATAACGATTGCAGAGACGCGCGGTTTCGACGTTGACCGTGGGGCTGACTACAAATTGAGCTCCGGCGAGAATCGCAATGCGCGCGGTTTCGGGATCGAGAGCCGTACCCGCTCCCAGCAACATTTCTTTGGAGCATTTTGTCGCAAGATGCGCGATCACTTCCGCTGCTCCTGGGACGGTGAATGTGATTTCAAGGGCAACGATGCCCCCGAGCGCGCAAGCGTCAGCGATTCGAGCGGCTTGGGTGGGGTCCTCAGCGCGGATTACTGCGATCAGGCCCAAGTCGATGATTTTTCGTAAGACTTCTATCTTTGTCATGGACATAAATTCTCGAAGACCTCGCGCCTACTCATTCAAAGAACGGCTCGCCTTTGCGAGCATAACGCCGGGCGAGATCTTCATTTAATGCGACTCCGAGGCCGGGTTTTTCCGGCACGGAAATGAACCCCTTCTGAATCACGGGTGTTGGCAATCCTCCCACCAGGTCATTCCAGAAGGGTACGTCGGAAGCATGAAATTCGAGCGCGAGAAAATTTGGAATCGCTGCGCAAAAGTGAGCTGCAGCCAGAGTGCCAACCGGACTGCTGATATTGTGCGGAGCGACCGGCATAGTATGCACATCGGCAAACTGAGCGATGGTTTGCGCGACGGCTAACCCTCCAACTTTCTGCAGATCTGGAGTGACAATGCTGAGCGCGTGCTGCGCGATGATGTCTTGAAATCCTTCAAACAGGAAAAGATTCTCACCGGTAGCGATCGGCACACGCACTTTCGAACTCACTTCTTTAAGCGCGGCCACATTGTTGGGTGGAACTGGATCTTCCAGCCAGAGCAGACGGAATGGTTCCAGTTCGCGCGCCACTCTTACTACATCGCTGGCGTTATAGCGCCAATGGCAATCGACTGCAATATCAGTATCGCTTCCCACCGCCTCGTAAACTGCACCGATCAAACTCACCATGTGATCGATCGCGCGATTGTTCAACACGCGATTGTGAGGATCGGAACCTTCCGTGCCGGGCACATCCAGATCGAACTTCAGAACCGTAAATCCTTCTGCTCTTTTCTTGAGCGCCTGGCGGCGATAGTCGTCGGGCGAGGATGGTGATTCCGCGCCAGCCTGCCCAAAATAATCTCTCGAGGCGTGAGCAAAAGCTTTTTGCTCCCATGAAGCCGGACGGGAACGCAAGACTTCGTCGAGGCTTTCCAACGCTGCACCGCCGTGACAATCGGCATAGATACGAACTCGGTCGCGAAACTTTCCGCCGAGCAAACGATACATGGGCACATCGAGCCACTGACCGAGCACATCCCAGAGCGCCGCTTCAATTCCGCTAATCGCGTTGTACACGATACCCGCGACCGAGCCAGCGCCTGAAGTGGCAAGTTGCAGTTTACGAAACAGTCGATGAATGTCGCGAGGATCTTCGCCGATCAATAAAGGCTCAAGCGAGCGCAGAATACGGGTTAGTCCCGGTGCAAAAAAACATTCACCCAGGCCGCGGATTCCTTCATCCGTTTCAATGCGGACGAAAGTCCAATCGAAGTTGCCCTCAACTACCGCGGTCTTTAGCCTTAGAATCTTCACTCTCGATTTTCTTTTGCCGCGATTATACGCTGTGCCGGTTGCCCTTCGTTGTCGATTGACCCATGAAAGCTGGGGCGATCCGGCCGCTGAAGTAAACAAGCCGCAGACGAAACAGCTAGAATGCTGGGCTATGATTCCGATCAACGTAAAACCCGCGGAAAGCTGCAAGTGGGATTGCATCGGTCTTGGCGAAGTGATGTTACGGCTTGATCCCGGCGAAGAACGCATCCACACGACGCGAAACTTTCGCGTCTGGGAAGGCGGCGGAGAATACAACGTTGCTCGCGGATTACGCCGGTGCTTCAGTATGCGAACCGCCGTGGTGACTGCCTTCGCCAAAAATCCGATTGGACAACTGCTCGAGGATTTGATCCTTCAGGGAGGCGTCGATGCCTCGCTCATCCGCTGGGTGCCGTACGACGGCATTGGCAGGACCGTGCGCAACGGCTTGAACTTTACCGAACGGGGCTTCGGCGTGCGCGCGGCGGTGGGTTGTTCGGACCGCGGACACACTGCGATCGCCAATAGCCGGCCCAGCGATTTCGATTGGCAAAATATCTTTGCGGTAAATGGTTCTCGCTGGTTGCATACCGGCGGAATTTTCGCTGCGCTCTCTGGCTCTTCGGCGTTGGTGGCGAAAGCCGCTGTTCAGTCGGCCAAGAATTCAGGCACCGTGGTTTCTTATGATCTGAATTACCGAGACTCTTTATGGAAGGGAATTGGCGGGAAAGCGAAGGCGCAGGAGGTGAACCGTGAATTGGTGTCGGAGGTCGATGTTCTCTTCGGGAACGAAGAGGATTTTTCCGCGGCGCTCGGGATTGCGATCGAAGGTGTAAGCCCCGACTTCAGCGATCTACAGATAGCAAGCTACGAATCCATGTTGCGACGCGTCGCAGATCTTTACCCGAACCTTAGGCTGATTGCGACCACGCTGCGTACTGCGCACACGGCGACGAAAAATGACTGGGGCGCAATCGCATTGTGTGGAGGAGAGATTATCCATGTTCCGCAACGGCCGATAGAAATTATGGACCGCGTCGGTGGCGGGGATTCGTTTGCATCGGGCTTAATTTACGGTTTGCTCGCAGGCAAGGGAGCCGAATGGGCTGTTCGGTGCGGGGTTGCGCACGGAGCGCTGGCTATGACGACCCCCGGAGACACGAGCATGGCAACCCTTTCCGAAGTCGAGTCGGTAATGCGTGGGGAGTCGGCGCGCATCACGCGCTGAGAATCCGACGATGAAGACGAAGGATGACATCAAGACATGAAGGAAACGTGGCGATGGTTTGGACCGAATGATCCGGTTCCTCTCGATCACATTAAGCAAGCGGGAGCTACTGGCATCGTCACCGCCCTGCACCAGCTTTATCGCGGCGAGGCATGGCCCTTGGACGATGTGCTGAAGAGGAGAGATGAGATTATCGCCGCCGGTTTCGACTGGTCCGTGGTGGAAAGCATTCCGATTCACAATTCGATCAAACTTCGATCCGGACGGTATCAGCATTTTGTCGGTGCGTGGAAGGACTCTCTGGCCGCAGTCGCGAAGGTGGGCGTCCCAGTTATCTGCTACAACTTTATGCCGGTGCTCGATTGGACGAGAACAGATTTGCGATGGCGCCTGCCCACAACCGGCTACGCTTTGCGCTTTGACGCGGTGGACTTCGCAGCCTATGACTTATTCATTCTTCAGCGTAGAAATGCTGGTGCCGAGTATTCGGACGAACGGATTCGCGCGGCGCAGGATCGCTTCGATTCTATTTCAGAGGCCCGAAAGAGTGATCTGGAATCCACCATCATTGCCGGACTCCCGGGAGCCGAGGCTTCCTACAATCGCGAAACGATTCGCAGCTTGATCGCGGAATATCACGGAATGAAGGCCGACGATTTGCGAAGCAATCTGACTGCATTCCTGAAGGAAGTTGTGCCAGTGGCGCAAGAACTTGGAGTCCGGCTCGCCATACATCCGGATGACCCACCGTGGCCGCTGTTCGGCCTGCCGCGCGTTGTTTCCACTGGTGAAGATGTGCGGGCGATTTTTACGGCTTGCGATTCACCTGCAAACGGGTTGACGTTTTGTGTTGGTTCATTTGGAGCGAGGGCCGATAACGACCTGTTAGCCATGGCTCGCGAGTTTGCCAGCCGCTTACATTTTGCGCACCTCCGGCAGGTGACGAGGGACGCGGATGGATCTTTTCACGAGGCAGAGCACCTTGCCGGCAGTTCCGATATGGTGGGCGTGATCCGCATCCTTCTGGAAGAAGAAGCGCGCCGACGGCAAGCGGGAAGGGCAGATCATGAAATTCCCATGCGACCTGACCACGGACACCTTTTGGGCGATGACATCGGCAAGAAAGTAAATCCTGGCTACTCGTTGGTGGGAAGATTGAAAGGCCTCGCCGAGTTACGCGGAGTTATGCTCGGTTTGAAGCATGCAATTCCGGAACTATCAGATTAACGCGTGACGCGAAGTGACGGTTCACCTCTATGGATGATTTTGCAGGACGTGTGGCAGTGGTTACGGGCACAACAGGAATTGGCCGCGCGATCGCGATGCGTCTTGCAGCGGGCGGTGCTCAAGTGGTTGCCTGCGGCATCGAAACAGCGGCAAATCAGGAACTGGCTCGCGATGCAGCAAACCTGAAATTAAGTCTTCAGGTTGAAAACTGCGATGTGACCGATCTCGACCAAGTGCGTTCGATTATCAAGAAGACGGTCAGCCAGTTTGGTGGACTCGACATTATTGTTAACGCAGCGGCGATTCATCCCTTTGGCACTGTAGTGCAAACTGATCTTGCGACCTGGAATCGCTGCATGATGGTGAACGTAGGCAGTATCTATCTGTTGGCGCATCTCGGTATTCCAGAGATGAAAAAACGAGAAGGCGGGTCGATCATCAATCTCGCATCGGTTCAAGGGCACGCCTGCCAGCGCGGCGTCGCCGCATATGCCGCGTCTAAGGGAGCAATTCACAGCTTGACGCGGGCTCTTGCTCTCGACCATGCGGCCGACAATATCCGCGTCAATTCGATCAGCCCCGGCTCTATCCGCACGCCGATGCTGGCCCGTTCGGCGGCAAACTTCTCTCCGGACGCGCCTACAGAGGAGGCGTTCGCTCGCTTCGGCGCGGCGCATCCACTGGGGCGTATCGGAACCGTCGAGGAAGTCGCGGAACTGGCGGCATTTCTGGCCTCAGACAAGGCAGGATTCTGCACCGGTGGCGATTACCTTGTCGATGGTGGATTGCTCGCCGGCATCGGCGTGCAGTGAAGGTCGCTGCATGCGTTGTTTCTGGCTTGCGGTAAACTTTTACTTGCTACAAACGATTATCCGAATCGGGCAATTCGAATGCGGCAAGATTTTGCCTGAGTTTGTTGCGACTAGACAATCCTAATGATTTCCAATTCAAAGCCGCCGACTAACGATCCTTCGGTAGATTCCGAACAGGAAAATTTCGGCCGGAAAGAAAAGTTTTGGGTGCAAGCCGCGCGTTACAGCCAATTGGCGTTCATTTTTCCCGCTGCCCTCGTTGCTGGATGGCTGGTCGGGTTAGCGCTCGACCATTGGCTCCATACTACATGGCTCTATTTGGCCGGCATCCTTTTGGGAATCGCGGCGGGTTTTATCGAGCTGATTCGAACGGTTCTGCGTGACACGAAGTGAATCTCAACGATGGATCCAGACAGAACATCAGGGCCGAACAATTCTTCTCCGGCGCTCTCGACCGCATTCGCCGCTACATGGCAGTGCTCGCCCTTCTGCTGGTTGCGATCACCTGGCTTAGGTTTGGGCTGCAAACCGCTGCCGGTCTTGCCTTTGGTTGTGCCATTGCCTATCTCAACTTTTACTGGCTGAAGCGGGCGATCGCAGGTTTTGTCGATCGCGCCACCGGCGCGGCCGAAGCGCAATCCGGGCAAGGAATTGTATTTCGGTTTTTCTTGCGCTACGTTTTAATGGCAATCGGCGCCTATGTTATATTGACTGTTTCACCCGCGAGCCTGAATGGGCTTCTTGCGGGCTTATTTTTGCCTGTGGCGGCGATCGGCTGCGAAGCGATTTACGAACTTTACGCCGCGCTGGCTCGAGGAGTTTAGCTCGGGAGCCTTCAGGTCGGGAAAAGCTGGGCGACAATTTTATGCATGAACAACTTTGGTTCACCGCACTCCTGAACCGGCTTTTGGCGGGCCCGGTTACGTCGTTGTTGCGGGCGTTGCATATCGAACCCCGGCACCCGGCAACTCCCATTCCAGACACGTTTGCCATGGAGCTTCTGGTTTTCGCATTTTTGCTGATTCTGTTCCTGCTTGTCCGCTCGCGACTATCGGTGGACCGTCCCGTCCCGCTGCAGCATGTCTTCGAAGGCGTTGAGGGGTTTATTCAGAGCCAGAGTGACGAGATCATCGGCCACCATAGCGAGCCCTATACGGCGTTCCTGGCTGCACTCGGTTTCTTCATTTTGTTCTGTAATCTGATCGGCGTGATTCCTGGCTTTGAATCGCCGACCGCCATTCCCGTCGTTCCCTTGGGTTGTGCTATTTGCGCGTTCGTGTACTACCAGACTCAGGGATTTAAGCACGCAGGGATTGGTTATCTGAAACATTTCGCCGGGCCGATACCTATTCTGGCGCCGCTGATGGCTCCGATCGAGCTGATCAGCCACCTTGCCCGGGTGCTCTCGCTTACGATTCGTTTGTTCGCCAATATGTATGCCGGGGACATGGTCACATTGGTTTTCTTTTCGCTCGTCCCCATCGGCGTTCCAGTTATATTTCTGGGACTTCACATTGGCGTGTCCTTGCTGCAGACGTACATTTTCGTTCTTCTGACCACCGTTTATTTGCAAGGCGCGGTATCGGAAGAGCATTAGGGTTTTGGAATCTGTGTTGAGAGTTTAGCCGCGAGCGTGAGGGCGTCTGCAAGGTATGACGTCGACCACCCACTGGCGGTATTTCATACGAGGAGAAACACAATGAGCAAGTTAAGCAAATTGTTTATGGCACTCTCCCTGCTTTCGTTCGCCGTCCCGGCCTTCGCGCAGGGCGGAGCGGAGAGTGGAGTCAACTGGGTCGCGATCGCTGCCGGATTTTCCATGGCGTTTGCCTCCGGCATCTGCGCTCTGGCGCAGGGAAAGGCGACTGCATCTGCCGCAGAGAGTTTGGCACGTAATCCAGCCGCTCGTCCGGGAATTCAGCTGGCACTGATTCTGGGCCTGGCGCTGATTGAGTCGCTCGCGCTTTACACGCTGGTTATTATCTTCGTCAAAGTGAAGTAGATATCTCGATGACAGTTTCGAAAAGCGAAAAGCCTCTGCTCTCGCAGGGGCTTTTAGCTTTCGGCGAGAATTGATTCAGGATGTTGCGCTAGCCTTTGCGGTCTCCGCCCCAATCCGGTTCTTTCTTTTGTTGAGTATGGCTTAGAGCATCCACCAGCAGCCTGCGCAGACGATAGCGACTTTCGAGATCGGTATTAACAATTTCGAATCCCACTTCATTCACGCGAGCCCGGCGCAGCAAAACGTGCGCTCGAATCTTGGAGCGCATGCCCAGGGAGATTTCCAGATCAGCCTCGCTGCCGATGCGAAGATTATCTTCCTTTGTGCCCATTCCGCCGCCCAGGCTCAGCTCGCGGATCAGAATTTTCGATTTTCCCCACGAACTGCCAATCGTTGCCGCGACGGTGCGCGACAGCACCATCCGCTCGTAGCGGCGTTGCCTCACCCAGGGGCATGCCGGAGCCGTATCTAAAGGCGCGATCGCCAGTTCCGCCGGCTCAATGCCGCTGTCTGAGAGAATCTGAGCGCTATAGCGCGGATCCGTTTTGGATAAAGACTGGGCTGAAGCAATTCTAAGTTCGCGGTGATGAATCCAGCCAAACCGCTTTTTTGTTTCTACAATCTCGCGCAGAAGGGGCACTGCTTCAGCATCTTTCAACCGTCCAAGAGATTCAATGGCCTTGAGTTGTACAAATGGTGACCGTGAGGCAGCTTCTCCGGGCTTGGCCATGGCGATCAGAGGATGCGCCGCAGTCAAGTCGCCGCTCATTCCTATTTCATCAATGGCCTCAGGCAGCACTACCGAATCGAGCACTTCCGCCAGTTCTAGCAGCGTTCGCCCCCGGTCCGGAGCTGCGCCATATGCTATTTGCCGGACGACGATGTCATGATAAAACCGGTTCCACTCCGGCAAGCGCATGGGCAGCAGTTCGAGCAGGGTGCCTACATCGAGCCGGCTCAACAATCCAACCACCGCTGAGGCTTGTCTTGGCTGCCCGGTCCGCAAAATCTCCCGCAGTTGCGTCAGAGCCGGGGATCCCATCTCTTTCACCAATTCGACCATGCGATCGCACTCGTCCCGCCGCATGCAGCGGAAGAACCGGTCGGCCAGATGCTCGGCACCAGTTTGGCAAGTTCTCCGCAACACCACCAGCAGATCCGCCGGCACTGGATCGCAGCGCAATGCCTCCTCAATAAACTCCGGAATCCGGTTCTCGACGCCGACTCTGGGCCGCAGATCATTCACCATGACGGGACGCTGTTGCAACAACATTTCCATCCCGGCGCATACCGCATTCACCGCTTGATAGTTTTTCGCTGCGCTGGACTCCTGGCTAAGCCTCACGAAAGCCGCACTCAGCAGGCTCTGCAGTTCGGCATCTTTCTCCACACAAAGCTGCTCGGCGACTTTGCGGATAGCGCTACCCATGGCTTCGCCACCCAGTCTGGCGTAGAGATCGGCCAGTTGGCTCAATCCAATGGCGACTTTTCGGCGTGCCTCGATTTCCTTGGTGCCCAGGCAGCCAGAGTAGTTATTCAGAATTTCGGCGGATGTTTGCTTATCGTCGCGGTCCAGCAATACTTCAACAAACTGCCGCAGGTTGCGCGGCGGCACACACGGAGCTTCATGGGAGAGTAGAACGGTCTTCTTCCCGGACTCCGGCACTTCGGACCAGAACATCCGGTCCAGGATGTCGGCATGTGACTCCACCAGAATGCCGGCCTTATTCATCTTCTCTTCTTGCAACTTCAGAATCTGGCGCAGCGAATCCATCTGCCGGCTCATGTGCTCCATCATCTGGTGCACGGCGTTCACTTTGACTTCGCCCTTGGAATAACGCTCCAAGGCGAAGCGGATCGCCATATGCTCGGCTGCCTTCATCAGAAGAGGCGTGTCTTCCTGCTCGGTTGTCGCTTTTGCGGCCAGGCTGCCCAACAGCTGCTGCAAATTCAGCCGCATGTTGGGATCGGTCTGAACCAATTCCTTTTGCAGGTCTTCCGGACTGGCGCTGGGATCTCCTTGTACCTGGCCAAATCGAGTCAACAGGCGGATGGCCTGAACTACTTCCGCTTCCTGCAGCGGAACCACGCCGCCTTCCCAAGCCGGAGCAGCACCGGTTGCCGTTCCGGCGTTGCCTTCAGGAGCTGGCCCTGCGACCCAATGGCCGCCGGGAATATTTGGAACGCTGCCGAAGGGAACTACCGTCCCTCCAGGCTGTCCTTGCCCGCCGCCTCCTCCGGAATTTGCGCCTTCTGCCGCAGCAATCAATTGCAATAGTTTCTGTGGATCATTCAACCACTGCTTGAATTCCGGCCCGAGCGTTTGCGCTGCGATCTGCGCCGCGACGCTGATGTCGCCGGTCAGCGGATCGGCAGCCACAAATTTCACTTCATTTATTTTTATCGTGCTCTGCTTGCCTGCACTGGCAAGAGCTTCTTTGATCTGCTTGGATACGTCCTGGGCTTTGGAGCCGGCTACCGTAAAGGCGCGCACCAGCCGGGTAAAATCATCGATCGTAACGTCTTTGGAAAAATGCAGGCTGGCCAGCCCGGCGGTGGATAAGAGTTGCCCGAAGCTGCGTTCTGTTTGACCGGTCTCGAGCGGCACTCCATCCAGCAGCAATTTGTTGTCCGAGACTCCGAGCAGAAAGCCGCCGTCTCCGGCTGCGGGCAGACCTTGCTGCAATTCATTCCAGGTGACTTCGAACTGGGCTTCCGTTCGTTTGTGATCGTAACCGTACATCCGTGCGTACTTGATCAGGATGTTCAGGCTATGGACAAAGGCTCGCGCCGATGCCGCCCGGTTGGCATGGAATGTACTTGCGTTCGTAATAAGGTGCTCCTCGAACTACACTCTGCAAGTAAAAGGTTAAATCCAGACAGTAAGGGGCTGCACATTACGGAGGTAACTGGCAATTCGCCTGGGAGTCCGCTCCTTGTCTGCCTCTGCGCGGAATCGAAGAGTGTCCTGCGTGAAAGTCTCTGGGACCCCTCACAGTCACTGGCCATCGTAGTCAACTCCGGCGAATATATAGTGATACGAAAATTGCGATATTCTGGAACTTCCGTGCCTCCCTCAGCTCCGCGCACAACGCGCCCCAAGAAAGTCACCGGCCTGCGCTACTGGATGCTGCAGGTTCTCGGCGAGTGCGAGCATGTTTCGGCCAACTTTGGTCCCGATCCGGTGCACGATCTCCGCGTCGCTCTGCGCCGATGCCGCTCCCTGACTGACGGATTGAGGGCCCTTGATCCCGATCCCGGGTGGAAGGCCATGAAGAAGGCCGGCAAGCGCCTGTTCCAGCGTCTGGGCGCACTGCGCGACGTGCAGGTGATGATGGAATGGGTGGAAAAACTTGGCCACGCTCAACCCCGCGTTGGAGACCAAGACCGGTCCACGCAATCTCAACAAGATGCTGAATCCGGATTTCACTCTAGCCCTTTGCACTTTACCGGCAGCGATCCGGCCGCCGGGGCGCTTCTCGATGTCCTCCACCATCGCGAGCTGGAGCAGCAGCGGGAAGCTCGATCGGCGCTGGAAGAGTTTGACTCGAAACAGTGGCGGCAGTGGAGCAAGTCTCTTCCGGTGCGAGCTTCGCGTATACGGCTGGGAAGCGCACTGTTCAAACATCTCGCTCTCGAGCGTTGGACCGAAGCCCGCGAACTGCACAATCGCGCCCTGCGCAATCGGTCCCAAGTCGCGTTTCACAGTCTCCGCATCGGCGTCAAGCGATTCCGTTATATCGTGGAAAACTTTCTTCCTATCGAGCATAAAGCCTGGGGCAACGACCTGAAAGAAATTCAGGATTTGCTGGGAGAAGTGCACGACCTTGACGTACTTTGGTCGACGGCAGTCGAGTGTCAGGTTTTTCCTGACGCAGATGCGCGCAAGCGTTGGCACGAACGAATTCTCTCTGAGCGCACTAAGCGGATCAATGCTTACCGCACCAAAATGGTGGGTGAGAATTCTCCGTGGCAGGAGTGGCGCGCAGCTCTGCCCCAAGGCAAGCAAATTCAAGCGCTTGCCACGCGCCGCATGAAGCTTTGGGCGAATGGCCTCGATCCCGACTTCGTGCACTCCGAGCGAGTAGCCAGTTTAGCTCTTCAACTCTACGATGGCCTGCTTGCGTGGGGATGGCAGCCTTCCGTGGACGCTGCTTCCGCCCGCTCCAGCCTACTCGCCGCAGCTCTTCTACACGATGTTGGCAAGTCCGAAGGTCAGAAGGGACATCATAAGGCGACGTTCGACTTGATTCGCGCTCACGGCAATCCACTGGGCTGGAAGCCCGCGGACCTACAGCGCGCCGCTATCGTCGCTCGCTTTCACCGAGGAACTCTCCCCACGCGAAGGCACAAAACCCTGCGCGATCTTCTTCCCGACGAGCAGAAGGCCGCCATCCAACTCGCAGCAGTTCTGCGTCTAGCTAACACGCTGGATGCGGCTCACGACGGCTACATCCGGCGCATTCAGATTGAGAATGATCACATCTCTAGGAATGGGAACGAAGCGCTGATGATCGCCGCCGAGGGATATTCTCCGGTAGGAAAATCCGCCCAGACCATCGCCGCCGAACGCCATCTGCTCGAGACTCTTCTGCACCGGCCAATAATCATTAGGCCTATGATCCCCCCGCGACTTGAGAAGTCTCATGTAAGGACAGCCGCCTCGCTTGTCCGCCGACGGGCAACGAGGCGTCAAAAAATTAAATCTCAAGCAAAATGAGCTCATCGTCAGTAGCTTCCCAGTCACTTTCCACGCTCGATTCCAGCAGTTACAACTGAATATTCATGACCCATTCCCAACTAGTCGAGAAAGCCGTGCGCTGGCTGCGCAACTATCATTGCGGAGTCGTGCTCTCCGAGCAAGCCTGCGTAAGCGGCGAGATGCCCGATGCGATTGGATGGAAGCGCGCCTGCCACTCCGTGCTTGTCGAATGCAAAGTCACGCGCTCTGATTTCCTGGCGGACCGCGCAAAACCATTCCGCCTGAAGCCGGAGCAGGGCGTGGGCTGCGAGCGCTTCTACTTAGTTTCCGCGGGACTGGTGCACTGCGAAGAACTCCCGGCAGGCTGGGGATTACTGGAACTCCGTCGCGGCAGAATCGAGACCGCGCATCCCTCGGCGAAGAATCTTCGCACTGCCACTGGATTTCGCTATGAAATGAATCTGCTGCTAGCCAGCCTGCGCCGTGTCGAGGTCCGTGTGGAACCGCAGAGCATTACCGAGTTCCTCAAGTGGAAGAACCGCATGGCGGAATACAATCGTGGCACGCTACCCGAAGGGTTGGCTTCCGCCGAGGAAGAATTTAACGTGTTCCTTGAGCCCGATCTGAGCTTGTAAGGGAACTGGAAGTCGGGGCTTAAGTTCGTTGGCTAAAAGCTAGAGGCTCAGAGCGAGAACCCGGTATTTACAGCTCCCTGCGCCCCTCCATCGCCTTGAGCATGGTGATCTCATCGGTGTACTCGATGTCGCTGCCGACCGGGATGCCCATTGCGATCCGCGTCACTTTCACCCCGGCGCGCTTCAATTGCTGCGAAAGGTAGGCGGATGTGGCTTCGCCTTCAATTGTAGGATTGGTGGCCACGATCACTTCATCCACGTTGCCCGCATCGACGCGCGCGATGAGATTGGCGATGCGCAACTGATCCGGCCCCACACCGTGCAGGGGTGAAAGCGATCCATGCAGCACGTGGTAGACGCCATTGAAGTGCTTGGTTTTCTCGATAGCGGCAATATTGGTGGGTTCTTCGACCACGCACACCAGCCGCTGGTTGCGGGTCGCGCTGGTGCAGTAGACACATGGGTCGACGTCCGTGATGTTGTTGCATACCGAGCACAGCCGCAGGCTGGCTTTGACGTCGCGGACTGCAGCGGCCAACGCTTCCGCGTCTTCGTCGCTTGCACGCAGAATGTAAAAGGCCAGCCGCTGGGCGCTCTTCGTGCCCACGCCCGGTAGTTTCTTCAGTTCGTCGATCAACCGCGACATCGGTTCAGCAAATTTAGACATATTATTTTGGAGATTGCTTCAAGGAATCATTCAATCGATGATCCAGTCGCTAGAGTCCGCCGATGCCGAGCCCGCCCAGCATGCCGCCCACCGTTGATTGCATCGCGTTATCTACTTTGCGCGCGGCTTCGTTCACTGCGGCGAGCACCAAGTCCTGCAGCATTTCCACGTCGCCCGATTTCACCGCCTCAGGATCGATGCGCAGACTGAGGAGTTGCTTTCGCCCGTCCATCTTCGCCGTTACCGTGCCGCCGCCCGACGTGGCTTCCACCACCGTTTCCTGCATCTTTTTCTGCAGGGCGTCATACTGCGACTTAGCCTTCGACATTAATTCTTGCAGGTTGAATCCGCCCATATAGCTCTACCGCTTCTCCTTGTAATCGATCACCGTACGAATCTCTGCGCCAAATTTGTCCTGCAGCCGGCGGACAACGGCATCTTGTTCGGCTCGGCCACGGCCGCCCATGGCTGATCTGCTTTCGACTGTTTTCAACGCCCCGCCGTTGCGCGCCGCCTCCGGCGATGCAATGCTCGCTCCGGGGACAATCTTCAGCTTGACAGCTCGGCCCAAAACGCCGCTGGCCGAAGCAATCGCCAGCCGCCTGGCGTCCACCCCCAGCGACATATCGACCACGGTTTGCGATTCCGAAACCTTGATCACTACTTCGTTTCCTTCAACCGACCATTCGCCTGCTTCCAGCATTGAGACCAGGATTCGCTGGTTGCCATCCATCAGCGCCTGCAGGACAGCGCTCTTTAGTCTGTCGCCGGGAACCTTGGGCGGGCTTTGTACTGGCCGGACTTCGGAAGTTTGCGGAGGCAATTCCGTCTGAACGACAGCGTGAGGAGATGTCAGCAACTCGCGATGAGGCTCAGGGTATGAACTAACCTCTCGCTCCGGTGCACTCTCACTGAGACTCGCGGGTGCAGCCACGCCCATGATCACGCGCACAGATGAGTTCCCCGCACGCGCTCCCTCAGCGGGCAGCTGATTATTGGAAAAAGGACCGTCGGAAAATGTCTCGGTCGAAGTTTCCTGCCGCGGACCAACCTTGCGTGCAGAATCAGCGGCGAAAGGCGAAACCTGATTCGGACGAGTGGATGGAAGCGCATCCGTGCGTCGTGATTCTCCGGCGGACGAAGCCACAATCGAAGGGCGGGCCGCGGTTCTGGAATTGTTAACTCCAGCGCCCGAAGCACCTGAAGAACCGGTCATGTCGCTGAGCAGTTGTTCGATCGGCAACAAGCGCTGCGCGTGGGCCATCTTCAGCAAGCCGAGCTCAAGATGAAATCGCTGCTCTTGCTTATAGCCAAGCTCGCCATGCGTCCGCAGCATGATTTGCAGATGACGAGTGAGGTCTTCTTCACCGAACTGGTCCGCAATCCGCTCGACCCGATCCCGCTCTTCACTCGAAATTTGCAACAACGAAGAATCCTTGCCCGCAACCTTAGCGACCGTAGCATTACGCAGGAAGCGCACCATCTGCCGCGCGAAATGAGTCGGGCTATGGCCTTCGCTAATGAGATGGTCGACCTGCCGCAACACGTCTTCGCTGGCGCCGCGCGCGACCGCCTGCATCACTTCTTCGAGAATGTGCGCTGGCGCCGCTCCGACCAGATTGCGTACCGAATCAGCCGTAAGCTTGCCACTAGAGGATGCAATCGCCTGATCGAGGATCGACAGCGCGTCGCGCATGGAACCGTCGCCGGCTTCGGCAAGCAGCGCGAGGGCGTCGTCATCGGCTTCGATGTTTTCGCGGCCGACGAGATCGCGCAACTGCGCCACGATCGCATCGAATTTCACGGCGCGGAAGCTGAAGTGCTGGCAGCGCGAGCGAATCGTCTGCGGAATATCCTCGGGCTGCGTAGTTGCCAGCATGAAGACAATATGATCCGGCGGCTCTTCCAGCGTCTTCAGCAATGCGTTGAAGGCTGCGTCGGTAATCTGGTGAGCTTCGTCGAGAATGTAAATTTTGAAGCGGTCGCGTGCGGGCCGGTAGCGTGCAGCCTCGCGCAGTTCGCGGATTTCGTCGATGCCACGATTCGTGGCGGCGTCGATTTCGATTACGTCGACCGCATTGCCGGCTCGAATCTCTGTGCAGGATTCACAGATTCCGCAAGGCTCCGCCACCGGTTTATCGGATGACCTGCAATTCAAAGCCGCCGCAAGAATGCGCGCCACCGTGGTCTTTCCAATGCCGCGATGGCCGCTGAAGATGTAGCCGTGCGCGGTACGCCCCTGCTCCAGAGCATTCTGCAAGGTGCGGGTAACGTGTTCTTGTCCGATAACTTCGGAGAATTTCTGCGGACGATATTTGCGCGCCAGGACGGTGTAGCTCATGAGCCGGAAGTGTCGATTATACGTGATCGTAGACGGGATGGTCGCGCTGTCATTTCGCTGGAAGGCTTGCTAAAAGCAAAGAGCAAGGCATACTCTAGTGCGTCGATATTGGTCTGCAGATTTTTGTGTCGAATGAGGGCTCGCTGCGCCGGAAGGAGGATACGTGATGCAATTGAAACTGGCAACAAAAACTAATGATGGAATCTTAATTGTGGATTGCACCGGCCGTATTGTATTTGGCGAAGAATCTTCTCTCCTACGGGAGACGGTAAAGAAGGCAATTTCCGAAAATAATCGCATCGTGCTTAACCTGGGGGAAGTGAATTACATCGATTCTGGCGGACTGGGAACGCTCGTGGCCTTGCGCACGACCGCGCAAAACGCCGGTGGCACGATCAAATTGACGAATTTGACGAAACGCGTTGGCGATTTGCTGCAGGTCACCAAATTGCTTACGGTTTTTGACGTCTACAATTCCGAAGCGGAAGCCGTCGATTCGTTCCGCAAGGCGGCGTAGTCGGGCCCGCAGGTTGTGAGCATGTGCGGCAGGTTGTGTCTGTCGCGCGTAATCCGCAAGCGCCTCGGCTTCCTTGAATGGTTTCTCGCGTCATATTCATACTCTGCCTGCTGGTCAGCGCCAGCAGTTTTGTCTCTCCGCCGGTCGCACTGGCTTTGGGGCTGCTGTTTGGCCTCACATTGCCGCATCCTTACGGGGACCTAGCCAAGAAATCTTCCAAGTATCTTCTTCAGGCTTCCGTTGTTGGGCTGGGCTTCGGAATGAACCTGCATCAAGTCATCCAGGCTGGCCGTCACGGATTCGTTTACACCATGCTGGGCATCAGTTTCGCTCTGTTGGCCGGCATGGGATTGGGGGCGCTGCTCCGAGTCCAGCGAGTGCCTGCATTCCTCATTTCTACTGGCACCGCGATCTGCGGGGGAAGCGCCATTGCCGCGGTAGGACCTATCACCCAGGCCAGCGATGAAGAAATGGCGATCGCTCTGGGAACTGTGTTTGTGCTGAACTCCGTCGCGCTGTTGATTTTTCCATCCATTGGTTCCGGCTTTAAGCTGACGCAATCGCAGTTTGGACTGTGGGCGGCGTTAGCCATTCATGACACCAGTTCGGTGGTGGGCGCGGCGGCGAAGTACGGAACCATAGCCTTGGCGATTGCGACCACGGTAAAACTGGCGCGGGCGTTATGGATTGTTCCGCTTTCGGTTGCGACCGCAGTGGTGCGCGGCGCCAAGGCAAAGATCCAGTGGCCATGGTTCATTGGATTCTTTTGCCTCGCGGCGGTTTGCAACACGTATCTTCCTGGCGGAGCCCACGCCTACTCGCTCGCGGTAAAGTTCGCCAAGGTCGGATTGACCGCGACTCTGTTCTTGATCGGCAGCGGCATCTCAGTTGCAACCATCAAACGAGTAGGCCATCGACCGCTGCTGCAGGGGATCATCTTGTGGCTGCTGGTGTCTGTGGGATCGCTATACCTGATTCGCATAGGATGGATTGCGCTGTGAAGACGGGAAGCAACAAATCGAGAAAGCGCGTCAGTAATAAAAATCCGGGCAAACCGGTTCAAGATAAGTCTTCTGCAGATCAATCTTCTCCAGATCAATCCTCAAAGATGCGCCTTCGCATCGAAGGCGCTATACGCCGGATTCCCGTCGGTAAAGTTTCCACCTACGGAGCCGTTGCTCGCGCGGCAGGACTGCCGGGCGCGGCGCGACTGGTGGCGAGAGTATTGCATCGCGGGTTTGGTTTGCCGTGGCAGCGCGTTTTAGGAGCGGGAGGAGAAATCAAACTGCGCGGAGATTCGGCGATCGAACAGCGGCTGCGATTGGAAGCGGAAGGCGTTCGCTTCCGTGGCCGCAGGGTCGATATGAAACAGTGTGAGTTTAATTTCGAGCGCGCAAAGAAGCCCTGAGATGATCCCAGGTTCATCTGCTACTTTTTGAACTGCTCGTCGATTTCCACCTGATAGCCAGTCACCATCTTGTTGGTTTCGTTCGCCATCCCGACCACCGCCATCAACTCTTTGAACATGGCATCAGTCATACCTTTTTTCTGCGCTGACGCAGTGTGCGAGGCAATGCAGTAGTGGCACTGGTTGGTCACGCTGACGGCGACATAAATCATTTCTTTGGTCAACGGGTCGAGCGCTCCAGGGGCCATGATCTGTTTGATATCTTCCCAGGTGCGTCTCAGAGTTGCGGGGTCGTGCGCGATTGCTTTCCAGAAATTGTTGATCCAGTCGGTCTTGCGCGTCGCCATGATGTCGTCATAAACGGCGCGCACTTCCGGGCTGGCATCTTTGTATTCAATGAGTCCGAGGGTTGCCATATCTCTCCAGTTGACTACGATTCGCCATCAGCAATTGGCCGTTAGCGATTAGCTCGACTCTGTAGCGACAGCATGGCTGGTGCCGGCACAAAGCCAATTGCTAACTGCTAATCGCCAAGGGCTACTTTGGCAGCTCTCCGCTTAGTAACTTCTCCAACGACGCCGCGGGGCAACGCACGCCTACATAAAACTGCCCGAACAGCGCGTAGACAGCGCTGACATGGTCGAAGCGCATTTCATAGATTAATTTCTTGAAGACCAGCGGATCGTCGGCGAAAAGATCAACCCCCCACTCCCAGTCATCGAAGCCGATCGACCCGGTAATAATCTGCTTCACTTCGCCAGCATAGCGTCGGCCCACCAGACCGTGCTCATTCATCTGGCGTGCACGCTCTTCGATGGGGAGGGTGTACCAGTTCTTATCTTCTCCGCGCCGCCGATCCATCGGATAAAAGCAGATATAACGGTTCGGCGGGATTGGCGGAAACAGTCTGGGATGCATAGCCTCGCGGTGCCGTTCAAGTTTGCATTCGATCTCAGCTTTCCATTGGTCGGAATATGGCTGGATCCCCTGCGCGGCGAGTTCCTTGTAGATTTTAAGCGTCGAGTCGTAAAGGCCAAGTTCGATGATGGAAAGATACGAAGACGTGGGCTCAAAGTATTCACTCAGGCGCAGGCCGGCTAGTTTAAGTTCCGCCTGGTTGAGGTCGGCAAAAGAATTGCGGAAGTGTACGAACATCAGATCGCCCTTGTGCCCGATCAGTGAAAAAAGTGCCGATTGCCCCGCTGATCCCTGTTCCATTTCACCCAGCACGGTCGCCGCCTCGCTGGCGATAGATGATCTCGTAGCCTCAGGCAGGGCTCGCCATGCCGTCCAGCGAAATCGCATCATCTGATGCAGCACGCCGTAGCCTTCGGTCGTCAACGGCACCTCGGGAAGTTCTGTCGGCGCGGTTAGGGAACGAACTTGCGGAGGGGTGGTCGTTGTCGTTGTCATTGGATTCTCGCGATGGACGCTCATTTGGATTCGCTCTCTATTGTACGCAAAGCGGCGAGGCGAACGGGTCTACGATTTACAATCATTTTGACATTCACGAGAAAAAACTCATGCAGAAGCTTATCTTAATAGTTTGCTTCGCGCTTACCTTTGCTTTTCCCCTCGCCGCACAGAATAAGCGCATCTGGGTACTGCGCGCGCCCGGCGAAGCGGTGGAGTATGATTCCACCACATTCGCGGAGAAGTTGGTGGTCAAGATTCCCGCCGAAACACCGGCATCGCCGCAAAACTTCCAAGTCAATGCTCAGGGGCAGATCCTAGTTGCTCCCGCCGTGGCTCTGCCGCTAACGGAGGGCGACTTTGCAGCCGAGAAGAAGATTTGGTTCTGGAACGGCCACACGGCGACTACCCTAACGCGCGAGGTTTCCAGAACGACCGCCCCAGTGGGATCGAACTTGGCCATCACCGAGTCGGCGCCTGAGTCATTTCTTTCGGCAGACGGGACACATCCATTTTGGTTCTCGAACCAGGCACGCCGTCTGCAGCGCGACGGGGTGGATCTCTCTAACAGACTGACTTGGACAGGCTGGCGTACAGACCTTGACGGGGCGAACCGGGAAGAGATTGCGTCGATCACACTTCCTGATTGTTCGTGCAAGACCGGAGCTTGCGAAGAAACCTGTCCTTACGAGGAAGTCTGGATTCCTGGCGATGGAGTCGGAAAATTCTTTCTGCTGACGCAGTTTGTGGCGGGACAAACGCAAGCGATTTATAAGTCGACCTCCGCTTATATAGAAGATGCGGGCAAATGGACGGCAAAACCACTCGATCCCCCATTGCATCGAGTGTTGGATGCTGCGGACGCAGACGCCATTCTGGAAGCTATTCCCGACACCGGTTGTTGCGGATGGTCGAATCAGAGTGATGATCGGACCCTGCTGCGGCTTCGCGGCAAGGTAATAACTGTGTTCGATGAGTTAGCGGCGTACAAGAATCCCGACTACGACGTGAGCTTTTATACGCAGAACGGTCAACTCGCTCCTGACCTCGGCTCCGTTGCCTTGACGATCAATGCCACTTCCAAACCAAACACGCCGATCCAACTAGCGGGGCAGGGACAAGCGAATCCGGAAGAGTCGAAGGACATTCGCAAAGCATTGCTGGATCTTCCGGCGGTCGAAGTTAAGAGTGTGAACGTGAGGAACGGTGAAGGCGCGCCGCGTCGGCTGGCCTTTCTACCGCATGCCACGCTGGTGGGCTGGATCAACGACAAGGAGATCCTGATCGTCGAGAATCACATACTGGCCGCGTATAGCATCGCGAACGGAAGCCTTCGAAAATCCACCATTACCGTAGAAGACTACGAGCACGTTTTTCTGCGTTGAACCTCGGCATCGCGGGCAAACTTCCACCGCCGTCTACACCTTACTGGCTAGGCGGTTGCCTTCATTGACTTGCCGTCGCCGGGGACGTAGGATTTTTTGAACGTGATCGGGCGGACTGTTTCGCATTACATAGTTGTTGAAAAACTCGGCGGCGGCGGGATGGGTGTGGTTTATAAAGCAGAAGACCCGCGCCTGCACCGTTTTGTGGCGCTCAAGTTCCTGCCCGATGCGCTTGCCCGCGATCCGCGGGCGCTAGCCCGTTTTCAGCGCGAGGCGCAGGCCGCATCCGCACTGAATCATCCCAATATTTGCACCGTTTACGACATCGGCGAGCAGGATGGCCAGGCCTTCATCGCCATGGAATTCTTGGATGGGCTGCCGCTGAAGCATCGTATTGCCGGCCGCCCGGTGGACACGAAAACTCTGGTTTCTTTGGCCGCCGAGATCGCAGACGCCCTCGATGCCGCTCATACCCATGGCATCATTCATCGTGACATCAATCCGACGAACATTTTTGTGACCAAGCGAGGACACGCGAAGATTCTGGATTTCGGTCTGGCCAAGTTGACCGAGGGCGACGAAGCCGTTCTGAGCGGAAACACTTTTGGAGATGTCACGCAGTCGCCGGACGATCCTGCGCGCCCCGGATACGCCCTGGGAACCATCCCTTATATGTCGCCGGAGCAGGCCCTGGGCCGGCCACTCGACTCCCGCACCGACCTGTTTTCCTTCGGCGTGGTTCTTTACGAGATGGCGACGGGCGTTCTGCCTTTCAAGGGACAAACTACCGCTGCGTTTTTTGAATCCTTGATTCATAGCGTGCCGGATTGGCCATTGCAATTCAGCGCCGGGACTCCAGCCGAACTGGAACGTATCGTGCGGAAAGCGCTCGAGAAGGATGCCGGACACCGTTATCAAAGCGCCGCCGAGATGCGGGCCGACTTGCAGCGACTGCGCCGCGAAGTCGAGTCAGGCCAAGCCTTGACCGCCCCGCCGGCTGCGCCACGCGTGCCGGATTCAAAGGATAGGATCCGCGCCATGTTCGCGACTGCCCTCACCACGGCCGCCCCTCACCCCAAGCCGAGCAAGGCGCCGCGGTTGGCTGCTGGTGTTGTTGCATTAGCAGCTTTGGTGGGGATAATTCTGTTTCTCCGATCGCCCGAATCTCCGCCTTCCGTAATTTCGTCGTTGCAGATCACCAGCGACGGCACCTCGAAGCGCTCCTTAGTTACCGATGGAACCCGCTTGTATTTTTCAGAGTATGTCAGCGGACACTCCGTTTTAATGCAGGTCTCCACTTCAGGTGGAGAAACTGCACCTGTCCCGGTATCGCTGGCGAGCGCCGATGTTTACGATTTTTTTCCCGGACGTTCTGAGTTGCTGGTGAAAGGGGAAGCCGAAGGCTCCGACACCGAATGGCCAGTCTGGATATTGCCGCTCCCCGCCGGTTCGCTCCGGCCGGTAGGGGACATTCTCGCCCACGCCGCAAGCTGGGCACCGGATGGCCAACACATCGTATATGCAAGGCAATCTACTCTGTTCGTCTGCAATGCCGACGGATCCGATTCGCATGAGCTGATCACCGTTACCGGGATTCCCTTCGCTCCCCGATTTTCTCCCGATGGTGGCAAGTTGCTCTTTACCATCCGCAATACCGACCAGCGCACTTCTAGCTTGTGGGAAATTTCGCCGGAAGGAAAAAACCTGCACCCGGTTTTACCGGAGTGGAACAAGCCTGCGCAGGAGTTCGGCGGAGCCTGGACGCCGAACGGAAAATATTTTCTGTTCGAATCCACTCGCGACCATACGCAGAATATCTGGGCGCTTCACGAAGCCACGTCATGGTTGCGCGATCTCTTTGGCCGGGCGCGTATTGAACCGACTCAGCTGACCGTGGGTCCGCTCCTGTTTAGCAATCCGACGCCGAGCCCAGATGGAAAAAAGTTATTCGTCATCGGCCAGCAGCGGCGTTTCGATCTGATCCAACTCGATGGCAAGTCGAAACAGTTCTCTATCGCTCTGCCGGGGGTATCGGCCGGAGAGGCCGATACGACGCGGAATGGCGAGTGGATCGTCTATGTGTCGCATCCTGATCTCACGCTGTGGCGCAGCAAAGCGGACGGATCTTCGCGTATGCAACTCACCTACGCGCCGATGCTCGCGCACATGCCGTGCTGGTCGCCTGACGGAGGTCAGATCGCATTCATGGCGTCGCGTCCCGGAAGGCCATGGAAGATATTTGTGATGCCGGCTGATGGTGGCACGCCTCGTGAAGTGACTTCAGAGGATAACAATCAAGGCGATCCCACGTGGACACCAAAGGGTGACGCAATTGTTTTTGCGGGGATGCCGTGGCTGGAATACGGAAAAACTTCTGGCCCCAACATTCACATAGCAGACGTCAAGACAGGGCAAGTCTCAGACGTGCCGGATTCGGAAAATCTTTTCAGTCCGCGCTGCTCGCGCGACGGGCGCTACAGCGCGGCCCTTTCCGCCGACTCAAGCAAGCTGATGCTCTACGACACGGAAAAGAAATCCTGGAGGCAGCTCGCCGTTTCACGGTTCGCTTTCGAGAACTGGTCGCACGATGGCAAATATATCTACGCGGAAGACTATCCCGACAAGATCGACGACATCGTGCGCGTGAATGTAGCGAGTGGCAAGGTCGAGCACTTGCTCAGCTTGAAGGATATTCCGCGGGGCTTCGATCCATGGGAGTTCTGGGTCGGGCTCGCTCCGGATGATTCGCCGCTGCTGATGCGAGATAAGAGCACGCAGGAAATCTACAGTTTAGATGTTCGGTTCCCGTAGGGCCAAGAAACGTACTCAAGTCTTTCCGCGGCTGGATGTCTGCGGAATCATTCGGTCACGCTCTGGGCGATCAACATTTGGCGACAATGGCGCGCGATCTGTCGCTCTTCCTCCGTGGGGATAACTTTAATTTTGTCTGACGTGAGCCCAAGCGCTTCAAGGCCCTGGGTGGATGCGGCGCGAATGGGCTCGCTGTGTTCTCCGATGCCGCCGGTGAAGACGAGCAGGTCGGCGCCTCCCAGCAATGCGAGGTAAGCTCCAATTGTTTTTCGCACGGAGAAAGCGAAAATATCGAGCGCGAGTTGAGCTTTCTGATCTCCCGAACCGGCACGCTCTTCGAGCGCCTTCACATCCCCTTCCCCGCACGAGAGAGCAAAAAGGCCGCTCTGATGATTGAGTAGATCTTCCAGTTTGTCTGCGTCGAGTTTGCCGTTTCGCAGAAGATAGATGATTACTCCGGGATCAAGGTCGCCGGATCGCGTGGCCATGGGAATACCACCGGTCGGAGTGAGGCCCATCGTAGTATCGACCGACATCCCGTTGCGAAGCGCGCACAGGCTTGATCCGTTGCCGAGATGAGCGAAGATGGCTCGCTGCGGCACCTGGGCGCCAAAATGATGCACTAATGATTCGTAAGAAATCCCATGAAAGCCATAGCGGCGAATGCCCGCATCCGCGTAACGTTGCGGGATGGCGAAATGGAATGCGACTTCCGGCATGGTTTGATGAAAAGAATCGTCGAAGCAGGCAAACTGCGTGGCGGAAGAAAAGATCGACTGCGCCGAAGCGATCAGTGATAAAGCTTGCGGAATATGCAGCGGAGCAAAGTGCGTTGCGGAGCGGAGTTGATCGAGAACGTGCGGCGTAATGATTTGATGTTTGCGAAGCTCAGGTCCACCATGCACGATACGGTGCCCGACGGCCGCCGTCACGCCGTCAATATGTCCCCTGACCGCCTCAGCGAGAGCGGCGAGTGCATCGCTCTGCGATTCGTGAGTACAATCGCGCCGCAGCAGCGAGGTTCCATCGGAGGAACGAATATGCAACGACCCGTTATCCCGTCCGATACCATCGGCACTCCCAGTCAGCAGCGGCTCTTCGTCGGTCGCGCCGCGTACATAAACACCAAACTTGAGCGACGACGAACCACTGTTGAGTACCAGGATGAGGCCATTTCTTTTGGCTTGATCTTTTGCCATTCTTAACCCGGCCACTTCCAGTGGCGAATCTCTTCTTTATCGATGCCCTCGGTGTGAGCGTAGGCGATGCTCTCAATAATCTGGCCTTTCAGCCATTCTTTGACATGAGCACCGACGGAGCGCAGACGCGGAACGCGGTCGATGACATCGATGGCTAAGTCGAAGCGATCGATCTGGTTGATGATGGCGAGTTCCAGCGGAGTGTTTATATTGCCTTTCTCTTTGTATCCCCGCACATGAATGTTGTCATGATTCTTGCGCCGGTAACTGAGTTTGTGAATCAGCGAGGCATAGGAGTGAAAGTTGAAGATGACGGGCTTGTCGGTGGTGAAGAGCGAGTCGAAATCCCGATCGGAGAGCCCGTGTGGATGCTCAGTGTCTGGCTTGAGACGGAAGAGATCCACTACGTTTACAAAACGAATTTTCAGATCCTTGAAGTGCTCTTTCAGAATTGCCACTGCGGCGAGAGACTCCATGGTCGGGATATCACCGGCGCAGGCCATCACCACGTCTGGATCCTCGCCGTCATCGGTGGAGGCCCAGTCCCAGATGCCGATGCCCTTGGTGCAATGGATGACGGCATCCGCCATCGTGAGGTACTGGAGATGATCCTGTTTGTCGGCGACAATAACGTTCACGTAATCCCGCGAGCGGAGGCAATGATCCGTCACGCTGAGCAGGCAGTTTGCATCCGGCGGCAAATAAATGCGCACCACGTCCGGGCTCTTGTTGGTAACCACATCAAGAAATCCTGGATCCTGGTGCGTAAATCCGTTGTGATCCTGCCGCCACACCAAAGATGTGATGAGAAGGTTGATCGAAGGTATTGGAGCGCGCCAGTCAAGTTCTTTCTTCGATTTCTCCAGCCATTTGGCGTGCTGGTTGAACATGGAATCGATGATGTGAATGAAAGCTTCGTAGCTGGAGAGAAATCCGTGGCGGCCGGTGAGCACGTAGCCTTCAAACCAGCCTTCGAGCGTGTGCTCGCTCAGAATTTCCATGACGCGTCCGGCGACATCCAGTTCACCCCCGTCAGCGTCGTCCGGCTTGAATTCGGCAAGCCAGGTTTTTTTCGACGCAGCATAAATCTCCGTGAGCCGGTTGGATGCGGTTTCATCTGGTCCGAAGACGCGGAATGAGTTCATGTTGCGGCGCATCACTTCGGCAAGAAAATGCGCGAGCACGTCAGTGGGCGCGGCATACATTCCGCCCGGCGCCTTCACTTCGACTGCATAATCGCGAAAGTCGGACAACGCGAGTTCCCTGCGCAGCAGTCCGCCATTGGCGTGCGGATTAGCTGAGATGCGCCGCTCGCCGGATGGTGCAAGCGCTTGTAGTTCTGGTATGAGAGTTCCGTTGGCATCGAAGAGTTCTTCGGGTTTGTAGCTGCGCATCCAGTCTTCCACGATTTTAAGGTCCTTCTTATTCGTGACTGGATCAGCTACTGGGACCTGGTGCGCTCGCCACGTGCCTTCGACCTTGTGCCCACCAACCTCCTTTGGTCCCGTCCATCCCTTCGGAGAACGAAGGACGATCATGGGCCAGCGTGGGCGAGTCGCCTGTCCGCTAGAGCGAGCCTGCTGCTGGATCGATCGAATCTCCAGAATGCACTGTTCTAGCGTTGCGGACATTTTCTGATGCATCACAGCGGGATCATCGCCTTCAACGAAGTACGCCTTGTGCCCGTACCCGGTCAGCAGCGCTTCCAGTTCTTCGTGCGGAATGCGCGCCAGGATGGTGGGATTTGCGATCTTGTAGCCGTTGAGGTGCAGGACGGGAAGGACGGCGCCATCGCGAATCGGGTTCAGAAATTTATTCGAATGCCAGGAGGTTGCGAGTGGCCCGGTCTCGGCCTCGCCATCGCCAACCGCGACGGTTACGATGAGATCAGGATTGTCGAACGCTGCTCCGTAAGCATGCGAGACGGAATAGCCAAGCTCGCCGCCCTCATGAATCGAGCCCGGAGTCTCCGGCGTGCAGTGCGAACCGATTCCGCCGGGAAAAGAAAATTGCTGGAAGAACTTGAGCAGACCGGCTTCATCGCGGCTCTTGTCGGGATAAATCTCAGAGTAATGACCTTCGAGATAGCAGTTGGCGAGAGTGGCCGGGGCACCGTGGCCGGGGCCGGCAATGTAAATTACATCCAAATCATACTTTCGGATCAGCCGGTTCAGGTGAACCCAAATCAAGGATTGACCGGGATCCGATCCCCAATGGCCCAGAAGCCGGTTCTTGATGTGTTCCGGTTTCAGCGGTTCGCGCAGGAGGGGATTCGCGCGAAGATAAATCATGCCTGCCGAAAGATAATTGCAGGCTCGCCAATACGCATGCATCTTGCGCAATTCTTCGGACGAAAGGGGTGCTACTTCAGTTTCGCCTGCCATTAGATCTCTCCGAAAATCTCGGTTTGGTCATTGCTTAGTGATGTTTCTACCTTACAACCTTATCCACCTGATGCGGAAGCTTGATCCCGCGATCTACCGACTTAGATCAAGCGGTGAAAACCGTGCCCCAGCAAATCTCCGCCTGTTTTTCATGCTTCGTCGATAGCCGCAGGTCGGTTTTTTTCTCCTCTCTCCATTACGCCCGTAACTATCGAGTGACATTACGCTGTGTTAGACCTTTCTAATGAGATCGGGATCGCCTCACAGTTCGGCCTTGCCGGGTGCGAGTTACCACGACTGCACGGGAGTGCGAGGTTAAGAATGGCAAAGAAAATCCTTGTGGTTGATGACTCCAAGACAGCCTTGATGATGGAGCGGGAGATTCTGGAAAGACGCACGTCCTACCAGTGTGTAACCGCATGCGACGGGCAGGAAGCAGTGGAGAAGGCGCAACAAGAGCATCCGGACCTGATTTTGATGGACGTAGTAATGCCCCGTATGAACGGATTTGAGGCCTGCAAGATGATGCGTCAGCAGCCGGGCACACGCGAGATTCCCATTGTTCTAGTGACCACCCGCGGCGAAGAGTCTTACATGGAGGCGGGATTCCAGAGCGGCTGTAATGACTACATCACGAAGCCGGTGAACGGTACCGAACTAGTCGCTTTGCTGGAGAGTTACCTGGGCGAGTAACACGCGGAAAGGCTGGCACACTCGGTCGAAACAAAGCAAGAATGATTTTCCATGAATAAGGATCTTCATGCCCGGTGATAAGAGCAACGCATACGGAGCAAAAGCCGCTGCCGCCGCGGAACCGATGAACGATGTGCGCCTTCGAACCGCTCGTAAGCGGCTGCTCGAAAGCAGCGGGCAGGAGGATGCAATTGAGGCCGTGCGCGAGATCGTTGCAAACTTCCTCGGCTCCGAAGAAATGGGCCTGTTCCAGCTTGATCGTAGACGCAAGACTTTTGAAGTGTTTTGGTCATTCGGAATTGATCTCGAAGAGTACGATTTGCTGCGCACTCTGGGGGATGCAGGTCTTCAGCGCATGATGCGCGGAGAGTGTCACGTGGAATTCGGAGTTCGCGACCAAGCCGGAGGAATGGCCAAGGCGCAGGCGTTTATTCCCATCACGGTTGGGGACCAAACCATAGCGGTCCTGGCGATCCTGCGTCTATTGCCGCAGAAGTCCGAGTTCGAGCGGTCAGACATGGAAATCTTCAAACTTCTTTCCCGAGAAGCTGCCAAACCTTTATTCGGTCCGACCGGCCATGCGGCCACCGGTGCGGAAGGATCAGGAATGAGAGCATGAAAGATAATTCCCCCAAATTTAATCCTGCGGTTCTACCTGCCGAGGTGATGAAGAATTTTGAGCCGTCGGACCCGAATCAGCCGCGACACTTTCTCTACCCCGGGCAGGTATTTGTGACGCGCGAACCGATGACCATCTCCACTATACTCGGCTCCTGCGCGGCCGTTTGCCTCTGGGACCGGCATAAGCGGGCGGGAGGAATGAATCACTATCTGCTGCCTGAGGGGCAGGCCGAGGGGCCGAACCGTCTGCGATACGGCAATATCGCAAATCCTGAACTTCTGCGCGAAGTGCTGGCCTTGGGATGCGAGGTGCGGAATTTGCAGGCGAAAGTTTTCGGCGGATCCAGCGCATTCGCTGTCGATTTATCGCAATCGGTGGGAACAAGGAACGTCGACTTGGCCGAAAGTTTTCTTCGCTCCGCCGGTATTCCCATCGTGGAGAGGGAAGTCTCGGGAAAACATGGGCGCAGGCTGGTGTTTCACGTAGCCGATGGCGTCACGATGATCAAGAGTTTTGACCAGGTGTAGCGAAGGTCTCCCATACGGGAATTTGCACGCAGGAAGGAGGAACGGTGGATTTAGCGGATTTTGATCGTGAAGCAGTCCTTGCGTCGTTCCTCGCCGAGTCAGAGGAAGGTCTGGACACCATGGAACGAGTACTTGTCCAGATGGAATCTAGTCCACCTGATCCGGAACACGTGCATAGCATTTTCCGGGTGGCTCACAGCATCAAGGGAAATGCGACCTCGTTGGAACTCAGCGAACTCGCCGGGTTTGCTCATGTTGTAGAGGATCTGCTCGACCTCTTTCGTGAGCAGCACACGCAGCCCACCGGGGAATTGGTATCGCTGTTGTTGAAAGCGGTGGATGAGCTGCGCACGATGGTGTCGACGGCATCGGCTGGGAACCACGAACTCACGCATGGACAACAGGATCTCAGACGAGAGATTGCACGCGAAGTAGAGAAGCGATCAAAAAGGGTCGTCAGGGCCAACGGAGCCACAGGAGAATCCAGTTCAGCGGTAAAGAGCGATACGCTCCCGAATGCCGGCCCTCGTACATTGCGCGCCGATGTAGAGAAACTCGACCACATGTTGAATCTGACCGGCGAAATTGTGATTGCACAGGGTCGCTTGCGCCGGATGATTGAAAAACTTGGCACCGAACAAGGGCGCGCCATCCTGGAGATGCATCGCGAAGCAGAGCGCTTGTATATGGATTTGCAGAGTGAAGTGATGAGCATTCGAATGGTGCCAGTCGGGCCATTATTTCGTCAGCTTGTGCGCTCGGTAAGAGATCTTGCCCGGAGCCACGGAAAGATGGCGCGGCTTGAAGTGCTCGGAGGAGACGTCGAAGTTGATACCACCGTGCTTGAGCAGTTGAAGGATCCTCTGCTGCACCTGGTACGCAACGCGGTCGACCATGGCCTGGAAAAGCCGGACGTGCGCGAAAGCCACGGCAAGAATCCTTGCGGAGTGATAAGGCTTAGAGCCGCGCACAGCGGTGGAAACGTGCTTGTAACGCTGCAGGATGACGGAGCAGGCTTCGATCGCACACGGATCCTGGAGAAAGCAAAACGCGCCGGCCTCGTGTCTGCGAAGGACGAAATTCGGGACCAGGACATTTACGACTTGGTTTTCCAGGCCGGATTCTCTACCGCTGAATCAGTTACGGATCTCTCCGGGCGTGGTGTTGGTCTGGATGTTGTGCGGCGCAATATCGACAGCCTGCGCGGCACGGTGGAGATATCAAGCACGTCCGGCAAGGGCAGCGTCATCACTATCCGCCTGCCCTTGACCTTGGCCATCATCGAAGGTTTCTCCGTAAGGGTAGGATCTGAAACTTTTGTCGTCCCGTTGGAGCATGTAACCGAGTGTACGGAATTGCCTGCGGAACAGCGCAGCTCAGAAGCCAGCGGAATTCTCAGCCTGCGCGGCGGCGCTTTGCCCTATGTGAGATTGCGGCACGCTTTCAGCCTGCCCGGTGATAGCCCGAAGCGGGAGAACATCGTAGTGGTCAAGATCAACGATAGTTATGCGGGAATCGCCGTGGACGAATTGTTGGGTGGAATGCAGACCGTAGTAAAGCCGCTGGGCAGAGCGTTTCGAGCCGTGCCGGGCATTGCGGGATCCACGGTTCTGGGAGACGGTCGCGTCGGCTTGATCATCGATGTTCCCAGTTTGCTGCGGGAAGTAATGCAGTCGAGTCTGCAGGCACAAGCTTAGTTTACGACGGAAAATTCGAGAGGCGGAGAACCATGAAGACTTGGCAAGATCAGAAAATAGGCACACGGCTTGGAGTTGTCTTCGGCATCATCCTGTTATTTGTAATTGCGGCGGGTGGATTCGGACTGAGCTGGCTCGGCCGGCTGAATTCCGACATGTCGGCTTCGATGCAGAAGCGATACCATACCGTCGAGTTGACTCACCAGACGATTGAGAACTCGATCACGAACGCCCGCATCACCCTGCAATTGTTCGAGAACACTAACCCTGACCAAGAGAAGAAGCTGAACCAGGAGAATGAAGGCATCACCCACCAGATCACCACGCAAGTTGCGGAGATCGAAAAAGGCCTCAGCTCTTCCCAGGAGCGGGAGATGTTTGAGGTGGTCACACAACACCGGCAGGCTTATATTTCTGCACGGGAAAACGCCAAGAAGCTGTTGGCCGATAAAAAACGCGACCAGGCGATGTCTGCTTTGAGCGAAGAGGTTATCCCGGCGCTCGATACGTACCGCGCTACGTGGGGCAAGTTCATTGACCTTCAAACTGCCGCACTGGAACAAAGCATCAAGGAGGGCCAGGAATCCTATGCCGCGGGGCGCCGAATCGCTTTGTTGCTGCTCGTCGTTACTTTGATTGTTTCTCCGCTGGTGGCAATCAGCATTACAAGAAGCATTACGGTTCCGATCCAGCAGGCGGTCGAACACGCCCAGCGTATTGCCGCCGGCGACTTGACCAAGGAGATTCTTGTCACCAATCAATCTGAAACCGGAAAGCTGCAGCAAGCGATGCACGAGATGAGCGGCCGGCTCTCAGGAATTATCAGAGATGTCCGCGAAGGATCTGCCGCGGTCGCATCTGCCGCCCAACAGGTTTCTTCCTCTTCGCAGAGTCTTTCCCAGGGAACAAGTGAACAAGCAGCGTCGGTGGAGGAGATGAGCTCCAGCCTGGAGCAGATGAACGCATCCATCAGCCAAAATGCCGACAATAGCCGGCAAGTGGAGCAGGCAGCGGCAAAAGGAGCGCTGGCGGCGGAAGAGAGCGGCAACGCGGTCAAAGAAACCGTTGAAGCCATGAAGCAAATTGCATCGAAGACCTCGGTGATCGAAGAGATCGCATACCAGACGAATCTGCTGGCGCTCAACGCCGCCATCGAAGCTGCTCGTGCCGGAGATCAGGGCCGGGGCTTCGCAGTAGTCGCGGTCGAGGTGCGAAAGTTGGCCGAGCGCAGCCAGTTAGCTGCGCAGGAGATCGGTGGCTTGGCGGGAAGGAGCGTCAGCGTGGCGGAACGGTCTGGAAAATTACTCTCTGACCTGGTGCCCTCGATCAAGAAGACCGCGGACTTGGTGCAGGACGTAGCCGCCGCGAGCACCGAACAGTCCAGCGGAGTGACGCAGATCAACCAGGCAATGTCCCAGGTGGACTCGGTCACGCAGCGCAATGCGTCGTCCGCAGAAGAGCTTTCCAGCACGGCGGAAGAGTTAGCTGCGCAGTCCGAACAACTGCAACAATTGATGACCTTCTTCCGCGTGGCGGGTGAACAAAATTCACATCGTAATGGTGACGGCAAACAAAGAGTCTCGATGCCCTTGAAGCCGGCATTCAGAAGCGATTTCGCGCGCACTGGTCAGAAACACCCCGCGAGCACAAAGGTCGAGGAAGAAGCCAACTTCTCTCCCTTCTAAAAATTGCTTCTGAGACTGGCTGGCTTCGGGTCGCGGATTGACGCCGTGCCGAAGCCGAATGATTCGGCAATTGCAACGAGAAATGTGAGGATTGAAACTATGGGAGCGCTGAACCAAGAGAAGAACCAACTCCCTCTGAGCACCGTGCAGTACCTTACCTTCCTGACTGCAGGCGAAGAATACGCAATCAGCATTGGTAAGGTGAGGGAGATCATCGAGTACGAGGCCGTTACTACTGTGCCGAGGACTCCGATCTGGATTCGCGGCGTCACAAACCTGCGCGGCAAAGTTGTCCCGGTTGTCGATCTCGCTGTTAAATTCGGATTGCCCTCCAGCAAGATTTCCAAATTCTCTTGCATCATCATCACCGAAGTGATGTTTCAGGGCGAGAGTTTGACGATGGGTGTTCTGGCCGATTCTGTAAGCCAGGTGATCGAACTATCCGGGGACGAAATCGAACCCGCACCGCCGTTCGGTACGCGGGTCAAGACCGAATATCTGCTTGGCATGGGTGCTTTGGGCAAGAAGTTTTGTCTGATTCTCGACATCGATAAGGTCCTGTCTACTGACGAATTGTTAGCGGTATCGGAATCCCTGGCCGACGAATCTGCTGCCGATCCTTCCGCCGTTGAGAAGGCGGCCAAACAGGAACACTTTGAGGCTGGAGCATAGCTGTGTCCGCAGGAGCAGGTGCCGGTAAGGCTCAGCGCACCTCCCGGCAGATCGATACATACTCCGATCAGTTACCCCATCTTTCCGTAAGTCCCGCGCTGTTCGAAAAATTCCAAACGCTCATCTATTCCGAAACCGGTATATGGCTGGGAAGTTCAAAAACGGCCCTGCTGTGTGGGCGCCTGTTCCGCCGGCTTCGAACCCTGGGCATTACTTCGCTGGAAAGTTACTACGAATGCGTTGCGCAGCCCGACCAGCAAGAGGAACGCGAGCGGATGATCGACGCGATCACTACCAACGAAACCCGCTTCCTACGCGAACCCCGGCAATTCGAATTCCTGGTGCAGAGCGTGCTACCACGTTGGCGGACAGACGCTGAACAAGTTTTGCGGGCCAAGAGAGTACGGATATGGAGCGCCGGATGCTCTTCCGGGGAGGAGCCTTATACGATCGCTATGTTGATGGCCAGGCACATGCCGGCGCAGGAAGGTTGGGACGTGCGCATACTGGCCACAGACATCTCGAACCGCGTGCTGGAAAAAGCCCGCAAGGGTATTTATCCCATCGCGAAGGCGAAGGAGTTGCCCCTGGACCTGCTTTACAGTTTTATGCTTCGTGGCACCGCTGAACGCGATGGCGAGATGAAAGTGAAGGTCGAGATCCAGCAGATGATTGACTTTCAAAGGCTGAACCTGGACCAGGAATCTAATCTTGCGGAGAGTCCATTCGACATTATTTTTTGCCGTAATGTTTTGATTTATTTTGATGCGGCATCGAAATCCAGAGTGGTTACCAGCCTTTCTCGTCATCTCATCGCCGACGGTTTCCTGTTCGTGGGGCATGCGGAAAACTTAACCAGCATTTCCACAAATCTACGCAGCCTTGAGCCAACCATCTACCGAAAGACGGCAGATCGAGAGGTCTCTTGAACGCGCCGCTGAATGGAAACGGCCTGCAAGTGCTGGTTGTGGACGACTCGGCCATGGTTCGCCAGGTGATGCAGGCCATTTTGAGTACCGATCGCAGGATCAACGTGAAGGCTGCGGCAGACCCACTGATTGCCTGGGCCAAGATGCAGAAGGAATCTCCCGACGTTGTCATCACGGATCTGGAAATGCCGAGGATGGACGGGCTGACTTTCATCCGAAAAATCATGTCAGAAATGCCTACGCCGATCGTGGTCTGTTCCGGTCTGGCGGCGCGCGGCACTGAGCTTGCATTTCGCGCGCTCGAAGAAGGCGCGGTCGAAGTGATCACCAAGCCCAAGGTTGGCGTGCGCGATTTCCTGCACGAATCGGCGGTTACGCTTCTCGATGCGGTCTGGAGTGCGGCTCAGGCACAGATGAGCCCGCGGACGCCGGCGGCGCTTCGCGTCACCGCCGATGTAGTACTCCCGCGCAAGCACAAATCTGCCTCTACCTTGCCGCCGAGTGGATTAATCGCCGTCGGCGCCTCGACCGGAGGTACGGAAGCATTGCGCCTGTTTCTCGCCGCTTTGCCCACCGATTGCCCGCCGGTTGCGATCGTGCAGCATATGCCGGAAGTTTTTACCAAGGCATTTGCGGTGCGCCTGAATAAGGAATGTTCAATCGAGGTAGAGGAGGCTCGTGACGGTGTCCGGCTAAAAAACGGCACGGCACTGATTGCTCCAGGTAACCGTCATATGTTGGTGAATCGCAGCGGGGAGGAATTTGTTGTCCAGATCATCGATGGACCGCTGGTTTCGAGACATCGCCCGAGCGTGGATGTTCTTTTTCGTTCGGTGGCCATCGCGGCCGGCTCAAAGGCCATTGGCATCATCATGACCGGCATGGGCGACGACGGCGCCGAAGGCCTCTGTGAGATGAAGGAAGCCGGCGCCGCGACCATCGCGCAAGACGAGGCTAGCTGCGTTGTATTTGGAATGCCGAAAGAGGCAATTGCCCGTGGCGCCGTGGATGTCGTGATGCCTTTGGAGCAGATCGCCAGTACCGCCGTGAGCCTGCACACTCGATAACCGACCCGCAGGGCTATGCCGTTCGTGATCTGCCATGAAGATTAAAACGTTCTTAGAATTAAGCTCGATTACGGACTTCCCCGAATTTGTCCTGACTGGCGATTTGAAGATTTGTCATCCGTATATTTGATCGACTAAAAATTTGAGTTTCACGAAGGAGACGATTCATGGCTACCGGTGCAGCTCCCGCCCTCGAACCCAAGGCGGAAACAAAAACGGAGACTACGGCAGAAGCCGGCAAAACGCAGCCAGCTACCTTAAAAGACCGTATTCTGGCTAAGCTTCATCATATTTTTGCCGGGCGCGACGAATACCTCGGATGGCGTCAGTAGGGTTTTCGCCGATCCGACGAATCGCGATCATTGTCGATCTCAAACGAGGTTTGCGAAATTCTCCTGCCCGAGGAAGATAATCAACCCCACTTTTCCTACTTCACGAACGTCAGTCCGTGCGGGACCAACCATTGGAAGACATAAGCGTAGAGCATCACAATAATTCCGACGATGGAACCCAGCGCAACCGAGTGCCAGAAGACAAAACGAAAAATAACTCCCTCGTTGCCAACTTGCTCCGTGGCCGCGGTAGCAATGGTGATCGATTGCGCGTCTACCATTTTTCCCATCACTCCACCGGCGCTATTGGCCGCACACATAAGGATGGGATCGATGCCGAGTTGCTGAGAAGTAATCCGCTGCAGGCTGCCAAACAGCGCGTTGGATGATGTATCGCTACCGGTGAGCGCAACTCCCAGCCATCCTAGGAACGTGCCGAAGAACGGATAGAACCACCCGGTGCGGGTGAACGCCAACCCCAGCACGGCATCCAGGCCGGAGTAACGGGTTACATATCCCAGTCCTAACATGAATGAGATCGCGATCATGGCGAGGCGCATTCGGACCAGCGTTCTCCAAAATATTTTCATCAATTGGAGCGGGCCGAGCCCGAGCAGAAAGCCGGACACAATCGCGGCAAAGAAGCATCCTGTACCAGTGGCGGAGAGCCAATTGAAATCGTAGCGCGCGGACTCCGGAGTTGGCTTAGGCACAACCGGAGCGGAGCGCGAAACCGCGTTATTCAAGTACGGCACGTCCCATCCTGGCGGCCCGGGACGCACTTTGCCATTCGCCAGTACTACTCGAAAGGCCGGAGTAGTCGCCTGATTCATCGCCAGTTTTATTTTCGGCAGTCCCCAGAGCAACACAAACAATGACAAAATTGCGAAGGGCGTCCAGGCCTTGAACACTTGCCCCGCAGTATAGGTACGGGGTTTCACAAGTCCATCGAACGATTTGGCTGGCCACTCCCCGCCTTGCTGATCTGTGATTTCCGCCGTTGCTTCAATCGGAGTGGACGGTTTATCGTCGTAATCAAAGCGCCAAATCTTTTTTGGCTTCCAGAAGCGCAGGAAAATCAAGACAGCGGCCAGAGAGACCACGCCTCCCATGATGTCCACCAGATTGCTGTCGACGTAATTTGACCACAAGAATTGGGTGACCGAGAACGAGATGCCGACCACCAGGATGGCGGGAAATACCTCGAAGGTATCCCGCCAATTGACCATGGTTCGCACCAGCCAGAAAGGAACAATGACGGCGGTGAATGGCAGGATGCGTCCGATCATGGCGTTGAGATCGGATTCCGGCAGCGCGGTTACCGCCGCGAGGGCGTGAACCGGCGTTCCGATCGCACCCCAAGCCACCGGTGCGGTGTTGGCGATCAGATTCAAAGCGGCCGCGTGGAACGGCTTGAATCCCAGGCCGATCATGAATGCACCGGCGATCGCCACTGGTGCGCCGAAGCCCGCGGCTCCTTCGATGAACGCGCCAAAACAAAATGCCACGAGCAACACTTGCAGCCGGCGGTCGGCGGTGATTCCCGCCACCGACTCCTTCATGATTTCAAACTGACCGGTCTCGACCGAAATGTCGTAGAGGTAGACCGCCGCCAGAACGATCCACGCAATTTTCAAAACTCCGAAGGCCACACCGTAGCCGAAGCTCAGGGCGGCCAAAACGGGAGGCATTTTGAAAAAAATAATTGCCACCAGGACGGCGGTCGTGGCTCCGGCAATGGCGCACCAGTGCGGCTTCACTTTGAGACCGGCGAGCAGACTGAAAAGAACAATGATGGGAAGCGCCGCCACCAGCGTGGAGAGCCACCAATGGCCGAGAGGATCGTAGATCTGAGTCCACTGCATTTACAGCCTCCTCGCGAATGAATGTTCTGCCGGCAGAGATCGAGCCCGCGAAATGCAATGCTGCAACTTATCAAAATGCGATCAGTTTATTTCCCAACTCCTGGGTACGTTCACATAGGAGCGATCCAATTCGGTGACCAATGAACAACCAAGCAACCGTAGAGTTCGTTCCGTATCGACGCGCAGGATCTCGATGGCGCGGTCCACGCCAGCTTCTCCGGCAGCCGCCAAACCATAGGCATAGGCGCGTCCGCACAGCACCGCACGCGCTCCCATGCAGAGAGCCTTGGCGATGTCGGTGCCGCGACGTATACCACCATCCATTAAGACTTCGATACGGCCTTGCACCGCTTCCACAACTTCAGGCAAGGCTCGCAGAGAAGCTGGAACTCCATCGAGTTGGCGGCCACCGTGATTCGAAACTGAAATCGCCGCAGCGCCTTCATCTACCGAACGGCGAGCATCGTCTGCGGTTAACACTCCTTTGATTACAATTGGTCCATTCCACACTTCTCTAATCCATCGCAGATCTGCCCAGGTCACCGCCGATTCGGCCAGGGCCGCATTGATATCGACCAATGGCATCGGTCCCTTGCCCGGAATGATGACATTCGGAAGTCCTGGCAGACCTCCATCCATCAGATAGCTCATGAGCCAGCCGGGACGCGAAAGGATTTGGGGAAGAAAGGGAATCTTCTCAAATGGCCCGCCACTGATCAGTTCCTTCATGCCGTTGCGATAGTCGCGCTCGCGAATGCCAGACACCGGAGTATCGATAGTGACGACGAGTGCGTTGAAGCCCGCGACCCGTGCTCTCTCAATCGCAGCCTCGGCAGCGCCGCGACCGCCCATCAGATAGAGCTGGTAAAAAACGGGTCCCTTGGAAGCAGCTCGCACGTCTTCCAGTTTGTGTCCGGAAATTGTCGAGAGAATGTATCCCGTCCCGGCCCTGCCTGCGGCCCGCGCGGCCGCCACTTCGCCTCCAGGGTGCATCAGGCGACTGTAGCCTACGGGCGCGAGCAGAAAGGGAAGAGACAGATCGAAGCCTAAAACGCTCGTACACAAACTGCAGTTCGCGACCGCAACCGCGTGACGCGGCCGAAAAGTGACGTCATTAAAAACGCGGCAATTTTCACGCAGCGTAACTTCACCTTCGGCGCCACCGTCGAGGTAATCGAATACAGATTTGGGCACTCTTTGACGTGCGATGGGCCGGAAGTCCTCAATGCAAACAACTCGGGGTGAGGCAACAGAGTGCGCGGATCTCGTCATTGCTAGTCCAGAAGTGCAGGTGCAGCGTCCGGAATCTTGAGGCAGGCGATATCGTACCACTTGCAGAATCGCCGCGGAATGAAATTTTCCCCAGGCAGTTTGGCCTGCTGATGCGATGGTTGATTTTCACAACATTCTGCTGATTTTCAAGGCAGCGGTTCCAGCTGTTCAAAAGTACAGTCTTGAGTTTTTTTTTCGGGCCGCCAACGAAGGAATTTTGTGCCGTGCCGGAAACGGCCTCCGGAAAAGTGATCGTAGCGAACTTCCGCAACAAGTTTCGGTTTGAGTGGCTGCCATTCTGTGGAGCGTTTCGAGCTCCAACGGCTGGGGCCACCCGGAGCGTGTCCGGTGAACCCGGGGCCGCCAATGAGCGGCTCAACGATTTTTTTCAGCTCCTGGTGCTGCTCGGAATTAAAGCTGGACGTGAAGCCGATATGATCGAGCAAACCTTCTCGATCGTAAAGGCCGAGCAGGAGAGAACCGACACCGCCGCCACTCTCAGCATAACGGAAGCCACCCACAACGGTGTCCGCAGTCCGGATCCGTTTGATCTTGACCATACCGACGCGCTCGCCCGAGTGGTAAGGCTCGTCCAGACGTTTGGCTACGATTCCATCAAGGCCCAATTTGCCGTGCTCCCGCATCCACTGTTCTGCCTGACGGTGGTTTGAGGATGCTGGCGAGAGTCGCACCCTGCCGTCGTCGGCTATCCTGCTGAAGAATTGCTCTAGCGCCTGACGCCTCTCAGAGAGCGGACGCTGATTCAAAGCTTGTCCCTCCGCACCGACCGGCAAATCGAAGCACAAGTAAGTTGCTGGAGTTTCGGATGATAACTTGCGGATTCTACTGGCCGCGGGATGAATCCGCATCAGCAAGTTGTCGAACGAAATCTGTTTCTCCACATAGATCACAATTTCGCCATCCAAAACGAAACGTGACTGCGGAAGCTCGGCAAGCACTTTCACGAGCTCCGGAAAATAGCGATGCAGAGGCTGGCCGGCTTTCGATTGCAACAAGACTTCTTTATCGCGGCGAAATGCAAGGCAGCGGAAACCATCCCATTTCGGCTCGTAGAGCCAGCCATCGCCGTCCGGGATTTCGTCAACCGCCTTCGCTTCCGCAGGAGGATAAGGCGGACGAATGGGTAAGCGGATTACTGGGATTTTCTCGTCTGAATCCCGATCGGGAAGGAGGCCAGAAGTGGCTCGCTCAACTGATTTCTTCGTCGAAACCTGAGTAGATCCTTTTCTTGCCATAGCGCTTTGCGCTTATTTGGATTCGCCCCTCCGCGGATCGAACTCTTCGCGGAGGAGCGATCGGGAAGAGAAGATGTTAGTCACCCTGCATTTTACTCGCGCTAGCTGAAGTGGTTGGCGCTATCTGCCTGGCCTCTCGCAGATGACTCTTCAGTACCGGAAGCGTCTTTTCAGCAAACTCTTTTATAGCCGGATCGCTGGCAGAATTTGCTTCCTGCTGAAAATCGGCAACGTCCTGGGTGTGATCCTTCACCATGTCTGACATGTAGGCCTTGTCGAATTGCTCGCCGCTGAGTTTCGATAAGTGTTCCTTGGTCATTTCGTCTTTAGCGCTCAGCTTGCTGGGAAGGGTAATGCCTTGGCTGCTCGCAACTTCTTTTAGCTGTTCGTTTGCTTTGCTATGGTCGTCCACCATGCGTTGGCCGAATTTCTTAACCTCGGGACTGGATCCTTTTTCCGTTGCCAGTTTTCCCAGTTCCACTTCCGCCATTCCGCCCTGGGCGGCCTCACGCACAAACTTCGTATCGCTGGAGCTCATGCTGCCATTTGACGAATCCCCAGACATCGAATTTGTCTGACCCATCATCGCAACGGGTAACAGGGAAAGCGACGCGATCAGTGCAAAACGACAGGTTAGGGTACTGATTTTTTCCATAACATTTCTCCTTAATTCTTATTTAAGTATTGCTTTCGCGACGAGGCGCAGCAATCGATAAGAGCCCGTAGGATGTGGCTTATCATGCCCTACGGCAGCCCGGCGGATCTGGTTTCGGCGTAGGTAGTCAGTCAGGGATTTTTCAGGAGACGATTGTCACGATTTCGATTGTGCTCTGCGTATTGCCTTTATGCACGAGGACAGAATTCTCTCTCCGCTCAAGAAATAAGTCGACGGTGATACCGCCGCAGCGCAAGCCCTTAATGGCGAGGTTTGGGATTCCTTCCGGAAGGTAAGGGTCGTCAAAGACTATACGCTTACGTTCCGCATCGATGGAAAGACCTAGACAGGCTTGCAGGATCAGGAATGGAGCGGCGGCTGCCCAAGCCTGAGGCGAGCAGGCGACAGGATAAAGTGTCGGACCCTCTCCCCCGCGCCGGTCGATGCCGCAAAAAAGTTCAGGCAAGCGGTGCAAATCGACCATGCTGCTGAGATCGAGCAGAGCCATAAATATTCGACCCGCAAGCTCCTTGTATCCATATTTCGCCAGGCCAGATGCGATGATGGAATTGTCGTGGGGCCAGACAGACCCGTTGTGATAAGAAAGCGGATTGTAGCGCGCCTCGCTCGAACTCACAGTGCGAAGTCCCCAGCCGGCGAAGGAATCAGGCTGGAATAACGTTCCTGCGACCCTCTTGGCGCGGTCCGGGGACGCGATTCCGGTGTAGAGGCAGTGTCCTGCGTTCGATGTGCGAACCCGGCAAGGCTGCTTCTGACCATCGAGCGCCAGTGCGTAGGTGGAGAGATCTTCGCACCAGAACTGTTCTTCGAATTTTGCTCGCAGATTTTCCGCTTCGATCTCGAGCGCGGCCGCTTTCTGAGATCCTGCCGTAAAACGGCACAAATAGGCGGCCGCCAATTTCGCGGCATAAACATAACCTTGCACTTCGCAGAGTGCGATCGGAGCTTTGGCAATCGTTCCGTCGGCGTGAAAAATGGAGTCGTTGGAATCTTTCCAGCCCTGCTGGACAAGGCCTTTGGCCGACCGTTGTTTGTATTCCACAAAGCCGTCCCCATCGATATCGCCGAATTCGTCAATCCAGTTCAGCGCGCGTTCGATGTTCGGCCAAAGGTGCTGGATAAACTTGTAATCTGCGGTTCGCTCGCAATAGGCGCGGGCCAGCATGATGAAAAGCGGCGTTGCATCGACGCTTCCGTAATAACGGCCGAACGGCACTTCGCCGAGTGCTGCCATTTCTCCGCAGCGCATTTCGTGCAGGATTTTTCCTGGCTCCGCTTCACTCGTTTCATCCACGTGGTCGGCTTGTGTCGAGGCCAGACATTCCAGAACGCCTCGGGCTATTTCCGGATTCAGCCAGAGCGCCTGCAACGCCGTGATGATTCCGTCGCGGCCGAAAACCGTACCAAACCACGGCACACCAGCATAGGGATAATCCTTTTCTGGATTTCCCACCATCATCATCTGCACATCGGAGACGGAACGATTGATCCAATCGTTGAAGCGCGAGTTCGAACTGTACATGCGGGGGAAAGATGCACCTACCCGATCCAGTTCTTCCCGGGCAGCAGTCATGGCTCGCGAATAACCATTAGCCTGAACCTTTGCGTTAGAGTCGCAAGAGATGGAGAGACGAAAGCTGGCTCTTTCTTTGGGACGTAGCCTGACTTCGTAATCCAATTCACGTTCCGACGAGTGCTGGGGCGAACCATCCCATTGAATCCTGGTCCGGCGTATCGTATGGTCCAGCCCCTCATAGGACAGGAGAACGGAATTCTCTCCCATTTCTGCGGGCAGATGCTTGCCTTTGCGGGGCCGGTGCATTCCGCGCACTTCGAAAATATCGGCGAAGTCTGCGTCGAAAGTGGTGCGGAAGGGAACCACTAATTCCGATAAGCCATGATTGACAAATTCGATTTCCTCGAAGCAAGTGTTGCTCCAGAGAAACCTCGAGCGCAGCACGTGCAACGTTCCACGTGGCACCACGACTTCGTTGTTACGTGAAACATCCAGATTCGCTAGATCACCGGTGAAGAGAAAATTACTCGTCTCGACGGTTGAACTGAGAAGCAGGGGACGCGTTCCCCACAGCAGCACGACCAGTTCCGACAAATGCCGGGTGTCTTCAAAGAACAGGCCCTGCTCGCCCATGCCGGTGGTTTGGACGTCTCCCAAACGGTCAAAGACCAAGAAGGTCCTTCCGTATTTAAGAACACGCGCGCGGTCATCGATTGGCGACTGTGAAGTCGCTATGTAGTAGTGTTGGGTAGCAGATCCGTCCAACTCATAACTCCATCGTCGACATTGATTGTAGTTGGCTTTCTTTGAACCAGTTTTTTATATATAGCCAAATAGTTGGCAGCCATTCGCTCGTCGGAAAAATGTCGCTCGAAATGTTTGCGGCAAGCCCGGCGGTCGATTCGTTCCAGGTTCTCCAACGCATCCACCGCGCCGTCCACGTCGTCGACGATGAAACCTGTTACTCCATCGATCAGAACCTCAGGTACCGATCCACGACGGTAAGCGATGACCGGCGTCCCGCAGGCAAGCGCTTCGATCATCACGATCCCAAAAGGTTCCGGCCACTGGATGGGAAAGAGGAATGCGGCGGCATTTCCGAGAAAATCATTCTTCTCGTCATGCCCAATTTCCCCGATGAAATCAATTCGTCCTTTTTTCAGCAGCGGCTTGATCTTATTCTCGAAGTAATCCGTATCCGCTTGGTCCACCTTCGCCGCAATTTTCAACTGCATGCCGGCGCGGTAGGCAATCTCGATGGCATCCTCCAACCCCTTTTCCGGCGACACTCGCCCAAGAAACGCCAGATAATTTCCGTCTCCATTCTTCCGCTTGAGCAAGCGGCGAGGCATCCCGTGCAGCACCGTGCCATGCCAGTTCGCCCATGGAACGGGCGTCCTCTGTGCGTCTGAAATGGAGACTAACGGCATCTCTCGAAAGGTCTGAAAGATAGGAACAAGATCTGGAATATCCAAACGTCCGTGCTGCGTGGTTAAGCACGGAACCTCGGACCGGCGGCCCAAAGGAAAGTGAATATAGTCGAGATGGAAATGAATCAGGTCGAAATTCGCAGCTTCTCGAAATACATACTCGGTCATGATCGCATGATGTGCTATGGGATCCTGACATTGCGCATCGAGCCGCAGTGCCCTGGGGCAGATAGGCACGAGCCTGGCATTCGTCACAGAATCGCCGCTGGCGAACAGCGTGACATCATGGCCCAAACGCACCAGCTCCTCCGTAAGCCAGGACACGACACGCTCGGTACCTCCATACAAAACGGGCGGAACACTTTCGAAAAGCGGTGCTACCTGAGCGATTCTCATAGATTATGATGACACACTCACTTCGAAGCCGTTGCTAACGGATAAAAGAGGGCTTAACTACACAATAGAGTTGAGCGCGGCTTTGGTCTATAAGGTGGGCGCTGTAGCAAAGCGGGGGGGGCCGAAGCTCGATCGGAGAATATCCGAATCTTAAAGATGCGGCGCAGGCGTGATCTTATCGTCACGCCTGCGCTGCTAGCGATTTCTTAGTGGGGAGGGAAGTGCTCCAACATTTTGTCGACGGCTTTATCAAGTTTTTTCTCGTTCTTTTCCGGATTATTGCTAAGGGTATCACTTGACACGCCGCGCCAAATCAGTTGTTTGTTATGCGCATCGTAGAAGTCCAGAACGAGAGAACCTACAGGATAATTTTCTACCTGCGTGGTAGTTTCGCCGAAGCCTCCCCAACGCCAGCCACCCATGCCGTCGTAGAAGGTCTGATATTCCCGCTGGTCTCGGTCGCTTCCCACGGCAGTGATGGCCACATCTCCGCCACTATCCACTCTCTGCCAGCCTTTCGCCTGCAATTCGTGGTCGACTGCGTCTTTAATTCTGTTTTCCCATAGCGGATCTGTGGTTTTCACTTTTTCCCAACTGTAGGTGTGATAGTGCGAAAAGTTTGCGTGGTGGTCGTAGTCGGTCTTCACATCCTGCGCCAGCGCGATTGCGGCAAAAGCCAGCAGGACGGTAACGATGGAACAGAAAACACGGAGTGCTTTCATAAGGTTTCTCCGAAAATTCAAGATCTCGTGCGCAAGGTCGAGGCAGGTTCGCGCTCAACGGATTGCGCAAAAGTATGATGCGAACACCCCGCGATGGGATTATTCCTAATATTGCCTGCAGGTCGCAGGATGATCTGCGCCGGCCGATCGCGAGATGAACGTTACATTTCCGTTTTATCTGCGATTCGAAGGCAGTCTCAGACCGCGGCCGGCAAAGCGCCGAGAGCGGCTCTACGCTAACAACCTCAAACAAGAGAAGCACATCCAAGGTCCGTGACTGAATCATCTAAGATCGACCACAACGCCGAAGAACTTCCAGTCACATCGTCGATACCGATGCAGGTTCCCGAGGAACAAGCCACACTGTTTCGTGAGGTCCTGACGGCCCTTGAGGAGAAGCAATTTCCTTATGCGATTTCAGGAGCTTTTGCTCTGCGCGCGCATACGGGGATTTGCCGATTCACCAAAGATCTTGATCTCTTCATGACGGCAAAAACATCGTGCGTGGTTTTCCCCTACTTGCACGAGCGCGGCTTCGATTGCGAAGTTCGCGACCCGGTGTGGCTGGCCAAGGCTCGCAAGGGAGAATTCTTTGTAGATCTGATTAGCGGCATGAGCAACGGAATTATCGTGGTTGAAGATTCCTGGATCGAACGGGCTACCCCGGTTGTCGTGCATGGGGTTAAGACTAGGGTGCTCGCGCCGGAAGAACTCGTGGCTTCCAAGATTTTCGTGGCTAAGCGAGAACGCTTCGATGGCGCAGACATTGCCCATGTCATTTACGGTACCTACGGTTCTTTCGATTGGGAGCGCGAATTGGAGTTAGTTGGGGAACACTGGGAAATGCTGCTGTGGTCTCTGCTTCTGTTTCGTTACGTGTATCCCGCGCAGACACATTACGTTCCCGCCGCCATATGGCGCAAATTGCTTCACCGCCTCGAGACTCAGATATCCAGGCCGCAGCCGGAAGCCAAATTTCGCGGAAGTCTGGTGGACGAAAACATGTTTGCCATCGACCTCAACGAATGGGAGTTGGCCAACTTGCTAGAGGAGACTCGCAAGAAGCGACTGGCGGAAATCCGCGGAACCCAAGAGTGTGGTGCGGCTTCGGACGGCCAAGGTCTTATGAATCGAATTGCATGAGAATCGCCGCGACAGCTGATTTGCACTTCACTCCGCAGGTTTACGCCAAACTGAAGGACCAGTTTGAGCGAGTGCGGAACGATGCCGACATGCTGGTTTTAGCTGGCGACCTGACAAATTTTGGCCAGCCCGACGAAATGGAGCCACTGCTCAATGTGCTGGTTCGATTGCGCCTGCCGACAATTGTGGTGCTGGGAAATCACGACTATGAAAGCGGTAAGGAGGCGGAACTGTCTCGGCTGATTACCTCCGCGGGAATTAAGCTGCTCGATGGAAGCGCCTACGAGCGCGATGGAGTCGGCTTTGCCGGTACTAAAGGTTTTGTCGGCGGATTCGGACGCGGTATGCTGACGGCGTTTGGCGAACGCGAGATCAAAGACTTTGTCCGAGTGTCAGTCGATGAGGCTCTTAAGCTGGAACGCGCGATGTCTCAATTGCGCACTCAAAAACGGGTCGTGGTGCTGCATTACGCGCCGATTGCGGAAACGGTGCAGGGCGAAGCTCCCGAGATATTTCCATTCATGGGCAACTCAAGGCTGGCTGAGGTGGTCGATCGTCACGGAGCCGATCTGGTCGTGCACGGCCACGCGCACCATGGAAAGCTGGATGGCCGAACCCCGGGCGGAATTCCAGTACACAACGTTGCCATCTCGCTACTGCAGACGCAGGTGCCATCGTCGGTTTACCGAATTTTTGATATCTGAGACGGGGCCAAACTACCGATCTTTCGTAACTGTTAACGAATTAGTAAAACTGTGCTATACTGTTTTTAACGCTACTGCCACGGTTTGCTCGTGACGCGGTGATCCTGTTGGATCAAGATTCATCTCCGCTTTTCCTGCCCGCCGTTTATTCAGCGTAAATCCAAAATTAGAGTAAGAGCGGCTGGGAACTCACTACAAGTGTATTTGGAGTTTGATCAGGCCCCTTCAGAAAGAAAATTACGAATGATAAGTTTTACGGAACTACCGCTATCTTCTGGTTTACAGCAGAGGCTGGCGACAGCTCAATTTATTATCCCTATGCCGATTCAGGCGCAGGCTATACCACTCGCGCTTGAAGGCAAGGACGTCCTTGCGACAGCGCAGACCGGTACCGGAAAGACGCTGGCTTTTCTGATCCCCGTGATCGAGATGCTGCAGCGTGAACCCGCACAGAAAGCCCGCGTGCTGGTGTTGCTGCCCACGCGCGAGCTGGCGATTCAGGTGAATGAAGAATACGAAAAATTACGCGGAAGGGAACTTTCGAAAGCCGCGCTGGTAATCGGCGGTGTCTCAGAGAAAGCGCAGATTCAGGCGGTCCGGAGCGGATCCGCCATCGTGATTGCGACCCCCGGCCGTTTGCAGGATTTCATCACCCGTAGGCTGATTGACCTGCGCGAGATCAAGATCCTCGTCCTCGACGAAGCTGATCGCATGCTCGACATGGGTTTTCTTCCCGCCATCCGCCGCATCCTCGCAATCCTGCCGCAACGCCGGCAGACCCTGTGTTTCTCGGCCACGATGGAGCAATCCGTCGCCGGTCTGGTAAACGATTCCATGCGTGATCCAGTACGGGTTGCCGTCGGATCCGTGCTGAAGCCAGTCGAGAGCGTTCGGCTGCAAGCTTACGAGGTGCGTCCAGCCGAAAAGCCGGATGTGCTGCGGCAGTTGCTCTACGCGGAAAAAGGGCAAACGCTTATTTTCGCGCGCACGAAACGCGGAACTGAGCGATTGGCCAAAGAATTGGTCCGCGAAGGTTTTTCCGCGACCATGATCCACGGCGACCGTTCGCAATCGCAGCGAAATGGAGCGCTCAGTGGATTTCAGCAGGGCAAGTTCCAGGTGCTGGTGGCAACCGACGTAGCCGCCCGCGGGTTGCACATCGATGACGTCGCGCACGTAATTAATTACGATCTGCCCAAGATGGCTGAGGATTTCATCCATCGCGTCGGACGTACAGGACGGGCGGGATCCGAAGGGCTTGCATCCAGCTTGGTGGCTGGAGCCGAGGTCATCGAACTTCGGCATATCGAGCGCGCCCTGAAATTGCGCATCGAGCGAAAACAGGTGGACTGGGCCAATGCCGAGAGGTCACAGCGTGTGGTTCAGAATACCTTAGCCAGCCGGACTTTAACCAGGTTGCCCGGAGAGGTGTTTGCCTAGACAGCAAGAATGGTAAAAGGGCGCGTCTTTCGAGACGCGCCCTTTTTTATTTGAAATTGTAGCCAACTAAAATTTCTGAGCTACGGTTCGGTCTTTTCCGGAACGCGCTCTCGCGGGATGCTCGAAATATCGGCATCGTCGTCGCCCATTTGAAAAAGAGCGGCCTGCTCGGCAGCATGTTTCTGCAACTCAATCAAATCCAGATCGCTAGAATCACTTGACGTCCCTAACGGTTCCTCAGTCTTGCGTTGAATCCTGCGCTCGGCTTTGTCGCGTTGTTTTTGCTGGCGCGTGTGTTCTTTCTGGCGTTTGGTAAAACTAGATCGGCCTCGTCCTGGCATTCCCCATCTCCAATTGTGTATTTAACCTCAGCGGCTGAAGCGCTTCGCATTTTCATTTAAAGTGCAGAACTCAGGTCAGAGCAATTTACTACCAAGGAAACCGCTCCATGAGTTCATTGAATATGACTTCGTTGAGACCAGTTCATCGATATGACTTAATCGATCCGCGGCATTCTACCAGCGGGGCTCGCGCGGTTGACGCGCATGACCCTGATAATCATCGCGACTGCCTCCGCCTCCGCCGCCAAAACGCTTTCCCCCGCCTCCGCCGCGTGGCGCATCGGTCTTCGGCTTGGCCTCATTGATCTTCAACGCCCGCCCGCCCATCTCGGTGCCGTTCAGGGCCGCGACGGCCTTATCTGCTTCCGCTGGATTGGTCATTTCCACAAAGGCGAAGCCTCGCGCGCGCCCGGTCTCACGATCCGTTACGATGCTGACCCGCTCGACTGCGCCGTGCGCTTCGAAAGCGCCTCGCAACTCGGCTTCGGTGGTACTGTGGGGTAAGTTGCCAACATACAAATTCTTCATAGGATTTTTTCTCTTTCTGCCGATCCTTCTGCCGAGACTGTTTCTGCCGCAATTGCCGCTGGAAAGGTTGGTTGAGAACGCATATCTTCCGGTTCGGAGTGCCGTTCAATTGCTTCCGTCCAGCGCGAGGGCCGGGGCGTTTCCCGGATGGCGCGCGAACGAGCTTCGCTGACCGAACGCACCGAGGAAATTTTCTTACAAGCTTCCAATATTCCCCAGCGCTGCGACGGATTTCCCGAACTTTCCGCAAGCAGAGCGGCGACCATCTCCTTGTGAAGCGCGTCCGCATTCACCTCAGAAGGCGCAGAATCAGAATGCGGCGCGGCCGCGAGATACTGAGGACTGCCCACGAAGAACGCAATTTGCTGCGTGGGGTTCGCACCGCGAATGTCGGTACAGAACTTGTCCCGGCTCTCCGCTTCGGTGCTCGCGTTAATCAGAATCAGATTGTATAAATCGGCTCGCCACCAGCATCGGGCCTCGAGTACGTCGGCAGCGCAATCGACCTCAATGCCGAGTTTTCTCATTACGTCGGCGCGCAAGTCACGTTTCGTCTGCGAAGTATCCAGCAGGAGCACTCGCTTCTTCTTTGCAATACCACTGATCGCGGCGGAGATTGGCAATGCCACAATGGGCGCGGTCATGCCGTTTTTTCCTTCTGATCCGCCTGCGAACCTGCAGGTACAAGATTCTTCGCAGCCAATGTCTTCAACATCTTCTGATTGCTGATTCGCCGGCTTATTTTTTGCCTGCGTCGCCGGTTGAATCTCGCTTTGTCGCCGTTAATTCCTGACATACTTTTCTCCTGCTTGCTGGCTGGCCAATGCAGTTGCCGGACTGCTTCCAGGCTACCCTCGGCGGCGCATAAGGCGCCGTGCATCGTTCTGTTTGGGTGAACTAAAAGAGGAAGAAATCCTTACTGGCTGTTCTGACGAGAATACCCGGCTGAAAGGCGGGAAGTAGTATCCGGAAGTACTAAGATGGCTCACGTTATCGCCTTTCAGCGGATGTTCTCAATCGCGAAGGCGTAACGCGCTGTTAGGGTGTCTTCGAGGTTAAGATACTTAAGTATACCCCGCATTCGCAGATTTTGCTGAAGTTTCGCCCACCGAAAAAATCGCGCAGACGGGTTCACGGTTGGGTTGGGCTGACATTACTCGAACTCTTTCCCTTGCACAGAAGCAGACAGAGCACCAGAGCTCCTCCACCCACTCCTCCTCCGATTTCGAGCCATTTTGTGTTCAGAGCGTGACCGGCGCCCTCCGGTGGCGACGGGGCTCCGCAGACTTCCGATTCTTCGCGCTTTGCTTGCTGCCCCTCGTGGACCACGCCAGATTGGGAGGAACTCGACTCGGCAGCTGGTTTGTGGACGCCGCCAGCCTGCTTGATATTGACGTCGTTCTTTCGCGCTGCCACCTGAACCGACCCGCTCACATCTGTCACTTCGTACTGTGTTCGGTCATTTGAGAGAGGTTCCACCCTAAGACAGTTCACATGGACGCTCATCGATGTGGAGGTTCCCACGGCGAGGCTTCCGTGCTCTAGCGTCAAATAACTCCCTTCAAACTTTACGATCGATTGCCCCTGAATCAGCACGGACGATCCTTCAGAATCGAGATTAGCCACGAATCCTGGTTTCGTCTCGAGTGAATCTCCGGGGAACACGACGGTGGAGTCCGCTACCTCCGCGCCGTTTACCCACACTCCGCCATTGCTATGCAATAGAGCCGAACCTGTGTCCGCTGCCAGTAGTGATGCAGGAAGCAGGACAATCAGCATCCACGAAACGAGATTGCGCAAAACGGGCACACTCATCATCAAACCAATGTTCCGCACTGATCCTCAGAGAATCGTAGCGACAGGGAGCCTGGTCGTCTATTAGCTGCGCGGGTGCCGCTGACACCGAAGTACCTCGCGGGGGCTGGGGACAGTTTTCTGCGGCCGGTATGGCAAGTCCGGTATGCTTGGCCATCACATTTTGACGGAGACAGGCTTTCGAGCCTGAGTGCCGAGTCGATCGGAAGTTGTTTAGCCAGAACCTTGGGCGGAATATGAAACCAAATTCAACGAACGGGGCAGTGATTGAGTTCCGAGACGTGGACTACGCTCTGCCTAATGGCCGACCACTACTGCGCGGTTTAAATCTCCAGGTGCAGCGCGGCGAGACTTTGGTTTTGTTAGGACGCAGCGGCTCGGGGAAGACGACTTCACTAAAGCTGATCAATCGCCTGCTCCAACCCAGTGGCGGGGAGGTTCGCGTCGACGGCAACGATACAGCTAAGACCGACGTCATTCGCCTG
>CAWEYI010000014.1:0-79307 GCA_963813205.1 uncultured Acidobacteriaceae bacterium | reverse complement strand
GCGCAGGTGGACTCCAAGCAGGTCTTGATGGCGGTCGATCCGGCCAAGGATGTGGACGGCTTTCATCCGGTCAACGTAGGATTCCTGTCTACGCAGCGTCCCGGGCTGGTTCCGTGTACGCCGGCAGGAGTGATCGAGATCCTGATGCGGAGCCAGATTCCCATCGCGGGACAAGAAGCCGTGGTGGTGGGGCGCAGCGACATCGTTGGCAAGCCCGCGGCTATGCTTTTGCTGAATTCCAACGCGACCGTTACGGTTTGCCATTCGAGAACGCGGGATCTACCGGAAGTCTGCCGCCGCGGAGACATTCTCGTGGCGGCAATCGGCCGCGCCGGAATGATTACTCGGGACTTCGTGAAGCCCGGGGCCACGGTGATCGATGTTGGCATGAACAAAGTGACGGATCCGGCGGAGTTCCAACGCCTCTTTGGCGGCTCGACTCGCAATGCGAAGCGGGAAGAGACCTTCCGAACCAAAGGGTCGACCCTGGTTGGCGATGTGCATCCCGAGGTGGCTGAGATTGCGGGAGCGCTTACGCCGGTGCCCGGCGGAGTCGGTCCGCTGACGATAGCGATGCTCATGTACAACACGGTAAAGGCCGCGAAGATGCGTCGCGGCAGCCGCATACCGGAGCTATCACGCGTCTGAAAAGCAATTCCACCGCCGAGAACAGCGAGTGCGCTGAGAAAGAGCTTCTGAAGCTTCGTCTCTTCGCGTCCTCTTCGGTTCATTTGCTATCCGCTATCGCGTGGGTGCCTTCATGCTGAAGGTTGGCCTGACCGGCGGCATTGCATCGGGCAAGTCAGTCGTTGGAGAGATGTTTGTTGCTTTGGGCGCATGCCTTGTCCAAGCCGACCGGATCGCGCACGATCTGATGCTCCCTGGCCAGCCAGTCTATAACCAGGTCGTTCGCCACTTCGGTGGTGGAATTCTTAATCCCGATCTCAGCGTGAATCGCGCCAAGCTCGCGGATGCTGCTTTTGGCCCGAAGGATGGGTCCGCAAATCAAAGTCGTCTCGGGGTCCCTCGCCCGTGGATGAGTTGAACCGCATCGTGCATCCTGCGGTAATTCGCAGCCAGGAGGAGTGGATGGAAGAGATGGGACGACAAGACCCGCATGCCGTAGCGATTGTTGAAGCGGCACTGATTCTCGAAGCGGGCGCGGCGAAGCGCTTCGACCGGCTGATTGTCGTCACCTGCAGCGACGAGCAACGCGTCGTTCGCTTCGCGGCGCGCAATAAGTTGGCAATCGACGTTGCACGGAAAGAAGTCGAGCGCCGGATGGCCGCGCAACTTCCCGAGGAGGAAAAGATCAAGGCTGCTGATTTTGTCGTCGATAATTCTGGCTCTCTCGACCAGACTCACGAGCGAGTCTTGGAGGTGTGGCAAAAGCTACGCGCCGAGTCGAATTCGCGGATCTGAAGTTACCCCGGCTGTTCTCTGTTGGCGCGCTTGCAGCGCTTGCTATACAGGATTCCCTGTATTCGGGCACTGTTCGGAATATACGTATGATGAGAGGCTGTGTCTGAACTCCCTCTCTTGGCGGACACGTGGCGGGAAACCAATTATGCGGGTGCTGGTAGTCGATGACCATGAAGTCGTCCGTCGCGGTGTCCGCTCTCTTATTCAAAGCCATTCCAATTACGACGTGTGCGGCGAGGCGGTTGATGGACAGGACGCGGTCGAAAAAGCGCAGGCGCTAAATCCGGACGTCATCGTGATGGATGTCAGCATGCCGCGTCTGAATGGCCTGGAAGCCACTCATCTGATTCGGGCCACACTCCCCGATTCCGAAATCTTGATTCTCAGTCAGCACGATTCCCCGGAGATGGTTCGCCAGGCCTTCAAGGCGGGTGCGCGCGGTTACGTTGTGAAATCGTCCATTGCCCGTGACCTGCTGGCGGCTCTGGAATGCGTGGGCCGCCGGCAACCGTTTTTTGAACGGGCAATGTCTGAACAGGACCGAAGCACTCCTATCGACTCCAAAGAGATCTTGCAGCGAAGCGCGGCCTTGGAGCAGGCGCTGCGCGAGAGCGAGCAGCTCTACCGGTCCACATTTGAACTGGCTGCCTTGGGAGTTGCCCAGGTCAGCCCCAGCGGCCGGTTCTTACGCGTGAACGACAAGCTCGCTGAGATTACTGCCTATAGCAAAGACGAATTGCTAATGATGACTTTTCAGGAGATCACTCATCCGGAGGATGTTGGACAAGACGTTTCTCAGGGCGAACAGGTGAAGAGTGGCGCTCTGGACACCTATTCGATGGAAAAACGCTACATTCGGAAAGACGGATCGATCATCTGGGTAAATTTGACCGTTTCCGGCGCGCGAAACGAAAGCGGATACCTGAAGCATTTTATTTCGGTTGCAGAAGACATAAGCGCGCGCCGGGAAGCGGAAGAGGCGCGATATCGGCTTGCTGCAATCGTGGAGTCCTCCGAAGACGCGATCGTGTCAAAAGATCTGAATGGAATCATCGCGAGCTGGAATGCAGGGGCGCAACGGATCTTTGGATTTTCTCCCGAAGAAGCGATCGGAAGGCCGATTACGATTATCATCCCGCCGGAATTGCGGGACGAAGAAAAGCAAATTATCAGGCGATTGCGAAATGGCGAGCGAATCGAGCACTTCGAAACCGTGCGCATGACCAAGTCCGGCGAGAGACTCAACATATCCCTCACCGTATCTCCGGTTCGAGATTCGCGCGGCAGGATTATCGGGGCTTCGAAAATTGCCCGTGACGTCACCGAGCGAAAACGCATCGAAGAGGCTTTGCGGCAGCGGGAATCTCAGCTGCGCGCAGCATTCAGTCAAACCTATTCATTCCTCATACTGCTGACACCGGATGGAACCATCACCGAGGCCAATCGTGCCGCCATTGAGGCCTCGGGTCATAAGCGCGAGGAATTAATCGGTCGCAAGTTCTGGGAGTTCTGGTGGGCGGCATTGCCCGACGAGGTAGCTATTGTGAAAGATAGCGTGGCCAAAGCCGCGCGGGGCGAACTGGTTCGAGAGGAGTGCTATTTCTGCCTGCCGGATGGAACTCGGCGCTTTGCTCACCGCACTCTGAATCCGGTATTTGACGATGGCGGAAAGCTCGTCATGATTGTAGGCACCGGAATCGACATCACTGAGCAACAAGAGCTGCGCGAAAAACTGGAGGCTCGGGTCAAACAGCGCACTCAGGAACTCGAGGGGAAAAATCAGGCTCTTTTACAACAAGCCGAAACCGTGCGCGATCTTTCCGGGCGACTGCTTCGCGCACAGGACGAGGAACGACGCCGCATCGCCCGCGATCTGCATGACAGCTCCGGACAAATTCTGGCCGCTGTGCAGATGAACCTTTCGCCACTGCAGGAACAGGCTCGAAATCTAAACGCAGATTTTGCGAGCGGTATTCGGCAAAGCATGGAGCTGATCGAGCAGCTTTCCAAGGAATTGCGCACGGTTTCTTATTTGCTGCATCCGCCGTTGCTGGATGAAGCCGGACTGCCATCCGCACTGCGCTGGTACGCGGAAGGCTTTGCGCAACGCAGCAAGATCGATGTTCAACTTGAAGTGGCTCCGGACCTGGGCCGGTTGCCCGGGGATATGGAGATGACCGTATTCCGCATTGTGCAGGAATGCCTCACCAACATTCATCGCCACTCGAGCGGCAAGGAAGCCATCATCCGATTGCTTCATTCCGATGAAGAGATTTGCCTGGAAATTCAGGACAACGGCCAGGGCATGCACATCTCGAATAATGGTCACTCGTCGGGGCGGCCGCTAAGAGCGGGGGTCGGAATTCAGGGCATGCGCGAAAGAGTAAACCAGCTGGGTGGTCGCTTCGAAATCAAATCCGGCGAAACTGGCACGGTAGTGACCGCCAGATTCCCCTTGTCCTCATCAGTGTCTCCATCACTTTCTTGAGCGTGTTAAGGCAATGAACGCGGTATTGTCTCCGCGCCTTCTTTGCCGCATGTCTTGCTCCGGGACATATTAGAATCGATACGGGACTCTTTCTCTGCGAACGTATGTTTTGGGTTCGACGTTCCGCAAGGTTGACCTATGAAACTCCTACGACCTGCAATATTCGCGCTGGTGTTTGCCGGCGCGTTTTTCTACTTCACCACCTGGCGTTCAAACTCGCGTTCGAGCTTCCTGCATCCCTCGAACTGGCTGACCCATCCTGCGGAAGTCGAAATTACGGAAGCTGCCGGCAACGAGGGGCTCGACAGTGAAGAGCAGAACAACATTCTCGTTTACCGGAAGAACATCCCGTCGGTGGTAAACGTTACGTCGCGCGCCATGACCTTCGATTTCTTTTACGGGTTGGTGCCACAGGAGGGGCAAGGCTCAGGTTTTGTCATTGACCGGCAGGGTCACATCCTCACCAACTACCACGTCGTCGAGGGCGCGCGGCAGGTGAAGGTGACGATGCATAATCGCAAGACTTATGACGCGACGATTATCGGTACAGATCCGCCGCACGATTTGGCCGTGATTCAGATCAAGGCTCCCGATCTCATTCCCGCCGTACTCGGCGACTCGCGCAACTTGCAAGTCGGGCAGAAAGTTTACGCAATCGGCAATCCCTTCGGGCTGGCGGGAACGATGACGCGGGGTATCGTGAGTTCGATCCGTCCGGTGCGCGAGCCGAGTGGAGCGACCATTGATGAAGCCATTCAAACCGATGCGGCCATTAACCCGGGCAACTCCGGTGGTCCACTGATGAATTGGCATGGAGAAGTGATCGGCATCAATACCATGATCCTTTCGAGCGTGGGGCAGAATGCGGGAATAGGATTCGCTATTCCGATTAATACCGCGAAGGCGGTGTTGAATGATTTGATGACGCTAGGCCGCGTACGCCGGCCCGCATTGGGAGTTCGTACAATTCCCATAAGTGCCGAACTGGCCGATGAAATGGGATTGCCGGTGGATTACGGGTTACTGATTGTGCAAGTGATTCCGGGGGGATCGGCGGACCAGGCCGGCCTTCGCGGCGGCACCGAACGCGCGTATCTGGGAAACACTCCGATCATGCTTGGTGGAGATTTAATCATCGCCATCGATGGTGAAAAAGTTGAGGATGAGGACGCCCTGGCGCAGATGATGAACAACCACCGGGCTGGCGACACAGTGAAAGTAACGATTTACCGGAACAAGAAAAAGCTTGATGTAAGCGTGGCGTTGGGCGAAGCCAGGGAACAAGTGTAAGGGGGCAGGTATAGAAGTTTTTGCCGGCGGTTCCTGCATCCGGCGAGGACCGCTCCCTTGTCAGAATGCGTAACGCAGCGACTCCGTCAGTGTGTTGGCGTGAAAGTAGCGTGGTGCCGTAGGTCCCACGAAGGAGCCCTCGTTGTACTGGTAGTAATTCCAGCCGGTATTCCACGCGAGCTTATGGCCTAGGTCCACCCGCAGGTAGGCCACAGGCTGGTAGAAGCTGTATTGAGCGCTGCCTTGGGGCTGCAGGATGTTGAATTGGGGAACGCTGCCGTTGACGTTGGTAATGCTGCCGCCGACGTTCGCTGATGTTCGCTTGTCCAAATTGAATCGCACCGTGGCCATCCCGAAGTTGGTGTTGTTGGTGTAGAACGAATTTGCCAGCAGGGGATTCGTCGCAACTGTAGCCGGAGGAACGATGGGGCCGGGACAAGCGGTGGCATTGGTCACAAACGGGAGATTGACTCCGACCGGCGGCGTGTCAGTGAAGCAAATCAGGGCATTTTGAATCACGTCGTTAAAGTTGTATGCCAGATCGATTCCGAAGCGTTCGCGCGGTGTGAGCGAGCCGGTGACTCCATAGTTGCGGTTGTGGCCAATGAAATTGGTAAGCGAGTCGGCGTTGGCGTCTTCGAGAATGTTGATGGAAGCGCCTAAAACCGCCCACGGCCGGGGCATGTAGCTTGTCTGGAAGCGATAGCGCGATTCCTTGCGGGGAGCCATGCGAACGATCACATTGTCATAGTTCGTGTGCTCCAGGTCGAAATTCAAGCGCAGTGCAGCCGTGGGCCGTGCCCAGAAGCCAAGCAGGGTCGTGTATTCGTCCACCACGAAGTGATCTTCTCCGGTTGTCGAATATGTGTTGACAGTCTCGGTTGCGGAAAAATCGTTGAATAGATTGAAAACCCGGTCTCCGTAGCGGAAGCCAACGCGTGCTCCGGCTTTCTTCGAAATATCCCAAGCCAGTTCGCTCTGATTTCTTTTCAGGCTCTGGTTGAAAGACGACTGTGCGAGAGTAGGTATGGACGTGGGCGCGGTTGCGCTGAGCGGGGTGAGCAGCGTGCAGGTTGCGGGGTTGGTGCAATCGCTGTCAACCTCGCTAAAATTTCCGTTCTGCGGAATTCGATAAGCCCAGAAATAGAGTTTATCGATCAGGCGGAGATGTTTGGAGAGGTGGACCGTGGCCTCGAGATCGAGAACGTCGGAGGTGCGGCTGGCGTCGGCAGTACCGGTACCGAGGAAGGCCCGAGTGCTGGTGCGGGTGATCAGACCGTCGAAAGACTCGTCGAGAGGCGTGTTCATCTCAGCGTCACTGTAGGAAAAGGATGCGACCAGATCGACTCTTGGGAAGAAATTGCTGCGAAATCCGAGACGCTCGGTGGGCGTGGAAGTGCGGATGCGCTGGTTGCGCTGGTAGCTGAAGTAAGCGCTGCAGGTGACGTCAGTCAGAGTACCACTCGGACTGATGAGACTAGTGGCCGGCGGTTTCACGGCGCAGGGCTCTTTGTTGGCGGTGTCGATAGATAGGCCCAGCTGCACCGGAGCGCCGCCGGGCAGGAGCGCGGACGCGAAGGAACCTAATTGAGTGTCGGTGTCTCCTCGGTAGTAGTCGAAGAATTGGTCGTAGCTAAGGACAGTTCGCGGCGCCATCCTCCAGTCTGCGCCCAGGCGGTAGGAGTTCATCGTCGTGTCCCAGGGCTGGAGCAGAGGACCTTCCGTGCCTTCGTGAATGCTGGTATATACCGGCCCCGTCATGTTGTTGTGGGAATAGCCGAGGCGAAGGCTGAGGCGCGATTGCGGCAGCAGCGTTAGGTCGAAGTCGGTCATGCGGCGCGTGGTGTCGAACGTGTTGGGCGAGGTTAGAACGGGAATCGAAGGAGTAGACCTGGGAGGGTTCAGCGGATTCGCGAGCAAATCGTAGTCGGAGAAATACTGGTCGCGCCGGAAGCTGCCTTGCAGGTTGTACCACTTGTTCTTGTCTGCGCGCAGGCGCAAAGCGTTGTTCGGATCGCCGCCCCAGCCAAAGCTGTTGAGAAAAAGATCGTCGAATAGCAGGCCCTGGTGATCCAGCGACTGCATGGAAAGGGTCTGATCGAGAATTCGCGGCCCGGTTTGCAGATTCACCAGCGTGTCATACATATCGCCGCTGCCCGTGACCCCCACCGCCCTGCCGCCCAGTTCGATCGAGGAGTGAATCTGGTATCCGCCGCCGGTAACGCCATCGGGCTCGGCCGGCGGGTTCTGGCCAGCGCCAGTGGCTTGTCCGAAGAGCACTACGGATGAACGCACGAATAAAAGCGAAGCGAGCGCGACGAGGAGAAATCTGGGGCCAGATGATTTCCCGGCGAATGGCGGTCTCAACCCGCCAGGTTGGGTTGGAGTGGAGCCGGGGAGGGATTGCAGGCTGATTTTACTTGGCAGCGTCATTGATATTCCCCTTACTTAAAAAACACGTCGCTGAAGTTCGATCCATGAATCTGGCTGTGACACATGGTGCAGGCCTGATACTTCGCCGATTGGTTGTGTACCGGGCCACTGGGGCCAACCGTCGGGAAGGTGTGGCACTGCAGGCAGAGCATGTTCACGATGCTGACTTTAAGCAGCCGGGGATTGGTGGCACCGTGCGGCGTGTGGCAACTGGTGCATCCCTCGGCCTTTACCGGCACATGCTCGTATACGAACGGGCCTTGCTTGTCGACGTGGCATTTGTAGCAAACGGCATCTCCGCTGGGGAGACTCCGCAGCTGCTTTACGGTCGCCGTCCCATGCGGGTTATGGCAGTCCGCGCATTGCACCAGACCTTCATTCACGCGGTGATGAAAGGGCTTGGCAAAATCCGCCTTGGCTGAAGTATGGCAGCCGTAGCAGAGCTTGGGCTGCTCCTGAACCAGCAAGTCTTGTTTTCCCTCGGCGTGATGTGGCGAGTGGCAGTCAAGGCATCCGACCGCGTTGCTGGCGTGGGCGGACTCAGCGAAGTGAGATTGTTCGTGGGCTTCGCCGTGGCAGGTCAAACAGCGAGCGCTGGTTTCCTCCCGTGATTTCCCTTCGAACACGTATATTTTGCTTTTGTCGCCACCTCCGGCGACGTGCTCCGCGCCGGGGCCGTGGCAGCCCTCGCAACCTTGCTTGGCTGGGCCGCCCGCTTTGTTCAGCGTGGTTTTCCAGTGCGGTGTCTTCTCCCAGGCGTTGAAAATTTCTTCGTGACAGGTTTTGCAGGTTTCCGCTCCCACGTACTTGGAGGCTTCGGAGGAAGGGGCACTGACCGCCTGGGCGCCAGCGGATGGGGCGCTCTGCGCCTGTGGCTGAGACACTCCCGCGGCAAAGCCGACGGTGGAGAGGAATAAGGCGGAGCACAAAAGAACTCGTGGGATTCTGGAATCTGCTGGCATTAGCGCACCTCCTTCGACATCTGAGGTTGGTCAAGAATGCGTTTAAAAGCAATTTCTGGATTCGCAGAGAAGTCGCCACGCTCTTGTCTTGCGACGCTCCACTCTATAAAAGTCTGTTTTACGAGTCTGATCAATATTGATCACCCACAAAATCGAGATCTGAGTTTCGCCATCGTCACCCGCTCCATCGCGATATGCTTTCGCAACGCTCGCCACTGAATTGCCACTTGCTGCATGGATTATCGACAGCAACCCTTGCAATCCTTGTGACAATCGTCACAACCTGTTTTCTTTCCGAACGTAGCCGGTTCGTTACGGGAAGTTGCCCCATTTCGGAGTGCCAGAACCGGTTTTCAGTACTTCGGGCTGGGCAAGTTGGACTGGGATCCGCGGAAAGGACTTTCCGGATATGAGTATGCGGTGGTAGTTACGCGGGGCGGCACGGTTTCACACCCTAACTGCGAGCGGCTGGGATTTGGCGTGGATTACAGCAAGGTTACGGTGATAAAGACGCTCATGTGATGCGCGGCTTCTAGACAAAAGCGTACAACAGGTTCCTCGCCACTCGCGCCGCGCTTTCGCGCGGCTGCGAGTCGCTCGGAATGACAATTTGATTTTGTGAATGCACCTAGTTAATTCGGCCGTGAAACGTTCTCACGCTGCCGCTTCGGCGAAGAAATCGTCGATCTCGCTCACTTCTTTATCGTTGAGTTGAAGGTCGCCGGCACGCATTACCCCTTCGGCTTGCTTCGCATTCCGGGCCCCGACGATGGCTCCGGTGACAGCCGGATTGCGCAGCGTCCAGGCAATCGCAACTTCTCCGACGGTGCGGTTGTGGCGCTTCGCTATTTCTCGCAAGAGATCGACCAGTTCGAGATTGCGCGACAGGTTTGGCTCGGTAAAGTCGGGATGGCTTTTGCGCCAGTCATCTTGCGGGAGCCTGGCGGCCCGCTCGCGGGTCATCGCGCCAGTGAGCAGGCCGGAAGCCATGGGCGAATAGACGATCACGCCGATTCCCTTATGCAAGCAGTAAGGGAGAATGTCCTCTTCGACTTCCCGATGCAGCAGCGAATATGGCGGCTGGAGAGAGGTTACGGGAGCGATGGCTTGAGCACGTTTCAACTGCGCGACATTGAAGTTGGAAACGCCGATCCAGCGAACTTTGCCTTCGCGTTTGAGATCGGCCAGCGTGGACCAGCCTTCTTCCAGAGCGGGCGAATCGGGATCGGGAGGCCAGTGGATCTGGTAGAGGTCGATGACGTCGACGGCGAGACGGCGCAGGCTGTCTTCAGCTTCGCGGCGAATGGAATCGGCGCTGAGAACTTTCTCTACTTGTCCTTTGGAATCCCAGCGCAGGCCGCATTTGGTGAAAACATAGGGCCGGGCTCCCCGCCAGCTTTTCAAGGCACGTCCTACAACTTCCTCAGAGTGACCGAGGCCGTAGACCGCGGCGGTGTCGATCCAGTTAACGCCAAGTTCGAGAGCGCGGTGGATAGCGGCGATGGAGTCGCTATCATCCTGCGAGCCCCAGGCGAATTGCCAGCCGGAACCCCCGACGGCCCAGGCACCGTAGCCCACGGGAGTAGTGTTTAAATCGGAGTTGCCAAGTTTGCGAGTTTGCATTTCAATCTCCTTGTAGAGTTTGATTATGGCGCGGTCGATCTGATGCAGAATTCAAGAGCGCAATACGAAGTAACGGCTAAAGAGCAATGAATGTCGATACGATTCGCGAATTTTGCCTGGCATTCCCCCGCGCCACGGAAAAATTGCAGTGGGGCGATGAGCTTTGCTTCAAAGTTGGAGCAAAGATTTTTGTAATGCTCGGACTGGATAATCCGCGGCTGTGTTTTAAATGCACGCCGGAGACTTTTGCGGAATTGATCGAGCATGAGGATATTCGCCCCGCTCCCTATGTTGGACGTTACAAATGGGTGATGCTCGATCGACTCGATGCGTTGCGCTGGAATGAACTGCAGGAGTTAATTCGGGCGTCGTATGAGATGGTGGCGGCCAAAGGGCCTGGAAGAAACGCCAGGAAACGGCAAAGCGTGAAGAAGCATCCCCATCGAAGAAAGACGAAAAGCTGCTGATATCCGGCGGGGGGACTGATTTGACTCTGCTTGCCGCGGTCGGCTAGCCTCAAGAGTCCGCCCGTTGCTGGACACCTTCGATCCTAATGCGATCCCGGCACAAATTATTGATTTTGCTGCTGATGGCGGCAGCGGCGATTTGTGGAACGCCGAGGGGGTTGGCCTCGACCGAACCGGTGCACGCGCAGCACGGCATCGTGGTTAGTGCGCATGAGCTGGCCTCGCGGGCGGGAGTCGAAATCATGCAGGCCGGTGGCAACGCGGTAGATGCGGCCGTAGCGACTGGATTTGCGCTGGCGGTGGTGCACCCAGCGGCGGGAAACATAGGAGGCGGCGGATTTATGCTGATCCGCATGACCGATGGCAAAACGCATTTTCTCGATTACCGGGAAAAAGCTCCGGCGGCGGCTACACGCGATATGTATCTGGACGCGCAGGGCAATGTGATCGAGGGCGCGAGTGAATATGGATATAAAGCAATTGGAGTTCCGGGGTCCGTGGCGGGCATGGTTTATGCCGAACAGAAATACGGCAAGCTGAGACTGCAGCAGGTGATGGCGCCGGCGATACGGCTGGCACGCGAAGGTTATTCACTGAGCTGGCAGGAAGCACACGATCTGCATGATAGACATTTGGGACAGTATGCCGAGTCGCGCAGAATTTTCCAGCGCGATGGAAATTATTATCAACCTGGCGAAATCTTTCGTCAGCCTGACTTGGCGCGGACGCTAGAGCGGATCGCCGCTAAGCCCGATGATTTTTATCATGGGGCGCTGGCCCGAGAGTTGGCCGCTGCGATGCAAAAAGGCGGCGGGCTGATTACGGCCGACGATTTGGCGCACTATGAAGTGAAAGAACGCGAGCCGATTCGCGGGACGTATCGCGGATATGAAATCATCAGTGCCCCTCCGCCGTCCTCGGGGGGGACGGTTCTGGTTGAGTCGCTCAATATTCTGGAAGGTTATGATCTGGACAAACTTGGCGATCGGTCGGCGGAGTCGATTCACTTTACAACCGAGGCGTTCCGGCGGGCGTTTTTTGATCGCGCAGAATTTTTGGGCGATCCGGATTTCGCGAAGCTCCCGGTGTCGCAGCTAATTGATAAAAAGTATGCCGCGGCCTGGCGGGAGTCGATCGACGACGCGAAAGCTACCCCCAGCAAGGCTTTGCAGCGCCCCGCAATTTTCAGCGAACTGGAGCAATATGCAGCGGCGCATCCGCAGCCATTAGCCAATCACGAGTCGCAGCACACCACACATTATTCTGTGGTCGATGCGGAGGGAAATGCAGTTGCGGTCACGACAACCATCAACGACTGGTTTGGATCGCGGGTTACGGCCGAGGGGTTAGGTTTTTTGATGAACGACGAAATGGACGATTTTTCCGCTAAGCCCGGAGCTCCAAATTCCGATGGATTAATTCAGGGTGCGGCAAACGCGATCGGTCCAGGAAAACGGCCGCTTTCATCGATGACGCCGACCATCGTGGTGCATGACGGGAAAACATTTCTCGTGCTCGGTTCGCCGGGGAGTTCGAAAATTATTACCACGGTGGCCAATGTTTTGATAGGCGTAGTGGATTACGGAATGAATATTCAGGAAGCGGTGGACGCGCCACGCTTCCACAATCAGTGGCTGCCCGACGTGTTGAATGTCGAGCAATGGTTTTCACCAGACACAGTGCAGCGGCTGCAGACGATGGGATACAACGTAGAGTTCGGACTGCACGATGGCGCGGACGTTTCTCCGTATTGGAGCGACGCGGAGTGCATTGCGGTCGACCCGAAGACGGGCGAACGGCTGGGCGCGAGCGATTACAGAGAAAATGGGAAGGCCATCGGATATTAAGAATGCTGATTGTTGATTTTTGATTGCTGATTGTGATTTTGATTGCGATTGCGATTGCTGATTGAGTCGATGATCTGAGGTTTTAATCAACGATCGGAAATCACCTCAGAAATTCTCGGTAAGGATCACGCATGTTGAAAGCGGTATCAACCTATTTATACGTGAAAGAACGGCTGCATCCGGGAATCCTGGATGGGCTGACTCGTAGCGGAGTAGCAGGCGATTGAGATTTTCGCGGCGCGGCAGCATCTCGATTATGCCAACCGCAAGGCTCATGTCAAAGAAATTGCTGAGTGGTTTCGCGGCAGCGGCGTGCCGTTGAATTCCGTGCACTCGCCGCTCTACGCCGACTATGAGTGGGGCCGAGCCGGAGCGCCTCCCATCAATCTGGCATCGACCGATCGGGCGGGGCTGGTGCAGGCGATGGATGAAGTGAAGCGGGCGCTGGAAATCGCGGAGCAGATTCCGTTTCGTTTTCTGGTGCAGCATCTGGGAGTTCCCAACGAGAGTTTCAGCGAGAAGAAATTCGAATCGGCGATGACCTCCATTGAACATCTGCGCGCGTTTGCCAAGCCGCTGGGGGTGCGCATTTTGCTGGAAAATATTCCGAACGAACTTTCCACGCCAGATCGATTGATAGAAATGATTCGGGCCGCGCATTTTGACGACGTAGGAATCTGCTTCGATTTCGGGCACGCCCATATGATGGGATCGGTGAGTGAAGCCTTTCGAGATTTTGAAAAAGCTGGTGTGCTCCACGCATGTTCACGATAACGCGAAAGTGCAGGATTCTCATTTGTGGCCGGGAGAAGGAACGATCGACTGGAAGGAAGCCATGGAGTTGTTACGTTCGGCACCGCAAACGCCACCGCTGCTCCTGGAACTTGGTGAAAATGAGAAGGTAAACCCGCTGGAAAAATTGAAGGTCGACCTTCGACAAGCTGGAGGCGGCTTAAAAGCTCTCCATCGGCGAGAACGCAGAGATCGCCGAGAATGTATGGGCCCTTCTCGCGACGGCTTCGGGGGCTCGGCGATAAACAGATTCTTAATTTATGTCTTCGCCTATCACCACTATTGCTGAAATCGGAAAGCACGACGGGCGGCCGGTCACGCTGCGCGGCTGGCTCTACAATCTGCGCGAGAGTGGAAAACTTTTGTTTCCGCAGTTTCGCGATGGCTCTGGCGTGATTCAGGGCGTGGTGCCGAAAAACGCAGTCACCCCTGAAGTATTCGATGCGATTAAGACGCTGACGCAGGAATCGAGCGTGATTGTCGAGGGCAAAGTCCGCGCCGATAAGCGCGCGCCGGGCGGATATGAGCTTGATGTCGTCAAACGTGCAGATTGTCCAGCGCGTGCCCGAGTCTGATCCTTATCCCATCACTCCGAAAGAACACGGCACAGAATTTCTGATGGAGCACCGGCATCTGTGGGTGAGGTCGCAGCGGCAGGCATCGATTCTGCGGGTGCGTGCCGAGATCATTAAAGCGGTGCGCGATTTTTTTGACGAACGCGGCTTCACGCTCACCGATCCACCGATTCTTACGCCGGCCGCTTGCGAAGGCACCAGCACGTTATTCCCGGTCGATTATTTTGACGAGCAGGCATACCTCACGCAGTCGGGCCAGCTTTACATTGAAGCGACTGCCATGGCGCTGGGCAAGGTGTATTCGTTTGGCCCGACATTTCGCGCGGAAAAATCGAAGACGCGGCGTCACCTCACTGAGTTCTGGATGGTCGAGCCGGAGATTGCGTATGCGGAACTCGATGACCTGATGGATCTGGCGGAGGGATTAATCAGCTTCGTCGTGAAGCGTTGCCTCGATCGGCGGCGCGCGGACCTGCAGGCGATCGGACGTGATATTTCCAAACTCGAAAAGATTGAGGCGCCGTTTCCCCGGATCAGTTACGACGACGCAGTAAAGAATTTGCAGGAAGGTCATGCCAAAGGTGTGCTGGAAGCGAAGTTCGAGTGGGGCGGCGATCTGGGCTCGCCGGATGAGACTTATCTTTCCGCGCAATTCGACAAGCCAGTGATGGTGCATCGATATCCGGCGAAAGTTAAAGCGTTTTACATGGAGCCTGATCCGCAGCGTCCGGAGTTGGCCTTGTGCGTGGATGTGCTGGCGCCGGAAGGCTACGGCGAAATCATTGGCGGCTCTCAGCGTATGGCATCGTATGAGTTGCTCGTGCAAAGAATTCACGAGCATGGTTTGCCGGAAGAGGCGTTCAAGTGGTATTTAGATTTGCGCAAATACGGCAGCGTTCCGCATGGCGGCTTTGGCATGGGCATTGAGCGAGTCGTGGCGTGGATATGCGGGCTGGAGCACGTGCGGGAGACAATTCCGTTTCCCAGGATGCTGCACCGGCTGTACCCGTGAAAACATTGAGTAATTGAGTAGTGTTGTAATTGGGGAATTTCAGAACCTGAGGCGGCGTCGGTTTTTAATTTCCGAATTGCTCAATTGCTCAATTACAAACTTTCCTATGACGACTAACATCAGCACCACCAACATCACTCCCAAGAAGATTCGCGTAATCGGAGTGCCACTCGATCTGGGCCAGTCGCGGCGTGGTGTTGACATGGGGCCTTCGGCGGTTCGAGTGGCGGGGCTGGAAGCGCGTCTTGAAGCATTGGGACATGAGGTTGAGGATGGTGGTAACGTCGCGGTCGCGATTCCAGAGCAGAAAAAAGAAGGCGACACCCACGCTAAATATTTGAAGGAGATCACGGCGACTTGCACCAAGCAGGCAGAACTGGTGATTAAAACGCTGGAGGCGGGAAAGATTCCGCTGACATTGGGCGGGGATCATTCAGTTGCGGCGGGAACTGTATCTGGCGTGGCAGAATTTTATCGCCGGCAGAACCAGCGAGTTGGCCTCATCTGGATCGATGCTCACACGGATATCAACACGCCCGAGAGTTCGCCCAGCGGCAATGTACACGGGATGCCGCTGGCGGCGTTGATGGGGTTGGGGCCGGCGGAGTTGTCGAACATCTTCGATTTCTCGCCGAAAGTGAAGCCGGAGAATTGTGTGCTGGTGGGCGTGCGTGACATTGACGCGATTGAAAAAGAAAATGTCCGGCGCGCCGGCATTGGCGTTTTCACCATGCGCGATATTGACGAGCGCGGCATGCGAACCGTGATGGAAGAAGCTCTGCGCATGGCTGGCCGTGGCACCGCCGGTTATCATATTTCACTCGACATGGACTGGATCGATCCCGAAGACGCGCCCGGAGTAGGCACTCCGGTTCGTGGCGGCGCAACCTATCGCGAGGCGCATCTTGCCATGGAAATTATTGCCGACCACGGACGCATGTTGAGCTTCGAGATTGTCGAAGTAAATCCGGTGATCGACGAGCACAATCGAACTGCGGACCTCGCAGTGGAGTTGGCACTCTCGGCGTTTGGAAAAAAGATTCTGTAAGGGATCATGAAAAAGCTTCGAGTCGGAATTCTTTTTGGCGGGCGCAGCGGCGAGCATGAAGTTTCTTTGCTCTCGGCAGCATCGGTTCTACAAGCCATCGATAAAAATAAGTATGAAGTTGTGCCCATCGGCATCACCAAGGACGGGCGATGGCTGACTGCCGGTGACGCGGAGAATCTGCTGCAGGGCAAGCTGACGCTGGAGGCGCGGCATCTGCGTGCCGGAGATCCGGAAACGACGCAGCCTGCAGCGGTGTTAGCCCGGGGCGAATCAGTTGTCGTTCCTCCGGAGCCGGTCCATCGGCAAAGTGGGCTCGTACCATTTCAAACGGACGCAGCTCTCACGCGGCGTGCCACCGATCGAGCGATCGACGTGGATGTGATCTTTCCAGTGTTGCATGGAACCTTCGGCGAGGATGGAACGATTCAGGGTTTGCTCGAACTGGCTGACATCGCTTACGTGGGCGCGGGCGTGCTGGGCTCGGCCGCGGGCATGGATAAGGACATCATGAAGTCGCTGTTCATTGCGGCGGGAATCCCGATCGTGAAGCACGTCACGATTCTGCGGAGCACTTGGGAGAAAAATCCTAAGCGAGTTCGGAAATTTGTTGAGAGCAAGCTGAAGTACCCGGTATTTGTGAAACCGGCGAATCTGGGATCGTCGGTAGGAATCAGCAAGGCGCATGACCGAAAGGAACTCGGCCCGGCGATTGAGGAAGCGGCGAAGTTCGACCGAAAGATTGTGATCGAACAAGGTGTGGGTGGAAAAAAGAACAAGGCGCGCGAGATCGAATGCTCGGTGCTAGGCAACGATGAGCCTGTGGCATCGATACCGGGCGAGATTGTTCCGGTCAAAGAGTTTTACGACTACAACGCCAAGTACCTCGATGAAGGTTCAGAACTGATCATTCCTGCCAAGCTCACCAAAGCGGAGACCAAAAAAATCCAGGAGCTGGCTGTGCGTTCTTTCCAGGCCGTGGACTGTTCCGGCCTGGCGCGCGTTGATTTTCTGATGGATCCACAGACGCGCAAGATTTATTTAAACGAAATCAACACCATGCCCGGATTCACGGCGATCAGCATGTATCCCAAGCTGTGGGCCGCGTCGGGACTCGAATACGCGGACTTGATCGACAATCTGATTCAGTTTGGGCTGGAGCGGCATGAAGACAAGAAGAGGAACCAGTACAACCGGTAAGATCCCTCAGTTCGGCATCACCAGCGGAAGCTCGATAAAGCTTGCCTGACCGGTAGCGTGATATACGCGTTGCGTCGCTTTGCGGTAATCGTCCGGCTTCGCCCAGAAAATATTCCTAACGAAAGTCTGCGGATTGCGGTCGTATAGCGGGAACCAACTCGACTGAATCTGCATCATGATGCGATGTCCCGGCAGAAATACGTGATCCGCGGTGGGCAGATTGAATCGGTAAAGCAACGGCTGGCCGGCAGCGATGGGCTTGGCGGTGTCAAGGTTCTCGCGATAGCGTCCGCGGAAGATATCGGCGGAGATCATTAACTCGTAGCCACCCATTCGAGCATCGCCAGCCACTTCGTCGGGATAGACATCGATCAACTTGACCACCCAGTCGGAATCTGTGCCGGTGGTCGAGGCGACGAGATTCGCAACCGGCTGTCCGCTGATCTTCATGGGAGTGCTTAAGACATCGGAAGTAAATACCAGAACATCCGGACGGCCCGAGGCTTCGCGTTGGTCGTCCACCAGCCATTCCGGCCACGTCATTCCATTCGTATAGCCGACGGGTTGTATGGGACGCGAGCGGAACGGCACAGGCTTGGCCGGGTCGGAAATATATTCATCGAACGCGGCGTCGCCACCCTTGGGTGCCGTTAAACTCGCCTTTAGTCCAGCCGTGAGATAGAGCGGCGTCGATTGGATTTTACAGCCGCTGGAGCATCCCGCGGGCCAGGTGGGTAAGCGGCGCCAAACATTGGTTCCGGTTTCAAAAGCGGTGACGGAGGCGACTTCTTCTTTTGGCGTTTCGTCTTTTAAGTACTTATCGAGGAACGGCCGCAGAATTTCCTGACGGAAATAGAGGCCGGTGTCGCTGTTGAATTTAATTGCTCCGAGTGAACTGCCATCGCCGATCTCCTGGCCGTGATGCCAGGGACCGAGCACGAGAAATAATTTGTCGTTGTTCGCATCTCTCGCTTTAAGCGCTTTGTAGACCGCAGGCGCGCCGTAGATATCTTCCTGATCCCACAAGCTGTCGACCAGCATGGTCGGCACTTTCAGCGGCTGAGACGCGAGAATGCGGTCCATCGCCTGTTCTTGCCACCAGGAATCGTAGCTGGGATGCTCGAGAAGTTTTCGCCAGAATCCAACTTGGTCGAGTCCATGGCGGCGACCGAGTTCTCCCGCGGAAATGGAATCCATGTAAACGTCGTAATCGTCGAAATGATCGGTCCACCATTTTTCGTCATTCCCGCGAGTGGCTTCCTGTTCGTAGATGTAGGGCATGTTCTGTTCGCGGAAGGCGCCGTTGTGGAACCAGTCGTCGCCCATCCAGCCATCGACCATGGGATTCATGGGCACCGCAACTTTGAGCGCGGGATGCGGATTGACCAGCGCCATCAGCGTAGTAAATCCGTCATACGAAATGCCGAGAATGCCGACCTTCCCGTTGCTCTCGGGAACATTTTTCACCAGCCAGTCGATGGTGTCGTAGGTGTCTGTGGAGTGGTCGACAGGCGTGGGATTCAGCGGCCCGTGCAGCGGGCGGTTCATCACGTAATCGCCCTCGGAGCCGTATTTGCCGCGAACGTCCTGAATTACCCGGATGTAGCCGCCTTCGACGATCACATCAGTCGCGTTGTCGTAGCCATAAAGAATCGGACCGAGGTGCGAGCTGGCGGCTTGACTGGTTTGGGCCGTAGCATTGTAAGGCGTGCGCGTGAGCAACATCGGAGCATTCTTCGCGCCTTTGGGGAGAACAATGACGGTGTGCAACTTCACGCCATCGCGCATGGGAATCATCACGTCGCGCTTGATGTAGTCAAAGCTCGTGGTGACGGGAGTCAGCGTAGCGGGAGTTTCGCTGGGAAGATCATTCTGCGCTGAACATGGTGGCGCCACCAAAAGTGACCCGAGCGCAAGTGCGAGGACCAGTTCAGCGCGAAGATGGATAATCTGAAACCACGAAGCTTTTTTGTATCCGCTTAGAAACATCTCCAGCTTTCCCATGCTCACCTCGGCGAATGAAGAGTGTACCGATGAAGAGCGATTGGGACAACTGGCACGGCGATGGAGGTCAAGGCACGTCCTCAAATGCGACGTCCTGGAGGTTGGTGGTGGCGATTTGCAGGGCGTAAAGCATGAGGCTGGCGGTTTTCCGTTCGATTTGGCCTGCGGCTAGCAGGCGCATGACTTGGGTGAGCGAGGCCTTGATGGAGCTGGCGTCCTCGAGAACGGGCAGGGTGAACTGGGGCTTGCGGCTGTCGCGCGCACGATCGCCGTTGAGGGCCAGGAGCTGTTCGTGCTGGCGCTTGTGGTGGTAGCAGAAGCGGTTGCGGCGCATGGCGGGTGATCCGCAGTGGGCGCCATCCACCATGATGTGCATGCATTGGTTGGGCAAGCGAGCCATGATGATCTCCTACCCTATTACCTCTCGGGGTCTTGTAATGTGCGGGTTAGCGGGATTTTGCGATCTGATCACCGGGCTGCAATCAGTTAGGGGCAAGATCTTGAGTTCAAGTGGGTTAGCGGAATTGGGCGTCATTTGGTTGTTAGCTATTTGCTTAGTGTGTTGTATTGCCGAAAGCTACGCAAGGGTGGGTGAACATGTGAGGTGTGGAAATCGGCAGGTGGTGGAGGGTAACGGAATTGAGCTGGGTGAGAGGGGCAAACCCCGACAGGGTGAGAGTTGTGGAATCCCATGTCTCGCAAAAGAGGCGAGACATGGGGCACCCGCCTGTATTCCTGCGGCCTCGGGGAGGAAATGGAGACCATGGATTCTGATCGATTATTCATAATCACGGGTGGGCCTGGTTCAGGGAAAAGTGCGCTGGTTGATGCGCTGTCGCAGCAGGGTGTCTGCACCATGCCGGAGGCCGGTCGGGCCATCATTCAGGATCAGGTCGCGATTGGGGGCGATGCATTGCCTTGGTCAGATCGGGGCGCTTTCGCGGAGCTGATGCTGAGTTGGGAGATGCGATCGTATCGGATGGCGCTCGCGCTTAAAGGCCCTGTGATTTTCGATCGCGGTGTTCCGGATGTGCTGGGATACTTGCGCTTGTGCGGGCTCTCGATTCCTGCCCATGTAAATCGTGCGGCGCAGAGGCTTCGCTACAACCGCCGGGTATTTATCGCGCCGCCTTGGCGAGAAATCTTTCAGATCGATGCCGAGCGCAAGCAATCTTTCGATGAAGCTCAGGCGACGTATCAAGCGATGATCGAAACTTACTCAGGTCTTGGCTACGAATTGATTCAACTACCACTCATCTCCGTTCAGGAGCGCGTGAACTTTTTGCTGGGGGCTATCGGGAATGTCTATTGACGAGCCATGGTCTGGTGTGTAGCATTGGGAAGACAAGTTTGCTCTTCGGGGCAAACCGGAATTTCATGCAGAGTGGCTGAGGGACGAGCCCTGTGACGCCACGGCAACCGGATCGGGATCATATATCCCGACCGCCAGGTGCCAACTCCCGCCCGGAAACGGGGAACATGAGATTCGGATGCGAGCTTCATTTTTTTTGCATTCCGACCTCTTTTCCCATTTCCTGGAAAAGAGGCCTTCGTGTTTCAGGGCGCTTTTCGCGGGCCGCTCGTCCCCAGCTACTTGCTGTAACAGAAAGCGAGTAGGTCAATGGCTCAATACGAACTGCGCTGCCGGGAATGCGGACGAAGCTGGGGAAACCAGCCGCGCTCCATCTGCGACGAGTGTTTCTCTCCTCTCGAAATCACCTACGACTACGATTCGATCCGGGCTTCAATCTCCCAGGGAACTTTCAGCCGTGAGCAGATTGCGCAGCGCCCGCCGAACATGTGGCGCTATTCGGAATTGCTGCCGTTGCCCGAGGGCTTTGAGCCGAGGCTGCCGGTGGGGTTCACGCCGCTGCTCCATGCTCCGACTCTCGCGGCGCGGCTGGCAGGAAGCCAGAACGATGCTAAGGCTGCGGCGCAGAATCTCTACCTTAAAAATGATGCCGTCTGCCTGCCTACGCTCAGTTTCAAAGATCGAGTGGTGGCCATTGCGTTGGCGCAGGCAAAAGCCTTTGGTTTCGATACGGTTGCGTGTTCCTCGACTGGCAACTTGGCGAATGCCGTTGCGGCGCACGCGGCGCGATTGGGTTTGAAGGCGTGGATTTTTATTCCGTCCGATCTTGAGCCCGCGAAAATTCTAGGTACGCAAGTCTTCGGCGCGAACGTGGTGCGTATCGCTGGCAACTACGATCAGGTAAACCGGCTGTGCTCGCAGATTGCTGAGGAGCGGCGCTGGGGCTTCGTCAATGTGAACCTGCGGCCTTATTACGCGGAGGGGTCCAAGACGGTGGGATTCGAAATCGCCGAGCAACTGGGCTGGCGTCTTCCGGATAATGTTGTCGTTCCCATGGCCGGAGGGTCGTTGATCACGAAGATCAAGAAGGCGTTCGATGAATTGAGCAAGCTTGGATTAGTGGAAGAAAAGCCGGTGAAATTCTTCGGGGCGCAAGCCACTGGATGTTCTCCGATTTCGACTGCGGTGAAAACCGGGAGCGCGGAGATCGATCCGCAGAAACCGGCGACGATTGCGCGTTCGCTGGCTATCGGCAATCCGGCTGACGGGCACTACGCCATCAAGACGATCAAGCACAGTGGGGGATGGAGCGAGGATGTGAGTGATCCTGAGGTGATCGATTCGATTCGTCTGCTGGCAGAGACGGAAGGGGTATTCACCGAAACTGCCGGCGGGGTGACCGTGGGTACTGCGGGCAAGCTCTATCGGCAGGATCGCATTCTGCCTGAGGAGACAACCGTGTTGTGCATCACCGGCAACGGGTTGAAAACGACCGATGTGCTGGCCGGAGTGTACGAGGTTGAACGGCCGATCGCTCCGAAGCTGGCCGAGTTCGAAAAGTATCTGAGCGAAGCGCTGGATAAGATCGAGGCCACGAAAGAAATTCCCGCAACGGTGGGGGCCTAAGCGGATTCATAAGGAAGAACTACGATGGCGATCACTGTGCAAATTCCGACGGCATTGCGACGGCACACCGCGGGGGTGAGCTCGATCGCGTGCGCGGCCACGAACCTGGGAGAGCTGTTCTCTGTCCTGGATGAAAAGTTTCCCGAGTTAAAGCCGCACTTGCGCGATGAGGCCGGACAGTTGCGCAGATTTCTCAACATCTACGTGAATGAAGAAGATATCCGCTTCCTGGGCGGACCTGGTTATGCCTTTCAGGATGGAGATGAAGTGTTGTTGGTGCCCTCGATCGCTGGTGGCTAGTAGAACCATTTTCGTTCACTGCAATTCAGCGTGCTGTAACTCTCCCTTTTTCCTCAGCTTTCCACAAGGAAGACCCGTCGTCCACAGCTTCTGCACAAGAGCAAAATGTTTTTCTGTTGCGACTCAGCACTCTCTGCCGCACAGTGGATTCACCGAAAACGTGGGATCTTCCAGGGCTTGCCAAACGATGATTGCGGCGAGCGGTGGCAGACCGGCGATTCTCGAGGGTGAATTGCCGGGGGAAATCAGAGCGCGCGAGCGTATCTGGTTGCCTGGACATTGCGGCCTCCTCCACTTCCCCGCTCTTTGAGTTGGGTTGGGCCGCTGGCCGCCGCAGAGGTTGCCGAGCCGGGTTCTCGGAATCATGGCTCGGCAACAGTACCGGTAAATGTGGCGCTCATTCATAGTGAGTGCTGTCGGACTGGTACAGTCGTCCCGTTGCCCTAAGCGGCGGGAAGGCAGGCTTGAAAGGTCCACGAAACGATGCGGCTCGGGTGGCTGGCCCGGGCCGCATTTGTTTTCTTCGCTTGACTTCGTGTTCGCCGTTTGTTCTCCTAGCCTTCATGGCCGGATTTTGCAACCTCATTCGATTCGTAATCCGAAAAAAATTTCGCATTGAAGCTTGGTTTTCCAACGGATGCGCTTCGCATTCACAAGCTACATCCGGTTAGTGTTCCATTTGCATTTTGAGAGCCGGGGAATACATCAACATCGTGGCAACCACTGAGTACAACATCAGCACTCTTCCCGCCAACGTAGAGGCGGAGCGATCGATCCTGGGCGCGATCCTGCTCGACAACTTTGCCTATAACCAGGCTGCCGAGCATTTGCGCATCGAAGATTTCTCGCTCGACTCGCACCGGCGCATCTACGGGCGCATGGTCGATCTGGCGGAATCTTCGCGTCCGATCGACATGATCACGCTGATCGAGGAGCTGGATCGCCACAAGGATCTGCAAGCGATCGGCGATGTGGGCTACGTGTCGAGTTTGCTCGATGGCGTGCCTGACCGGCCGAGCATCGAGCACTACGTCAAGATCGTGCGCGACAAGGCGCTGCTGCGCGGGTTGATTCATGCGGCGAATACAGCGATTGCGCGAGCCACCGATCAATCCGATGCGGCCGAGGACGTGCTCAGCGATGCCGAAGCTGCTATTTTCCAACTTTCAGAAAAGCGAATTGGGCGCGGCTTCATGGGCGTGCAGGAGATCGTTCGCGAGTCATTCGGATCGGTCGATGCTCTGTTGCAGCGCGGGCAACGCATCACGGGTCTGGCAACGCATTACACCGATCTCGATGAAATGACCAGCGGCCTGCAGCGTTCCGATTTGGTGATCATTGCGGCACGGCCGTCGATGGGCAAAACTGCCTTCGCAATGAATATCGCCGAAAATGCGGCTGTGGAAGACAAGCAGGTGGTGGGAGTTTTTTCACTCGAAATGTCGCGGGAAGCGTTGTTGTTGCGCCTGCTTTGCTCGCAGGCGAAAGTCGACGCGCACAAAATGCGCACCGGCTCTCTGTGGCAGGATGATACGCGGAAAGTAGTGCGCGCCATGGAACAGTTGGCACACGCACCGATTTTTATCGACGACACTCCGGGAATTTCACTGAGTGAGATGCGGGCCAAGGCGAGGCGCCTCAAGCAATCGCAAGGAAGACTCGACTTGCTTATCGTCGATTACCTCCAGTTGATGTCGGGCGGAAGCAAACGCTATGAAAATCGCACACAGGAAGTGTCGGCAATTTCGCGGGGACTAAAAGCGCTGGCGAAGGAACTCAGCGTGCCCGTGATCGCGCTCTCGCAGTTGAGCCGCGCTCCGGAAAGCCGAGGCGGCGACCACCGTCCTCAACTCGCCGATCTGCGCGAGTCGGGCTCGATCGAGCAGGATGCCGACCTGGTGATGTTCATTTTTCGCGAAGAAGTGTACAAGCAGGATGATCCCGATCTGCAGGGCAAGGCCGAGATCATTATTTCCAAACAACGCAATGGACCCATCGGCCGGGTGAATTTGGCGTTCCTGAAAAGCTGCACCAGATTCGAGACCATGGTGGAAGGCGGACTACCGCCGGAGGACTGAGTCTCCCTTACAGGACTTACTGTAGTTGTGCCCGGTAAGTACCTTAGCCGCTTTGGTTTGCGAGCATCGAATGGGCTGTGGAAAAGCTTGTGGAATGGCTGGAGGGCAGTGGCGACTTTCGGGCCCAGGTTCAATTCGGGAATTGTCAAAGCACGATTCAGTCCCTCTTAAATCCCTGAGTAGTAACCAGTTATACAATTAACAGCGCATTAACATGGTCAGAACGCAACCGGGACGCTTTCGTTTCCGAATTGGTAGATTTGCACATTTCGAGGTTTTCGAGTTCTTTTTCCGCGGCCGTATCGAAACATCCGGGAGATACGATTTCCATTAAGTCGAGGCGTCGATTTCAGGCTGATTCTCGCTGGGCCCCTGGTCAATCGCTATCCTCGCCGACCTTGAGAACAGCCAGAAAAGCCTCCTGAGGTATATCGACACGGCCGATGCGCTTCATTCGTTTTTTGCCTTCCTTCTGTTTTTCCAGCAGCTTCCGTTTGCGCGAAATATCGCCGCCGTAGCACTTGGCGATCACGTTTTTGCGAATGGCGGAAACGGTCTCGCGGGCAATAATTTTGGCTCCGATGGAGGCTTGAATCGCAACTTCGAACATCTGCCGCGGAATGAGTTGCCTCATTTTCGACACAAGAGCTTTGCCGCGCTCGTAAGCAAAATCGCGATGCACAATAATGGAAAGCGCGTCCACCGGTTCGCCGGCCACGAGGATGTCAAGCTTCACCATCGGCGACTCCCAATAATCGGCGAGGTGATAGTCGAGCGAAGCGTAGCCCCGCGAAACCGATTTCAAGCGATCGTAAAAGTCGAGCACGATTTCGTTCAGCGGTAATTCATAGTGCAGCATCACGCGCGACGAACTGACATACTCGAACGTCTTCTGCTTGCCGCGCTTGTCCTCCACCAGTTTGAGAATTCCGCCGACATATTCTTCGTTGGTTAAGATCGTCGCGAGGATTACCGGCTCTTGAACTTTGGCGATCTCGCTGGGATCGGGCCAGCGCGAGGGATTATCGACCTCGATTAATTCGCCGTCAGTTTTCGTAATTTTGTAGCGCACGCCGGGTGCTGTCGTAATCAGTTCGAGTGCGAACTCGCGCTCCAGCCGCTCCTGGATAATCTCCATGTGAAGCAGGCCGAGGAATCCACAGCGGAAGCCGAAACCCAGCGCGACGGAACTTTCCGGCTCGAAGAAAAATGAGGAATCGTTCAGCCTTAATTTCTCCAAAGCTTCGCGGAGCCGAGTATGCTCATGCGCGTCCACGGTGTAGAGGCCCGCGAATACCATGGGTTTAATCTCTTCGAAGCCGGGCAGCGCTTCGAAGGCGGGGTTGGCATCGTCGGTGATCGTGTCGCCAATTTTTGTATCGGCAACGTTTTTTATGTTTGCGATGAGAAATCCAACTTCGCCCGCTTTCAATTCACCGATCTCCACCGGCTTGGGCGTGAGCACGCCGAGAGTTTCCGCATCGAAGGTTGTCCCGTTTGACCACAAACGAATTCTCTGTCCCTTGCGCAGCGTTCCCTGGAAGACGCGGGTGAGAATCACCACTCCGCGGTAAGGGTCGAACCATGAGTCGAAAACCAGCGCCTGCAAACGGCTATCAGGGTTGCCTTTTGGCGGAGGCACGCGTTTCACGATGGCTTCGAGCACCTCGGGCACGCCTTGCCCGGTTTTCGCGCTGATGAGTACGGCATCGGAAGCATCGAGTCCGACGGCACTTTCGATCATCTCTTTTGTGCGCGGAATATCGGCGCTTTGCAGGTCGATCTTGTTAATGACGGGGATGATTTCGAGTCCGTTATTAATCGCCAGGTAGGCGTTGGCGAGGGTTTGCGCTTCCACTCCCTGCGAAGCGTCAACGATGAGCAGTGCGCCTTCGCACGAAGCCAGCGAGCGAGAAACCTCGTAAGAAAAATCCACGTGGCCGGGCGTGTCGATCAGGTTGAGTTGGTAGGTCTGCCCGTCCTGCGCGGTGTACATCATGCGGACGGCGTGGGCTTTGATGGTGATGCCGCGTTCGCGCTCCAGGTCCATGGAGTCGAGAACCTGCGCCTGCATCTCGCGCGCGGTCAGCGATCCGGTCAACTCCAGCAGACGGTCTGCCAGCGTGGATTTACCGTGGTCGATATGCGCGATGATGGCAAAATTGCGGAGGAAAGCGGCGTCCATAGGATGAAGGGTTAAGCCTTGATTTTAGCAGGCTGCGACTATTCTCATTGCTGATGCCCCCAGTTCTCTGGTCGTCTCTTGCGTTACAATCCTCCGACCAGATTTCTGGGAGGTGTCGGTCATGCGGAAGGCTTCGTTAGCATTCGTCTTTATTCTGATCATGGCTGCCATTACCTCGGCGCAGACTCTCTCGCCGCTGGTGAACGGTTTTGTGAAGGTCGACGCCCCTGTCGTAGTGCTCACACATGTGCGGGTGATCGACGGTACTGGCGCTCCGGCGCGGGAAGATCAGACGATCGTTCTCAAACAAGGAAAGATCGATTCGGTGTCCGATTTCGCGTCGGCGAATGTTCCTAAAGATGCGCAGGTTCTCGACCTGCACGGTTACAGCGTGATCCCGGGATTGGTGGGCATGCATGACCACATGTTTTATCCCATGGGCAATGGCATTTTCGGAGAGATGGCATACAGCTTTCCTCGCTTGTACCTTGCAGCTGGCGTAACCACCATCCGAACCACAGGTTCGATCGAGCCTTACACGGACCTCGAACTGAGGAAGCAAATCGATAAGGGAGACACACCGGGCCCGAAGATCCACGTGACCGGACCTTATCTCGAAGGCGCGGGCTCGTGGGCGCTGCAGATGCACCAGCTCGCCGGCCCTGACGACGCGGCCGAGACGGTGAATTTCTGGCTGGATAAGGGCGTCGACAATTTCAAAGCGTATATGTTCATCACGCCCGCGGAACTTTCAGCGGCTGTTGGCGCGGCCCACAAACGCGGCGCTAAAGTGACCGGACACTTATGCTCGATCGGTTTTCGAGAAGCTGCCGCGATTGGCATTGATGACCTTGAACACGGGTTGCTTGTGGATACAGAATTTTTTCCCTGGAAAAAAGCTGGCGAGTGCCCCGAGAAGCTTGACTATGAGTTCATTTCCAAACTGGATCTTACCAGCGGGCCGCCACACGACATGATCGTCGACCTGGTCCAACGCCACGTCGCGGTCACGTCAACGCTTCCCGTGTTCGAGATGTTCGTGCCGGGACGGCCGACGATTCAGCAGCGTGTTCTCGATGCGCTTTCTCCGGATGCTCGTACCGCGGTGCTCGAAAATAAAGTTCGTGCCGGCGATTTGAATTCGACGCAGAAGCGATACCACACTGAAGCCTCGCCTTGGGCGGCGGCCTTCAAGAAGGAAATGGAGTTTGAACGTGCGTTCGCGCAAGCGGGGGGTTTGCTGCTGGCTGGACTCGATCCAACCGGAATGGGAGGAGTGATCGCTGGATTCGGCGATCAGCGAGAAGTCGAGTTGCTGGTCGAAGCGGGATTCACACCGCTGGAGGCGATTCACATCGCGACTTTCAACGGCGCTCAATACCTGAACGAGGCCGACAAAATCGGTACGATCGCGCCCGGGAAGCAAGCGGATCTGGTCGTGATCAAAGGCGATCCATCGAAGCAGATCAACGATATTGAAAATGTCGAGACTGTGTTTCAGGATGGCGTCGGGTACGATTCCGCCAAGCTGATCGAATCGGTACGCGGCGTGGTTGGCAGCCGCTGAGTTTTAGTTAATCAGAATCGCAGCGTATGCTTATCCTCGCTTCCGCCTCGCCTCGCCGCCAGGAGTTACTGCGCAACGCCGCGATTCCGTTTGAAGTGCAGCCCGCTGACATCGACGAAACGCCTCTCGCAGGTGAACCACCGCGAGATTATGCCGGGCGTCTGGCGCGGGAAAAAGCCCTTAAAGTCTCTCGGGAACGACCACAAGATTACGTTCTCGGAGCGGACACGATCGTCGTAGTCGATGAGATCATCCTTGGCAAACCGCGTGATGCCGATGATGCCGTGCGGATGCTGCGATTGTTATCGGGACGTACCCACGAAGTGATCACCGGAGTGTGCATCTTTGATCCGATCGCGGGCGATACCGAACAGGCTTCCGAGACTACGCGGGTCACGATGCGCGAACTCTCCGACGATGAGATCCGAGATTACATCGCAACCGATGAACCGATGGACAAGGCCGGAGCGTACGCGATTCAGGGCATCGCCTCGCGGTGGATTCCGCGCATTGAAGGCGATTACAGCAATGTGGTGGGTCTGCCCGTGGCACTGGTTTGCAGCATGTTGAAAAAAAGCGGAACAATCTGAATGGGTCGATAACTGTCGATCACCGATGGAACTTATTGGTAGAGGCGAAGTACGGAAGGAATACACAAGCTACGTTTTTTTTTCTGCCTCTGCCTCTGCCTCTTTCTTCTCTTTTTTTTCTTCTTCCGGCTCTTTCATTGCTGACTTGAAGTTACGAATGCCTTCGCCCAAGCCTTTGCCGAGCGCAGAGAACTTGCTTGTTCCGAAGACGAGAAGGGCGATGGCCACAATCAAAATTAAATGCAAAGGCTGAAACAGACCCTCACCCATAAGTCCTCCATCGGAGCCACTGTTAAGAACAGGACGCGCAGCCTCGTCCCTTGCTAAGAAAATTCTAGGCCACCCCACCTGAGGAGTCAAAGACGGCGCTCAAACCCCTTCGATCATTTCTGCGAGTAGGAGTGTCCGGCGCGGCAGTTCGGAAATCACAATAAATTCATGCAAGGCATGTGCGCCATCTCCAACGCCGCCCAGACCGTCGAGCGTAGGAATACCGATTCCAGCAGTGAAGTTGCCATCGGAGCCGCCACCGACCGCTGCCTCTTCGAGGTTCCATCCGACTTCACCAGCAATTTCCCTGGCTTTTTTGTACAGCGCCGCCACTCCCGCGGTCCGTTCCATGGGGAGACGGTTGATACCTCCCGTGATCTCGAGTTTGCAAAATTTATCGAACGGTTTCAAGGAGCGCAATTTGCGGTCGATGCCGGCAGCCTGTTTCTCGCTCTTGATGCGCACGTCGATCCGCACCGACGCCTCTGCCGCAACCACGTTTGTCCGCGTTCCGCCTTCGATCACGCCCGCATTCACCGAAGTGCCTTGCCTGAGATTGTTCAACTTCGCAATTACCGCGATCTGCCGGGCTAACTCGAGAATCGCGCTATGTCCTTTTCCGGGATCGAGGCCGGCATGCGCCGCAATGCCTTTCACGCGCAGCGAATATTCCCCGACGCCCTTGCGCGCAGTTTTGACTGCGCCTCGAAGTCCTGCCGCGGGCTCCATCACCAGCACTCCAGCGGATTTTCTTGCCAAGGCCTCTGTGATTTTTCGCGAAGAACGACTGCCCACCTCCTCGTCCGAAACCAGAAAGACCGTAATTGGCCGTGGTAGGCCGCCATGCCACTCCCGCAGCGCTTCAACGGCGTGCATGATAAGCGCAATGCCTGACTTCATGTCGAGTACGCCTGGCCCACGGAGGCGGCCGTTCTCGATCGTGCACGGCATCTTCGCCAGAGTCCCCAGCGGATACACGGTGTCGAAGTGCCCGAGCAGCAAAACTGGCTTGCCGTTCGAGGCACTGCTGAAGTTGATTTGCAAGCTGTCGCCGAAGTCATTGCTCGGATGCAGTTGCGTTCGTCCGCCAAGCGCTTCAAACTTGGCTGCGAGGAACTTCACAATGCGATCGACAGCCGGCTTGTTGTCGCTGGGAGATTCAGTCTCCACCAGTTCGCGAATCGTCTGAACCATGCTATCCAGGCGCTGTTCGAAGTAGCGCAGACGGTCGTGCCCTGCATTTCGGGTAACTGCCAGTGGCGTTGTTTTCTTACCGGACACATTTACCTTTCTTCGGCAGGAGTTTGGGCGCGCTCAACGTAACAGCTCTTACCACGAAGGGCACAAAGTCACACGCAGGAAATCTTACCCATGCAGCCTTCGTGATACTTAGTGTCCTTCGTGGTCCATCGATTTTTCTTTCACCCGCCGACTCGCCGTCGTTGCGAGTTTTGCGTCTGCATTGTGAATGCAACGCGGTACAGTATAATCTTCAGGCTGTTTGGGGCGAATCCATGATTGAGACCACTCCACCCGTGGGCGACGCTGCAGCGGCTTCGTCGAAGCTGGCGCTCGACATTCACGACATCCTCAAAATTCTTCCGCACCGCTATCCCTTTTTGTTAATCGATCGCGTGCTCGAACTGAAACGCAAGGAAAGCATCATCGCGATTAAGAATGTCACGATCAACGAGCCTTTTTTCAACGGACATTTCCCGGGCTTGCCGATCATGCCGGGCGTTCTGATTGTAGAAGCGATCGCGCAGGCCGGCGGCGCGCTCCTGCTTACTGAAGTGGAAGATCGAAACGATAAAGTGATGGTCTTCACCGGAATCGAGCGCGCGAAGTTTCGTCGGCCGGTGAGCCCGGGCGACCAGCTTCGCATCGAGGTGGAAGTGAAGGGCTGGCGCGCCATTCCGCGGATGATCGCGGCAAAAATGCATGGCGTTGCATTCGTCGCGGGTAAACGCGTAGCCGAAGCGACCGTCTCGTGCCAGCTCATCGACAGTTCACGCGGACGCGGCGACGGCACGGCTGTGGAATGAAACCGAGCCCTGCAGCGACCATGAAAGCTCAACCCTCGATCCATCCCACCGCGATCATCGACCCGCGAGCAAAGGTCCCGGCATCGTGCAAGATCGGTCCTTACTGCGTCATCGGACCGGATGTGGAACTCGGCGAAGACTGCCGTTTGGTGTCGCACATCGCGATCGAAGGACCAACAAAAATCGGCTCCCATAACGCATTCTTTCCGTTCTGCGCTATCGGCATGGCGCCACAGGATATTACTTATAAGGGCGAACCGACGCGGCTGGAGATCGGCGACCACAACGAGATTCGCGAGAGTGTGACCATCAACCGCGGAACGGTAAAAGGCGGTGGGCTCACCAAAGTTGGCAGCCATACTTTAATCATGGCGTATGCGCACGTTGGACACGACAGCGTGATCGGCGACCACTGCATGCTGGTCAATGGTGCGACTTTGGGCGGCCACGTAACGGTCGAGGAGTGGGCCGTGGTAGGAGCACTTTGTCCAGTGCACCAGTTCGTGCGCATCGGAGCGCACTCCTATATTGGCGGCGGAACGACGATCACGCAGGACGTTTTGCCGTTTTCCATGACTTCCGCCGCTCGCAACACGCAGGCCTATGGGATGAATAAAGTTGGCCTTGAGCGCCGCGGCTTTTCGGCCGAGCGCATTCGCAAGATTCACCACGCTTATAAAACTCTGCTGGCGTCGAAGATGAACACGTCGCAAGCGCTGGAAAAGCTGAAGTCGGAAGATGACCGCGGGGAGGATGTGGATATGCTGATCCGCTTCATCGAATCATCAGAGCGCGGAGTAATTAAATGAAGCTACAGTAGAGATGTAAGTCGCGATATCTTTTCGCCAGTGTCAAGAGACGCAAGCAACCTCCGTACGATTCTAATGATGGAACGCCTGGGCCTTATCGCCGGCAACGGCAAATTTCCACTCCTCGTGATGGATGCTGCGCGCGCGGCGGGATATGAAGTGGTGGTTGTGGCTATCAAGGAAGAAGCTTTTCCCGAGATCGAGTCTCATGGGGCTGCTTCGGTTCACTGGCTGTCGCTGGGCGAGCTTTCGAAGCTGATTGAGACTTTTCAGCGCGAACGGGTTCGGCGCGCAATCATGGCGGGACAGGTCAAACACAAACAGATTTTTTCCGCCATCCGTCCGGATTGGCGATTGGCAAAACTCCTGCTTTCCCTGACAACGCGCAACACGGATAGTCTGCTCGGCGCGGTGGCCAAAGTTCTCGCAGAGGAAGGCATCATCCTGGAAAACTCGACGTGGTTGCTCGAGCCGCTCCTGGTGAAGGCCGGAATTCTTACGCGCCCGCCCACCGAGCAGGAGCGCAAGAACATCGATTATGGCCGCGCAGTTGCCCGCGACCTGGCGCAGCATGACATTGGACAAACTGTTGTTATTGCCGAATCGGCTTGCGTGGCGGTCGAAGCGATGGAAGGAACGGATGCTGCGATCGAGCGCGCGGGACAGATTATGAAATCATTACGCGGCGACGCCTCCGCGCTCAGCCGCGACCTCACCGTGGTGAAGATCGCCAAGCCAAACCAGGATATGCGTTTCGATGTTCCCGTAATCGGAGTGAAGACTATCGAAGTGATGCGTGGTGCGGGCGCTACTTGCCTCGCGCTCGATGCCGGGAAATGTCTACTGTTGGACGGCGAAAAGATTCTAGAAGCGGCGGGCGCAGCAGGCATCGCAGTTGTCGCCGACTGACACTACCCTCGGAAATCTTTAATTTGGTTTAATGGAAAAGGTTAAAGATATGACTTCCTCACGTTCCGAATCTGCTCTGATTGCCGAGCAACTTCGCCGCGCTTTCGATGGCGATGCCTGGCACGGCCCAGCGCTGCTGGAGTTGTTGCAAGATGTGGATGCCGCCACGGCTGCGGCCAAACCCTCGCCAGATGCCATAGCATCTGGGAGCTTGTTCTTCACATTGCCGTCTGGGATGCCGCGGCTTGCCGCCGGTTAGGCGGAGAGAAAACGCAGCCCACGGGTGTCGCGAATTTCCCCCTCGTCCCAAAACTCAGCGAAGCGGCGTGGCGCAAAACCATCGCCAACACGAAGCGCACCCACGATGTGCTGGTGAAAACGGTCAGGGCCTTGCCTGAATCTCGGCTTCGCGAGCGCGTCCCCGGCAAGAAATATGATTTCTACTTTATGCTGCACGGCGTGGCTCAGCACGAGCTGTACCATGCCGGGCAGATTGCTATCTTGAAAAAAATGCAAATTACCCAGTAAAAGGAATTTAACCAATCGGAGCGGCGCCTTTACGTTTACAATTCCTTGTCCCCGCTGGCAACCGGCCATCCGAGAGTTTTCCTGCAAGCTGACAATCCGATTTCCGTCGCGGTCGTAGGTGTAGGCGTCTTTGGACGCAACCACGCCCGCGTTTATCACGAACTGGAACAACAAGGCGAAGCGGTTCGTCTAGTAGGAGTGGTGGATCCTGATCTCGACCGCGCTGACGCAGTGGCGCGCGAGTTCGGATGCCGCGCCTTCGGTTCGGTGGAGCAGATGCTTACCACGCACAGCGAAGTGCGCGCGGCGTCAGTGGCGGCACCTACAGTCCATCATCTTGAAGTGGCGCGCGCGCTTATGATGGCGGGAGTAGACGTCCTCATCGAAAAGCCGCTAGCGGCATCTCTGGCGGAGGCGGGCGAACTGGTTCAACTCGCAGCCACTCACAAACGCATTGCGCAGGTGGGACACCTTGAGCGCTTCAACCCGGCCGTTCGCGCCACCATCCCTTTGCTTACGCAGCCTATGTTCTTCGAAGTACACCGGCTCAGCGTGTTTACGCCGCGCTCGCTTGATGTTGATGTTGTGCTTGACCTGATGATCCACGATCTCGATATCGTAATGTCCTTTGCCAATTCTCCCGTGAAAGAGGTTCGCGCCGTCGGTTTGCCCATTCTCTCCGGCAAAGTTGACATCGCCAATGTGCGATTGGAATTTGAATCGGGCTGCGTAGCCAACTTCACGGCCAGCCGCGTTTCTACCGAGCGCGTGCGTAAGTTGCGCTTCTTCCAGCCCCATCAATATGTCTCGGTCGACTATGGAAGGCAGGAAGTTCTGGTCTTCACGGTTGGGGAGGATGGATCAACTTCGACCACTCCCACGGTCAATCCGCAGATTGGCGTGGGTAAACCGCCGGTGAGTTCAGAAGAGCCTCTGCGTGCGGAATTGCGATCGTTTCTCCATGCAGTACGGCAGCGGTCCACGCCCGTCGTGCCCATTGAAGATGGCCGGCGCGCGCTGGCCCTGGCACTCGACATTGTGGGCGCGATTCGCGAGCATGGGAAGAAAGTCGGGCTCGCCGGCATGGCGGGGAAGAAAGGCTAATTCCTGTCGCGGTGAAAGGCGGCCCTTTCCGTAAGCTTGCTTGCGTCAAGAATAATTTGACGGTTGTATTATTAGAGTTGGATGGCATTTCCTATTCGAGTCTGTGCTGTCTGCTCAGAGGAGTTCGAACTGAAGCCGGATAAGCCCGGCTTTGCCAACCGTTGTCCAGCATGTAGCGAACCCGAAAACACCGGGCCTGCGGCGAAGCAGAAGGTCGATGCCGACGAACGCAAAGCTCTTGCCGATGCCAACGAGGCTCGGAGAAAAGCGATGAAAGACCTCCTCTACCGCAAGGACAGCTAGCAGTCTTCTCCGACCTATCCTGCACAGGTAAACAATCCGCAGCGAAAACCTTTACTGGGTTAGCGGCTTTTCCGCAAGCTGTACAGGTAGGGTTACAGCTGTGTTTTACAATTGTTTACACACCTAAGTCGCACGCCATTTGTCAGTGAGCAGAATCGCTTGAAAGGTGCGAAAATGAGGGTAGCTTTGACCATGCTCGTTGATTGCGTCGTCCCAGTAAGACTGGGATGCAACGCAGCTTCGGGAATGTGTGTCTAACGGACAGGCCAGCTCGGGACAAACTTAGTTCATGCCGATCACGCAAATCCCATTCCAGGATCCAGTGGCGCCTCCCGAGAAGCCGCAACCGGAACAACTCGGACTCTACGACGCTCAGGGCTGGGAGACTGCCTACCGCGATCTCGATGAAGATGCTCGTGTGCCGCACCTGCTCATCCAGTTGCAGGACGATCTCACGCGTTCGCGTCGGCGGGAGGCGGCATGGATTTCGATCATCGTCCACCTGCTGCTGATTGTATTTCTCGCAAAGATCGATTTCTTTGAAAAATACATGCCGTGGCATAGCGCCACGGCGACGAGAAACCTGACTGCCGGCAAAGATCTGACATTCCTGGAATTGCCACCTGACTTGCAGAAACTGCAACATAGACCCAACACCAATATCCCTTCCGACAAAGACCGCATCGCGATGACGCGGCATCCTCAGCTCGACTTGAAGGAACTTCGCAAGAGCTTGGCGGCACCGCCACCGGGAGCGCCGGGTTCGAGTGCTCCGCAAATGGAACAGCCACCAGCGAAGTCGGCGGGAGGATTTTCGCAGAACCAGCCCGCGCCTCAGCCGCCCCCTCCGGCCAACCAACAGACTGCGCAACTGCAAACGCCCGCCACGCCAAGTGTGGAAAATGAGTTTAAGAAATATGCGGGGTCGATGTCCGCGGGCTCTGCCATTCAAGAGGCTGCGCGGGCGGCTGCCAGACCGGGAACTGGAGGCCAGGGTAGCGGTGGTGATTTTGGATTGGGAACTGGGGCGCACGGCGCTCAAATGGGACCGTTCGAGATCCTTAGCGATACCATGGGCGTTGACTTCGGCCCCTATCTGCAGCGCGTTCTGCACGACGTGCGGCAGAACTGGTACAACGCGATTCCGGAGTCGGCGCAATTCAAGCACGGGAACTTGATCATCGAATTCGCAATTACCAAGGACGGAAAAGTCGCTGGCATGAAACTGGTAGCACCTTCCGGAGACTCTCCGCTTGATCGTGCGGCGTGGGCTGGCATCGTTGGGTCGGATCCGTTTCCTCCCCTGCCAAGCGAATTTGGCGGCCAGTTCCTGGCGCTGCGTTTCCGCTTTTACTACAACCCCACTAAAGAAGAGCTGCAATAGGGTTCGAAAACGCTCGAACAGCATCTCGCAACGCGCTCGGTTACCATACGCGGCAGCGGTTCTGATTCACCATGGGCGAACCTGCCTTACATTGGAACGCCTCCTGAAATTCCGGCATGTTCGAGACCACGCCGTTGGTCCGGTATTTTTCAGGAGAGTGCGGATCTACGGTTGCGCGCAACCGCTTGGTTTCGTCGCGAGTTTCTCCACACCAGCTTTGCCCGTAGCCCACAAAAAATCGCTGGTCCGGAGTGAGACCGTCGATCGGTTGCAGATTCTGTCCCTTCGTATCGTCCTTCCACGCCATGTAGGCCAGGATTAGGCCGCCGAGATCGGCGACATCTTCGCCGAGCGTCAGCTTCCCGTTGATCTTGATGTCATCGATAATTGTATACGTCGAATACTGGTCTGAAATGCAGCTGGCGCGTTTCACAAACTCTTTCCCGTCTTCGGCCGTCCACCAGTCGCGCAGATTGCCTTGAGCGTCGAACTGACGGCCCTCGTCGTCAAAACCGTGGGTGAGTTCGTGGCCAATCGTGCCGCCCGTGTCGCCATAGTTCGGAGCTGCATCAGAGTCGGGATCGAATGCCGGCGGCTGCAGCACACCGGCGGGGAAATTAATGTCGTTCATCTGCGGGTTGTAATACGCGTTTACGGTGGGCGGAGTCATGTCCCACTCGCCGCGATCCACGGGCTTGCCGATTTTCGCCAGTTCGCGGTTGAATTCAAATTTTCGGGCTCGCTCGACGTTCCCGAGTTCGTCTCCACGGACGAGTTCCAGCTTGCTATAGTCGCGCCACTTGTCTGGATAGCCGATCTTATTCGCCATGCCGTGCAGCTTCACGAGCGCCTGCTGCTTCGTGGCTGCTGACATCCAAGGCAATGCATTGATATCTGCCGCCATGGCCACGTCGATTTCCTTCACCATCTTCAGCGCCTGCTGCTTGGCCTCAGGGCTGAAATATTTTTCTACGTAGACCTGGCCCAGAGCTTCTCCCAGATCGTTATCGACATTCTGCGTGCAACGCTTCCAGCGCGGTTGCAATTCCTGCTGTCCGCGCAACGTCTTTCCGTAGAAGGCGAAATTCTCACTGACCAAGGCTGACGAAAGAAATGGGGCATCCGCATGGACCAGGTGCCATCGCAAATAAACTTTCCAGTCGGCCAGATTTTCTTTTGCGATCTCCTCATTCAGCGCCTTGAAGAAGCCCGGAGAAGCGACATTCAGCGAGCCGAGTGAAGTTAATCCAACTTTTGTGAAGTAGACTTGCCACTGAAAGCTAGGACTGATTTTCTCGAACTCGACGCTCGTCATTTTATGGTCGAGGTTCTTGGGATCGCGCCGTTCGACCCGCGTCATCGAACCCTTGGCCAGCGCGGTTTCAATACGCATCACGGTTTGCGCCTCGGCGGCCGCGGCATCCGGCTTATCGCCTAGCAACTCGAACATTTTCTGCACCTGCAGCACATAGGCTTTGCGCAGGTCGACTGACTTCGGATCCTCTTTCAGGTAATAATCTCGGTCAGGCAATCCGAGCCCTCCCTGATCCGCTTCGGCAATTACTTGACTGGCGTCTCTGTAATCTTGCGTCGAATCGAAACCAAACAACACGTTGTCATCCACCATGGTCGCCGCCAACTCGGCTATTTCTGCTTTGGAGCTGAGCTGTGCAATGCGATCCAGCTGCGGCTTAAGCGGTTTCGTTCCCTTCGTGTTGATCGCATTCTCGTCCATACACGAAGCATAGTAATCGCCAATTTTTTGTTCGGAGGCATCGCGGCTGGAATTGGGCTTAGACGCTGCTTCCAGAATTCCGCGCAGGCGCTCGCGGTTCTCATCTTGCATTTTCGAATACGTATCCCACGAAGACTGGTCGGGAGGAATCGGATTGTTCTTGATCCAGCCACCGCAGGAATATTGGAAAAAATCCACGCAAGGGTCCACGCTGCGATCCATGGACGTAACATCGAGCGCGGGTTCGTGTTTGGCGGAGGCGGGCGCGGCCTGCTGCGCACTGACTAGGGAGATAAGAACGAAGCACGCAACCGCAACCAGGATGGGACGTAGTGCTCTCATAAAAGCTTCCTCTCACTGCGCCCGCCATACCACACCGGGGGCTAAGTATCCGTAAAATCGAAACCACAGGAGACCCAAGAAAGTACTACATTTCCGGAAGAATATGAAAAGATCGTCTGCGGCTGGTTCGGTAAGTTGAGAAATCGCGGCGATCCAAAGTAAAGATGGTATTGATCCCTTCCCGTCCGGCGAGGTGAACTAAGGCTGAGTCGGCCAGTTGTGGGCGCATGCTTTCATATCTCTTCATCAGTGCCGCTATATTCTTGGCTTCCGCGCCGGCCAACGGTAACAGTTCAAGAAAGCCCGCCTCCGTGCTGCCCAACAGCTGCTGAATCGCACGCGGAGATTTCCTTAGCAGCCAGGCCGCTTCCGTCATCACGGGCCAGCATGAAAGCAGCGGGCCAGCAATCCCATGAAGCACATCCACACAGGCTTGATGATGCGTATCTTCTCGGGAAAGAATGGCTACCAGCGGACCGGTGTCTACGAGAACCCGCCGCCCGGGAGCACGCTTCATTTGCCGCTTCCGAAGTCCTGAAAATGACGCCCGTTCGTGCTCAAGTCTTTCGGAGCGCGTCGTACGCACCCGATCAATCCAGCCGCATCCGCCAACTCGTACGCCGAACCTGTGCTAGTCTCTCCGCGCAGGTAATGCTCTAATGCGATACGTACAAGGTCGGATGGAGTTTGTCCACTCACCCGGGACCTGTGGCGAAGGCGAGTGCCGAGAGTCGCGGGAACTCTCACCGTTATGCGCTGTGATGCCATGTCAGACATTATAACGCAAGCGTCAGACAAGTCGGGCCTATTTAAGACTGGAGGAATGCTCTAGCCCTTCCGCAGCCGGATCGATCCATCTCCCGTATGAATCACCAGCAGATTGCCTCCGCCATGCAGTTTGCCGCGAACTTCGTTCTCGCGAATCTTGCCCTGGGTCGTGATCGGCATATCCAGATCGATGTGGCCGTCTCCGGTGTGGAGATCCACGTCCGCTGCCAGGGTTTCCGGCACTTCCAACGTAACAGCCCCGTCGCCGCTTTCGAGCCGCCAGCCGCTGGTCAGGGTAGATCCGCTGCCTGCGCGCGCTTCCAGCCGGCCATCGCCTGTCTTCAACTCCAGCTCGTCAAAGCGGCCACTGGCTCGGATGTGTCCGTCTCCAGTGGTTGCGTGCAGTTTGCCGTCCACGCTGTCAACATCCTGAGAGCCGTCCCCGCTACGGAGTTGCATTTCACCTTTGAAGTTTCCGATCTCAATCTTGCCATCGCCTGTGTGCAGATCCACTCGGCCCTCGCGTGGCATGTGGATATCGATGTCGACACGATGACTCATTGAGTTGCCCCAATTGATCGACACACCTCGATGCGGATAGCGCACATCGATTTCGACCGCATCGCCAGCCTGGTGCTCTTCAATCTGAATGCCATCGTTGCCAATCTTGTAGCGCACGGTGGTCACCTTGGCTTCAATCGTTTTCTGATCCCACGTGGACACGTGAATATTCGCATCCGAGGTTTCCACGCGAAGATCGGGGGTGCCGGCAAGAGTGTAAGTTTTCGACCATTCGTCAGCGTGCGCCGGCGATGCCGCCAACGAGCAAAAGAAAACTCCGGACATCAGCGCCATGAACAGCCGATATGTCGAAAGCGTTCGTTTCATAATCTCCTCCGCCAGCATACACACTACCGCCAGCTCTTAGACGTGATTACGTGCGATTCGTGAGTTTGGTTCCATTTTTTGATATGCCATGCGAATCGGGTTCGTTCGGAAAACGGAACATAGAGCAGCGCTGCGCTTGCCGCAAACTGTAGCTCCTGCTGGCGCAGCTTCGCGCATTCCTCCGCAGTTCGCCAGTGGCCAGATTGAGTTCGAACACGCCGAACCGCGCGATTTTAATCGTCTGACTGCCTTGCGAATCGGGCCTAGACACCGGACAGTCGTCACCGGCGCGTAGTGTGGCGCCAAGCCACACGCGCAATGTTCCGTGCGGCGTACAATATCGACGTGGTGAATGCTCACCAAAACGATTCCGGCCACAAGCATCGCCGCCATGCGATCTACGCCTCCGAAACTTGCGGCCTACTTCTGATTGCCTTTCTCCTGCTCGTTGTCACCGTAATTCGATACTGGCACAGCATTCATTGGAGCGTGCGCTGACGGTGGCTGCGGCGCGGCTTGATCCCCTGCTCGTGGTCGTACTGGGCCCGACGGCGAGTGGAAAGACCGCGCTTTCTCTGGCGCTCGCCGAACGTTTCAACGGCGAGATCGTTAACTGCGATTCTGTCGCTATGTACCGCGAGTTTGATATCGGGACTGCGAAGCCCACGACCGCCGAGCGCGCACGGACGCCGCATCATCTGTTCGATTGCGTTGTACCTACGGACAACATCACAGCCGGCGAATACGCGCGCCAGGCGCGGCAGGTACTGGAAGAAATCAAATCCCGCGGCCATTTGCCGATTCTAGTCGGCGGGACGGGACTTTATCTTCGCGCGCTGCTCGAAGGACTTTTTCCCGGCCCGCAGCGCTCCGAAGAGCTGCGTGAGCGGTTGCGCGAGCGAGCGAGCAGCCGCGGCTCAAAATATTTGCACCGGATTCTGTTCCGTCTCGATCGGGTCGCAGCGGAGAAGATTCATGCGAATGACATTCCCAAGCTTGTTCGGGCGATAGAAGTTTGCCTTACCTCGCAGAGCAAGATGACAGAACTCTGGGACGAACGCGGGCGCGACCCTTTACCTGGTTTCCGCATCCTGCGGCTCGGTCTTGATCCTGATCGCCAGGGACTCTATGAGCGGATCAATCGCCGCGCACAGCAAATGTTCGAGGGCGGACTTATCGAAGAAACTAAAACTCTGCTCGAGAAATATGGTAACGCCGCTGGCCCACTCGCTTCCCTCGGCTACAAACAAGCTGCGCAATTCATTCGGGGAGAATTGACGGTCGAGCAAGCGCTGCAAGCCGCTCAACAAGCTCACCGTAATTATGCCAAGCGACAGATGACATGGTTTCGCCGTGAACCAGCGGTTCAATGGCTGCGCGGCTTCGGCGACGATGAGTCGATCCAGGTGGAAGCGGTGGGTCATATAGAAATATCGCTTTCCGCCGGCTTTCGCGGATAACCTCCATCTCTGCTATCGTTTTCGACATGCGTCGAACATTGGGCTTTTTGCTTTTCGCTCTTCTCACTACCTCCGCCGTTCTTGCTAAAGAAAAATATCAGCGACCTGGCCCCATTCATCTCACGCACGATGGAGAAAAGTGGGCTGAGAAGACGCTCCACAAGCTGACACTGGAAGAGAAAGTCGGACAAGTGTTCATGATCTGGTGCCGCGCCAGCTTTCTGAATGTAGAGAATCCTGAATATTTACAACTGCTTGACGCCATGCAGAAGTATCACGTCGGCTCGTTTGCGATGACGGTGCATGTGGACGGCCCATTCCTGCTGCGCAGCGAACCCTACGAGGCGGCTGAGCTTCTCAATCGCTTGCAAAAGAACTCGAAGCTTCCGCTCTTGTTCGCCGCCGATTTTGAACGCGGCGTACCGATGCGGCTGATGGGAGCTACGGTTTTCCCCCATGCCATGGCCTTCGGCGGCGACGGCAAGTTAAACGACGCGGAGAGCTTCGGGCGTATCACTGCCGAAGAATCGCGCGCCATCGGCATTCACTGGAACTTCTTTCCCGATGCCGACGTGAACTCAAATCCGGCGAATCCCATCATCAACACACGTTCGTTCGGCGAAGATCCCAAGCAGGTCGGTGATCTGGTCGCGGCCTACATCAAAGGTGCGCATGAAGGCGGAATGCTGACGACGGCTAAACATTTTCCCGGTCACGGCGATACCGCAACCGATTCGCATCTCGGCGTGGCCAGCGTGAACGTGGATCACGCCCATCTTGATTCCATCGAACTGCCGCCGTTTCGCCAGGCCATTGCAGCCGGTGTCGACTCAGTTATGGTGGCGCACGTTACGGTTCCGGCCCTTGATTCCGATCCCAATCACGTCGCCACAATTTCCCCAGCGATTGTTACGGGCTTGCTGCAAAAGCAACTTGGTTTCCAAGGAATTATCGTCACCGATGCGCTGGACATGGGGGGACTCACTCACCTCTTCGCCAACAATATCGGCCGTGCCGCCGTGGAGGCGTTTAAAGCCGGCAATGACTTATTGCTGATCCCGGCTGACTTCCCGGCCTCGTACAACGCGATGATTCAAGCCATTCAGTCCGGGGAGATATCTGAGGAACGCCTTGATCGCTCGGTGCTTAAGATCCTGGAGGCAAAGGCATCTTTAGGGCTGCAGAGTGCCCGCATGGTGGATATAAAGGCCCTTGCGGAGGTTGTTGGCAAACCGCAGAATCTGGCCTTTGGCCAGCAAGTGGCAGACGACGCCGTCACTCTGGTTCGCGAAAACGGCAAGGTGCTACCGCTCAAATCTTCGGCAAAGAACCAGGGAACCTCAAAGCCGGCACTTCCGTATACAACACAAGAGGAGACGCACAATCAGGTAGTAGCTGTGTTGTTTTCCGACGATGTGCGTGCGGATTCCGGGCGCGCTTTCGCGCGTGAGTTCCGAGCCCGAATTCCAGACGCGCGTGTGATTTATGTTGATCCGCGCATAGCCGCAGGAATGAGCGATGAAGTACTCAAGGCAGTGGATGCGGCGCAGACAGTAGTTGCCGCAGTTTATGTGGTGCCGACTGCTGGCAAAATCGGAAACAGTGTCGCTATGACTGACGCGAGCGGAGCGTTGCTTCAGCAATTATTGGATCATGCCGCGGAAAAGACCGCCGTGGTTGCGATGGGAAATCCGTATCTGGCCGCGGACTTCCCGAAGATTGAAAATTATATGTGCACGTTTTCCAATGCGAGCGTGTCCGAGATTGCCGCGGTCCAGGCCCTGTTCGGAGAAATCGTAATTCATGGGCATCTCCCCGTCAGCATTCCCAACGTCGCCGCGAGAGGAGCCGGTCTTGAACGGGCTGTGCAAGCTGCTGGAGGGACTCAACATGCGCAAAAATAAATTGTCGGGATTTGCAGTACTTGGGTCAATTGCAGCTATCGTTACAATCTTTACCTCGTCCGCCTGCAGCGTGAATGTTCAAAAAGAAGCCAATGGGCAGGATAAGCAAGTGGACATTAAGACGCTGCTGGGTGGAGTTCATGTCAGCAAACAGGCGGACGCTGCTGATATTGGCCTGCCGATTTATCCTGGCGCGCACCTCAAGGAAAGTGATTCGAACGGCGAGGATAAGAGTGCAAACGTCAACATTTCAGGCTTTGGGTACCGCCTTAAGGTGGTGGCGATGGAATATGAAACCGATGACTCGCCGGGGAAAGTGCTGTCGTTCTACCGGGATCAATTGAAAAGATTCGGGAGTGTTCTGGAGTGTCACACCTCCAAAGGAAACTGGAATCTGAACATGGGGAAGCAAGGCTCCAACCAGTTGACATGTGATGGCAGCGGCGGAAGTGAGATCGAACTGAAAGTCGGCAGAGGAAACGATCAGCATATCGTTGCCGTCGAACCCGAAGGTAGGGGATCGAACTTCTCACTCGTCTACGTTCGAACGCACGGTAAGGATGCCGATATCTAGAGCGCGGGATTCGTCTTAGCGAAGTCCGCCGTTCGATAATCTTGGGAGGAACACATGCTTCGATCCATCGTATTTCGCGGAGTGCTTGCGGTGGCGTTCGGTATGGTGGCGGGAAGTGCGAACTTCGCTTCATCGCAACAGAACCAGAATAACGGCCAGGATAAGCATTTGGACATACAAAGCTCCGCCGGTGACCTGCACGTGGGCAACGATGCGGATGCCGGAAAGGCCGGACTGCCACTCTACCCTGGAGCACGTCTACGGCACGACGAAGAGAACAGCAACGCGGCTAACCTCAGCCTCTTCACCGAGGCCTTCGGTGTGAAATTAGTGATCGCGAAATACGATTCCGACGACGCGCCTGGTAAGGTCACCGATTTCTATCGTGGCAAGCTGAAGAAGTACGGCAAGGTGATCGAGTGCCACACTCGCGAACATGGGGGCACCCACGCGGATTTCAACGACGACGACGACTCTAAGGACGAACATTCTCGTCCAGTCAAATGTGAAGGCGATAACGCTGGTCCGGTCACGGAACTGAAAGTTGGCACGGAAGCCAACCAGCATGTTGTCGCCATCGAACCGAAAACCGGCGGCGGATCGAGCTTCGCGCTGGTCTACGTGCACACGCGGGGCAAGCAGGGCGATATCTGACGCAGATCTCATCTCTCCGCAACGCGAATCAGAAACTGCTTCCTTGCGCGCGTTGAGTGTCGTGCGATACCTTCAAAACTAGTTCTGCTCCCATCTCCGATGGACCATTCCTGCTATAAGTGCGGGCACAGCGTTGAAGACGGCAAACCATTCTGCGGGCAGTGCGGAGCGCCGCAGATTCGCGTGCCCATGCCAGAAGTGGCAGTTGTAGCCGCCGAAAGTGGCTCGGCGCTCGATGTTCCAGTTTTTGCTTCCGATTCGCCGTTTGTCCCTAGCGCTGCGAGTGTCTCCCGGTTCAGTACTGAGATCGTGTGGCCGCGAGCCTTTCGTGCTTGCGCGGTGGCCGCCTTAATCTCAATTCTAATCACTGCTCTCCGACTGGCAGTGCCGCTACTTGCGATCTTGAGCACTGGTTGCTTAGCCGTAATTTTTTATCGCATGCGAAATCCTACCTGGAGAGTGAGCGCCCGCGGAGGCGCCCAGCTGGGCGCCATCGCCGGACTGCTGTTCTCCGCGATTTCAGCCATCTTCGCGTCCCTAGTGGTGATCGTGCTACAGGCTGGGGGCGAAGCTCGCCGGCAGATGCTCGAAGCTTTTCAGCAGGCGGCGTCTGCTTCGAAGGATCCGCAGATGCAGTCCGCTCTTGAGTTTTTTAAAGCGCCTGAAGGTCTGGCCGTTAAAGTGGTGGCTGGCGTGGCTCTCGTTGCAGTGCTTTCGATAAGCATCGGCAGTCTCGCCGGAGCAATGACGGGCGCATTGCTGGGGCGCCGAAATAAACCCTGACCTCGGTCAAAGCCGCTCTTGCCGCAGGCCGTGCTCGCCGCGTATGATGCACCGTTTGCCCTCTTACGCCATAAACAAACCGGCACGCGGATCACTCCTCGGCATCGAGCATCTCGAGGACAAAGAAATCCTGAGCCTGCTCAAGCTTGCTCGCAGGATGAATCCGCTCAAGGCCCGCCCTCTGTTGCGCAATAAACGCATCGTGCTGCTGTTTTACGAAGCTTCCACGCGCACACGGTCTTCGTTTGAGATCGCGGCCAAGTCGCTGGGCGCGATCACGACTCTGGTTCAATCGTCGGGATCGAGCATTGAGAAAGGCGAGTCTTTAATCGACACCGGTTATACTCTGCGGGCGGTGGGGGCGGACGCCATCGTCATTCGACATCCGGCGGCGGGCGCGCCTCACCTGATGGCGAAGCATCTCGACATTCCGGTGATCAATGCCGGAGACGGCATGCATGAGCATCCGTCTCAGGCGCTGCTCGATGCCTTCACCATTCTGAAATATAAGAAATCGTTCAAAGGCTTGCAGGTTGCGATTGTCGGCGACATCTACCACAGCCGCGTGACCCGCTCTAACTGCCACCTATTGACCCGGTTCGGCGCGAAGATCACGCTCTGCGGGCCGCCGGAATTTGTACCGGAAGTTGCGGCTACGCTCGCTCCGGGCTTGCGCGTGACCCGGCATATTGAAGACGCCTTGCGCGGTGCAGACGTAATCATGCTGTTGCGGCTGCAGAAAGAGCGCCTGGCCGGCCAGAAGATTAGCTTGCAGGACTACATCGCGCGCTACCAAATGACAGCTGCGCGCGTGAAGTTGGCCAAACGCGATGCGATCGTGATGCATCCCGGCCCGATTATTCGCGGGCTTGAGTTGACCGCGGAAGTGGCGGACGGTCCACAATCGAAAATTATTGACGAGGTTCACAACGGTGTTCCCACGCGCATGGCGATTTTGGCGCGGGCCTTAGGTAAGGCGAAGTGAGCCGCGGATTTTCGCGGATTAAGACAGATACAGAGAATGGCTAACCACAAATCCAAACTGGGATCGCTGCTTATCAGGGGCGGCCACGTCATCGATCCCGCGGCAAAGATCAATGCGCCGATGGATGTTTTGCTGCGCGATGGGCGCGTCGCCGAGATTGCGCTGCCGAACAAAATTCGCGGCGGTGCCGATGAGAAGTTCGATGCGCGCGGCTTGGTCGTTGCCCCGGGCTTTATCGATCTGCATGTTCACCTGCGCGAACCGGGACAAGACTACAAAGAAACGATTGCCACCGGCACCGCTGCTGCCGCTGCCGGAGGGTTCACTTCGGTTTGCACCATGCCTAACACCGTGCCGGTCGTCGATACCGACGAGTGGGTCGCTTGGTTGAGGCGTCCGGAGCGGGGTGCGGTGGTGAATGTTTTTCCCATCGCTGCGGCGACGGTCGGCTCGCGCGGAGCAACGCTCACGGATTTTGCCGCATTGCAGCGTGCAGGAGCCGTGGCTGTTACCGACGATGGGAAGCCCATTCTCGATGACGAGATCATGCGCTCTGCGTTGCGCCTTGGGGCTGAGTTGAACTTGCCGGTTGTGCAGCACGCCGAAGATACTCGACTCACCGAAAATGCTTCGATGAATGAAGGGCCGACCAGCTTTCGTCTCGGTTTGCGCGGAATGTCGGCGGCGGCAGAGGCGAACATCGTGGATCGCGACGTGACTCTCGCGCAGCAGATTCGCGAATCACGCTTGCATGTCGCGCATCTTTCGACGTCCGACGCGCTCAAGGCGGTGCGGCGCGGCAAGCGAGCGAAGGCACGCGTCACTTGCGAAGTTACGCCGCACCATTTCACTCTGCTCGATCAAGACGTGGGCGAGTACAACACGAATTTCAAGATGAATCCGCCGCTGCGATCGGCAGCCGACCGCGAGGCCATTCTGGTTGCGTTGGCCGACGGTACCGTCGATGCCATCGCCACCGACCACGCCCCTCATGCCACACACGAAAAAGAAGTCGAGTTCGAGCGCGCCGCCTTTGGCATTACGGGCCTTGAAACCGCGCTTGCGCTTGCGATTACAAAGCTTCATCGCGAGCATAAGATTCCGCTGGCGCGCATCGTTGAACTTTTTACCGCCGGTCCGGCGCGCGTCTTCGATCTGCGCGGCCGCGGATCGCTGGCGCGGGGCAACTTTGCCGATGTAACGATTTTCGATCCTAAGAAGCGATGGACGTTTGAAGCTGCCCAATCGCGATCGTTATCGCGCAACACTCCGTTTGACGGCTGGCAGTTTACGGGTAAAGTTGTGGCGACGATTGTGGGCGGAAAAATTGTATATCGCGGGCATTAATTAACTTATTATTCCCATCCTCTTTCCCACTCTCCCCAGCACCTCCAACGCTTTCTCCAACTCTTCCTTTGTGTGCGTCGCCGTCATGATGGTGCGGATGCGGGCTTTGCCTTCGGGGACTGTGGGGAAGGCGATGCCGGTGCCGAGGACGCCTTCTCTGAAGAGTTCGCGGGAAAAGTCCATGGTGAGTTTGCCGTCGCCGATGATGATGGGCGTGATCGGAGTTTCGCTGGCCGGAGTGGCGCGGCCGCCGATGTCGAAGCCGAGCAGGCCCAGTTCTTTTTTCCAGAAGCGCGTGTTCTCCCAGAGCTTCTCGATGCGCTCGGGTTCGTTTTCCAGAACATCGAATGCTGCGATACACGTGGCCGCGACAGACGGCGGATGCGATGTCGAAAACAGAAACGGACGCGCGCGATGATAGAGAAAATCGATGAGGTCGCGCGTACCGCAGACGTATCCACCGAGCGCGCCGATGGCTTTCGATAGCGTTCCGACCTGGATATCGACGCGGCCGTGAACGTTGAAATGATCGATGGTGCCGCGGCCGTTGCGGCCGAGCACGCCGGAAGCGTGCGCATCATCGACCATCATGATGGCGCCGTATTTTTCCGCGACATCGCAGAGGGCGGGCAGCGGGCCGATGTCGCCATCCATGGAGAAGACGCCGTCGCTGATCAGCAGCTTCTTGCCGGGTTCGTCTTTCGATGCTGGCTAGTTGCTCTTCCGCGTGGGCGACGTCCTTGTGGCGGAAGACCAGAATCTTCGCTTTCGACAGGCGCGCGCCGTCGATGATCGAGGCATGGTTGAGCGCATCGGAGATGATGAAATCGTCTTTGCCCAGACACGGCCGACACGGTGCCGGCATTCGCCGCGAAGCCGGACTGGAAGACCACGCACGCTTCCACGTTTTTGAAGCGCGCGATCTTTTCTTCCAGTTCCATGTGGATCTTCATGGTTCCGGCGATGGTGCGCACCGCGCCCGATCCCACGCCGTATTTACGCGTGGCTTCGAGCGCGGCCTCGCGCAGCTTGGGATGCGTGGTCAGGCCCAGATAATTGTTCGACGCGAGGTTGATGACCTTCTTGCCGTCGAAGGTGCACACCGGGGCTTGCTCATCTTCCAGCACGCGCAGCTTGAAGTATGTGCCCTTGGCCTTGAGTTCGTTGAGTTGCTCGGTGAGATAGGAGAGCGGGTTGGTGCGGGTTGCAGTGGTCATGATTTCCTCAAACTTATTGCCGCGGATTCACACGGATCGACGCGGATCCAGAAGACTTCTAAAACATGATCGGATTGCCCGTTGCGATGCTGGCTTCGCACAACTGTTTCATATTGCTAAAGAACTCTTTTTCGGAATCGGCCAGAATGTCGCTGGAATGGAGCACGGTATCGACTTCCTTTAATAGTCTCGCCGAGACTTTGCTGGAGAGCCAATCGCCGGTGTGGGTACCATCATAAAGAACTTTTTCCAGCAGAATGGGAAATCGCGGTCCGGGGCTGCCTTGCAGGTGGCGAAGAAAGCTGCGCAGATTTTGAACTCGCGTGATGTTGCCCAGAAACAGCGAGAGCAGATATCCCTCGTGCTCACAGGATTCGCCGAGCCATCGATCGTGAGTGTCCCATTCTTCGTCGGAGGGATCGCCGGTCAGGCTAGGCTCGCCGGATTCATCGAAGGTGAGCCGGTCGGGGAACGGATGCGGTTTAGCCTTGCCGTCGCGGATACAGGTGCAGCGTACGAATCCATCAAGGCTCATGGGTTAGCTCCGACTACTCTTGCCCCCCGCATCGTTGCGGTGAAAAAAGTCGCGGGCGAGGCGCCCGCGCCACACGGGCTCAACGTACTCCATTCGGATACACCAAGATTTTACTGGCCTCGCCGCTCTTCAGGCGCTCCATGGCTTGGGAGAAATCCTTCATCGGTATGCGGTCGGTGATTACGGGATGCAGGTCCAGTTTGCCGGCCTTGAGCAGCGCCGTCATCTGATACCAGGTCTGGTACATGCGCCGTCCATTGATGCCTTGCACCGTGATGCCTTTGAAAATAATATCTTCGGAGAAGTTTAGCGAGATGGGTTTCGAAGTCAGGCCTAAAAGCGAAATTCTTCCGCCGCGCCGCACGATATCGAAGGCTGTGCGGATCGAATCCGGATGGCCTGCCATTTCGAGGACCACGTCGACGCCGAGTCCTCCAGTCTTCTCCATTACGATCGCTTTCACATTTTCCTTCGAAGGGTCGAGCACGTAGTCGGCTTTCATCTCGCGCGCGATCTTGCGCCGGTGCTCGTTCACTTCGATGGCGAACACGCTGGTCGCACCCACGGCGCGTGCGACGGCGATGGCGAAGAGTCCGATGGGGCCGCAGCCCGTGATCGCCACGGTTTTGGCAGCGATCTCACCGGCGAGAACTGTATGAACAGCGTTGCCCAGCGGATCGAGGATGGACGCGTACTCCGGCGGGATGGCGGGATCAAGCTTCCAGATATTGGATTCCGGAATGACGACGTATTCGGCGAAGGCGCCGTTGGCGTCCACGCCGATGATCTTCACGTTCTGGCAGATGTGAGCCTCGCCGGTGCGGCACTGCAGGCATTTGCCACAGGCTACGTGCATCTCGGCGGAGACAAAATCGCCCTCCTTCACACTGGTCACTTCGTCACCGAATGCGGCCACCTCGCCGCAGAACTCGTGCCCGGGAATGAGCGGCGGGTGAATACGGCTCTGCGCCCAGCGATCCCAGTTGTAGATGTGCAAGTCGGTGCCGCAGATGGAAGCCATCTTCACTTTTACCAATACGTCGTTCCGTCCGAACGTCGGAATCTTTACCTCACGGATTTCCGCTCCGGGCGCGGCCTCCGGCTTTACGACCGCCTGCATCGTGGATGACATCAGATTATGACCTCACTGCTATTTGAAAGGACAGCCCTGCTGTTTCAGCTTGAAAAGCCGTCAAAGCAAACGGAAGATTGTAGCACCAAGCGTGAGACGCTTTCTGCGGAGCTTTGGTTGGGCGCAGCCATTGGCGCCTAGCTTAGGGGCTTATAAGGTTTCGGACGAGCCTTTTTATATTCCTCGGATTTGCCGCGTGGGATGCTCAACGTGTTCCACTGGTTCGAGCGGAGATGCTTAGCCAGAAAAATGATCTGTCCTATATGGCCGGCATAGTGCGCGATCTGGCGATTGACGGCCTGCAGCACGGTATGGGGCTCACCTCGAATCGTTACGGTGTGCATCACGTCTTCGGGATTGAGACTGTCGAGCGCCGCGAATACTTGCGCCCAACCTTCTTCCCACCAGCGCATCACATCGGCTCGGGTGATTGTGGCATTCAACTCAAACTCCTGGTCGCGAAAACGGTAGAGTTTTTCGCCATCGCTGGTAAGGAAATCGGTAAAGCGTGAACGCATGTTGCCTGCCAGATGCTTTACCAGAATGGCGACGGAATTCGATTCCGGATCTAGCATGGCAAATAACTCTTCGTCTTTCAGTTGGGAAATCGCGCCTTCGGCCAGCCGTTTTTGACCACGCAGCTGGCGGCGCGCTTCGTCGATATAGTGTGTTGCGAGATCAGTCATAAGAACTCCACATGATGAATCAGATGAAGGCAACGCAAATCGAGCTTCAACATCATCTTCGGCCAATTAATTCCCCCAGCCTCCGCCGCCAGGCGATTCGATTCTGATCCGGTCCCCTGCACTCAGGCGCGTGCTGAACTTTCCCGGCATAGTTTCCACCGGTCCATCGCTGCGGATCACACTTGTCCTGCCCGATGCACCGTCACTGCCGCCGTTCAATCCCCAGGGCGCGAGCACCCTGCGCTCGGAGAGTAGCGTCACTTCGCAATCGGTGAGCACTTCAATCTCGCGGATGATTCCGTCGCCGCCCTGATATTTTCCTAAACCGCCGCTGCCCGGGCGCAGTAAATAGCGCCGCACGCGCAGCGGGTACGCGTACTCTAACGCTTCAGCCGGAGTATTCAATGAATTCGTCATGTGGGTGTGGATGCCCGAAACTCCATTCTTGGTGGGGCGCGCACCCATGCCGCCAGCGATGGTCTCGTAATACGCAAACGGACGGCCGGTACGAGGATCGATGCCACCGATCGTCAGGTTGTTCATGGTGCCGGAGGCCGCGGCGGGAATGCGCTCCGGAATCACCTGCGACAGAGCGCGGAGCAAAACGTCGACAATGCGCTGGGAAGTCTCGACGTTGCCGCCGGCAACCGCGGCCGGCGGACGGGCGTTCACAATCGTTCCTCGGGGGGCGATTACGGAGATGGGACGCATCAATCCTGCGGTGGCCGGAACATCGTCGGCCAACAGACAACGAAAAACATAAAAGCACGCGGAGTAAGTGATTGCCTCGACTGCATTGATGCTGCCTGCCACTTGCGGATCGCTTCCCGTAAAATCGACCGTGATCATGCGGCCCCGCTTGCGTGAACGTTGCCCCTGCCCAAGCGTCACTGTCACCGCAATCTTCACAGGCTTGCCGGTGATGCCGTCGTTATCCAGAAAATCTTCGGCGTGATACTTACCGGGAGGCATATGCAACACAAACGCGCGCATCAACTCTTCGGAATACTCCAGTAGTTCTTTGGCGGCGCGCCGTGCCCGGTCAAGCCCGTAACGCGCACACACTTCTCGCAGACGCTCGGTTCCAGTGTGGCAAGCCGCCAACTGAGCGCCCAGATCGCCTTCCCGTTCTTCCGGAGTGCGAACGTTGTTCAGTAACAGAGCGAGCACGTCGGATTGCATCACCCCTCCCCGCATGATTTTCACCGGCGGAATACGTAGTCCTTCCTGATAGATTTCCCGACAGAGTCCCATGGAGCCGGCGTAGGCTCCGCCGACGTCGGCGTGATGAGCGCGCGAAGCCACATAGAAATCTGGTGCGGCTTGCTTGCGTGGCCTGATGTACACGGGCGCAACCAGCGTTATGTCGGGCAAGTGCGTACCACCACGGAACGGGTCGTTCAGCATCACCACATCACCCGGAGACATCTCGCCTCCGGCAATGGCGGCGCGCACTGACATGGGCATCGACCCGAGATGCACCGGCATATGGTCGCCCATCGCAATCACTTCCCCGTCACCATCGAATACGGCGCAGGAATAGTCGCGGCGCTCTTTTATGTTCGGCGAAAACGCGGTGCGACGAAGGGCCGCGCCCATCTCCTCGGCGATCGAGTGGTAAAGATTCTTGAAGATTTCGAGTTCGATCGGGTCACGCTTCATCACGCGCAGTTTAAAGGAAGCAAGAATCGGGAGCTAGTGCTCGGGATCATTTTCGAGTCTTTGAGCCTGGTGGAGGAAAAAGAAGCTTCGCGCCAGGAAAAATATTGCTGGAAATGAAAAATTGTGTTGACACTGCGTTCACACTCCCGCAATATCTTGTGTTAAGGAAGCTGCCTGTACAACAAGTTGGGTGGCTTTTGGTATTCGGGGCCCCAAGTCGACAAGGGAAAATCGTTCACGGAGGAACCTTCATGGCAACCAAGAAGAAAGCAAAAAAGAAGAAACACTAACCGTCTGCGAGACGATACTTCGCAAGGGCCGAGATTTTAACCAGCCTCTCAGGAGAAGCACCTCTTGAGAGGCGTTTCCTTTTGCACTGCTGAACGTCAATTTCGCACGTTGGTACAGCGCGTGCGAAATTGTTCGTACGTCCGGCCTCCGTGTGTCACAATACGTAGACCGCACGGGCCTTGAGCCGTGGATCCGAGCATGAGTCCGAGAAAAAAAACCGCGGGCAAGAACAATCACAATAAAGCTAAGCCCGATGAAGTGTTCATTCCTGACAAGCTCTATTTCCGCATCGGTGAAGTGGCTACCCTATGCCGGCTGCCGGCCTACGTGCTGCGCTTCTGGGAGAGCGAGTTCCCGCAATTGAAGCCGGTGAAAAGCAGTACCGGGCAGCGCATGTACCGCAGGCGCGACGTGGAAAGCGTGCTGCGAATCAAGCAATTGCTCTACGAACAGGGATTCACCATCGTGGGCGCGCGGCAGCAGTTGCGTTCCGAGACAAAAACGGATAAAGGTCAAGCCGCGATTCCATTCCCGACGCCGTCTTCCCCAGAGATCCAGCACATCCGCCAGGGCCTGCGCGAGATTCTCAGCCTGCTTTCGGCGCGGCGCACGGGGTAGGTCGGGCCCGTTGCTTCAGCAAATATCATCAAGTACCTGCCTCGACCGTGAATTCAGGCAACGCGTTCCGGCGCTGGCTTTTTGACTTTGCCCGCGTTGGCCGCGTCCAGACGGATGCGGCTGGCGCGGGCGGTTTCGTGAAGCAGATCATCGGTGGCGCGAGATCCGTCACCCGCCATTACCGAACCCGCGGCTAATGCAAAACGCAATGCGTCCGCTTGGTCGTCGAAATACAGAATGACTTGCCCGGACATAATGATTCCCCCGAATGTGAACTACTTTCCTTCGCCCTCAAAAGATCCAGGACGAGCAGCGCGCGACGAGCCTGGAGCCAGTGGAACTTTCCACGATTGTCGCGGAGTAGGCGCGTGGTCAGAAGTGCTTTTCTTGGTTCGGGGGTATCGGAAGTGCAGGGATTCAACCGGACAGGTAGTGCAATGAGGAATTTGGGATTGAAATTGGTCGGGACGGGCAGATTTGAACTGCCGACCCCTCGCACCCCAAGCGAGTGCTCTACCAGGCTGAGCCACGTCCCGACTAGGAAGGAACCCGTTGCTTTGCATCTGCAGCGGATGGGGTTTAACAAGAGGATTTTACCATCAGCGGACTGGTTTCGCTCGGGGAGAACGGATGGTAGCGTCTTAAGACCTTAAACACTGGGGACACAGAGTCTCACAGAGCTAACGGGGCAGGTCATCTTCTCTTCTCTTGCGCTTCGATTTCTTCGATGTTGGTCTTAGGAGCGAGCTTTGTTGGAGCTTCTTCCAGGATGGCGAACTGAATTTTCTTCTCCACGGGATCGATGCGATCGACCAGAACGCGAATTCTTTGTCCCAGGCTGTAAGTTTTGCGCGAGCGCTGGCCGATGATCTGGCGCGTGTTCTCGTGGTAAATGTAATAGTCGTCGGTGAGCGAGTTCAGCGGGACCAGGCCTTCGATGAATAAATCGGTAAGTTCGACGAAGAAGCCGAACTTGGTAACGCTGGTGATGAGGCCGTCGAAGTCTTCGCCCACGCGGTCCTGCATGAACTTTGACTTTTTTCCACTCCATGAGTTCGCGTTCGGCTTCGTCGGCACGGCGCTCGGAGTGGCTGGACTCTTCGGCGATGTTGTGCAGTTCGTCGATCGGGATCGGTCCGCCGAGAGGTTCGAGGGCGTGGCGATGCGCCGCATGATCGCGGCGTTTGGACCAAGGCGAAGGCGCATTTTCCTCATTCTCGCGTGCCGCGGTGCCGGAGGGTTGCAGCGTCGAAGAAGGGACGGGAAAAATTCCAATCGGGACTTCCCCGTCGTGCTGTTCGGCCGATTCGAGCAGCACAGATTTCAAAATTCGATGGACTATCAGGTCGGGATAGCGGCGGATGGGCGAGGTGAAATGCGTGTAACTTGGTGCCGCCAGCGCGAAGTGGCCGAGATTTTCTTCCGAGTAGCGCGCCTGCTTGAGCGAGCGCAGCATCAGGTAACTCAGGATGCGCTCTTCCGGCTTGCCCGCGATTTTGGCGGCCAGCTTCTGGTACATGCGCGGAGTGATGTGCACTTCCTTGGGAACTTCGATGGTGCGGGCCTGTTTGCCGGTGCCGCGCGCGGCGCGGCGGTCGCTCTTGAACTGCACGCGCTGAATCGGCAACGGACCCACGCCGAGAGAATATCCGAATGTCGCCGCGATCACTTCGAAATCGTAAACGCGCTTGGCGTCGGGCTTTTCGTGAATTCGATATAAAGATGCGATGCGTTTCGATTCCAGATACTGCGCGACGCATTCGTTGGCCGAGAGCATGAACTCTTCGATCAGTCGATGGGCGATGTTGCGCTCCGAGCGGGTGATGCTCTTCATCAATCCGAATTCGTCGAACTCGATGACCGGCTCGGGCAAGTCGAAGTCGATCGATCCGCGGCGCTGGCGTTTGCGGTTGAGGATCATGCGCCAGGTCGCGCATCAGCTCGAACGTTGGCACCAGCGAAGCGTAACGCTCGCGCGCAGCGGCATCGCCTTCCAGCACCGCGTTGACCGCGGTGTAGGTCATGCGCTCCGCCGAACGGATGACGCCTTCGCTTAGTTCGTAGCCGAGAATTTCGCCGCTGCGGATCGATCTGCATCACGCACGAAAGCACCAGCCGGTCGAGATGAGGCCGCAGGCTGCAGATATCGGTCGAGAGTTCAAGCGGCAGCATGGGCACGGCGCGGTCGGGAAAATAGACGCTGGTGCCGCGCAGTCGGCTTCCTGATCGAGCGCAGAACCGGGCGTGACATATTGCGCGACGTCGGCGATGTGGACCTGCAGCTCGAAATTGCCATTCGCGAGACGGCGGACGGTTACAGCGTCATCGAAATCGCGCGCGGTTTCGCCGTCGATGGTGACGATAGGCAGCGAGCGGAAGTCTCGGCGGTGGCGAAGTTCCTGCGCTGGGATAACTGCTGGAATATTCTGCGCCTCTTCGAGCGTGGCCGCGGGAAAGTGGTGCGGCAGGTGAAATTTGCGGATGATGATTTCGACATCGACGCCGAAGTCGTCTTGGCGGCCGAGGATTTCGAATGACGCGCCCGCGCGGGATCCTGCGTGGGCGTGGGCCAATCGGTGATCTCAACATCGACGACAACGCCTTCGAGATCGTCCCATTCGGAGCGCAGGGCGGCTTCGTCGCCGAGCACGCGGTCCACGGATTTCTTCTGCTTACCCGGCATTGAAGTTTCGGTCGCGTCTCTCGCCTCAGGAATTTCCATGCCGTGCGGAATCACGATCTCTTGCGTGATCTTGCTGTCGATGGGTTTCACGTAGTTGTGGCGGCTGCCATAGTGAAAAATTCCTACCACGGTGGGATGAGCGCGCACCACCGAGCGCACAATGCGCCCTTCGGCGCGGCCATCGGAACGAGTGGCCACCGACATCGACCAGCACGCGATCGCCATGCATGGCATTTCCGATAGCGTGCGGCGGAATAAAGATGTCTCCAACCATGCGTGTCTTCATCGCTGGGCTGAGCGAGCTTGCGTCAGGAATGACGAAGCCGAAACCGTCGCGGTGCATGGTCAACCGTCCCGCAACAAGATTCTTGTCGGGGGCGGCTTGCGGGAGGGCGTAGCGATCGGAATTCAACTGAACCAATTGTCCTGCTGTGACCAGCTTTTGCAGTTGCACCTCAAGGTCGCCGCGGGCGCCACCGTGCAGACCCAACTCGCGGACGAGCTGCTTAAATCCGGCCGAACGCTTAGGCTGGAATGCGATGTGTTTGAGGATGGTCGCGTCAGAGGTCATGGGCGCTTTCGGCTATTCGCTCTCAGCCTTCAGCATAACCCACGAGGGGCGGCGTCGATCCGCGAAGGATGCAAACCTCGGCAGGACGAGGCAAATAGTGACTCATGAACCTACCACGTGTCTCCGCCGCCGCGCGGAGGCCATGCACCGAGCGCCCGGCGAATCATGGCGATCTGCCCGGTGTGATAGCTGTTGTGCGCGGCGAGTTGCCACAAGAGAGCTTCGAGGGTGTCTGCACGTTGCTGGTGACTAGGGTGAGTGGCTTCTATCTTACGATCAAGCTCAACTGGGCTCGAATCTGCAAGTGCAGCGGTTTCGTTAATGAGTGCGGCAAATCGTTCTTGCCATTCCTGCCATTCAGCATCATTTGCCGGCCCAGCTGCCGCCGGAAAGCTTTCAGAATTATGTTTGGGATATGGTGGTTTCTCGCCGCGCGCACGCCGGAGATCGTAGTCCATCCAATAATTCATGTGAAAAAGCAGTTGGGCGATCGAGTGGGGAAAGCCGTTAACCTTCCGTCCGGCAAGCTCGGCGGAAATATTTTCCACGCAGGCAAAAGGATCGGCGTGAGCGCCTTTGCCGCGGAGCAATTCAATCAATGCGCGCGATGACATGAAGATCATCCACGCGCGGCCGCGAAATATTTCTCTTCGAGTATCTTGCGATGATGCAGTTCATGTCCCGCAATCATGTATGCCAGCGCCCGTACCGTCACTTCATTCTTGCTCGCCACGCCGCGCCGCATCCAGGCGGCTTCATCGAGGTTTCGCAGCAATGAAAGAGTGGCACGACGAACGGCGATGAAGTCCTCGACCAAATCAGCGAGCAGTCGATTACCGAACGGACCCTCGCGCACGTAATCATCCTGCTCGAAGCTTTCGAGCGGCGTCGTATCCGCGCGAGAAATGCGCAGGGCCCGATACGCGAAAATTCGTTCCGTATCGCAGACGTGTCCCAAAACTTCTTTCGCGCTCCATTTTCCGGGCGCATAGCGAAAGTCCCCATCTTTCTCGTCGCGGCCGCAGAGTAGCATCATCGTCTGACGCCGCTGATGGTCAAGCCGGGTAAGAATATCCTCTCCCTCCACCAAAGAAATGTAGCGGCCATAATGGGCTGCATATTCATCGGGCTGGGGACGGGCGATCATGAATGCTGGTGGAGTAATCACGGCTGGCTCGGACATTAAGCGCTCCCTGAATTAGAGTTCGGCTCCGAAATTGTTGAGCCAAGAGCATACTCCGATAGACTGTGGAACGGTTCACTGGTGAGCTTCGTTCTGGGAATCCTTACATGGTATGCGAGCCAAAAAGGGAGTCTGGGGACGCGTAGGGCTTCACCCAGAAAACCCTAAAGTGCGTACCACGGAAGGAAACTTCGTTGAAAATAAAGCTTTTCCACAGCGCTCAAAGTGAGACGACGGAGTACAATTCCATTTGGTCACGCAAGTGCGGCACGTGATCCCTAATCCCAACAAGGAAAGGAACTATGTAACCCATGTGGAAGCCGACGAATCAGCCTCAGACCCCAGGACGCCCGAACGAACCGGAGCGTCCAACCATGACTACACCGAGCGCGCCTGCAATGATGGCGAATGAACCTGCCGTTGCGCCCCGTCCGGCTGCAACCACCACCACCACTGCGGACCAGGCGACCATCGGCAAATCGCTGGTGATCAAGGGCGAGGTGACTGGATCGGAGTCGCTCTACATCGATGGCCGGGTCGAGGGTTCGATTAGCCTGGCAGGAAACCGCGTCACCATTGGCCGCAACGGCGTGGTGGCAGCAAATATCAACGCCCGCGAAATCGTAGTGCTCGGCAAAGTGCGCGGCAATTTGACGGCCAGCGACCGGGTTGATATTCGCAGCGACGGATCGCTCACCGGCGACGTGGTCGCGGCGCGCATCTCCATCGAAGACGGAGCTTTCTTCAAGGGCGGCATCGATATCCGCAAGGGCGGACAGCCTTCCCAGCAGAAGCCCAACGGCGAGGACAAGACTGTTGCTGTGCCTGAACCGGCCGCAGTGGGTGCCAGGGCGTAGCTGACGGTAGGCTTTTAAGAGATATTGGCGGCGGGGTTCGCAGCGAATGCGAATCTCCGCCGTTTTGTTTTTCCGCCGCATCTAACCGTCTGACCGGGCAAGAGTGCCAGGGATAGGTTGCACTATCGGAAGTGCAGGGCTGTTGTTTCCCGCTTATGGCGGCAGTACCATAAACGTCTACCCGCAGTTCGCGAGGTTCACAGTCGGAACATTTTCGGTGCGACTGCGCGAACTAAGTGATTTAAGTTCTGAAAGGAAGAAGTTCGTTTTGATTGATTTGGGCCACGGTTTACGGAAATTGCTGCTTCTTGTTGGCATTTTTCCGCTATTTGTTTTTTGTCCAAGGTTCCTGGCCGCCGATGCGGCCGCCTTTGATCTCACCGGACCGAAAGTAGATGTCCGCGTACAGCGCGAAGGCCACACCCTGCCTATCTCCGAAGTTCCCAATCTTCAGGTCGGAGATCGCCTCTGGGTCCATCCCGATCTGCCGGAAACTCAGTCGGTCCGCTACTTGATGGTTATTTCTTTTCTGCGAGGATCAACGAATCCTCCTCCGGATGACTGGTTCACGCGCGTCGAAGCTTGGACTAAACCGGTTCGCGATGAAGGCGTATACGTTACCGTTCCCGCCGGAGCCGAGGAAGCGATCGTGTTCCTTGCGCCGGAAACCGGAGGAGCGTTCAGCACTATCCGCAGCGCAGTGAGAGGCAAGCCGGGAGCTTTCGTTCGCGCCGCACAGGATCTGGAACAAGCCGGCCTCGACCGTCAGCGGCTGGAGAAATATCTCGAGTCGGTTCGTGAGGCTTCTGAAACTGACCCCGAAAAAATGAAGGCGCGGACTACGCTTTTGGCGCGCAGCCTCAACATGCGTCTCGACCAGCAATGCTTCGACAAGCCGAGCGCACAGCAAGCCCCCTGCCTTACGCAGAACACCGATCAACTGGTGCTCGACGATGCTCACAGCCAGACCATGGTCGCGACTCTGAGTTCGGGACCCTCCAGCGATCTGCTGGTGCAGGTTAGCGCCACGCCGACCGCGGGGGCTGGATACTATAGTGCTTACGTGGGTGCAGTCGTCGATGTGGTGCGCATTCTGGGCTCGGCTCATACCGCGCAGTATCAGTACATCCCGGCTCTGTCGTTGCCGAAGAAAGACAATCTCAATCTTCGTCTAAACTACCCGCCTTCTTTCCGCAATCCCAAGTCTGTCATCGTGATTGCTCTTCCACTGGTTCTGCCCGCGGCGAATCCTCCACTGCGCGCGATCGATGCGGCGCAGGTTTACTGCGTGGATAAGCCTGGTCTCGTCTTGCCCGCAGACGGCGCTCCTTTGGTGTTCGCCACTGAGCTGGCTCACAACTTTGTTTTGCATGTGGAAACCAAATCTCCCAACGGAATCGATCTTCCCGCTGTGCCAGATCCCGCGCAGGGTGGTTTTGTGATCGACACGAAGTCCATGCAATCCGTTGAACTGGAGGGCGAGGTCAGTGGAATTCTGCGCGGTACCTGGGGCTTTCATTCGTTTGATGGTCCGCGCTTTCGCCTGCGTGCCTCCAGCCCCGGCCAATGGGTAGTCGCATCCAAGGATGCCAGCGCGCTCATCGTAGGACGAGAAGATACGCTGCATCTTCAATCTCCCGACGCGTGCTGCGTAAGCGCCGTCAGCTTGCGCGATGAAAAAGGCAAGAGCACTACGGCTGTCTGGAAGATCGCCAAGCCCGAAGAATTGGAGGTGAAGGTTCCGTTACAAAATGCAGTCGCCGGAACTCTCACGCTCATGATTCACAAGCAGGGCACGCGCCAGCCCGATGAAATTCCGCTGCACACTTACTTCGAGGCCGGACGTCTCGACGCCTTCAGCATTCACGCCGGTGATGGCGACGGGCTGCTCAAAGGCACCAGACTCGATCAGGTCACCGCACTCGACATAGCCGGCCTGCATTTCGCCCCCGCAGGTTTATCTCGCGCCAATCAGCAGGATGAACTGAAACTGGTCTGCCAGGACGCAACCGTGAGCAAGCGCCTCCAGGCCGGAGATGCAATCGCAGTTCATGTGACATTGAAAGATGGCCGCGCCTTGGATCTTCAAACAAAAGTCGCGGATCCTCGCCCGCGTGTCACCATGCTGAGCAAGAGCGTCCAGGTGGATCCAGCCGCTGCTCCTTCTGCTGTCCGTCTGGAGAATGACGGCGAGCTTCCACAGGATGCACGCCTGAACTTCTTTTTGAAGACTCTGGTTCCGGAGAACTTCGCTCCCGCGGAAAAAATCGAGGTCGCAACGGCGGATGAATCCTTCAGCGTAATGTTGAGCGAGAAAGATGGCAATCTGACGCCGCAGGATTCGAAGACCATATTCGGGGTCCTCGATCCCATGAAATTGCTTGGGCCCTCGGCCTTCGGACCGCTGAAGTTTCGCCCGATCGATGCGGAAGGAACCGATGGAGATTGGCAGCCTCTGGTTACGCTGGTCCGGATTCCCGTGCTCGAAGGAATTCGTTGCGCCAAGGCTGCGGAAAAACAATGCACGCTCGATGGCGACAAATTATTTCTTATCGATGCTGTCAGCTCCGATCCTGACTTCGCGAACTCTGTCACCGTGCCCGATGGCTTCGTCCAATCCGCCCTAAAAATTCCGCAGCCCGAAGGCAAGACGCTCTACCTCAAGCTTCGCGACGATCCCTCCACAGTTGTTACGGTGAACGTGCCGGTCGTAAATACACCGGAGTAGCGCGACCCTAAATGCTTCAGGGTTGCCTTCCCGCGTCCATAATCTCTCTGCCTTCGTTCTGCGCAACTGCGGGATAAGCAATCTTCTTCCGGCGGCGTAAATCGTTCGGCAATTGCGACTTCAATAACCAAAGACCAACCGCCGTAGCCGCCGCCCAGGTAACGGAAATCAATGCCAGTTGCAAAACGTCGGTGAGGCGGCTGCCGTGACCCTGGGCAGGCAGCGGAACGATTTTTGCGACTTCAAGGCTAATGACTCCCGCGACCACAGCGGTTAGTGCAGACTTTCCTAGCTCATCCCAACGCAGCGTTCTCAGCGAAACCATCTTCCGGTAGTGCAGCAGGCAGGCCAGCGCCAGCAGGTTTGCACCAATGCCAATGTCAGAGGCGAAAGCCAGGCCGACTACGCCATATTTGTGGAACAGCAGCGAATAAACCGGCAACGACGCGCTGGTAATCAGCGTCACCGCCACCATCGGAGTGAGCGTATCTCCGGCGGCGTAGAACGCGCGGGCGTAAAGTCCCTGGGCCGACCACAGAGCCAGGGACAACGAGAACCAGAAGAAATAAACCGCCGTCGTCCGCGTATCGGAGAGCGTGAATCGGCCACGGCGGTAGACCAGATCGATCACCGGAAACGCGGCGGCCATCATCCATCCCGTGGCGAGGAATGACGCGGCGGCTACACGGTAGACAGAATCGTTCACCGTGGTGGCAAATTCCTTCAGACGCTTCTCGTTGAATAAACGGGCGAAGAACGGCAGGGAAGCTTGTCCCGTCGCCTGCCCGAGAACCGCGATGGGCACGGCGAACAGGCGCTTGGCGTAGTTGAGGCGGGCAATATCGCCGACGCCGCTGGCGGCATAGTGGCGCAGGATCCAGTCGTCGGCTGTTACCAGGGAAACGCCAAGCATCAATGGGATGGAAAGCTTTACCCACTCGCGAAACGCGGGATTCATGATGTCGAACGAAGGCTTGTAGCCTGTGCCAATGCGCACCGCCCCGACCACGCTGGCGAGAAACGGTCCGACAACGCTGCCCAGCAGCGCGCCATAAGCCAGCGAAGCAATGCCGAGATGGCGGCCGGCAATCACGCCACCAAAAATGATGAAAACGTTGTAGAGCAGCGGGCCGAACGCGGGAAAAAGAAACAAACGGTGCGAGAGCAGAACGGCGGAAACCACTCCTCCCACATAGAAGAAAATCTGCGCCGGCAACAGAATGCGGGTGAGATGAACGGTCAGTTCAACCTGTGCGGGGGAGAAGCCGCGAAACATCCAACCTACAAACTGAGGGGTAAAGATTTCGGTGATGACAGTGCCGACGATCATCACCGTCGTCATCACCGTGATGACCACGGAAAAAGTTTTCTTGGCGTCGGCGTCGCGATTCTCAGCGAGAAATCGGGTGTAGATCGAGATGAATGTTATCGAAGCCGCGCCCCCGGCCACGATGTAATTGAGCCAGTCGGGCAGCGTAAAGGCGGCCACGTAGGCATCGGTCTGCGCCCCGGCGCCGAAGGCATAGGCGATATACGCCTCCCGCACGTAGCCGATCACGCGCGAAAGCATGACCGTTCCCATCAGCAGCAACGTGGCCGAGAAAGCCGTGTGCTGATGTGAGGGACGGAAAAATTTCAGGACCTTGGTCATGGGCGCAGATGTAAGCGATCAAATTTCCTTCAAAGCCTACCAGACGCTTTGCATCTATCACCGCGTCTATCGCGAATGTAGGTTACGCCGGTTCCTTTATTGATACTCCGGCGTGGAATGCGATATCTCGTGGCAGGTGAGGCGCGCCTCTAAGGGCCGAATTCGGAATCGTCTACAGGATGCTCTCCGATTGAGTAGTGACCGAGACGCGATGCATTGCCGCATGATCTCGATCGCGACACAGTCAATCGATCCGAAAAAACTCGAAGCGACGACAAAACAATGAAACAGACAAAGGGGGAAGCGAGAATTTCCCGCGGGATGAACAATTTTGCGAGCAAGTAAATCCCAGAGCATTGCTGGAGATGAAGACGGCGCAATCAACGTCCAAAGCAGCGGGCGAGGGCGCCCGCTCTACACGGACTTACTGATCATTCGCTACATCATAGGCGGCGGATAAGTTGATGTCGGACTTCAGTGGCACATCCTCGGAAGAGTCGCCGACCTCCACCGTATATTTACCCGCGTCCGCATGCCAGTGTTTCCCGGCTACGTCGTAATAAGTAAACGCGCGGGGATTGAGCGGAACCGAAACGTGTTTCGTTTCGCCAGCCGCGAGCTCCACCCGGGAGAAGCCTTTCAGTTCTTTCGGCGGCCGCGGCACTTTCGGATCGCTCTCGGATACGTACACCTGGGCTACGTCGGCCCCCGCGCGCGCGCCAGAGTTGGTCACGTCAAACGTTACGTTATAACGTGCGCCGGCGGATGATGCGCCTTCCGGCGTCACTTCAATATGGCTGAATTGAAAAGTCGTATACGACAAACCGTAGCCGAAGGGATAGAGCGGCTTAACGTGATTGTGTTCGTACCCACGGTAGCCAACGAACAGGCCCTCTTTGTAAACTACACGGTTAGTGCCCGCTTCAGGATAGTAGGTATCGTGAACCGGATTATCGGCCCAGCGCCGTTCGAATGTAGCGGGAAGATGTCCTGAAGGGTTGACCGCGCCGAAGAGGATTTCAGCAAGCGCAGTTCCCCCGCGTTCTCCCGGATACCAGAGTTCGAGATACGCGGGAACGTGATCGAGCCAGTCACTGGGATCAACATTGCCACCAGAAGTGACGGTGACGATGGTGTTTTTGTTAGCTGCTGCGAGTTCGCGGATCAATTCCTCCTGACCGAATGGCAGGCTGAAAGTGCGGTCCGCGCCTTCCGATTCACTGCTGGAGTCAAAGCCGGCAGCCACAATAACGACGTCTGCCTTCGCGGCTAGAGCCTTCGCCGTAGCAGAGACGATCTTGTGCTGATCCATGATGCCGACGCGAAGATGTCCGCCGACGGGATTATCCTGGTACGCCTCGGCAACAATCTTGTGCGGCCCTGCCGAGAGATCCAAAGTTGTATGGTTCTGCAAAGCGGTGGCGAACTTCCAGTTATCGAAGATCAGCTTGCCATCGATGAAAAGGCGATAGCCGTTGCCTTCCCCCGAGTACTCCGCCGCGACTATGTACGAAGACGTCGCCGGCGCAATATAGAAACCGGTCCAGCGCCGGGAAGAAGGCTTTTTGCCCGCGTCCAGCAATTTTAGGGCTTCGTCAAGATCGGCGAAGTCCTCCCAATCCTTCCCCGCATAATTGAGATGGCGCACCGTTTCAGTCGACAACGGCTTACCGCTTAGATCGCCGTTCGCAAAAGCTTCGAACTTGAGGCCGGGTGCACCGTTTTGCGCAGCGGTGGAGAATTCAGTGGACTCAGCAAGGTCAATCATCTTGGGCAGCCCGCGCTCGTAGTAGACCTTCGCGGATGTGCCAACGTATGTTCCGATGCCTTCAAGAATGCTGACGGCTGAGAATGGAACCGCCTTGCCGCTTCCTCCCGCAACGGGTTGCGCCGGCCAGGCGTCCGGACCGACGACAAGAATGCTCTTGACTTTTTCCTTATCGAGAGGCAGTAAAGAGCCTTCGTTCTTGAGCAGGACAGTGCCTTCGCGCGCGCCGTCGAGAGTTACGCGGTGATTCTCTTCGTTATATTTTGAGAGCGAGGGATCGGTCTGCTCGCGGTCGAGCCAGCCGAAACGCGCTGCAGTGGTCAGAATGTGGCGGACTTTTTCATCGATGGTTGCTTCCTTGACGCGACCGTCCCGAATCGCCGGAAGCAGGTTTGTTTTATTCATGTACTTGCCCGTCGGGCATTTCAAGATCAAGCCCGCCGTTCGCCGCGCCCACGGCGTCGTAGGTCGCAACCCAATCTGACATCATGATGCCCTGAAACCCCCACTGCTTTCGCGCCACGTCGATATTGAAGTATCCGTTCTGCGTGGAGTGCGTCCCATTCACGAAATTGTAGGAATCCATGATCGCGCCGACGTGGGCATTCTTCACCGCGAATTCGAAAGCCGGCAAATAGATTTCACGCGCCGTGCGTTCGTCGACGATGGAGTCGCTGTCGTGCCGAAGAAACTCGGAATTATTAGCGAGGAAATGTTTCACCGTCGAACTGACGCCCTGCTTCTGCATGCCGGTGATATAGCCGGTGTCGATACTGGCGGCAAGGAAAGGGTCTTCGCCAAAGTATTCGAAGTTGCGTCCATTCATCGGTGCGCGATAAATGTTGACTCCGGGTCCAAGCATGAAATGAATACCGCGTGCACGCGCATCCTTGCCGATGCCCGCGCCCACTCGTTCCGCCAGTTGCGGATCCCACGAGGCCGCTAGGCCGATCCCAGCCGCGTAAACGGTCGAAGGAAATTTCTGATTGCTGCGCACGCCGAGCGGTCCGTCAGACATTTCGAGCGCGGGAAGGCCGAGTTCCGGCATCGCTCGAACCGCAAAACCAGTGCCGCCGATGTAGTCAATCTTCTGCTCAAGGGTCATCTTGCCGAGCAAGGCGTCGACTCGACGATCGATATCAGGATTCGGCGAAACCGGGGCCTGAGCGAACATGGAACGAGAGGGAAGAAATGCGAAAGCAAACAACAACGCGCACACCGGAAACCGAAAAAGCTTCGACATGGAAGACCTTTGACCGGAGCGAAAATGCATCCTCAAAGCGAGGATGACGGCGTAGGGAGCGCTGGGCTCAGCTGCACCGCGGCAACAAGTGTACACGGTCGCACGCTAATTCCGGGAGGAGAAGTGGCGGGGTGCAAACGAACTTGAGCTACGAAGACCACTCAGCTATGGGCTGCAAATCACATTTTGCAGGTGCGGCGCGAGTTGGAGAAAGTGCCGCAGATTGAAGGTGTAGATTCTCTTGCAGTGGCTGCTGCGGGCCGCCGCGAGATGTAATGCATCGTAAACGAGACCACCCGTCCATCCCTTTTCGGCTGCCTGCTGCAGTACGGACTTGTACTCCGCCGCGCTGAGCTCTGCAATATGGAAATGAGGCAGAATGTTTTCCGCAAGAAGCCGCCATGCCTCGCCCGGATAGACCATTGGAGTGAGTGGGGCGCGCGTTAAGACAGCGTAAAACTCAGCAGTGCCATGCGCGCTGATCACGGCCTCCAATTTGCCCTCCCGAACCTTCTTGAGCAGTTCAAGAGACTGAGGATGATGGGGATGGGCTGAGATTGAAGCTGCGATTAATACGGATGTATCGCAATAGACTTTCACGCTTCGATTTTAAAATTCGCTCTCATGGCTTGATCGTCATTGGCCGAGCATATCCCGTGCTCGTTCTTGCTCCAAATCGTCGGAAAGCTGCTGCCAATCAAAGGCGGGGATTATCTCGCCCGTGTGCACCAGAAACCCGCTTCGTTCCACCAGAGATGGCCGCTGGGTAACAGGGCGCAGCAAAAGTCCACCAGACGCTTCCATAGCCTCGAACGTCGTGCCGACCCTAAACCCCAGACGCTGGCGAAGGGGTTTCGGCAGGACCACCCTTCCGGATTTATCGAGAGTGAGTTTCATGCCATTTATTATACCACATGGCATTTTTGGTGGCATGAGACCAGTCTGGCCGAACGTCCTAGATCTTCAACACAACTTTACCGTAGTTCTTGCCCCCCTGCAGCAGCTTGTAGGCTTCTGTACCGCGATCGAGCGGGAAAACATGGCCGATCACAGGAGAGAGTTTATCTTCCGCGATCCATTCCGATAGCTGCGACCATGCAGGCTGCATAATCTCCGGCTTTTGCGAGAGATACGTCAACCACAGCCCTTGAACGCTCGCAGACTTTGCGTAGAGGGCACGAACATCGAGTTGCGGTTGCTTGCCGGTCGCGGTGCCGTATTGGATGACGCGGCCAAAATCGCGGAGGCAGCGGAGGCTCTTGGCCGTGTGCTCTCCACCCAGCATTTCGAAAACTGCGTCCACGCCCTCGCCGCGAGTCAGATTCTTCACAACTTGCTCGTAATCCTGCTGCTTGTAGTTGATGGCATGCTGGAGGCCGAGGGCTTTTACTCGCGACAGCTTTTCGTCAGAGGATGACGTGCCATACATTTCTACGCCGAGGATTCTGCCAATTTGAACGGCGGCCGTGCCGACTCCTCCGGCAACGGCATGAATCAACACTCGATGCGGAGCTTTGTTCTGCTGAATAGTCGAGAGTGGCTGTCCCCACAAAGGCTGTGAGGTCATGCCGGCTTGCCAGTAGGCCAGATAAGCCGTAAAGAAATTGACCGGGAAGGCGGCGCCTTGTTCGTAGGTCCAACCATCTGGGATGGGCCATAACATGTTGGGATAGGCAGCGACCTTCTCGGCGAAGGCTCCCCACTGGATGTACCCCATGACGCGGCGTTCTGTGGTTTCTTCGGTACCGGCAAATTCGCGTCCCGCGATGAGCGGCGGCGGTGGGGTTCCGGGATATCCGCCCTGCGTGGTCATAAAATCAGCGAAATTCAAACCGCCAGCCGCGACTCGGACCAAAGTTTGCCCAGACTTCAAAACCGGTTCGGCGGCCTGCTGCACCGAAAGTGCCTCCGGGCCGGAGAGGCTCGTGATCACTAAGGCTCTCATGCACCGGAGTGTAGCAGCCTGATTCCGAAAATTGCACCGGCCTTCATCCGCTAGAAGACGGGAACCTCAAGCCCGGTATGCCGGAATGGCTCTCGACTTTCTTAACCCCGCTTTTTGCGATCAGGTATATACTCTTTGCGTTAGCTTACTTGACTCTTCCCGGCTACGCCTCCACGGGCTGGGAACGGGACGTACATTCATCCCCCTAATTCTTGCGCGCCCCGCATATTGGAAATGCCGATTCACATCTGAGGCGGGTGTGGAACAGGCACCGGTGCACCGCTACCAAAGTACTGATTGCATCGGGGGAGGATTCATCCTGTGGATTTGATACTGGTACGTCTTCTTTTTGTCATAGTTGTTTCGGTTGCCTGCTACTTTATTGAACCTTTCCGGCTGGCTCGGCCGCAGGATGCCTTATCGGGGCTGCGGTTGGGGCGGGAATCGTGCTGTTCGAATGGAAGCTGCGAACAGTCAGCCTGAAGCGGCTGATCGGGGCGGCCATTGGCAGCATCCTCGGCATCTGTGGCGCCTATCTGTTTGCCCTGGTCATCCGCAGTAGTGTGCCCGTTGGCAATACCCAGAGCTTTCTCCAAATCCTGGTCATGTTGCTGATGGCTTATGTGGGCCTGATTGTGGGAGCGAGCAAAGGCGATCTGCTCAACCTTGCGGCCCTGGGAGGAATCTTTGGCGGCGAGAAGCAGGGCAAGAAGAGCTACAAGATTCTCGACACCAGTGTCATCATCGACGGCCGCATCGCTGATATCGCCGAAACCGGTTTTCTGGATGGCATCATCGTAACCCCCCAGTTCGTGCTGCGCGAGCTGCAACTGGTCGCCGATTCGGCCGATTCCCTCAAGCGCAACCGCGGGCGCCGCGGCCTGGATGTTCTCCAGCGCCTGCAGAAAATGGCCACGCTTTCGATCCAGATTGTCGAAGATGATTTCCCTGCCGTCCGCGAAGTCGATCTGAAGCTGATCGAGCTGGCCAAAGTCTACGAAGGCAAAATCATCACCAACGACTTCAACCTGAACAAGGTGGCGCAACTGCAGGGCGTCGAAGTTCTGAACATCAACGAATTGGCGAACTCGCTCAAGCCCATCGTATTGCCCGGCGAAATCATGAAGGTATTCATCCTGAAAGAAGGGAAGGAATACAACCAGGGAGTCGCCTATCTGGACGACGGCACGATGGTGGTCGTGGATAACGCGAGGAAGATGATCGGCAAAACCATCGACGTTTCGGTCACGTCGGTCTTACAGACAACGGCGGGAAAAATGATCTTCGGCAAGTGGGATGAACGGGCCTTTGGCCGGTCGAGTACTCCGGCCCAGCCTGCCGCCGCTGTGATTCCCGGAGCGGTAGGGCCGGTAACGCCGGTTCCGGGCACACTGGTCGAGAGCAAGCCCAGCCAATCTTAGGATGCGGCTTCGACGACCGACGCCACCGAAATGGTGTTGCCATCCAATCTTCCTACTACCTTCACGCGCTCCCCGGCGACGCGCTTCAGCGCGGCTTGATCGCCTTTGAGGCGATAGGTCGTCTCGCCATCCACGAGAGCGAAACCTTCTCCACTGTGCACGCAAGATCGCGTGCAATCAGCCGCACTCATTCCCACAGTGGCGGAGTGCTTGGCGCCACAGCGAGTATCGGTGATGATTCCGTCATAGGTCTGGAGTGGGAGACCCGAAGATTGCACCTCTGTTGGCGATTCCGCTGCCGCGACAGCGGTAACCGGTTCGGGTCTGGTGAGAGAATAGGCCAGTACACAGACGATCCCAACACACAGTGCTGCCAGCAAGAACCAGGGACGGAGGTTAGCATTCTTCATCACAGTTTGGTACCTCCTTTGGGCTGCAGGTTGCTTATCCGAGCCACCGCAATTGCGCACTCATTTGAAGTGCAAGTCACCTGCCAGCTTGAATTTCCTCTCACTGGCTGCTAACTGACTGACCTGTGGGGATTTGTCTTAGAACGCGATGGATGAACATTGGAAACGGGCGAGCCCGCGTGCAAGAAGTTCGCTCTTTCTCCTTGCCCATCACTACAGTGTTTCCTGTATGCCTGCAATAACGGATGCTCGAACCACTCTATTTGAAGTCGTAGCCCTCGCGCTCGTATACTTGCAGCCCCGATGAAGGTAATTGTCATAATTCCGGCTGCCGGTCTCGGAACCCGCATGGCGCCGGTGCCCACTGGCGACAAGAAAAGAAAGGTTCCGTCGAAACAGTTCACCGATCTGGGCGGAACTCCCATTCTCATCCACACGCTCCGCAAGTTTGCCGCCGTCGATGCCGTGAGCGAGATCTGGATCGCTTTGCGCGACAATGAGATTGCCGCTTTTCGCGGCCGCCTGGAAAAAGAAGCGAAGGATGTACTCAAGAAAAAGGTTGAACTGGTGCCAGGCGGAGAGCATCGGCAGCAGTCGGTGGAAAGCGCGCTTAACGCGGTTGCCGCCGACGCAAGTGATATCGTTCTGGTGCACGATGCGGTGCGGCCATTTGTGACTGGTGAAATCATTCAGGAAGTCATTGATGCAGCGGAGAAATATGGAGCGGCGATTGCCGGGCTGCCCGCCGTCGATACCGTGAAGCAAGTGGAGCGCACTGCCGAAGGCGCGCTGATCAAGGGAACCATTCCGCGCGCGAGCATCGTGATGGCGCAAACGCCGCAAGGTTTTCGCTATGAAGTGATCAAGAAGGCATTCGACGAGGCTTCAGCAGATGGATTCCTCGGTACGGATGAGGCATCGCTGGTGGAAAGATCCGGCCACGATGTCGCGGTGGTGATGGGATCACCGCGGAATATTAAAATCACGGCGCCGGCGGATATGGAGCTTGCGGAGTTCTACTTAGGGAAATGAGCCACGGATTCTCACGGATTTTCGCGGATCAACACCGCAATCGCCGCGTAGACTTACTGTTCATGGAGAAGCAGGAATCAAGGCTTAAACATTCCGCGCTGAGTGAGAAAATTATCGGCGTTTTTTACGACGTATACAACGAACTCGGACACGGATTTCTCGAATCGACATATGCGCAGGCGCTCCTTGTGGCCCTCGAGGAATCAGGTCTGAGAGCTGCTCGAGAAGTTCCTGTGCCAGTGTGGTTCCGCGGCAGAAAAGTCGGACAATACTTCGCCGATCTGATCGTTGAAGACCTAGTGCTTCTCGAATTGAAAGCCGCCCGCACTCTCGAATCTGCCCATGAAGCCCAGTTGCTTCACTATCTTCGCGCAACCAATGTTGAGGTTGGATTGCTGCTTAACTTCGGACTACGTCCTCAGTTTCGCCGGCTTCTGTTTGACAATGAAAGAAAAAAAATCCGTGAAAATCCGTGCGAATCCGTAGCCAGGATTTCTTTATGAGAATCGGCTACGGTTTCGACTCGCACGAATTCCGTCCCGGCATTCCCCTCAAGATTGGCGGAGTCGCGCTGGCTCACGACAAAGGTTTAGGTGGGCACTCCGATGGCGACGTGTTGCTGCACGCTATCACCGATGCGTTGCTTGGGGCCGTGGCTGCGCCGGATATTGGGGCGCTGTTTCCGCCCTCCGATCCAAAGTGGAAGGGTGCGGATTCGGCGCTCTTCCTCCGCGAAGCCCTGAAACGCGTGCATGATGCGGGCTACGGCTTGGCGAACATTGACGCCAGCCTGGTTCTTGCCGCTCCAAAAATTGGACCGCATGCTGCGACAATTCGCGCTCATGTGGCAGAGTTGCTGGGAGTGCCAGCCGATTGCGTCGGGCTCAAGGCCAAGACGCCGGAAGGACTCAATCTGGAAAATACTGCAGTCGCGCACGTAGTGGTGCTACTGGAAAAACGTAGCAATCTCAAGAAGCCGCGAAAGAAAAAGAAATAGGTCTGCTGAAGTCGACCGTAGGTCTCAGGCTTTCACTTCACACTTTCAAATTCACCGTTCAGTTGCTGATGGCGCGCTTCCGCCGCTTTAATCAGGGCGCGAAAAATAGCGCGGGATGGTTCATCCAGATCGACAGAACGCTCGGGATGCCACTGTACCGCAAGCACGAAGTGATCCGGAGCGGTTCCTTCCAAGGCTTCGACGATGCCGTCGCCGATGCAGTGAGCTGAAACGCGCAGACCGTCGCCGATTGTGTCGGCTGACTGGTGATGCGATGAGTTTACCGGGAGCACGAGGCTGTCTCTCTCAGGGGCTAAAGCCCCCAATATTTTTGCGGGGTTTTCGGCACGGCTGAAGCCGTGCCCTTTCAATTCTTTTCCACTTACAATCTCCGCCAGCTTGGAATCGCTCTCAATCCTGACCTCGTGCGCGACTGCAACAGTTTTTCCGGCTTCGTGATCGACTCGCGCACGCAGATCCTCGGGAAGAAAATCGGGAATGTGTTGGATGAGCGACCCGCGGCGATAAATATTTAAACTTTGTAAGCCGTAGCAGATGCCAAGGATGGATTTGCGCGTGTTGTATGCATCTTGCAGCAGAAGTTCGTCGACGGTATCGCGACACGGATCGGGGGCGGCTGTGTGCGGGGATCGCGATGCGCCGAATTTCGCAGGATCGACATCGGCCTTGCTGCCGGGTAGCAAAACTCCGTCGCAGCCCGCGATGATTTTCATTATTTCGGCGGGCGTCCGGTCGAGCGGAATACGAACCGGTTCGCCTCCGGCGAGTTTCACCGCATGTTCATACTGCGGGATCGACCGCTCCGCATATTCAGGATCGCTGGAATGTGGCAAGGGGATGGCAATACGTGGCGGCAACTTGGGGGGCATACTCAGCTGACCCTCTCGATGTTCGCCAGAGTTTTAGCCTGCCGATAGTGGCGGATTTCCATAACCAATGCCAGCACAAAAATAATGCTTCCCGCGACCACAGCTGCGGGCAGGGCGATGTGACGATAAGCGATCGTCATATCGGGGTGAACATGGCGCAAAGTTGAAAGGGCTCCTACCCCAATGATTCCCACAAATAGACTCACCGCGAACGAAATCAAAGTGCCGATAAATGTCACCAGCAAAACGCGCAGCGGGATCGCGTACCATCGCGGCGGTCGCCCATGGGATTTCGGCGGCATACCTCTAACCTACACCATTCCTCCTGAATTCATCGACGAAGCAAGCCACCCCTAGGCGGCTTCGCGTCATGGTTCGGGAATCGGCTCGATGCGTCCCAGCAAAAAAACATAGCCGACAATCCCCATCAGCAGGATCACGGTCGCAGTCACGAACGCTGCCGCAAACGAGTGCGATGCCGCGACGATGTAGCCGGTCACGATGGGAGCGGAGATCGCCGCAATCTGTCCGCAAAGATTCACCGCGCCGGCAAGTGTGCCGACGCTCTCCCGCGGCGCGATGAGAGAAGGAACGGTCCAGGCAACCGGCGCAGCGGCCGCCAGGCCTCCGAGCGCAAGGCTGATCCAGATCAGCGCGGCAGTTGGCGTGTGAGTTCGCGCCGCGCCGAAAATCGCCAGACCAAAAGCCATACCCACCACCAGAACAGTTTGGCGAACGCGGTTGGCATCATGACCTCGCTGGATAAGAGCGTCCACCAGCCACCCTCCAATCAAAAGATCCGTGACCGTCGCAAATAGCCACGGAACGCTGGTGTAGAAGATCGAGTGAAACAAGTCCACATGCAGCGAAACTGAGAGATAGCTGGGTAGCCACGTCAACAGAAGAAAAAATGTGTAGTTGTAGGCTCCCCATCCCAAAGCAAGTCCATAAACTTTTCGCTGCCTCAGAAGATAACCCAGCGAGCTGCCACCTTCTGCTCTCGCCTGATCCTCCAGTTGAGCGCCACCGTTCAGAACGAACTGCAGCTCCTGACGGGACAGCTTATTGTCTTCACTGGGATTCCGGTAGATCCAATAAAACAGAAGAAAATAAATAAAGCTGACCAAGCCAGTGGCGGCGAAGCTCCAGCGCCAGCCAAAGTACAAGAGCAGCAGCCCAATCAATGGAACTCCAATGGCACTGGAGAATTTCGCAGCCGCGTCGGTGATGGCGGTTGCCAGACTCCTCTCCTCGCGCGTGAACCAGTAGCCGAGAGCCTTCGCGTTGGCGGGAAAAGTGGGTGACTCGCTCACGCCGAGAAGGAATCGCGCTCCGAAGAACCAACCGAGGCTGGGAGCGGCCGCCGCGGCGAAAGAAGAAAGGCTCCACAAAAATGCGCTCAGTCGTCCTACGCGGCGAACTCCCCAGCGGTCGAGCAATACTCCCGCGGGCATTTGCATTAACGCGTAAGTCCAACTGAAGGCACTGGAGAGATAGCCAAACGCCACCAGCGATAATCCGAAGGATTCGTGCAGGGCATCGCGCGAGACAGATAAATTAATTCGGTCAAAAAAGTTGACCAGCACTCCGAAAGCAAGCAGGAAAGCGATTCGCCAGCGGCGGCGAGGGATTGCTGCGTTCATCGACACTACTGGCGGTTCAGTAGTCAAAGGGGCTGCCACCGAGTCAGCGCGACCATTCTCGCACGAACCACTTGGCGATTCCTGCAAGAGCCCGCCACCACCGAATTCGCGGCGCGCGAATGCTAGGGTTGCAACACTTGACCCGGCTGAGGATGAACCTGCTGATCCTTAATATCGCTAGAATCCCAGCCCCCGCCGAGCGCTTTCACCAGGTAGACCGAGCTGACCATCTGCTGACCAAGCAACTGCGTCTCCAGCCGTTCACTCGTGAGCAGAGTAGTTTGCGCCGTAATTACGTTGAGATAGTCAGTGGCACCGCCGATATAACGATTGTTGGCGATGGTGAGTTCACGCCGCGCATCTTCAACGGCGGCACGTTGTGTAACCAGCGCCTGTGATAGCGTGCTCAGATTGCTAATACCGTCTTCCACTTGCTGGAAGGCAGTGAGCACTGCCTCACGATAGTTCGCCACGGACTGATCGTAAGCGGCGCGCGCCGCCGCCAGGTTGGCGCGGTTTCGTCCGCCTTCGAAGATGGGCTCTAAAGCGTCGGCTCCAAGGGACCAGAAGAGGCTGGGCGCATTGAGCAGAGGCGCCAGCTGCGCACTCTGCCAACCGCCAGCGCCGCTCAACGTGATCTGCGGATAAAAGGCGGTGCGTGCAATGCCGACCTGGGCGTTCTGATAAGCCATCTGCCGCTCCGCCGAGGAAACATCCGGTCGACGCTCCAGCATGTCAGACGGGACACCCAGGGGAACAGGTGGAGGCGTCGCTTCCAGCGGCGCCACGCGAACATTCATGCTGGAGGCGGGCTGCCCAATCAGCACGGCAATCGCATGCTCATATTGCGCCCGCGATTCTTGCACTAAAGAGAGCTGCGATATCGTCGCGTCGAGAAGCGCGGCTTGTTGAGCAACTTCGAGTCCGCTGACGATGCCACCTTCGTGTTGCCGGTTTACCAGATCCAATCCCTTGCGCTGGTAGCCGACAGACTCCTGCACCACGTTGAACTCGGCGTCCAATTCGCGCAGAGAGAAATAGTCAGCGGCCAGTTCCGCGGTCAGCACCAGTTGCGCGTTTCCAAGATCAGCCGCGGTGGACTGGAGAGTGGCGTTCGCCGCTTCCACCTGGCGCCGCACCCGCCCGAACACGTCGATTTCGTAGTTGATGTCGAACGGGATCGTAAAGACATTCTGCGTATAGGGAGGAACAGTCTGGTTTAAGTTCGCCACGCCCCCCACTTCGGCCGGTGTTGCGCCACTCAGCGGTCGATTTCCAGATCCGCGCTCACGCACCGCAGAAGGATCTGCCGATAACTGCGGGAACAATCCGGAAGTGGCTACCCGCGCCAGCGAGCGAGCCTGATCCAGACTGTCGCGCGCCGCGACCAGGGATTGATTGGCCTGCAATAATTGCTGCTCGTAGGAATTGAGGTCAGCATCGTTGTAGATTTTCCACCACTCACCCTTAGGGATTGCGTCTTTGGGTGCGGCTGGTTGCCAGGGCGGTTGCGTCTTCCAAGCGTCTGGAGCCGGAGCCGGCGCCGCCGGTCGACTGTAACGCGGACCGACCGTGCACCCGGCTGTCAAGGCTAAGAGCACAAGCATCGCCCATGGTGCGGCAGGCTTCACTACGCTCCGCCTTTCTGCTGGTTCTGCGGCTGACCGGGCTGCTGCTGATTCGGTGGAGGTTGAGCCACATTCACTTGCTGTCCTTGTTCAAGAGAATCAGGCGGGTTGACGACGATCCGGTCCGTGGGTTCCACTCCGCCCAGAATTTCTAACGTCGTCCCGTAATCGCGCCCAATGTTGATAGGGCGCAATTGCACTTTGTTATCCGGACCCACGACAGCTACCTGCGCGCCCTGAGCGCGGAACAGCATCGTGTTCACCGGGACGGTCACTTTGTTCACGTTGGACCCGACCGCGAAGTGAACCTCTCCAAACGAGCCGGGCAACAGACGTCCATCTTTGTTGGGTACGTCGACCTCGGTCAGTAGAGTCCGAGTGTTGGTGTCAATGGCCTCGGCAGTTCGCGCCACCTCGGCCACAAACTTTTGCCCGGGAAATTCCTGCAGTGTGATGAAGGTCTTGGCGCCCACTTTTATGTAAGGAGCGTAGGCCTGGGGCACGCTGGTATAAACCCGCAGAGGGTCTACTCGGGCCAGATCAAACAGCTCGCGGCCGGCGGCTTGAGCACCAGCATTGATCAGCGCGCCCGGATCCACAGTGCGTCGCGTAAGTACTCCAGTGAAGGGAGCATAGACGTCTTTGAACCCCTCCAACTGCTCGAGGCGGCGCACGTTGGCATCGGCAGCAGACAGATTGGCTTGGCTCTGCCGGTATCCGCTCGAATACTGGTCGGCTTCCTGGGCGGAGACCGAATCCGTCTTGCGAAGATTTTCCCACCGGTCAGCGGTGATTTTCGCGATCTCCATCTGAGCGACGATTTGCTGGCGCGTTGCTCGCGCTTGATTCAACTCCTGATCGACTTCGGGCGTGTCGATCTTGGCCAGCAACTCGCCTTTCGTTACCCGGCTGCCGATGTCTTTGTACCAGCGCACCAAATAGCCATTGGTGCGAGCGTAGATCGGGGATTCCTCATAGGCGAGCATCGATCCGGGCAGAATCAAATCTTCATCAGGCTTTTCCGGAGTTGGATTCACCACGGCGACCGTTGGTATGGTCTCGATCTCGGTTTCCTTGGCCAGCGCGCGTTCGTGCGTTACCCGTAGCAACAGAGTGATCCCGCCTGCGAGCAAAAGCACCAACAGCAGCACTCCAACAATGGTCAATGCCTTACGCGGGGGGGCGGGAGGAAGCTCGGGAGGGCGCTGGATCGACGGAGGCTGGTGCCGCGATCTTTTCTGGATCTCTTCAATCTCTTCGTCGCGCTGCACCTGCACGCTCACTGCATGATGCTCTTCGTTCGGGCCCGGCTGCTGGGGCTGCCGATCGTTGAAGACCTGTTCATCCTGCGTTGGCTTCGACATAATCTCCTCAGTTACCTTATCCAACCGCTCGACACCAATTCTTATTTTTTATTCTGTTCCGCCTGTGACCGCCTGGCTTCTCGCCGGCTATGGAAAATGGCGAACACACTGGGCACGAAGAACAGTGTGGCGACGGTAGCAAATAACAGACCTCCGATGACGGCACGGCCCAGCGGTGCGTTCTGTTCGCCGCCCTCGCCAAATCCCAAAGCCATCGGCACCATTCCGATGATCATAGCCAGCGCGGTCATCAGCACTGGACGGACGCGCGTATACCCCGCTGCCACCGCGGCTTGCACCGCCGGAATGCCTTCGTCCATTTGTTCCCGTGCGAAGCTCACCATCAGAATAGAGTTAGCGGTAGCGACGCCCATACACATGACTGCCCCGGTAAGCGATGGAACGCTTAACGTAGTGCGCGTCAGCAAGAGGAACCAGCAGATTCCCGCCAGCGCTCCGGGCAACGCGGCAATGATGATGAAAGGATCAAGCCAGGATTGAAAGTTGATCACGATCAGCAAATAGACCAGAAGAATCGCGCCCACCAATCCAACCCCTAAGCCAAAAAAAGACGAGCGCATGGTAGCTACCTGGCCGCGCACCACAATCTGAGTACCGCGCGGCAGGTGGCCGTCGAACGTCTTGAGAATTTTGTCGGTATCCGCAGCCACCGCCCCCAAATCTCGGTCCTGGGTGCTGGCGTACACATCAATCACGGGCACCACATTCCAGTGGTTCACCGTAGCAGCCCGCGTGACTGGCGATAGCTGCACCAGATTCCCCATGAGTTGCGGACCCTGTTGCGAAGTGACAGGAATATTCAGCAGGTCTTGCAGATTGGTCATGCGATATTGCGGAGACTGCACAGCCAACTGATATGTAACTTCGTTTTTCGGATTCAGCCAGAAATTGGGTGCAGTCTGGAAACTGCCGCTCAGCGAAACCAGCGCGCTCTGGGCCACGTCACGCGCCGTAAGTCCAACTTGCGTTACCCGCGTGCGCTCGATATCCATGTGCAGGGTAGGCAGGGAGAGCAACTGCTGCACGTGGACATCGGCCGTGCCGGGGATATGCCGCATTTTGTTGGCAATCTGTTGTGCAATGTCATAACTGGTTCCCATGTCGGTGCCAATGATCTGCACGTCGATGGGCGCGGGTAAGCCAAAGTTTAGAATTTGCGTGACGATGTCGGCTGGCTGGAAAAAAAACTCCACGCCGGGAAAGCGCTGCGGCAAAATTTGGCGCAAACGCCGGGTAAGATCGGCGGTGGGTGGATGCTTTTCCGGATCCAATGCAATGAGAATCTCGGCATCGCTACTGCCGATGGTTCCGTTCGAACTGTAGGACTGGTTAATGCCCGAGTTGGGCAGGCCGATGTTATCGAGTACAGTCTGCAATTGTCCTTTGGGGACTTCCTGTCGCAAAACCGCTTCAATCTCATCACAAAGCCGGGCAGTTTCTTCCACCCGCAAACCAGCACGGGCCCGCACATGCAGGCGCAACAGGCCGGCATCCACTTGCGGGAAGAAGTCTTCTCCCAGG
>CAWEYI010000013.1:0-231706 GCA_963813205.1 uncultured Acidobacteriaceae bacterium | reverse complement strand
TCAAAGATTAGAGGGATGCGAACTGTCCCGGCGGGAGCTAGAGAGCGGGGAGTGACGCTGGGGGTAGGTCTTCTTGTTCGTTGTATCAGCTATGCCGTTGAGCAGAGTACCCTAGGAGTTTCCTTTCTGCGCGCCGCGGGCCGTGGCGGCGTTCATCTCTTCAATCGATATCGGCTGTCTTCGCCTGTCTCGAAACAGCCCATTCAGTTCCCGCACCGAACGAGTGCGGGCGAAGGTGGCTTCGTTTTCATTTTTCCCGGATTCAGTGTGACTTTTCCCGGCCCCTCTCTTTGCTCGCCTCACACGTACTCCCGCTCAGCCCGCCGAATCTCCCGATAGCGTTCAAAAACCTTTTTATCGCTCTCCAGTCCCAGCGCCGAACGAATCGAGCTTCCCCGAAAAGTATGGAGGAGCATCTTCCAGCCGCGAAGAATTACAAAGCCCGGATCGTGGCGCAAGGCCGCAGGAACGTGGTGAACCTTCATCCACCGCTCCGCCTTCCAGCGCATGAATTCGATCTCCTCCGCCGGCAAATGCTCGGTGCGGATCACGGCGGTAGTGCCGTCATATTCCTCGAGGCGCTCATTCATGATCAAACCCTGATCTCGGAATTCTTTCGTCATGGGCGTGCGCGGGTAGGGCGTTGGATGTTGAATGTACGGCCAGTCCACATAACGACGAGCGAATTCGAGATTGGCTTCAATGGACTCGCGCGTGTCGTCCGGACTGCCGACGATCAGTCCGCCGACCACAAACATCTGGTTGCGGTGCAAATAATCAATCGCCTTGAGCGTGGCGTTACCGGTGTTGTGGCCGTTTGTCCGCTCGGTATTCTTCGCCGAGGCTTTCAGAAATGCTAAATCTCCTTCCAGAATGTTTTCAATGCCCAGAAATACGTAACGAAATCCGGCTCGCCGCATAAGCGGAGCGAGAGTCTCGCCATGATTCGCTATGGCTGAGGTCATAGCCTGCACGAAGTAATCGATCTTGTTCAGGCCGGCGGCGATGATGGCTTCGCAAAGAGCTTCGAAGCGGTTCACGTTCAGAGTGATGTTGTCATCGACCAAAAAAATAGTTCGCGCGCCATGATCGCGTGCGTCGCGAATATCATCCAGAACCCGATCGAACGAGTACGTGTGGAAGTTCCGGCCACGCATCTCAATGATGGAGCAGAAACTGCAATCGAAAGTGCAGCCGCGCGAAGTCTCGATTACATCTACCTGACGGCCGAGCAAGGTATAACCGTTCAGCACGCGCGCATCGCGATTGGGCAGGCGGATTTCTTTGCCCTCCAGACGGTGGGGTGGCCGTGCGGGATTGTGCACCCAGCCCTCGCCGTTCTGGTAGGAAAGTCCGCAGATGCGCTCGAAACCGGAGCCAGCTTCGATTGCACGCAGCAATTCTCGAAATGTCACTTCGCCCTCGCTGCGGACCAGATAGTCGACGCCCATATTCTCGTAAGCTTCGGGGGCGAGGCTGGGGTCGTATCCTCCTACAACGACTTTCACCCCAGGCCGAAGAGAGCGGATTAGATCGATAATCCGTCCTGCAGTCCGGCGCTGAAATGTCATGATCGAGAGTCCGACCACTTCAGGTTCAATTTCACGGACAAGTTTCGTAACCGTTTCGCGAACCTGGCGATGCACCAGGATCAAGTCAGCCACGGCCACTCGGTGATGTGAGTCAACGTTTCCCGCCAGTGAAGTGAGAGCCCCGTTGGGCATTCGAATTGCGACCGGGGGCATGTGCTCGAAGGAATCGGGCATCGAGAGTAAGAGGACGTTCATGAGGACCTGTCCTTAATGCGTCGTTCTGGTCCGCAGACGCGGCCGAACCTCAGAAAGCGACGCGAGGTTTTTGCATTGTACCGCAGCTTCCATCGGGAATGCCCGGATACGCTCGCGGCTCACGCGCGCCAAATTCAAAGCCTGCTATTTCCGCCCTTCCGCCATTCCCGGGCTTGGCACCACCCCGACAATAATTCCTGATGCCTCTCCTTGGACGTGATAGACCCGCTCTGTAGCTTTGACGAAGTCCGACGGCTTGGCGTCGGGAATGTTAACGAACGTCTGCGGATTGCGATCAGTCAGCGGAAACCACGAACTCTGAACCTGCACCATGATGCGGTGGCCACGGCGAAAAGTGTGGTTTATATCTTGCATGTGGAAGTCGATCTCTTCGACCTTGCCAGGTGTAAACGCCTCGGGTTTTTCGAAGCTGTGGCGAAATTTTCCGCGAAAAGGTTCGCCACGCACCAGTTGCTGATAGCCGCCCATGGTGAAGGACGGCGGAGGCACGTCGGTACGGCGCTTCGACTTGTCTTCAGGCTTGGTCCCATCAAACTTGCTATCGGGATAGTCTGTGGGATAGACGTCGATCAGTTTCACGTCCCAATCCGAGTCTGTTCCGCTCGTCGAAACGAAAAGTTTCGGAGTGATGGGACCGGCAATGGTTACGTCCTCCTGCAGTACCGGCGTCTCGTAGGTCAGCACATCCGGTCTGGTAGTCGCAAAGCGCTGGTCAGAGAGCATGTATTCCTGCGGTACCTCGATCGCCGCATAATCCACAAAGGGAACAGGCTTGGCAGGGTCACTCACATATTCATCGAAGGCGGCAGAATCTGCGGCGGGAGGATCAAACGACAATTCGCCGCCGGTATGGAAATATAGCGTCTTCGCTTCGGCGTCCTTCGGAGGCCACGCCGAATATTGCCTCCACACATTCGTGCCGGTTTCGAACACGTAAGCTTTCGGAAGTTTAGCGTCGCTGTTGCCTTTCAAATACTGCTCGAAAAATGGAAACAAAATATTCTTGCGATAATAGTCTCCCGTATCGGACGCGAACTCGACGCGCCCCAGATGATTTCCGTCGTAACGGTACCACCCGCCGTGGACCCACGGGCCAACGACCAGGGCATTGAAGATTCCTGAATTGTTCTTGTCGATCGCGTGGAATGTACTGAATGGACCTTGCAGGTCCTCGGCATCGAACCATCCACCGACAGTGAGCACAGCGCAGTGAATGTTTTTCATATGCGGCGCGAGATTGCGAACCTTCCAGTAATCGTCGTAGGTGTCGTGGCGCATCTGGTCGTCGTAGAGAAAACTCTTACCATCAAGATACTTCGAAAGATTACTGATCGGCCCGACACTCAAGTAGAAGTCGTAGGCGTCCTTTGTGCCGAAATCGAAGGGCGCTGGCGTCTTCGGCGGAAGCTGCGGATTTTCCTGCGGCTTGAAAAAAGCGTAGAAGCCGAAGTTGGCATCCAGCATGAACGCGCCGCCATGATAAGCATCGTCGCTCATAAAGAGATCGGTCATGGGAGCTTGCGGCGAAGCGGCCTTCAGCGCAGGATGCGAATCGATGATGCTGGCGGACGTGAAAAATCCGGGATAGGAAATTCCCCAGATTCCGGCGTTGCCATTATTGTTCGGCACATTTTTGAGCAGCCAGTCGATGGTGTCGTAAAGATCGCTGGAGTCGTCCACATCCTGTTTGGATTTCTTGTTGTCGATGTGCGGACGCATCTCCACGAAAGTTCCTTCCGACATGTAGCGGCCGCGCACGTCCTGGAAAACGAAGATGTATCCCGCTTTGTCGAAGTCAGGCGAGGGGCCGAGCTGCTTGCGATACAGGTCGACGCCGTAGGGGGCCACGCTGTAGGGCGTTCGATTGATCAGGAACGGATAAGAACGCGAACTGTCTTTGGGCACATAAACGGACGTGAACAGATGCACTCCGTCACGCATGGGGATTCTGTATTCATACTTCGTATAGTGTGCCTTGACCTCAAATTCGGATGCGTCTGGCTTGGTTTGCGCGGCGAGAGTGGTGATAAGGGCGGATACAATCGAGAGGGCTAGAACGCACTTGCGAGGCTGCATTATCGCTCCTTGACCGAAGAAAGCCGAATAGCAAACTACAGGCGTGCGCGGGCCGGAGTCAAGCGTAACGGCGGCAGTGAGCGGTACAATAGACGTTTCGGATTGAAGGCTGATCGCTGAGGAAAGAATGTTCGAAGTCACGGTTGACGATACCTTTGCCGCGGGTCATTACCTGCGCAATTACAAGGGCAAGTGCGAGAATCCGCACGGACATAATTACAAAATCCGGGTCACGCTGGCTGGCGCCGAACTCGACAAGGCCGGACTCCTGCTCGATTTCAAGGATTTGCGCGAAGTGATGAAGCATGTAATCGAGCGGCTCGATCATCAGATGATCAACGACATTGAGCCCTTTACCGTGATCAACCCGTCGGCGGAAAATCTGGCCAAGTATTTTTATGATGAATCCAACACGCGGCTGAAAACCGTGACCAATGGCCGGGTGCGGGTGAAGGACGTCACTGTCTTCGAAACCGATACCACTACCGCGAAATATTCGGAGTCGTAGCGTCGCTATCCGGCGGGCGTTCCCCACCCAGGCCAGCAAGACGCCGGCGCTACCTGAGAATGCAGATAACCGAAATCTACAAATCGCTTCAAGGGGAGTCGACCCACGCTGGTCTGCCTTGTGTATTCGTGCGGCTGACCGGATGTAACCTGCGCTGCTCCTGGTGCGACAGCGAATATACGTTTCATGGCGGGCGAAAAATGACCGCAGAACAAGTCTTAGGCGGAGTGAAAGGTCTCAGTCCAAACGGCGGATTGGTGGAGATCACCGGCGGCGAGCCCATGTTGCAAGAGCGAGAACTATTGCCGCTCATGGAGAAACTTCTGGAAGGGAAATATCGAGTATTGCTTGAGACCAGCGGAGAGCGTCCGTTGACGCGGGTTCCGGCGGAAGTGATCAAAATCGTCGACGTGAAATGTCCTCACTCGGGTGCGCCCGGCACATTTCTTATCGAGAACGTGGCTGCACTGAATGCGGTCGATGAAGTAAAGTTCGTGCTGAGCGATCGCGTCGATTACGAATTCGCTCGCAAGTTCGTCCACCAACACGATCTGGCAGAGCGCGTGAATGCGATCCTATTCTCGCCGGCGTTTCGCAAGGATGCCACCGGCGCGCGGGATAGCTCACATTGCCTGCTCGATCCCCAGGAATTGGCTGAGTGGATGCTCGCCGAAGATGTTCCTGCTCGTCTGGGACTTCAACTGCACAAATTCATTTGGGATCCGGCGGTGAAGGGAGTGTGAAGAAATTGCTGATTGGTGATTGCTGATTGTTGATTGAATACCCTCATACACTTAAGCTTTTGAATCAGCAATCAAAAATCAACAATCAGTAAATGTTCATTAACAAGACATGTCGCAGCCGACAAAACCCCGGGCAATCGTTCTCTTAAGCGGCGGCATGGATTCGTGTGTCTGCGCCGCTCTTGCTGCGCGCGATTATCAGCCCGCCGCGTTGCACGTGAGTTACGGGCAGCGCACTGAACAACGCGAGCGGCGATCTTTTCTGGCAATTTGCGATCGCCTGAATATTCACGACAAACTCCTGGTTCGAAATGAATCTCTGCGCGCCATCGGAGGGTCGGCATTGACCGACGGAAAAATTGAGGTGCCAACCACGCCCGCCGCGGATCATGAAATTCCGGTCACTTATGTGCCCTTTCGAAACGCTCATTTTTTATCGGTCGCGGTCAGTTGGGCTGAGGTATTAGGGGCGGAGAAGATTTATATCGGCGCCGTCGAGCCTGACAGTTCTGGCTATCCCGATTGCCGGCCCGCGTACTATGAAGCCTTTAACCGCGTCATCCGGGCGGGAACGAAGGCAGGGACCATTGAGATCGTCACCCCGCTGATTGCCATGCGCAAGGCGGAAATTGTCCAGCTCGGCCTTGAACTGAATGCTCCCTTGGATTTAACTTGGTCATGCTACAGCCGGGAGGACGAGGCCTGTGGCCGGTGTGACAGCTGTAGTTTGCGCTTGCGGGCGTTTGCCGCAGCAGGAGTCGACGATCCGATTCCTTACGCGGAAAAAGCAATTGTTGAGTTGTAATTGTCATTGTTGATTGAAAATCAGGTTGATTGAAACTAGGTTGATTGAAAACCAAGCGCCGCTCGCCGCGTTTTCAATTAACAGTCGGAAATCGATATTTAATAATCCAGTAGGCCGGGAGGCCACGATGAAGAGGCACTTCGCAGTATTCACTCTTGCTTTTTTGATCCTGGGACTATGCGCGACCTCGATGTTCGCGCAGGGCGGGTCAGGAACAGTCAAGGGAGTTTGCAAGGACGTGGACGGGAATCCGATTGTCGGCGGAATCGTCGTTTTCGCCAATCAGGACAACGGTCAGAAATACACGCTTAAAACTAATAAGAAGGGCGAGTATTTTTCGCTCGGCGTTGGGCCGGGCAGCTACAACGTCACCTTGTATAAGGATGCGGATGACCAAAAAGCTAACAAGGAGATGTTTCACCAAAACAAGTTTCAGGTCACGCTCGACGAAAATACACTCGACTTCGATCTGAAAAAGCTGGCCGGAGAACAGGCCAAGGGCCAGGGTCTGACTCCTGAACAGCTAAAGGCTCAACAAGAGCAGCAAGAGAAGCAAAAGAAGGAAGTGAACACGGTAAAGGCGTTGAACGAAAAGCTGGCGGCGGCGAAAGTGGCTTCCGATTCCGGTGACTTTGAGACGGCGATCGCCGATCTGAATTCGGCGAACGAAATTGACGCCAGTCGAGACCTGATCTGGTTCAAGCTGGGTGACGCCTATCGCATGTCGGCCACTAAGCAGACCGATCCCACGGAAAAGAAAAAGCGTCTCGATTCGGCGGTCGAAAGTTACCAGAAAGCAGTGCAACTGAAACAGGCCGCCACCAATGACAAAGATCCGAATGCCACCAAAACTCTGGCAGCCTATTACAACAATCTGGCCGAGGCCTATGCCAAGGACGGCAAGATCGAAGACGCGGCAAAAACTTATCAACAAGCCGCTCAAGCCGATCCTGTGGGTGCCGCGCAGTATTACTACAACATGGGAGCGGTTCTCACGAACGCCGGAAAAGGCGATGAGGCCATCGCCGCTTTTGATAAATGCATAGCGGCCGACCCCAACAAGGCGGATGCCTATTATCAGAAGGGGGTTAATCTTATTGGGAAAGCAACTCTGCAGGGCGACAAAACGATCGCCCCGCCGGGTACCGCGGAGGCCTTCAACAAGTATCTGGAGCTGCAGCCCACAGGCCCATACGCGGACGTAGCCAAGCAGATGCTCGCTACAATCGGCGCTAAAGTTGAAGTCGACTATGGCAAGAAGAAAGCGGCAGCGAAGAAATCAAATTAGATCCCTGCTCCTAAACCTTTACGGGCGGCCTAACCAGCTGCCCGTTTTCACTGTGGCGGTCCTCGACATTACCAAGGGCTATGTACTTCGTGGCCTTACACTTCTGCCGCGAGCAATGTAGATTAGAGACACCAGTCAACTTCGGTTGGCGTTTCCCCTTCTGTGTTGCGTGCAATTCCCTAAATTGTTATTTCTTGAGGATGGAATGGCAGCGCCTGGTACTTCAGCAATTTCAGTTTCGTTGGAAGGCTATTCGGGCGGCGGGAAGGTCGCTACTCCGGATTTGCTTGCCGCTATGTTGCGCGCTGCCGAAAAAATCAGCGACTTGATTTTTTCTCCGGGCCGCCCGCCCCAAGTCCAGGTTTATGGCCAGCTCATTCCGGTGCAAGTTTCGGGGCTTTCAAATCTCACTCCAGACGATACTCGCCACATCGCCGCCGATTTGATTGGTGACAACAAACAAGCAGTTGCAACCTTGCGGGAACACGGATCCTGTGACGTATCCTACGGATTGCCTGGCGTGGCACGCTTTCGCGCGAACATCTTCATCCAGCGCGGCAGTTGCGCGGTTGTGATGCGCGTCATTTCCACGCTGATCCCGGACCTGGCCTCACTTGGATTGCCCGCGCACCTGGCTGATGTTGCGAAACTGCGCGACGGCATTGTGCTCGTTGCCGGACCAGCCGGCTCCGGCAAATCATCCACTCTTGCCGTACTTCTCGACTGCATCAATCGGGAAAAGTATTACCACATCATCACCATTGAAGATCCCATCGAATTTCTGCACAACCACAAATGCTCCACCATTCATCAACGCGAACTTCACAGCGACACTCCCAGTTTTGCGCACGCCCTACGCTCCGCGCTGCGTCAGGCTCCGAAGGTAATTCTGGTCGGCGAAATGCGCGATCGCGAGACGATTGAGATTGTGCTCGAAGCAGCCGAGACCGGACATCTGGTTCTTTCCAGCCTCAATACCATGGACGCGACCAAGACGGTGGAGCGCGTCGTCAGCTCGTTCTCGGCTGGTGAACAGCCGAAGGTGCGCGAACGCTTCGCTAAGACTTTTCGTTACATTATCTGCCAGCGCCTGCTGCCGAAAACCGATCGCAGCGGACGAATCCCAGTCGCCGAAATCCTGAAAGCAAACGCCCGTACGCGGGAGTGCGTGGAAAAAGGCGAGCGCGACGGAAAAACTTTGCTCGATGCCATGAAATCCGGAGCTACCGAAGGCATGCAACACTTCGACGGCGAAATCGCCCAGTTGGTGCGCGACCGCGTCGTCGATCTAGAAACCGGCTTGTCGTTCGCCAGCAACGCCACAGTGTTGGGTCAGGAACTGGTACGCTGAGAGAGCGATTCGACATCTTCGCCGCGTTCGGATCTCTTCCCTAAGGCTGACCCCCAAAGCTTGATCTCTAGAGTCTCCAGCGTTCTATTATCATCTCTGCATGGCCGCACCGCCCACGCACACTCTTGTACTAAGCTTCGAAGATGCACGCCGTGTGGTCGAAGACCATGCGTCGCACATCCTCCCAGGCGGTCACGAAACCGTTGACCTGCTCCACGCGGCGGGAAGAATTCTCGGCGAGCCCATTGCTGCCGATCGCGATATCCCCCCTTTTCCGCGGTCCACCCGTGATGGTTACGCCGTGCGATCAGCCGATCTTGCACAGCTTCCCGCCAAGCTGGAGGTTATTGGAGAGATCAAAGCAGGCCCCCAGCCCAAGAGTGCCCCGTCCGCGCTTGATCAGGGCGAAACATTTTCTATCATGACCGGCGCTCCCGTGCCGCAGGGGGCCGACGCGGTTGTAATGGTTGAGCACACATCGCTGCAGAACGAACGCGTCATAATTACAAAAGGAATTGCGGCGGGAGAGAACATCGTCGCACAAGGGGCCGAAGCCAGATACGGCAGCCTGGTGCTGAATTCCGGTACGCGGCTGAACGAAGCTGCCATCGCGCTCGCCGCCTCGGTCGGCAAATCGCTTTTGCAAGTTTTTGTTCGACCGCGTGTCGCGGCGCTCACCACCGGCGACGAGATCGTCGATGTCGACGATGCCAGAATCGGCCCCACACAGATTCGCAACTCAAACAGTTATTCGCTAGCTGCGCAGATTCAGGAAGCTGGCGGTGAACCTGTGCTGCTGCCGATCGCCCCCGATGAACCACGGCGGCTGCGCGAATTAATCGAACTAGGCTTGCAAGCGGATTTGCTTTTGATGACCGGCGGCGTCTCCATGGGCCGCTACGATCTGGTGGAGCAGGTGCTCGCCGAGATGCACGCCGAGCTCTTTTTCACGGGAGCAAGAATTCAACCCGGCCGTCCCGTCGTATTCGGTCGTGTCCCATGTTTCGCGAATGCTCCCGCCCGCGAAGGAGCCTCGGCTCAGGCACCGCGCAAATACTTCTTCGGCCTCCCCGGTAATCCGGTCTCAACGATGGTCACTTTCGAACTGTTTGTCCGCCCGATACTCGAAGCGCTGGCTGGAATGTCGCCTCAGCCGCTTCCATTCCTGCATACTCGTTTGAAAACCGAAATCCGCACCAAGCCTGGCTTGACGCGATTCCTTCCCGCGGTTCTTTCCGGCCAGTACGACAATTCTCAGGCGGAATTAGTTCCCTGGCAGGGATCCGGAGATATCGCAGCCCGAACTCGCTCGAATTGCCTCCTCGTGATTCCGCCGGATCGCGAGCACATCCTCGTCGGTGAATGGGTAGCAATCTTGCTCCGATAACGACTTCATTTTGCGCCCTCTTGCCTCGGGCACAATCAACGGCAGGCCACCTCCCATGTAAGATAGAAGGTTCGCATGGCGAAGAAGCTCTCCCACTACGATGATTCCGGGCGCGCCCGCATGGTCGATGTTTCCGGAAAAAGCGCGACCAGACGTGAGGCCGAGGCAAGTGCGTTTGTCCTCATCAAGCCGGAAGTGTTGAAAGCTCTGCCAAAAAATCCGAAAGGTGACCCGCTCGAAGTCGCCCGCATTGCCGGAATCATGGCGGCCAAGCGCACGTCCGAATTAATTCCCATGTGCCACCCTCTGCCTCTCGCTCTCGTTGATGTGGAGATGACGCTGTGCGAGAATGGCGTCGCGATCAGCACCAAAGCGGTCACGACAGCCGAAACCGGAGTCGAAATGGAGGCGTTGGTCGCGGCTAGCGTCGCCGCCTTGACTGTATACGACATGACAAAAGGTTTGGATAAAGGAATCGAGATTAGGGAGATTGTTTTGCAGCGTAAGAGTGGGGGCAAGAGTGGGGAGTATCGCCGCGTAAAGTCGGAAAGCATCAACTCAAACCCGGGCGGATCAAAAAATGGCGAATGACGTCAAGCTGCTGTTGGTCGACGACAATCCTATGGTTCTGGGGATGCTGGAGCACGCGCTCGCTTCGTTTGCGCGGGTAGTCTCGGCGGGCGATTCAGCGGACGCTTTGCTGAAAGCCGTGGACGATCCGCCAGACCTTGTCGTGTGCGACTACCGCATGCCCGGGATGGATGGAAAGCAGTTGGTGGAGAAGTTGAAGAGCCGTCCCGCCACCGCGAATTTTTCCGCAGTGTTGATGGCGAGCCGTGCGGATATTGATGAGCGTCTATCTCCGCAGGACGCCGCGGATGACTACCTGGCGAAACCTTTTTTTCTGAAGGAAGCTACCCGGCGCATCAAGCGCACGGTGGACCGCATCGCGCTCGAAAAGATGGCGAAGACTGCGCCCTCCGACGGCGTGGTTCGCGGGAATCTTTCGCAGATGAATGTGATCGATCTGATGCAGTCGCTGGAAATGGGGCGCAAGAGCTGCCAGCTCAAACTGAATAACGAAGGCGAGAAGTGCGAAGTCTTTTTTGTTGAGGGGCAGGTGAAGCACGCGACTTATGGATCTTTGCTGGGAGATCAGGCGGTCTTCAAAGTTCTGCGCTGGACCGGCGGCAACTTCGAACTCAACTTCGAGGGCAAGACCGATCAGGAAACCACGCAGCTCAACACGCAAGGCTTGCTGATGGAAGGTTTGCGCTTGCTGGACGAATCGCAGCGCGATGGCGGCGACGATGCGCCCAGCGAGAGCAGTGACAACAGCACCAGCGCTGCCGCCAGCGCTGAAACCACCGCTAGTGTCGGCGCTAACACGAATTCCGCCAGCGGCAGCAGCAGCCGGCGTGCCGAAGAGGAGGATGATGTTCTCCTCGACAACTGAGGCGAATCTGCCCGCGGGCTTTGCCGCTGCTGTGGTTACGGTCAGCGATTCCTGTGCGCGCGGGGAGCGTCTGGACGTTTCCGGCCCAGCGGTTGCCGAGCTGTTGGGAAAATCCGGCTTTCGCGTAACGGCAAAGCAAATCGTGCAGGACGATTCGATGCAGATTCAAAATGCCCTGGTCCATCTGGCGCTGGAAGTGCGATTGATCGTAACCACGGGCGGGACGGGCATTGCCGAGCGCGACGTTACTCCCGAAGCAACCGAAGCGATTTGCGAGCGGGTGATCGACGGCGTGGCCGAGCGCATGAGAAGAGAAGGTTACAAGACGACTCCGTTTGCGGCATTGAGCCGGGGAGTTTGTGGCGTACGAGGCAAAACGATGATTTTGAATTTGCCCGGCAGTCCCAGCGGCGCAGTGGAATCGCTGGAGGCGGTGTTGGAACTGATTCCTCACGCCCTGAATTTGTTGGAGGGTAGGACCGAGCATTCATAGCATTTCGATCAAGAAACGAAATCGCTTGCGGTTTCCATCCCACGCACACTAAATCTCCTTGAAAACTCTGGGACACATTCTGGCGCGGTATACAGCATGGATTATGCATTTGCTGGGGCCGTTGGGAGTTTGGGGTGTGTTTGCGGTTGCGTTTGCCGATTCGGCGCTGCTGGGAATGCCGGTGGATGCGGTGGTCGCGGTGTATGTTTATCGCGATCACCAACACCTGTTGTTTTATGTGTTGCTGGCTTCGCTGGGGTCGACGCTGGGCAGTATCCCGCTCTATTTGGTGGGCTACGAAGGTGGCGAGATCGTTTTGCGCAAGCGGATTTCGGAGGAGCGTTTTTTGCGGATTCACCGCTCGTTTGAGCGGCATGAGTTTTGGGCGCTCATGTTTCCGGGAATGTTGCCGCCGCCTCTGCCGTTCAAAATTTTTGTGTTGGCAGCGGCAGTTTTTGAGATGAAGTTCCGCGATTTTTTGGCGGCGATTTTTGCAGGCAGATTTGTGCGGTTTCTGGCGGAAGGGCTGCTGACGTTATATTTTGGCCCCGAGATCATGGAACTGATGGGGAGGGTATTTCGGCGGCATTTCTATTGGGTGTTAGCGACGGTGGTGGTGGGAGTAATCGTGTGGCTAGCGCTGCGGGGTGGACGGCGCAAGCAGTCAGACCTCAGCGGCTAAAAGCCTCGACCTATTGGTGAGCTATCGCAGCGCTGGAAGCGCTGCGCCACCCAAAATCACAATCTTCCGCTGGGCTGAGGAGCTCGCTTATGTTTTATGCGGCGGCGATGTGATTGCCGCTCTTGTGAAACCAGCCGGAGAGTGCGTGTAGGAACACTGGCGTGCCGAACATAGCAATGGAGAAGAACAGATCGCTCTCCACGGTCCCGCGGAAAAACGGGATACCGGCGACGTAGGACATCATCAGGCCGTTCAAGGAGCGGGGATACATCTGCGACCACGCGGCCCACACCGCGAAATTACTGATCAGGAAAAACGAAACTGAACTGGCAAGCGCAGCGCCGATCACGCGAGTTGGCCCCGACTTTTCGCGAAGATTTGTGCCAAGCCAGAGTATCGCGCCATACCAGGCGAAGGTGACGAGGGTGTCCCACGACAAGGCGTAAGAGTAGATAAACTTCGTGAGGATAATGTCAGTGGCGGCAAACAAGACCAGGGGAATCCACATCTGGCGCCGCGAGCCCCGGGCGCCGAAAAACAGCAGCGACGCCGCAACCGGAGTGAAGTGCCAGGCGTGCGGCAGAACATTGAGCGGGCCTAGAAATGGCAAGAAACGCACTGCAATCGCTAATAAAACGAATAAATATGGCAGCATAAGGGACCTCGCAGAACAAGCATTATTGTGGGCGCGAAGAGGCGAGTACGTCAAGGGAAGATGAAAACAACTTGGCTCACTGAACGCTTCTCATCGTTTTCGTCAGTATGGCGCTTGTGGTTATTTCCGCAATCAGGGTTCAGGATAAGTCTTGCGGTTTGAGCCCGAACCATAAACATCGCCCACCACCCTCAGATTGCGGTCAAGCTGAACCCCCGCGCCCAGCGGCTTGGACGCTTCATCGTGGCCGCCTCGCACGCGACTGAGCAGGCTAGGAAGTTGTGCAAAGCGTAAATCCTGAAAGTTCACAATGTAGCCTTGCAGGCCGGAGTCGACAGTTTCGGTCTGGGTGATCGGATATTTCGCCCAGTCGAGGTAGACGCGTCCGAGGTAGGAGCGTTTGGCGGCCAGGGTGATGGGAGTTTCTTCCGGCTTGTACCGGATCTGTAGCGCTTCGTCTTCGGCATCCCCGGGATCGACCTCGGGAGATAGAGAGTTCACCGGAGCCAGTGCAAAGAAATTCCTGGTTTCGATCACTCCGTACCAATGGAATGGACTAGCGAGAGCGGGATAGGCGGAAGCTCGAATAGGATCGGCACCGTTGTAGGTGCGAGCTTCGAGAGCGTTTACAGCGCGGCGATGTTCGTAGTCACGCACCATCCACAAAAGCACGACGGCAACCAGAGCGAGAGTGGCAGCGATGCGGCCGCGCGGAGCGCGTTGGCGCACGCCGATTTCTCCGTCGATCAGCGAGAAGAGCGCTGGGACGAGTAATCCGAGAAGCAGACAGGTAAACATGATGGGCTCGAAGATGAAAACGATGTCCCACGAATACCATTTCTCGGAAAACGGCCAGAACGGGCGCACGCCGTAATTATTGGTGAAGTCCAGCAGGATGTGGCTCAGACCCGCGAGGCAGGCATAAAGAAAGAGCAACCCCCAGCGCGGCGGGAGATTGGGATCTTTGACTTTGCGCCCCCGGATGCGCCACAGCAGATAGACGAAGCCTAGCACCACGATTGCGTCGATCGGAACTCCAAGGAATGAGTGCGTGAAGCCGCGATGGTGCGCGAAGCCGAACGCCGGGCCGCGCAAGCGGCTGAGGACGTCCAGGTCTGGGGCTTCGGCGGCGAGTGTCAGCGTGAGCGTGGCGAGGGCGGTTTTTCGGTTGAGTCCGGCGCGTCCCAGGCAGGCGCCGGTCAGGAAGTGAGTGATAGGTTCCAAGCGGTAAGAAAAGATTCTATGGGGACGCGCGGGGGAAAGCCAACTGTAGAGAAATTATTTTGTTGGAAACAAGAGAGTGAGCGCGTCTGGGACGACAGTGATTTCTATAGGAAGAGTGCCGAGAAGTTCGCCGTCGGCTTCGACGTAGATTTTGCTATGTGGCGAAGATTGCGCTTCAGGCAGGTATTGGCAGATAGTCTTGCTGGCATGGGCGAGATCGATGCCGGGTACTTGCCAGGGGCGGCCGAGGAGCGCGCGGGTGACATAGGCAAGATAAGCGAGACGGCTGGCAGTTCGGCAGAGTATGAGGCGAACATCATCGCGATCGAGCGATGCGCCAGGAGCGAGTTCCCGCAGTACGCCTCCGAAATGGCGGATGCGGATTCCGAGAAGTTCCGTGACATCGGAGTGTTGCGAATGGTCCGAACCGGTTTCGGTATACTCCACCCGAAAACGCGTCATGGGATAGGTGAACCAGAGATGCCAGGCTTTCGCATAGTAGGCTGCCATGCCCAGGCGATGCTTGGTTCCGGAGTGGAGCTTATAGAAGAGGTGCGCGTCGACCCCAACCCCGGCGGCGACGATGAAGTAACGCGTGCCTGGCTTCCCTTCGAGATCGTGATATTGAACGCGGCCCAAGGCTACACGCCGTCGCGTCGCGGTGAGAGCGGCCTTCGCGGCACCGGCGATATTCATGGGCAAGCCGAGGTCGTGGGCCAGTGCGTTAGCGGTGCCCATGGGAAGAACGGCCAGCGCGACGCCAGTCGTAGCCAACACCTGGATGATGTTGTGGATCGTGCCATCGCCGCCGCAGGCGAAAATGGTGTCACATCCGTTGAGCACGGCGTGCCGGGTTTCTTCTTCAGCGTGGGTGCTGGAGTCTGTGAGGATGAGGTCGGCTTCGACCCCAGCGTCACGAAGAATCTTTAATACGGTCTGCAATTCCGATTGGGGCCGGTTGCGGCTGCCGCCGGAATCTGGGTTATACAGCAGGGCTGCCTTACGCATGGGCGATTCGAAGACGAAGATGGATTGTACTTTGAAGCGGATTGTTTTTGTGTGAATTGATGTGCGGCGTCCCTACCCGGTTCGCTCCCACTTATAATCTTTGGCGATGAGTGTTGCCAGCAAAGACGTGGGAAAAAAGATCGAGGCTCTTCGCGAGAGGATCCGGCACCACGAATATTTGTATTACGTTCTCGATCAGCCGGAGATCAGCGACGCCGAATTTGACAAGCTGATGCGCCAGTTGAAGGATGCTGAGGCGGAGCATCCCGAATTGCTAACGGCGGATTCTCCCACGCAACGCGTCGGCGGAAAACCGCGCGAAGGATTTGTCAAAGTGCGGCATTCTTCGCCAATGCTGTCGCTCGACAATACGTACAACGAAGATGAACTGCGCGATTGGGAGCGGCGCGTGCACGAGCTCAGCGGACAAAAAGATGTGGACTATGTTTGCGAATTGAAGCTCGATGGCATGTCGCTGGCCCTGATTTACGAGGATGGAAAACTTGCGCGAGGAATCACTCGCGGCGATGGGACTGTGGGCGAAGATGTGACGCTCAACGTGCGTACCGTGCGATCAGTTCCACTTTCCATTTCTAAAGAGAAGCTGAAGAAGGCAGGGATTCCGCCGAATTTTGAGGTGCGTGGCGAATTACTCATGCCGACCGCAGCCTTCAAGAAAGTGAATGAAGAACGGGAACGCAAGGGGCTCGCGACATTTGCCAATCCACGCAACTTCACAGCGGGAACGGTGCGGCAGTTGGATGCAAATATTACGGCAGAACGCCGCATGGACTACTTCCCCTATATCTTGCTCGAGAACGGGCGCACCTACTTTGATCGCCATTCGAAAACTCTGGATGCGCTTCAGGCTGCGGGATTCAAGGTGAATCAGAATCGCAGGTTGGTGCATGGGATCGACGAAGCGTGGACATTCATCCGGCAGTGGGAGGAAAAGCGCGAGTCGCTGCCTTATGAGATTGACGGCATCGTCCTGAAAGTGGATCGAACCGCGCTGCAGGACGAACTCGGATTTACGGGCAAGGCTCCGCGCTGGGCGATCGCTTATAAATATGCGGCGCGAGCGGGAATTACAAAGCTGGAAGACATTCGCGTTCAGGTCGGGCGCACTGGCAAGCTCACGCCGGTCGCGATGCTGGCGCCGGTTCTGATTGGCGGCACAACCGTGAGAAACGCCACTCTGCACAACATGGATGAGATCGAACGGCTGGGCGTGAAAATCGGCGACTGGGTACAAGTCGAGCGCGGCGGAGACGTGATTCCAAAGATAGCCAAGGTCATCGATGATAAGGAGCATCCGCGTCCGCGCGACCTCAGAGACTTCGAGATGCCGAAGAAATGCCCGGTTTGTGGGACCGATGTTGTAAGGACGGAAGGCGAGGTCGACTATCGCTGTGTCAATGCGAATTGTCCGGCCAAGCTGCGCGAGACCATTTTGCATTTTGCTTCGCGCGGGATCATGAATATCGATGGCATGGGCGATGCGCTGGTGAATCAGCTCACGGAGCGTGGGCTGGTGAGGAATGTCGCTGATATTTACAAGCTCACGAAAGCAGATCTGCTCAGCCTGGAGCGAATGGGCGACAAGTCCGCTCAGAACATTCTGGATGAGATTGAGAACTCGAAGAAACTTCCGCTGGAGCGGGTGATCTACGGCCTGGGTATTCGAATGGTTGGCGAGCGCACCGCGCAGTTCCTGGCCGAACACTTTGGATCGATAGAGGCGCTGGAGAACGCCGGAGTGGAGGAACTGCAGGATGTGAATGAAGTGGGCCCGCGTATTGCCGAGAGCATCGTGGAATTCTTCGGCATCGCGGCGAATCGCAAGCTGGTGGAGCGTTTGCGCGAGGCTGGGCTTACTTTAACCGGACAAAAGAAACAGCGCGGCACCAAACTATCCGGAAAGACGTTTGTTCTGACCGGGACGCTGGCCCACTTCACGCGCGATGAAGCCAAGAAGATGATCGAGGACGCCGGAGGGAAGGTCACGGGCTCGGTCAGCAAGAAGACGGATTACGTGGTGGCGGGAGCGGATGCGGGGTCGAAGCTGGATAAGGCGAAAGAATTGGGGGTCAGCGTGATTGACGAAAAAGAAATGAAAAGGATTGCCAGCGTTGGGAGTTAGGTCTTCAGCGCCGCCGTCATCCTCTTCCACGTCTCCTGCAGCAATTCCGGCAGAACTCTCGTCTCACTCACTACCGACATAAAATTCGCATCCGCCACCCAGCGCGGTAAGACGTGCATATGAATGTGCCCGGCGATGCCGGCACCCGCGGCTTTGCCGATGTTCATGCCCAGGTTGATACCGCCGGGAGTGTAAAGTTCGCGTAGAACGGATTCCATGCGCTGGGCGAGCGCCATCATCTCAATGGCGGCTTCGAACGGCAGTTTCCGTAGTTCATCGAGGTGGGCATAGGGAACGATCATCACGTGGCCGGGTGTGTAGGGATACGCATTGAGAATCACGAAACACAGCTTTCCGCGATAAACAATGAGGGATTTCGCATCGTCGTGGGCGGCTACGGCATTGCAGAAGACGCATCCGGTAGCTTTCTCGGCGGCGGAGACATAGGCGTAGCGCCACGGGGTCCAGAGGTAATCCATGACAAGGAGCAAGGGTAGCAGATGAATAGCACGTTACGAAATCCGAACGCTGAAATCTTCCTTTAATATCCGCAAGATTTGCGTTTGACACTGTTTGCGAGCGGTTGCTATAGTCGAGGAGTTCCCTTTGGACGCGGGTTTCTGTAAAACGTCCGGCAGCTGGGATTGTCCAAGCTCACTCGCCAGGGTGAGCCCACCACAACCAAACGACTCATCCAGCAGTCCGCCAAGCAGGCCCCGCATCTTCCCCGCACCGAGTGCGAGGCTTCAGCAGAGAGGCATGACCTTGTCCGACCACACCACCGCTCACAACCCCGAATCGAACAGCGCCGTCGCAACCGAAACAGAACCGACGACGTCCGAGCCAACCTTAACCGACCAGCACATGAGTGAATCGAACACTACCGAGCAAAGAGTAACCGAGCAGCACGCGTCCGGGACCGTGAGTTCTTCAGACGACAAGCACGCCGGCGAGGACTTTGCTTCGGCTCTCGAGAGCTTTACCACGGAGACCGAAGAAGCCGTGGGAGAAGACCGCGTAATCAAGGGCACGGTGCTCAAGCTGACCTCGACTCATGTCGTAGTCGATGTCGGGGCCAAGTCGGAAGGAATGTTGCCGCTCTCGGAAGTTCTGGATCACGAAGGCAAGCCAAAGGTTAAGCCAGGCGACGAGATTGATGTGATGCGCGAGAAGGGGCATAACGAGGAAGGCTACATCAACCTCTCGCACCAGAAAGCGGCGCGCATTCACGCCTGGGACGAAGTGGAAAAAGCGCACAACGAAAAGCGGCCGATCCGGGCGACTGTGATCGAGCGTACTAAAGGTGGCTTGACGGTCGACATTCTGGGTGCAAGAGCTTTTCTGCCCGGATCGCAGGTAGACCTGCGTCCCATTCGAAATCTCGAAGGGATGAAGGGCCAGACGATTGAAGTTACCATCATCAAGCTCAACAAAAAGCGCGGCAACATCGTAGTCTCGCGCAAGGAACTGCTCGAAGGGGAACAAAGCGAAAAGCGCAACAAGACGCTTGAGCATCTCGAAGAAGGCTCCGTGCTCACCGGAGTGGTAAAGAATCTGACCGAGTATGGCGCGTTCGTGGATCTCGGCGGCTTGGATGGTCTGCTTCACATCACCGACATGTCGTGGGGACGTCTGACGCATCCGCGCGACCTGGTGAACGTTGGTGATCAGATTCAAGTGAAGGTGCTGAAGTACGACAAAGAGAAGCAGCGTGTCTCGTTGGGGTTCAAGCAGTTGACGCCTGATCCTTGGCTTGATGCCGAGCACCGCTATCCCGTGGGCGCGCACGTTTCCGGGCGAGTGATCAGCGTAACCGACTACGGCGCATTCGTTGAACTGGAGCAGGGAATCGAAGGCCTGGTTCACGTCAGCGAAATGACCTGGTCGAAGCGGATGAAGCATCCCTCGAAGCTGGTGAATGTTGGCGATCAAGTCGAGTGCGTGGTGCTCAACGTGAATCCTACGGAGCGCCGAATTTCGCTGGGCATGCGGCAACTAGCGACGAATCCATGGGATGCATTGCACGATAAATACCCCGTGGGCATGACGGTGGAAGGCCGGGTACGAAACCTGACTGACTTCGGTGCTTTTATCGAGATCGAGGACGGAATCGATGGTCTGGTCCACGTCAGCAATTTGAGCTGGACCAAGCGAGTGAAGCATCCGTCGGAAGTTCTGAAGAAGGGTGATCGAGTAAAGGCTATCGTGCTGGCGATTGAACCCGACAAACGGCGTTTATCGCTGGGCGTGAAACAGCTTCAACCCGACGTGTGGGAAACTTTCTTTGAGACTCATCATGTTGGCGACGTGGTGCATGGCAAAGTGCTGCGCGTAGCGGCTTTTGGCGCCTTCGTGGAGATTGCGGAAGGCGTGGAAGGCCTGTGCCACAAGTCGGAAGCCGTCGATGGAAATGGCCAACCTTTGCATCTTGAGCCCGGAGTAGAACATGACTTCAAAATTATTAAGATGAGTCCCGAAGATAAGAAGGTCGGGCTCAGTATTCGCGCCGTCGGCGAGGAGGCTTCGCGCTCCGAGGTGGAAGCGTATAAGCAACCGGTCTCCAGCACCAGCTCGACGATCGGCGAGCTGATCTCGTGGAAGCGTGCCAGCAACGAGAACAATTAATCCGCTGCCTATACCAGCGGCTGTCATCCTGAGAGGAGCGGCAGCTTCGCGAATAGCGAAGCTGCTGCGGAATCGAAGGATCTCTATCCTACCCCCACTTCCTGAGCCCACAGTTCCCGCGTCGACTCGTTTGGCCTCCTTCCGCATCCTGTTCTAGAATCATTCGTTTGCCTTTGATCATCTCTTCTACTGAGGACGATTCCTTTGCCTGAAACTATTTATGACGTCGCAATTATTGGCAGCGGACCTGCCGGTTACACGGCGGCCATTCGTGCCGGCCAGTACGGACTTAAAACTGCTCTCATTGAAAAAGATGGATTCCTCGGGGGAACCTGTCTGCATGTAGGTTGCATTCCCACGAAGGCGCTTCTATTCAACGCCGAACTCTGGGACCATCTGAAAGAGGCGAAAGAATTCGGCATTGAGGGCGTGGACGCGCGCAAGCTGAACTGGAATGCGATTCAGGAGAGAAAGTCGAAAATTGTCGCCAAGCATGCCAAAGGCTTGGAATTTCTGATGAAGAAAAACAAAGTCGAAACCGTGAAAGGTTACGGCAAGCTCACTGGGCCGGCGCAGAATGGAATCATCACCGTTGAAGTAGCCAACGAAGGCAAGAGCAGCCAGTTGAAAGCAAAGAATGTGCTGCTGGCGACCGGCTCTGAAGCAAGGATGCTGCCGGGCCTCGAAGCCGACGATCGCGTTCTCACCAATATTGAAATCCTTAGTCTGAAGGAAATGCCGAAGTCCCTGGTCATTGTCGGAGCGGGGGCAGTTGGCGTGGAGTTTGCGTCTATCTATCGCTCTTTCGGCTGCGAAGTTTCCATCATCGAAATGCTGCCGCGTCTTGTGCCGGTGGAAGATGAAGAGGTTTCCAAAGAATTGGCCCGCGCCTACCGCAAGCGCGGCATCGCGTTCCACACGAGCGCGAAAGTGGAAAAGATTGAAAAAACCAAGAGTGGGATCGCGGTGACCATCAGTGCCGAAGGCAAGCAACAGAGAATCGAGGCCGAGAAAATACTCATCGCCGTTGGCCGCAAGCCACGCACGGAAAATATTGGGGTGGAGAAAACAAAAATCAAGCCCGAACGCGGATTCATTCAAACCGATTCCTGGATGCATACCGCCGAGCCCGGTGTTTATGCCGTTGGCGACATTGTCCTGGGTATGCCACAACTGGCCCACGTCGGCGCCATGGAGGCGCTGGTCGCGGTCGCGAAAATTGCGGGCAAGCCGTGTAAGCCAATTAATCCTGAACACATACCAGGAGCTACTTACTGCCACCCGGAGATCGGTAGCGTGGGCCTTACCGAAACCAGAGCGCGAGAAGCGGGCTACAACATCAAGATCGGAAAATTTCCTTTTACCGCGAACTCGCGCGCTTCGATCGTGGGACAGCATGAAGGGTTCATCAAAATTATTTCCGATGCAGACTATGGAGAGATTCTCGGGGTCCATATTATCGGTCCGCAAGCTACCGAACTGATCGCCGAAGCCGTCGCCGCCATGGAACTCGAAGCCACTGTCGAAGACTTGATGTGGACCATCCACGCCCATCCGACTTTGGCCGAGGCCATGCTCGACGCTTCGAATAGCGTGTATGGGATGGCGATCAACGCATAATTTCGATTGCCGATTGTCGATTTCCAATTGTCAGTTGGCGGCGCGTTTCGGTACCAAATCGGCAATTGGAAATCGGAAGTTGAAAATTGGAAGTTGAATAGTTTTGATCTCTCTCATCCAACTCGGCACCGTTGACTACGCCACCGGTCTGCGCTTGCAGCAGCAGTTGGTTGAGCTGCGAAAAGCGGAGAAGATCGGCGACGTGTTGCTGCTGCTGGAACACTCCCCCGTCATTACTCTCGGGCGCAATGCGAAAGCTGCCAATGTGATTGCATCGCCCGAACTCCTGGCCCAGCGCGGTGTAGAGGTTTACGAATGCGATCGCGGAGGCGACGTTACCTTCCACGGTCTGGGGCAAGTCGTCGGCTATCCCATCTTCGACCTTCGAGCATTCGACCGTGGAGCGGCGGACGCCCCGTCCGCCCTGCGAAAAAGTCTGGGCGCTGTCGAATTCGTGCGCAGGCTCGAGGAAGTACTGATCCGCACCTGCGCCGATTTCGCGATTCCGACGAAACGTGTCAAAGGCCTAACCGGCGTGTGGACGGATCCACCTGATGGAGCGGTGGACGCCTTAGTCCGCAGAACGGATGAAAACCAGACGGACGAAGGCGTCCGTTCCTCCATCGGCACTGCGGAGGGCAAGATCGCAGCCATCGGCGTTCACATCTCCCGCTTGGTCACTTCGCATGGGTTCGCACTCAACGTAAACACGGACCTGAATTATTTCGACTTGATCATCCCCTGCGGCATCACATCGAAACCGGTGACGTCGATGCAGCAGCAACTCGGGAGTCCGCTTGATCTGAACAAGGTCGCCGAATCACTCTCGCGAAACTTCGGAACTGTATTTACAAGCCAGATCCTTTGGGTGGAAACGATCGACGCTCTTCTTGGCCGTACTGTCGGCGTCCCGATGAAGACGCCTCCCGAACTTCGGCAGATTCACAAAGTGGACGGAACGACCTGGGCGTAGAACGTTGCACGGCGGCATCCTGGCCGTCGCGTATGGCGAATGAGTATTCTCGCGGGAAACCCCTTCCGCCGATCCGTCACTCTGCGATAGCATTAGTGGTTGCGGCGTCAGAGCAGTGCCTAGACTATGCCAATCAAGAAAAAAAACTCCAAACTAAACTCCAATGGTAACCGCTCTCGCAACGGGGGGTCGCAACCTAAGTCCGTCAACCACCAGAACACCTCGGTCCGTAGTTACTCGATCCCGGACCACCGGCTTGAGAGTCCCGACCTTTCCGTCACCCAGCGCGTAGAAAAAGATAAAGACGGCGCCGAGCACGTCCGCTACGAAGTTACTGGCGACCTCGATGCCACCGTTCCCCCGATTCGCGACTCGAAATACCTGAGCAAGCAGCAGTGCATTGAGATCTACCGTTACATGCTGCTCAACCGGAAGATGGAAGTCGCGCTTGAGAATCTTTACAAGCAAGGCAAAGTGGTCGGCGGAGTTTATTTCGGTCTGGGCCAGGAAGCCTGCTCCTGCGCCTCGGCCTACGCCCTGGACAAAGACGACTGGTTCGCGCCGATGATTCGCAATCAGGGCGCGCTGCTGGTGCGCGGATTCCGCGCCTCTGACACCATGATGCAATACATGGCAAAAGCCGATTCGCCAACCCACGGCCGTGACGGCACATCGCATTTCGGCGACATCGAAAAGCGCAACATGGTCTCGCCCATCTCCATGCTCGGCGACCTCATTCCGGTTCTTTCCGGCGTCGCGCTGGGCGCGCGTTTGCAGGGACGGAACATCGCCGCCCTTACTTGGATCGGCGATGGCGGCCAATCCACCGGCGTCACCTACGAGGGCATCAACTTCGCTGCCGTGCAAAATCTCGGTCTCGTGCTGTTTGTCGAAAGCAATCTCTGGGCTTACTCCACGCCGTCGGAGATGCAATATCGCGTGAAAGATCTCGCCGAACGTGCGATCGGATACGGCATTCCCGGCATGATCGTCGATGGCACCGACGCTTGCCAGGTATACGATGCCGCGCGGGACGCTGTGGAGCGCGCCCACCGCGGCGAAGGCCCCACCATGATCGAAGCCAAAATGATGCGCATGAAAGGCCACGCCATCCACGACGCCGCGGCGTATGTGCCGAAGCCCATGTTCGACTTCTGGAAAAAGCGCGACCCGATCGCGCGGTTCGAGAATTACCTGGTGAAAGAAAAGAAGTGGCTGAGTACGAAAGAGAATGCGGAAATGATTTCAGAAGTCGAGCGCGTGATCGAGGCAGAGCGCGAGATTGCGGTGAACTCGCCTATGCCCACGCCGGAATCGGCTGAGGGCGGAGTGTTTTGCGAGGACGGCTGCCATGCGATTAAGCCGAAGTATGGGATGCCGAAAGTGAGGAAGGGGACGGGCAGGTTCAAAGAGACGGAAGCGGCGGTGCATTTGAAGTGACGTTTTCGGTGCCAGCGTCGGTGGATTCGACGTCATCCGTCCCGGGCGCGGTCCATGCCACATCGCGAACGCCCTATCTTGACCGCGAACTCCGGCTGCCCAACCCAAACCCGTACTTCCGGCGAATACGACCGTGGCAGACTTTATTAATACTTGGCCTGTTCGCCCTCGGAACCCCATTTGAAATCTACCTCCTAATCCTCTTGGTGACTCTTATCCACGAAGTAGGTCATTGTTTGGGTGGACTTATGGCAGGGCTAGCATTCGACGGAATTCGTGTCGGTCCTGTAGAACTGGATTCCGATAGACGATTCCATTGGCAATGGAATCGAAGCACCATCGTGGGTGGCCACGCGGTGATGCTCCCAAGAGCTAACTCGGCGCTTCCTGTTCGGGTTGCCGCATACATCGCTGGTGGACCTGTGGCTAACATTCTCTGCGCCTTCTTGGCACTTCAGCTGATCCCCGAGGGAGATTCGCACCTAGCAGGCCTAACGCGGCTTTTTGTGGGTGGCTCATTCATCCTCGGATTCGGCGACCTGGTTCCGTTTCGTCGCTTCGGATTTAGTTCGGACGGAATGAGGCTAGGAATGCTGCTCTTCAGTAAGGCCAGGGATCGGTGGGTTTTCATACTGAGGCGGCAGTCAGCCATTAAGCATGGGAAGAGCGCTCCGGCAGACTTACCGGCTGCACACGTAATCGATCAAGGTAACAAGACATTCGACAATTTGCATGTTAAATGGCTTGCGTACGCTGAGGCGGACGGGAAAGGCAATTACGACTTAGCCGCCAAATATCTCGAAGCGTGTTTGGGGATGTGTTCGATGGCACCGCCGGATTTTCGCGAGGAACTGATCCTCGCGGCGGCACGATTTCAAGCTACGAGGTACCGGAAAAATGATCTTGCGCGGGAATGGCTTCGCGACGGGAATCCAGCCAAGGCTAGAGTTAACCGCGCGTGCACTAAGGCCCTCATTCTGTTTTCGGAAGACAAGATTGGCGAAGCGTTGAGCAAAGTGGCTGAAGGCAGAGAACTGGTGGCCCAGATGCCGAACGGTCCATTAAAGAATGCACAGGAAAATGCTTGGAAGCAGCTTAAGGATATTTTCGAGCGGGAATTGGATTCCAGGACAGGAGCCTCTACCGATACGCTTCCCTCCGATGCCCAACCGTGAGCACAAGGACGAATAGGACTCCCCGATGCACTTGATAAACGACTCGATAGTCGCCGGCCCGAATCCGCCAAGCGTCAGGGACGGCGGCCATCTTCTTGCAGCCCGAAGGAAACGGATCGTCACGCAGAGCCTCAATCTTGGCGGACAATCGCTTCTGCGCGTCGCGTGGGAGTTTTTCCAATTGCCGGAGCGCAAGAGGCTTGAACTGAATCGTATAGGCCACAACCGCCGCCGATCCTACAGCTTGAGGTCTTTCTTAATCTTCTCCCAGGGAATCGTGCGCGGATCTTTCAGCGCTTCGCGCGCCGCCGCAATATCGATTTCATCTTCCAGCTTTTCCAAGAGTTCTACATCCTCGATGGGCACCACAGCCGCGACAGCTTTCTTGCCCCGGTGTACGATAACTCTTTCGCCGCGATATTCAGCGCGGCTTAAAATGTCGGAAAAGTTTTGCCTGGCGAGGCTGGCTGTCAGTTTGGCTGGCATAGGTTTATCCAATAAATCTGTACTAAACATATAATAACACATTTTGTACAATTTGTACTGATCTGAAATCCGTGAGGATCCGCGTAAATCCGTGGCAAAAATAGTTGGACTAACCCTATGCAACTCACCTACCTCGAAGCCATCCGCCAGGGAATCTGGGAAGAAATGGACCGCGACCCCTCTGTCTTCTGCCTCGGCGAAGACATCGGCATCTACGGCGGCGCCTTCAAAGTCACTGACGGTTTCATCGACCGCTTCGGCCCCGAGCGCGTCATCGACACGCCCATCGCCGAAGCCGCCATCGTAGGCGCGGCCTTCGGAGCGTCGCTCACCGGCATGCGCCCCGTAGCCGAATTTCAGTTCATGGACTTCATCGGTTGCGCCTTCAACCAAATTTCGAACATGGTCGCGAAGACGCATTATCTCTGGGGCGCGCCGGCTCCGCTCGTCCTGCGTGGGCCCAGCGGTGGATATGTCCACGGCGGTCCGTTCCACTCGCAGAATCCCGAGATGTGGTTCGTCCACAATCCTGGCCTCAAAGTGATTTGCCCGGCTACACCCTACGACGCCAAGGGCCTGATCAAGGCTGCTATCCGCGACAACAATCCCTGCATTTTTTTCGAACACAAATATCTTTATCGCCGCATCAAGGGTGAAGTGCCGGCGGACGATTATGTCGTTCCAATCGGCAAAGCCAATATCGTCCGTGAAGGTCGTGATCTCAGCATTATTACGTACGCTGCGATGGTTCACACTGCATTAGAGGCTGCCGAGGTTCTGAAGAACGAAGGGATTGACCTGGAAATCCTCGACTTGCGTACCGTCTCGCCTCTGGACCGCGTCGCCATCGCACAGACCGTGAAGAAGACGAACAAAGTGATTATCCTGCACGAGCACTCGCGTACTGGAGGATTGGCCGGTGAAATTGCAGCCATCATCAACGAGGAGGCTTTCGATGATCTCGATGGACCTATCGTCCGCATTGCGGGCCTGGATTCCGCGATCCCTTTTTCTCCTCCGCAGGAGGAACATTACCTGCCCCAGGTGAGTGACGTAGTGCGCGAAGCCCGCAAGCTGAAAGCGTATTGAACCCAAACGAAGCCAACAGAGATGGCCGCACAAAACTAGCGCCAACCCTACCGCTTCTGCCACAATAGTCGATTCCCGGAGGGGACCATGGGTAAATTCGTTCTCGGTGTCATCATTACTCTTCTCGTACTAATCCTTGGCGTGCTTGGTTTCGCGATGCTCGGTTTTTTCCCCACGCAAGCCAATGTCTCTCCACCGGGATGGGAACACCACTTGGCGAACACGGCCGTCGATGCGTCGATGGAGCGGCACGCTCCCCACGTTACCAACCCTGTTGCGCCCAGCGACCAGAACCTCGAAGATGGCATGAAACTTTACAGCATGAACTGCGCCCTTTGCCACGGCGACCTCGATCGCAAGCCCGCCTCGCTGGCGCAATCTTTCTACCCGCCCGCCCCCAATCTGGTTTCCCATCCGCCTGACGATCCGGAGTGGCACATCTTTTACACCATCCGGACCGGCGTCCGGTACACCGCTATGCCCGCCTGGGACAAAACTCTGAGCGAGCAGGACATATGGAAGATCACCAGCCTCCTCTCGCACATGGATAAGCTGCCACCGGCCGTTCAGGATTACTGGAAAACCACATTCGGCGTAGCCGCACCGGTGGGTGAGGACGAGAAGAAATAAGTCGCAGGAACGGTCGACCCGTTTCTAGACTCGACAATACTAACTTTCGGGTAGTGTATCAATTTTAAAATCAGCGGCTTAACGCCGGAGCAAGTAAACGACGGCTATGACAACGACTGCGGCTCCCATCAACCAGCCGCGCACCGCGCCCAACTTGCCCACCCAATCGCTTCTCATTTCAACGTACCTCTCAAACAGTATAGCCCCGGCATCATTAGGATAAATTCAAACTGATACGATACTAACTTTCGACTTCTGTTGACACGGTTCGGCGAACGCGCAATACTTCCGCACTGGCGCGCCGCCCCCTCTGCTCCTGCTTACCAAGTCGGACGCGCCTTTTGCCACTTTCCCAGGAGGATTTCGCATGACCCGCACCGCCCGCTTGGCACGGAATATTTTTCCGCTTCTATTGCTGACTGCAGTCTTCATCCCCTTTGCTTCGGCGTCTGGCCCTTATGTGATCGGTTCAGCGAACACTGTGACTGCCGATCCCACCGTGCCTCGCCCTTCCACGACGCCTTGCGTTGTGCAGCTGTTCAGTGGCGCATCATTCTATGATTTCAACGTCGAAAACTTTACTTACACCCCGCCGTCCGACTGTCCTGGGCCGTGGGCTAAGGTGGTGCTCGAGGCGGATATCAACCTGAATGCCGGCATCCAGTACGATCGCACCGCCAATTTCTGGCTCGGTCCGGTAAATATTTATTTCGGCACTACCGCCGAACCTTCGCCGAACGAGGGTCCGTCATGGCATATTGAAAACGATCTTACCGATTACAGTTCGATCTTCTATACTGCGCAAACCGGTCAAGCCAACATCGGAAACACCTTGTGCTGCGGCCTGACTTCCACTATCTATGCGTCGGCGTCGCTCGAGTTCTATCCGATCCCCAAGGGACAGACTGCGCCCGTTTCAGCAAATATAGTGCTGCCACTTTCGGCGGGACCTTCAGGCGGGACGGTGGGCCTGGGTTCAACTTCCAGCACGCTCTCCGGCACTTTCACCATGCCCACGAACGTGCAGACCGCCTATCTTGATGTTTATGCGCAGAGTCAGTCCGCCGATGAGTTCTGGTATACCTGCGTGCCCAACGATGTCGCGACCGAGTTGGAAAGCTGCACCAATACAGCCTTCCGCGAGACCGAGATCACGATTGACGGGCAACCAGCCGGAGTGGCTCCGGTATTTCCATGGATCTTTACCGGCGGTCTTTCGGATCCTTACTTATGGTTCCCGATTCCCGGCGTGCAGACTCTAAATTTTACTCCGTATCGCGTGAACCTGACGCCGTTCGCCGGGGTGCTGAGCAACGGCCAGCCGCACACCGTTTCGCTCAGCGTGTATAACGCGGACAATTATTTTTCAGCCACGGCATCGCTTTTGCTTTACCAGGATCCGGGCAGCGCAGAAACCAGTGGCGAGGTTACCCAAAACACGCTCACAGGGCCCACTCCTGTGATCACCGAGAAGCTCAACGTGCAGCCGACCTCGATCAAGGGTACGGTCGACGTCAACTCAAACCGGAGCTTCGTGATTTCCGGCTACGTGAACACTTCGCATGGAAAAGTGACGACGAAAGTAGCGCAAAACGTTCACTTTTTTAATGATCAATACTTCAATATTGTCGGCAACGTATATCAGCAATACATCACGCAAGGCACTGCCGTGAACTCTTCCACGACCGTGTCGCAGAGCGGGACGCCCGCTGTCGTCTACAGCCAGAATTACAGTTGGCCCTTGGTGGTTGATCTCACTGAGGATTTCCAGCCTAACGGCAACATCAAACTGATCACGACCGCCCAGCAAACCTATACTCTGAACAACACGACGACGCAGTCTGGTGCGGTGACCTACGCGAGCTCGCTCACAAATGCGGGCCAGCACAAGGACACGGAAGAAATCAACTCGTCGTTCGAGATTATCGGAAATTCGGGCCAGTCCAGCGCGCAGCAGTACAACTCCTTTGATTCAACCGGCGCAGCGTATGACTGCGCTATTGCCGCCGCTGCGAACGTGCTCACAGCATACAGTCCGGGATGCAACAGTAGATAAGGATCGGACGAAATGAATTGAAATGCCAAAGGGAGCGGCTAATGCCGCTCCCTTGATTTATTTGGATTGGAAACGAAAACCAAAGAACTATTCTATTCTGGCGGCCGCGTAATCGCCCCCTGCGACGCGGACGAAACCAGCGCCGCGTATTTGGCGAACACCCCAGTAGGATAACGCGGCTGCGGCGGCTTCCACTCTTTCATTCGTTGTCGAATCACCTCGTCGCTGATCTCAACCTCGAGCAACCGCTGGTTAACGTCAAAGCGGATGATGTCGCCGTCCCTCACGGCGGCGATTGGCCCGCCCAGCGCGGCTTCCGGAGAGACGTGACCGGCCATCAATCCGTGAGTTGCGCCTGAGAACCGGCCGTCGGTTAAGAGCGCGACAGACGATCCCAATCCTTCGCCTACGAGTGCTCCGGTGACGCTCAGCATCTCGCGCATGCCCGGGCCGCCTTTAGGCCCTTCATTGCGAATCACAACGACGTCGCCGGAGTGAATCTGCTTGCTGGTAACAGCGGTCATGGCATCTTCTTCCGATTCAAATACGCGCGCCGGACCGCGCTGCTCGAGCCGCTCATGCCCGCTGATTTTGGCTACGCAACCCTCGGGCGCGAGATTCCCCTTCAAAATGACCAGACCTCCGGTTTTCTTCAGCGGATTGTCCAGCGGCGCGATCACTTCTTGCCCCGGCGTTTCGATAGCACTCTCACTCTCAGCCTTCAGCGAGAGTCCAGTTACCGTCATCGCCGCGGGATGAAGATGTTTTCCATGCAGCAGCCGCCGGGCCAGCAAGCGCACTCCGCCCGCGCGGTGCATATCGGCGGCCACAAAACGTCCGGAAGGTTTCAGATCGGCAAGCAGAGGAGTGCGCTCGCTCACTGTTTGAAAATCGTCAATCTGCAAATCGACCCCAGATTCGCGCGCAATCGCCAACAGGTGCAAGACCGCATTGGTCGATCCTCCGGTTGCGGCCACGGAGGCGATCGCATTTTCAAAAGCGTCACGAGTCAGAATATCGTGCGGGCGGATGTCTTTCTCCAGCGCATTCAGGATTACTTTGCCGCAGGCGAATGCGACGGTATCTTTTTTCGCATCCATCGCCGGCACGCTGTTGAAGCCCATAGGAGAAAGTCCGATCATCTCCATTACCGTGGACATGGTGTTCGCGGTGTACTGGCCGCCGCAAGCCCCAGCACCGGGACAAGCCACATCTTCCAAATCGTGCAATTCTTTGTCGGTGATTTTCCCCGCGGCATTCGCGCCCACGGCTTCGAAGACGTCTTGTATGGTGACGTCTTTACCGCGATAAGTGCCGGCAGCGATGGTTCCTCCGTAAAGCACGAGTCCGGGAATATCCAACCGCGCCAGCGCCATGGCTGCGGCGGGAATCGTCTTATCGCATCCCACCACGCAGACCACCGCGTCGAACAACTGGCCGCGACAGACTAGTTCAATGGAATCTGCAATCAATTCGCGACTGACCAGTGAGGCGCGCATTCCTTCCGTGCCCATGGTCTCACCATCGGAGATTGCGATGGTATTGAATTCCATGGGAGTGCCGCCCGCGGCCCGAATGCCCTCTTTTACCTTGGCCCCAAGCCGCCGCAGGTGAAAGTTGCACGGCATGGTTTCAATCCAGGTGTTGGCCACGCCGATCAGCGGCTTGCTAAGGTCAGCGTCCGTAAATCCGATGGCTTTGAACATGGAACGCGCCGGAGCTCGGTCGCGCCCGTCGGTAATCCCGCGGCTGCGATGTTTTAGATCCATGATGAAAGGTTACAACAGAGGCGAAGCGATAGGGAGGCTCGGTCGCTGGAAAATTAAGAACGAAAAACTATGATCAACGGAAATAGGAGACTTTCTTTATGCCAACGCTGCCCGCGCCGACTGCTCTGCCATGTTGGTCGATGCCGGCGGATGCGGCGCCCACGTGCCATTGTCTTCATGCTCACGCAAAGACGCACTGGACCGCACCTCGATTACATCCACGATCCCATACCATTCGCGGCAAAGCTGGCCAATCTGTTTCTGGGTCGCATCCAGCAGCAGAGTGACGCCATGCTCCTGACCGGCGGCTTCGGCGTGCACCGAACCAAGATCGAGCCCTCTTCGCGAAGCCGCGTTCAAAATGCGCATTAGCGCGCCCTGCGCATTGCGATAGCGAATGTGAAAACTTTGCATAGTTGTTTCCTTGAACTGGATTTTGCAATTCCTATTCGTCCCGGAAAACCATCTCCGAAAGTGCCGCTCCCGCCGGAACCATGGGATAAACGTTTGCCTCAGGATGACAATCGAACACCAGCAACTCGGGCCCCGGCGAACGCAGGAAATTATCGATCGAATCTCCCGTATCTTTCGATACCGGAAACTCAGCCATTGCCGACTCATTCAGGCGCCAGCCGTGAATCCTGTAGGCCTTGGCAATCTCGACAAAATCCGGATTGTCGCTCAAATCGGTTTCTGAATAGTTGCGCTCGTAGAAGAGCTGCTGCCACTGTCGCACCATGCCAAGATACTTGTTGTCGACGATCACCATCTTTATGGGTAGCCCGAGGCGGTGTACCGTGGCCAGTTCCTGAATATTCATCTGGAAGCCGCCATCGCCGGAAACGCAAAGCACACAAGTCTGCGGCTTCGCCAGTTGCACGCCGACTGCAGCGGGCAGGGCGAAGCCCATCGCTCCCAGACCTCCCGAAGTGATGAATCCACGTGGCGATGAAGAACGATAGCGCTGTGCCGCCCACATCTGGTGCTGGCCCACATCGGCAATTACAACGTTATCCTGTGGCAGCCGGCTGAAAAGTTCATCGAGGAAGCGCATGGTAGGTTGAGCCAGCCCTTGCGGATCAAGTTCGGCTCGCTCCTCTCCACAAGCGACCGCGCGCCAGCCGCTCCAATCGGGCAGAGAGACCTCCCGCAGAGCTGCGTGAAGTGCCGGAATTGTCTTGGCCAAATCGCCGATGACCGGCAGCTCACAGGCTCGAACACGGTCGAGTTGTGCGGGATCAATTTCAAAGTGAACGATCTTTGCATTGGGCGCAAATCGTGTAGGTTCGCCGGTCACGCGATCATCTAAGCGCGCGCCAAAAACCATTAAGAGATCGGTCTCATGCAGAGCCATGTTGGCAGCACGCGTTCCGTGCATTCCGACCATCCCCAAGTAATAAGATGATTGCGGGGGAACGGCGCCCAGGCCGTGCACCGTTGCGAATGTCGGAATATTCAAATCATCAAGCAGGCACCGCAATTGAGGGATGGCTCCCGAAAGCTTTGCTCCTCCACCGACGAGCGCCACAGGCTTCGCAGCTCGTTGCAGCAAGTCAATGATCGTGTCACTGAATGCACCTTGTGCGTTCGCTTCAGAAGACCGCGCAGGCGGAGTGAACTTCACTGGCCCGGAGAATTCCTTCTTCGCTTTGAGTAGGTCGGTTGGGATGTCGATGACCACCGGCCCGGGTCGTCCACTACGCGCCCAGTGAAATCCTTCCGCGATCACTTCCGGAATTTCGTCAATTGTCCGTACCAGCCGGCTCCACTTGGTCAGCGAAAGTGTTACGCCGAAAACATCCGTTTCCTGAAATGCATCCGTGCCCAGCATCGCGCTGCGTACTTGCCCTGTAATGCACACCAAAGGAACTGAATCCATCTTGGCATCGGCAATGCCGGTTACCAGGTTGGTTGCGCCGGGGCCGCTGGTCGCAATCGCCACGCCAACTTTTCCCGTCACCCGCGCGTAGCCTTCTGCTGAGAACACTGCGCCCTGCTCATGCCGCGTGAGAACGTGGCGAATGCCGCTGCCTTCGAGCGCGTCATACAACGGCATGATCGCGCCGCCGGGATAACCGAATACCAGGTCCACCCCCTCGGCGCGCACGCACTGCAGGACGATTTCTGCTCCTCTAAGCATTCACGACCTGTTCCGGCTCGGGCTTAGGCGTTTGAGCAGGCTTCTTCGCTTCTCTACCCGGCAGCCAGCTCATCATGCCCCGCAACTGCGCACCCACAATCTCGATGGGATGCTTTTGTTCTTTCTCCCGCAGCTCGGTGAAGTGGTAGCCGCCATCTTTGTTCTCTTTGATCCATTCGCGAGCGAAAGTTCCGTCCTGAATGTCGGCCAGGGTTTTCTTCATCGCGGCCCGCGTGGCATCACCCACAACTTTTTCGCCGCGCGTCAAGTCGCCGTACTCGGCGGTATTCGAAATCGAGTAGCGCATCCGGCTGAGGCCGCCTTCGTAGATCAGGTCGACGATCAATTTCATCTCGTGAAGACATTCGAAATACGCAATCTCCGGTGCATAGCCGGCTTCCACCAGCGTTTCGAATCCCTTCTTGATTAGCGACGTCAGACCGCCGCACAGCACCGCCTGCTCGCCGAACAGGTCGCTTTCGGTCTCTTCCTTGAATGTGGTCTGCAGGACGCCGGCGCGGGTCGAGCCGATGCCGTGCGCGTAGGCCAGCGCAAATTCGTGCGCCCGCTTGCTGGAATCCTGTTGAATCGCGATCAAGGATGGAACGCCGCGGCCTTCTGCATATACGCGCCGCAGCAGATGGCCGGGACTCTTGGGCGCGATCATCACCACATCAACGTCGCCCGGCGGAGTGATGGTTTTGAAGTGAATACTGAAGCCGTGGGAGAAACCGAGAATCTTTCCCGGATGCAGATAAGGCTTGATGTACTGCTCGTATACCGCTGCCTGCGTTTCATCGGGCGTGAGCACGTGAATCCAATCGGCGCGTTTGGCAGCCTCATCGGGAGCAACCACAACCATGCCATCGGCGCGGGCCTGCTGCGCGCTGGGACGATTCGGCTCCAGCCCCACAATTACTTTGCAGCCGCTGTCGCGCAAATTCTGCGCCTGCGCATGCCCCTGGCTACCGTAGCCCAGAATGGCGATGGTTGTGCCCTTCAGGGCATTGGGATTGGCGTCGTGTTCGTAAAAAATTGTAGCCACAGGATGCTCCTCTCGTAGTTAAGACTGACCATGATTGCTGCAGACCGACCGGTCGGTCGGTATCTCTAAATGCTACCTATGACCCGTTTCAGTGTCAAGCGGGAAATCCTCGCCGCGAAATCGCCCCCGGTAACGCCTTTGGCACGCATTGGTAATCCGAGGTGGAACTGTTTACCATGTCACCCGATGGCCCGCGAGACTGTGGTCGACTCCCGGCAGGAAATTCTGCGCACTGCCGCCCGTTTATTCCAGCAGCGCGGGTACGACGCCACTTCCATGAACGACGTCGCGGCTGCTCTCAAACTAAGCAAGGGCGGCCTCTACCACCACTTTCAAAGCAAAGACGAAATCCTGTTCGAGATCATGGACCATGCCATGGAGATCACCCAGGAGCGCGTGCTCAATCCCTTGCGTGGCATCGCCGACCCTGAAGAGCGGCTGCGAGCGCTGATTCGCCTGCACATCGAAGTTGTGCTGAGTCCGCGCGACCGGGAGATTACTGTAATGCTCCACGAGAATCATCCACTTCCGCCGTCGCTGCGCAAGCGCATCAATGCCCGCAAGAAGGACTACGTGCACTTTCTTGAAAGCCTGATGGGTGAAGTGCAAAACAAATCCCGGCGGTCGCGTTCTTCAAAAGCAAAGGTAAGTCCGCGTGCTGCGGCCTTCGCGCTGCTCGGCATGATCAACTGGATTTATCAGTGGTATAAGCCGGAAGGCGATCTGCAGGCGCAGAATTTGATCCCGCAATTCACCGACCTCATTTTCGGAGGCATCCTGGCGTGAAAACATTTTTCGCCAGCCTTCCGGAAATCGAAGAGCGGCGAGCGGATAGCGGAAAACCATACCGCGAGTTCCTGCGTGTGCCAGCGATGAGTGCGGGGCTTTACGTTCTGCCTGCGGGCGGTACGGACCGGCAAAAGCCGCATCGCGAAGATGAAATCTACTACGTGCTTCGCGGGCGTGCCCGCTTCAAGGCTGGATCTGAAGATCGAGAAGTGTCCGCCGGCAGCGTGATCTTCGTCGCAGCGGAGGTTGGACATCGCTTTTACGACATTACAGAAGAACTGGCAGTGCTGGTTCTGTTCGCGCCGGCTGAGACCTAATCGGCGACGAGCGCACGGACTACTTCGCGGGAATCCAGTACACCTCTTCCTTGATCGCGGTTCTGTCAACAAAGCCGCGGCGCTTTAAAATCGCCTTGCTGTTCGCGATCATGTCCGGATGCCCGCACAAGTATGCGGTGGTATTGGTGGCGTCAAGCTCCCAGTGATCAGCATACTTGCGCAGCACATCGTCGGCGCGGCCGATTTCGCCCGGCCAATCGGTATGATCCCACGGGCGACTCACAGTGGGGACGTACTTGAACCAGGGAAGCTCTGCATCGAAGCGAATCAGTTCTTCTTTATAGCCGAACTCCCAGGGGCGGCTGGCGCCGTTAAGTAAGTAAAGTTGATGGCTGCCATCGAAGCGGCCTTCTTTCCAATCCTTGGCAAGCTGCCGGATAAAGCTTACAAACGGGGCTACCCCCGTCACCGTGCAGACCAGCAAATGGTGCTTGCGTCCACTTTCGGTATCCAGCGTGCATTTTCCCTTAGCCACTTTTCTCATCAGCAGATCGTCGCCGGGCCGCAGCTTGAAGAGGCGTGGCGTCAGCGCCCCTTCCGGCACAAGTTCGAAAAAGAATTCAATTTCATTTTCAAAGGGAGCCGAGACAATCGAATAGGGACGCTCTGTCCGCTTGCCATCGTGTTCGACACCTAATGTGGCGTATTGACCCGGAGCAAACTTGAACTCGCCGCCAGGCTGGATGCGAATCATCCACAGATCCGGCGCGAATTCCTCGCGTTTTGTGATCCGCGCCCGATAAAATTTGTCGTCCACAACCGTCATTTGTGCGAATCCTCAAACCCGCAACGCTCGACAGGCCAATCCAGACCAGCTTCGCGGGTCGATAAAGTTGTGCGATGATACACGGCAAGGCGGCAACCTGACAACCGAACGGTCGTTCTATTGATCACGAAACTCAACTAGTTCGCGTCGGGTTGGGAGCTTTCTGGATTGTCTTTCGCGACCGGCTGGATTGCGGGCGGTGGAGTCGGCAGCGCGCGAAGTTTCGCGAGTTCGTCCTGCGTCTTTTGCCAAACCTTCGGTTTCTTCTTGGTTGCGATGGGTGCGTTCAGATCGCCATAGAATGCCAGAATGTTTGCTCGCAGCTCGGGAGTGATCTTGTCGAAGTTGTGTTGCGCCAACTGGTCGAGCAGGTGGGCATAAGTGCTATCGGTCAAGCCATACTCTCCGGCGCGAGTATCGTGGCCCGTATCGAAATCGGTATTCGTCAGATGCAAATCTCCGGCTGAGGTTTCGTGCAGAAGCTTCGTATAGTCCTGCACGGTTTTATCCACGCTGGCGATATAAAGGTCTTCCGTTTTCTGGGTGGGGATTTTGAAATCGAGCGCCTTAAACGGTCCGATCTTGGGCACGAATCTCACGAAGAAGGCCAGTAGTCGAGTTCCAAAGCCCGGACGCTGATAGGTGCGTCCCCATTCTTTTTGATATTTTGCTCGCGAAAGGTAGTAGCGGAACTGGCGGGCTTTGAAGGTTGGCGTTTCCGAAACAATTTCCTGGCGGCGCGCGACCAGCGCTACCCTCGTCATCTCCGGGATAACGGTGCTGATGGCGCGGCGAAAAGTACCAATGGCCAGATCTTCTTTGGAGAGTATGTCGGTTAGCGGAATTCCGTAAGTATCCTGGAACGCGCGCTCCAGTACTGGCTTCGAAATTTCAAAACCAATGAAATCGTGATAAGCGTCGGAGGTATAGCGTTTCTTCGCTACCTGCGTTACGTCAAAGCCGAACTCGGTGCGGATATGAGCCTTGGGGTTGTCCTCATAGGTGACTATGTTTCCGTATTTCTTGCGCAGTTTCGGAAACTCGAGGCCTACTGCCAGGTTCACGGTCGGATGTCCACAATTATCGGCGGAATAGTGGGCAAGAGCGCCCAGGGCAAAAGCATATTCATCCAAATCTGAAGATTCGTTTACCAGATTAACGACGAAGTCACCGCTGCGCACGTAATGCGTGAGATCGCTGAAATATTTGCTGCCGAACGGATAATAGCCCATGTCCTGCATCACCGAACCGCCGTAGGCGAATGCGTGCGCTTTCTTCAGGTCATCGTCGGTGGCGGCGGGGAAGCGTTTTTTCAGCAGCGGCAAGAGTGTATCTTTCCACGTCAAATCCACGATCTCTTCGTGAGTAAGCACGGAATAGGCGCCGCAAGTCTGCACGGCGCAGACCGGAGCAATCAACATCGCCAGACAAAAACAGATCGCCGCTTTAAGGGATTTGAAGTTGCACGTCATTTGGCGACGACGAGAACCACAAAAGTATCCGGCACAATGCTGTGCCGGGGATGCGGATTGTCGGGCGTAGCCGCGGGAGGCGGGCCGAATTGCGCTGTCACCACAAATACATTGTGGGTTTTGGAATCGAGTGCCAAGGTGCGCGCGCCGGTCTGCGTGGGAACAGTTTCCGCCAGCATGAATTTCTCTGGCGACTCCTCGCGGATTACACTCAGCACGCCCTCACCACAGGAAGCGAAAGCCAGTCCGGTTTCGTCATCGAACGTAGTTGCGTCTACGCCGTCGCCGATGGCGGGCGTGGCTAGAACTTTTCCGGAATCTGCATCGACCACGGCCATCATTTTGTTGTCGCATCCTACGAACAGGCGGCGGTTCTTTTTGTCCATGGATAAACCCGAAGGCGATTGGCAGGGCGACAGCGGCCATTTCGTTTTGACGACCAGCTGCTTCGCGTCGATTGCCGTCAATTCGCTCTTGTCCTCGATATTCACGAAGACCTCGCCCCTGCCGTCGCTGGCGGCAAACTCAGGCTTGCCATCCAGTTTAATCGTGCCTACGACCGTGCCGTTAGTAGCATCAATGGCGGTCGCGTCCTGGCTTCTTCCGTTAAATGTGAAAACACGCCGGGTTGCGGGGTCGTAAAGAATGGCATCTGGATTTTGCCCTACCTTTATCTTGCTGCTGGTGGCGAGGGTTTTCAGGTCAAAAACGCTCACTGTGCCTTCCCGCCCGTTGCTGGTGAAGCCGCGCCCCAACTCCGGCGCGAGAGCAATGCCGTGAACCCCGGGCGTGTCCGCAATATCACCCACATTCTTGCCGGAATCCAAATCGAGAACGATGACATGAGTTGCGCGAGATATATAGAGCCGCCGTGCCGCCGCGTCCGCGGTTAAATAATCCCAACCGCCATCGCCTCCGATCTTGTAAGTGTTTACAACTTTGTATCCCGGTCCAGCTACGGCCACAGCCGTTGCGGCGGTGATCAGTAGAGAAGCGAAAATCCATTTGCAAAAGAAATCTCTCTTGCCAACCATTCTTCCTCCGTAACTTCACTTGCGTCGTAAAATCTGAGCCCACGGCGTCTCATCCGATGCCAGTTTCGGCTGGCTGGTAGGCGCGCCTGCACCCGACTTTAGTCGGGCGGGACCTGAAGTAACTTTACCTCATTTTCAGAGTTGCCTAAACTTTGCACATGGATGTTTTTCCACCGAACCTGCCGGGTCAGAAGGCAGCACTTGTTTTCGACTCGCGCCTCCAGCCGACCCCGGATTATGGCAATCTGGGCCCTGATTCAGATCTCGGGCCAAAGCCCTCCCGTTTCGGATCTGATAATTCTGTTCCACTCCGGTCCTGCCTGCGCTTGCTGCATATTGCTGCCGTAATGGGAGGAATCGGGCTCGCAGTGGCAGTCTCCAGCGCAGGGGGCATGGGAGCCGTCTGGGGAAAACTGAGCAATTCATCTGTGCTGCGTAAGAATTCTTCAGAGCCATCGTTCACGTATTCTAAAACGGATCTTGACCGCCAGAAGCCGCAGGAACAAGCGGAACTACTTTTGGAACGCGCCGTGAGCCATTCCGATGGAGCGACGGACCAGATCGAAGCGCGAGTCGACGGCTGGCGGGGAAAACTCAAGTGGAATAATCACCTCGGCCAGCTTGCGACCGCAGCCCTAAACTCCAGCGACACCGGTGTGCGCAATTCCGCCATCGAAGTGCAAATCGCCGCCTACGGGCTGACCAAGAGCCAGCCCACGGTGGATGCCCTGGTGAAACAAGCTGGTTCCACCGACCACACGAAAAAGATTTGGGCTTTCTGGGGCCTGGGGCTGTTGGCGAACCGTGGCGTCGCGACGGATCGCGTGGTGCAGGTATTGGCCGCCCATCTGAAAGACCTTGACCGCTCCGATGAGGCATCCGAGGACTCTCGGCGTTGGGCGGTCGAAGGCTTGGCCCTGGTGGGGACTACACCGACCATCGCTCCCTTGCTCGACGCCATGCGCAATGATCCTTCCGCCATGGTGCGCCAGCGAGCTGCTTGCAGCTTGGCGGAGAGCGGCATGTTGACCCACAACCAGCGTCTGATTGCCGTTCCCCGGCTCATCGACTACGCCGAGGATCCCGCCCTCGACGCCCAGACCCGGGGCTGGGCCTTTCAGGCGTTGGCCGATATTACCCGACAACACCTGCCCAACGACTCCGCTGCCTGGCGGAACTGGTATCAGAACAACAGCGCAGAAAACTGAGCTGCCGCAAAGCATTCTCGAGATTCTACGGGCATGAATACCCTTATCCTGAATGCCGCTCTTGAATGCCCGGCGAAATCGAAGGTTCCTGAGAACAAAAAACCGCCACCGGCAGCGACTAGAATTAACATTCGAAGCGTCTAAGGAATTGTTAATATCGAATGTCGGACTTGTCACAATCTCTTTTGCTCTGCATGGATGTCACGAAACCAATCTCCGCATCTCTGCAATCGGCTGTTTCGGAGCTGCTGGGGGAGCTGCAGGCGCGAAGTGAATGCGAGAAGATCGGCCTTTCCCGCGAGTCCTTTGCCGCGATTCTTTTTGATGTCGCCGCCAAATATCTACCAGCCGCGTGCAGTCATAGCGAAGCGCGCACATTTCTCCTGAGCCTGCGCGTGGAAGAACTCGCCTTGGCCAGGGCCTGTGCCGCGGGTCATGATTCTGCCTGGGAGATTTTTCTCACGCGTTACCGCGAAAAACTTTACCAGTCGGCCTTGCGCATCGCCCGCGAGGATTCCGCCGCCCGCGATCTGGCCGATACCCTTTATGCCGAGCTTTATGGCACTTCCACCAGGGGAGGGGAGCGAATTTCGAAGTTAGCCTCCTTCACTGGGCGCGGGTCGCTTGAGGGCTGGCTGCGTACTGTGCTCGCCCAGGAGTTTGTTAATCGCTACCGCCGCACCCGGCGGATGGTTAGCCTGGACGAAGAAGGGGAAGAAGGGTCACAATTCGCCGCTCCCGAAACAGAAGTGGTTCCCTCGCCGGACTCGCGCCTCGAATCGGCTACCCACGGTGCCCTCGTTTCGCTTTCGAGCGAGGAAAGAATGGTCCTGGCGTCCTATTTTTTGGATGGCCGTACCTTGGCCGAAGTCGCCCGCATGCTCGGCGTACACGAATCTACGATCAGCCGTAAAGTGGACAAGCTGGCCAAGTCCTTGCGCAAGAAAATCCTGGCTAACATGATGCAGCAAGGTATGGCGCGCAGGCAGGCCGAAGAGGCTTTGGATGTGGACGTGCGCGACGTGCGATTAGACATTCGCCGCAGTTTGGCGCAAGAACCGCCTGCGGCATCGTTCTCTGATCAGAGAGAAGCCCCAATCGAAGCTCGAACTCAAGGAGATCCTACGAACCCTGAGAGCGAGCTTAGGAGAGAAGTTTTCCAGAAGCGAGCACTCTAGAAACTTCGGATGCAAGACGTGCCCCAATTCGTACTGAAACGGCTGCGAGAAACGGCAACAGCCCGCTCTCATCCCGATGCAGATCTGCTCACGGCCTTCGCTGAGCAGTCTCTCCTGGGAAGCGAGCGAGCCCGCGTCATGCAGCACTTGGCCGCGTGTGGCGATTGTCGAGATGTTGTCGCTCTGGCTTTGCCTGCAACAGAGATCGTGGTTTCGCCCGTTTCCGTCACTGGCGCTCGAAGTGGGTGGCTCGGCTTGCCCATCCTCCGCTGGGGAGCGTTGGCCGGCGGGCTCACGGTCGTGATCTCAGTCGGCGTTTTGCAGTATTTGCATAGCCGGAACGGCGATATGGCCGCCTCGAACCGTGCGCAGGAGGCTGTGACGCTTCCTTCCTCGTCGGATTTGCTTCATGCAGCGCAGAAGGCAGTCTCCCAGACGGAGACGGGAACACAGCCATCGTCGGTACTCGGCTCTCCCGCACCGTCCGGGCAGAAACCCGCCGTCGAAGTCAGCCGCAGGGATCGCGCCTCCGGCCATCGGTCGGTTTTCGCTCGACCCCGACAAAGCGCGAAGAATCAGGTTTCCCAGCAGATTGCCCAGAATGAGGCGCAGCTACTGCCGGACGCAGGGAATGTCACAAACTTGAGAAGTTTCGACGTAGTCAAAGCCAAAGATCCAGTCCCCGCCCAGTCAACTTCCGGCAGCGCTCCCACCTCGCTGGCATCCGCCACTCCCTTGCAAACCTCGCCATCTCTCATGTCGCGCGCTTTACCGCGCTGGACGGTCACTTCCTCCGGCGTATTGCAACGCTCCATCGACGGCGGAAATACCTGGGAGAACGTCAATCCCGCTCTAAGCGAGGGGCAGGCTAGCACTCATCCGGCGAATCAGAAGGCCGAGTTTGCGAGCGATCCTGGCGCGGTATTCCGCGCTGTCGCCGCCCTCGGGCTCGAAGTTTGGGCTGGTGGGAGTGGCGGTGTTTTGTATCACACGTCGGACGGCGGCAATCATTGGATCCGCGTAACCCCAAGCACAACCGGAGTTTGCCTTACGGGAGACATTGTCGGCATTGAGTTCTCCGACCCCCAGCACGGAAAAATCTCAACCTCGAATGCGGAACTCTGGACCACTTCCGACAGCGGTCAAACCTGGAAGAAGTAGCAATAGCAATCAGCATCCAGCTCGATGCGCGGGCTTCAGGTCGCCTTCCGCATTCCGGCAAAATCCAATTACCAAAGTGACGTTTACAACAGAAAACACTAAACCTAGTATCCAAGAGTAGTTTGGCAGTTCTGGGGGAGGGCTGCCGAGGCGTCTTGGGCTGAAAAGTCCGAGGCGCTTTTTTGTTTGCTGTAGGCGCTGGCTCAATGTGGAATATCTTGCCGGGAGGGCGGGCTGATGAATAAAACCATATGTTCTTCATCCACATATCGCTCGCCTATCTTCAACGCCCGGCGCTCACAGCCGTAGGATTCAAAGCCCAGCGACCGATATAGACATACCGCGGCCTGTTGCGCGGTCGCCACCGAAAGCATGATCTGCTCAATCCCTTCAATAGCAGTGGCACGCTCCAGCAGCATTCGTAACATGTTCCGGCCGGCTCGCTTGCCCCGCGCATCACCCGTCACATAGACGCCCCAGATGTGTCCTTTGTGGCGTTCTTTAAGCCCCTTACTGCGGAAAAAACCCGCAGTCCCCACCAGTCGCGCGCCTATGAACGCACCCACGACAAACTTGTTTGATGGATCGAAGGATATTCGCCCGGCGATTTCCTCCCTGGTCAAAGCGCGGTGCTCTTCGGCCGATGAGCCAAACGCCTCCGGCGCACTTTCCAGCGCTTCCAGACGAATATTCCAGTACGCGTCCAGATCGCTCGGTCCCAGAAATTGCAGATCGATCGTCATCGCGAGACCACTATTCCGATCCACGGCAGGCAGCGCAATACCCGCCTATTTCCAATCGCGAAACCACGATCCGGAAGCGGCAATCTTTCTCCACTTGCCCTTTCAACTTTTCAAAAATATCGCTGACGAATTCCATGATCTTGCCGCAACGCAAGCACGCCATGTGGATGTGATCGCGGTTCAGCTTGCGTTCGTAGTAATGTCCCTCGCCGTTAATGTGCATGAGATCGAGTTCGTCAATCAGCCCATGCCGCTTCAGCAGCCGCAGCGTCCGGTACACAGTGCTGCGATCCACGCTGGCATCCAGCTTCTGCGCCTTGCGCAAAAGCTGGGCTGCGTCCAGGTGTTTGGTCGCAGTCTCCATCACGCGAAGAATCGCGCGGCGCTGCTCGGTCATGCGTATTCCGCGCTCGGCGAGGTGGGACTGCAATCGCCCCGGGATTTCGGTTTGCGGTAACGGCACGAGACCTCCTTGGTTGTCACAACTAAGATTGTCGCAACTGGTCGCAACCACGCTGCGACGAAATCTTTCGCTAACTCTTGACGTTAGCCAGAAGCATCCGGCAGTATCAAGACGTGCCTTAGATGCGACTCGGTTGCAACTGGCACCTTTTCAGTCACCCTCTATGACCCGGCGCATTCACAAACACGTCTCTATCCTAGCTCCAGATGCGACTGAATTGCAACTAGAAATGTTTCCCGTTGTGCGCCTGCTGCGCGGCTCTGTCTTAAAGGCTCTGCAAATTTTCCCGAAGGTAAGATGGCGTCGCCTCAGTTTGCCTCTTTGCTTGCTGGGCACCGCCTGGGCTGGAGTGGGCGGGAGCATCTCGGGCACAATCAAAGATCCTTCCGGAGCGGCAATTGCCAAAGCGTCCGTCACTTTGGTGAATGCCAATACAGGCGTCCGGCAAACCAATTTCGCCGACGACCGAGGCGCATACAATTTCCCCGTCGTTCCCGTTGGGGATTACGTTCTCGAGGTGAACCAACCCGGCTTTCAGCACTACCGCCGCACCGGAATTGTGCTCGACACAAATAGCTCGCTTCTGCTCGATGTTGTGCTTCATGTCGGGGACCGTTCCGATGCCGTCACGGTCAACGAGAGCGCTGTCCATGTGGAGACGTACAGCAGCCAGATGGGCGAGGTCATCAACAGTGAGCAGATGAATGCCGTGCCCCTGAACGGTCGCAGCTTTACGGACTTGTTGTCGCTTCAGCCCGGCGTAGCTCCTGAAACATCCATTACTTCGAACACGGTGCAGGATGTAGGCGCGAGCGCTCTGTCCCCCTCCGCGGATCTGAATCCAGGAACGATTTCTATAAACGGACAGCGGGAGTTCGCCAATGCTTTTATCGTCAACGGCAGCGACTCCGAAGAAGACGTCAACATGGGAACCGCGATTATTCCTAACCTGGACTCCATTGCCGAGTTCCGCATTCTTACCAGCAACTTCGACGCGGAGTATGGCGAGTTCAGCGGCGGCCAGATCAATGTCATTACCAAGTCCGGCAGCAATGCATTTCATGGAGATGTCTTTGAGTTCCTGCGAAACACCGATCTGGACGCGCGCAATTACTTCTCTCCCACCCGCGGCACATTCATCCAGAACCAATTCGGTGGAACCTTCGGTGGCCCAATCAAGCGGAGCAAAATCTTCTTTTTCTCCGACTATCAGGGCACACGCCAACGCCAGGGAGTGGATACCGGACTGATTCCCGTGCCATCGATGCAGGACCGGGCCGGCGATCTTTCCGATCTGGCCAATTCCTACTACACGACGCAAATCGTGAATGGTCAATCAGTCATAACGCCGACGAGGGTCAGTGGCCCAGCTTGGGCGGGAACGCTTTCTAACAATTTCGGTTATCAGGTACATGCGGGGGAGCCTTACTATTTCCCGGGCTGCACGAACACAAACTATTCCGCCACGCTGGCCACGGCTTGCGTTCTTCCAACGCTGCAAATCCCCACTAAAGCCTGGTCCGTGCCCGCGCAACATCTCTTGCGGTACATTCCGGCGCCGAATGTCTCCGGCGATGAATTTACAACTTCGGCCTACAATCAAGCGCTCCGCGATGACAAAGGCGCGATCCGCCTCGATGCCAACACGAACTGGGGGCTGATCTCCGGCTACTACTTCATGGATAACTATTCGCTGAACAATCCCTACCCGGTCGCTCAGGGCGGAGCAAGTGTGCCGGGTTTTAACGCGCTCTATTTGGGCCGGGCGCAATTATTCAGCCTGGGCAACACCAGGACGCTGAATGCGACCGCAGTCAATGAATTGCACTTCAGTTACATGCGGGCATTCAACGATCTTGGTAAACCGCAAGGCGGAGTCGGGGTCGGCCTTGTATCTCAGGGCTTCGTCACGGCGTCGGGAACGCCTACCATCGTAGCGCTTGATCCCAAGGGTGAAGGAGTAGAAAACCTCGTCTTCAACAACTTCTCGACTGGCACCAATACGAACGAGTTGAAGCAAGCCAACAATACTTTCCAGTGGCTCGACAATCTTTCAAAGGTCGTGGGTGCTCACACTATCAAACTCGGCGGGGAGTTTCATTACGACCAGGTGAATGTGAATCCCATCGCCCAGTTCAATGGCAACTTCCTTTTTACGGGAAGCGAGACCGGTGTCGACTTCGCCGATTTTCTGCTTGGGATTCCCAGCCAATACAACCAGAGCCAGCTCAATCCATTTTACGGCCGCAATAAATACGCCGGCATCTTTGCTCAGGACAGTTGGCGTGCAAGGCCCAACCTCACTTTCAACTACGGCTTGCGTTGGGACCGGATTGAGCCGTGGTATGAAAAGTACAATCAGATTTCAACCACGGAACCGGGCAAGCAGTCTGTCGTCTTTCCGGGCGCGCCTTTGGGAATCCTATATCCCACCGATCCGGGAGTGCGCCGCACCCTCGCGCCACCGGGCGATGAATTTTCCCCGCGCATCGGCGTTGCGTATTCGCCGGATGTCTCCGACCACAGTTTTCTCGGCAAGCTCTTGGGCAGTGCAGGCAAAAGCAGTCTCCGGGCGGGCTTCGGAATCTATTACACATCCATTGAAGGCCTAACTCTGGGAGTGCTGGCGGCAAACGCTCCTTACGGGACCACCTACAGCAGTCCCGCTCCGCCTTTATTTTCGAACCCATTCGTGACTGCTTCCAACGGACAAAATCTCGGGCAATATTTTCCCGTCACCCTCGCGCCCTTGAACTCCTCCAGCAGCCATCCCGATGGCCATGTCGACTGGTCGCAATACGAGCCGATTAGCGGCATTCCCGCTTATCCCGTCAGCAACCGTATTCCCTACACCGAACAGTACGTGTTCTCGATCGAGCGCCAACTCGGGGAGAATACCGTGTTCAGCGTCAGCTACGTCGGCAATCAGTCCCATCGCCTTCTGGTGCTGGTGGAATCGAACCCCGGCGATCCCGCCTTGTGCCTGAGCTTGAGCCAGCCCAGCCAGGTTGCTGCTGGATCCGCGACCTGCGGTCCTTTCGGAGAAAGCAATGTTTACACAACAGTGTCGGGACAAACTTTGGATGGAACCCGCGCACCCCTGGGCCCAAAATTCGGCAGCGACTCGAACCAGGCGAGCATTGGCAATTCCAACTACAACGCTCTGGAACTCAGTCTTCGGCGCACGAGCAAGCGCCTGCAATTATTTGCCAGTTACACTTTCAGCAAATCAATCGATCAGTCCTCAAACGTTGGCGAGGAGGTGAACCCCATCAATCCCGCGCTCAGCCGTGCCTTTTCGGCTTTCGACGTGAAGCATAATTTCGTGGTGAGCTATGCCTATGAGCTTCCCTTCGATCGTTTGTTTGGCAGTTCTAATCGTTGGACGACAGGGTGGGCGCTTTCCGGCATCACTCATTTCAGCACCGGTTTTCCGGTGACGCTGCTCAACTACGGCGACAATTCCTTGCTGGGAGCCGAGCCCAACGGCATCAACAATTATGGCGTCGATGAACCGCAATACACTCCGGGATCCCTGAATCTTAATTCGAACCCGCGCAACAGCAATTCTTACTTCAATACCTCCCTGTTCAGCTTGCAGCCCCTCGGCACGCCCGGCAACGCGAAGCGCCGCTTCTTTTATGGTCCGGGCATCGACAACTACGACATGGCGCTGCTCAAGAGCGTCAAGCTCACCGAATCGAGGTCTCTGCAATTCCGCTTCGAGGGATTCAACGTTTTCAACCACGCCCAGTTCTATGGGCCAGCTTCGGTGAATGGCAACATCAACAGCTCGACCTTCGGGCAGGTTGTCAGCGCAGCCGCTCCTCGGCTGATGCAAGCTGCCGTCAAGTTCATCTTTTAGGACGGATTTTGGAGGGGCGGCGGCGCCCAAATCGGAAAAGCCGCTTCTTGCGACTTTCGCCATCCCCCGGCATCCAACCAAAGTGCGATAATAGCTAGGCCCTAATCGGGCAAGCACTTATTTGATATCGATCGCCGGGCCCGGCCAAGACAGCTCGTTGTTTGCATTCTTTGCAAGACATGGGAGCGTCTGCTGAAAGTGCGGCGTTACAACGAGGAGAAACTTAAATGGCAGGAAATGGAATCGTCGAAGTCACCGATGCAAACTTCGACCAGGATGTTTTGAAATCAGAGACGCCGGTGCTGGTGGATTTTTGGGCAACATGGTGCGGCCCCTGCCGCGCTCTTGCTCCGGTAGTGGAAGAGCTGGCCAAGGACTATCAAGGTAAACTCAAAGTGGGCAAGATGGATGTCGACGCCAACAGCTCCACTCCCATGCGCTACAAAGTTACCGGCATCCCAACGCTGCTGGTGTTCAAGGGCGGACAAGTCGTCGAACAGCTTGTTGGATATCGTCCCAAAGATGCGATTGCGCAGGCAATCGACAAGCACGTTGGGTAGGCACCTTCTAGCTCCTAGCTCCTGGCTGCTAGCTTCTAGCTCAAAGCTCAAACGCACGCTGACTCCTTCGAGTCGCGTGCGTTTTGTTTTTTGGAACCCAATAGAGCTCGTCTTCAATATTTCCTCAACACTCCAATCACCCGCCCCTGCACTTCCACAGATGCCGCGGGCACGATGATTGGCTTCATGGTTACGTTCGAGGGCTGCAGGCGGATGTTATCGCCTTCACGGTAGAAGCGCTTCAGCGTAGCGTCGCTGGAATCGACCAGAGCGACTACGATATCGCCGTTGTGCGCGGTCTTCAGCTTCTCGACCAGAACATAATCGCCATCGAGGATGGCTTCATCCTGCATGGAATCGCCGCGGACTTCTAAAACGAACACTTCCTTCGAGCGGACGAAATCGGCGAGCGAAATCGTTTCATTAGTCTGCATCGCTTCGATCGGCTGGCCGGCCGCGATGCGCCCGAGCAGCGGCAGCACCAATCCGGTATTCACGCTCATGGCTTGCTTGAGGCGGCCTTTGGGCGGGAGCAGATCGATGGAGCGGCTGCGATTGTAGTCGCGGGTGAGCAATCCTTTTTTCTCGAGATTGGTGATGTGCTTGTGCACCGTAGCCAGCGAACTCAGCTTGAGGCCGGTGCCAATCTCATCGAACGACGGAGAGTAGCCATTCTCCGCCACGAAGCGGGAGATGAAGTCATACACTTCGCGCTGCCTGCGTGTGATCGCCATGGCGATATTGTTGGCGAATATAAGGCGAATGTCAAGGAGAAAGAGAGGTACGGAACATCCGAAACTTCTCTTGGACTCGTAACTCTAATAAGCTGAGACAAAGCGGCGATGGACGCCGGGGAGGGGTTATGTCGAGAAGTTCGGTGCGCATGGCGGCGATGATTTTGACGGTGCTGGCGGGGACGGTGGCTTGCCGGGCGGGGAGTGGGGCGAACGCGGCGGCGCCGGGTCCGGTGGCGGATGAGGCGAGGGCGACGGCTCCGGCGAAAGAGACGGCGGTGGTGGCGGGGGGATGTTTCTGGGGAATCCAGGCGGTGTTTCAGCATGTGAAGGGCGTGGTGAGTGCGACCTCGGGATATTCGGGCGGGACAGTGAAAAATCCGGATTACGAGACGGTGAGCAGCGGCGAGACGGGACATGCGGAGAGCGTGCAGATTGTTTACGATCCGTCGCAGGTGACTTATGGAGAGTTGCTGCGGGTGTTCTTCTCGGTGGCGCTCGATCCGACGGAGGTGAACCGGCAGGGTCCGGATGATGGGACGCAGTACCGGTCTTTGATTTTCTATGGCAATGACGAACAGAAACATATTGCCGAGGCTTACATTACGCAGCTGAATTCGGCGAAGGTTTTTCGCAAGGCGATTGCGACGCAGGTGGTGCCGCTGAAGGCGTTTTATCAGGCGGAGGGGTATCACCAGAATTACGCGACGCTGCATCCGGATAATCCTTATATTGTTTATAACGATGCGCCGAAGGTGGCGAATTTGCGGCGCGAGTTTCCGGAGTTGTATACGGGGAAATAGGAAAGCACTCCCTCTGGGGCTAAAGCCCGGCGTGTTGGTGGGACAGTTATCGCAGCGCTGATAGCGCTGCGCCACCCAAAGGCGGGTTGAAGCGCAGACGATGCGTGCGGTGTGATCGAGTCCCTTCGGCTTCGGATAGGGCAGGCTTTCGCGAGACAAAAAGCGTCTCGCTCAGGATGACAATTCGTCTGTGGTGCCAATTTGTGGAGGAGTTATGTTTGAGTCGGATCGGGGTGGAGAAGTTAATTTAGGACGGCGAGTTTTTTTGGCGGGGATGGGCGCGGCGATTGGAGGGGCGGCGCTGTTTTTGCGCAGGCCGCATGTGACCGCGGAGGCGGCGAAAAATGAGCCAGTCGAGGTGACGATTGTGCAATTTTCCGACGACGGCAAGCGGCTGGGGAAGGTGAAGATTGCGCGCGTGGTGAAGTCGGAAGAAGAGTGGAGGCGGGAGTTGCCCTCCGGCGTGTTTGAGATTACGCGCCATGCGGATACGGAATTGCCTTATACCGGTAAACTTTTGAATGAGCACGAGACCGGGATTTTCCGCTGCATCTGTTGCAACAATGCTCTGTACAGTTCGGCGACAAAGTTCGATTCGGGTACTGGCTGGCCGAGTTTCTGGGAACCGATTGCGAAAGAAAATGTTCGGGAGATTTCCGACAACACTCTTGGCATGGAGCGGACGGCAGTTTCGTGCACCGAGTGCGACGCGCATCTGGGGCACGTGTTTGATGATGGTCCGAAGCCGACGGGGCTGCGGTATTGCATGAATTCGGCGTCGCTGCGATTTGTGAAGACGGTATAGCTAAAAAGAGCGAAGAGACGGGCAATATGCCCGTCTCTTCATTCTTGAGGTGGTGCAACGCGTGAGTTGATTTGGTTTAATGACTGTCGCCGGAGCTGTCAGCCTTGGCCGTGCTCTTCAGAGTGACAGTGTCCGAGGGTTGCGGAGCGCTTTTTGGCTGTGTCTGTTGAGGCTTGGGCGCGGCTGGCTTGGCTTCGTTTGCGTGACTGGTGTTTGCACTGCTAATTGGATTGACCATAAAGGTAGGGATCGGCGGGCGGTTGTGAAACTTTAGGGTACGCCGGTTGGTGCTCCGATCTTTGGTAATAGTTACTCTGCCTGAAATGTCCGGGTATGAGATGTGTGCTCGATGGAGAGGTACCTCAGCGGTCGAAGCGGTCAGCTAGGAGACTGCTTATTGCAGCGCTAAAAGCGCTGCGCCACCCAAAATCAAGCGCTCGTTCTTCAGGAATTTCGCCTTCAAGATTCCGTTTCAAGACTGTATTCAAGATTCCGCCTTCGATATTCTGCCTTCAGGGACCAGTAACGAAAAACTTGTCATCTGATGCTTTATCAGATTGGTTGGAAGGCGGAGCGGCGGCGACGTCCTGGACGAACTGGCGGCGGCGTTCTGGGCCCTTGTGCTCGATTACGCGCACTCGGCGGGCGGGGATGTTGCTGGGTTCGAGGCTGAGGATGCGTCCCTCGCGGACCTGGATGTGGGAGCGAAACCAATCGGTGCGGAACATGCGTCCGGCACAATAAAAAGTCATCGAAGCGGCGATGGGACCTTCGAAATCTTTCCCCGTGCAGGCCAAAATTCTACGTCCCATGGCTTGCGTCCAGGTCATGCCTCCGACCAGAGGGTCATTCAGACGGCAACGTTCAAAGGGAACGGCGTGCGAGAGTTTGCGTAGCTGCAGCAATTGCAGCAGGACGGAACTCTTCGCAAGGTTGGTGACGATGATGTTGGCTTCGCTGGCCGAGATGCGCTCAAGCTTGAGGTGAAGATCGGGCGTCCACTCGCGCTCGAATCCTTCGCGGGCCAGGGCTAAGCCTTTATCGGTTGCCTCCACGTAGCGCAGCGTGGCGCGAGCCAAAATCACACTGAACAAACAAGTCACTACAGTGGCAATCAGGGGAATATAGGTGACGAGAGTCGTGAACGATATCCGGAACGAGGTGATCGACGGCACGGACATGTGGATTCGGCTCCTCGGCGCGCTCGCGGCGCGACTGTTGTGCAACAAGGGGGAAGGCTTTGCGAGGCTGAGTATTTTTCGGCACAGATGCTCGGTGTCGAGAAGAATGTAGAGGGAACGGAGCGGGCGGCCTAGATGCGTATGGTGTGGGAACGAGATTCCGCCCAATAGGCGACTTTCGTAACTGGGAAAAGCTTTTAACACGGGGGACACAGGGGGGCACAGGGTAAGACACGAGTTATTCGAGGACGCTGTCATCCAGCTTCTTGCGTTCCCAGTCGGCAGCCGCTTGGACGAAGGCCAGGACTACGGGATGCGGATTTTTTTCGGTGGAAGACAACTGCGGCTGGAAGAGTGTGGCGATAAAAAAGCGGTGAGTGGGGGATTCGATGGCACGGATTTCGCCTTGCGCGCCGCGGGCCACTACCGGGAATCCGGCTTCCATGGTGGCCCATTCGTACTCCGGATTGACTTCGAAGTTGCAGAAATATTCTTCGCTAACGATTTCTTTGTCTTTGCCGTAAAAAGACTGCAAATACGAGCCGGGTCGCAGGCGGATTTCGGGCACCAGGCCGGAAAGTTTGGGAGCGTTGCCTTTGCGGTCGGGAACGGCGCAAGCTACGGGATAGATGACGATGTTTTTTGATCCTGAATTGTTTTCGGCGCTGTCAGCGTCGGCAATGCCGAGGACATTGCGGGCGAACTCGATCAAGGCGTACTGGAAGCCTGCGCAGGTGCCGAGAAACGGCCAGTCGCGGCGCCGAGCGAACTCGATTCCTTTGAGCATGCCCTCGAAGCTTTTGAAAGGGCTGCCGGGCGACGCCCATAATCCGTCGAAGCTTTCGAGGATTTTCTCCGCTCCGGGGGCTGTTAGAGATGGCGTCGGAATCCACTCCGATTCGACTTTTAAATCCGTTTTGCGAGCGGCGTGCTGCAGCGACTCGGGTGTGGCGTGGTGGGAGCGAAGTTCGGTATTGAAGTCGCCGAGGATTCCGATGCGAACCGCGTTGCTCACGGAAGCATTGTACTAGAGGGGATGGAACGCTTCGTTGGCGCATGAAGCACCTGAGCGGCTGAAGCCGAGCCCTTCCAATCCGGCTTGTCCGACACGCTGGGGATAGGTTTTCAGATCAGATGCGTCAGAGTGAGCAAGCCATAGAGACAGAGTAGAGTTAGGACGGGACCGCCCCAGATCATCAGAGTGCACTTCCAACCCAGCGAGCGGGCGATCTCACGTTGACTCCGCCAGGAGATCAGGAACGTCGGATTATTTTTTCCCTTCATGAGAACGACTGCGGGGCGTGGTTCGAAGCCGTCGGTAGAAGCAGTGTTTCCGTTTGACGACGTACTGACGGCTGGAACGTAGGGCGTTACTCCGGCGGCGGCCCACGCGGCGGGATTCGATATGCCTGCTTTCCTCAGGGCAGCGGCAATTTTTTGCTGCTGGGTCATGTCGGCGGTTTCCGGGGATCCGGAATGGGGCGAGAGTTGAATGACCTTGGCGGAGGCCGCATGGCGCGACTCCTCTTCGAGAATCGATTTGCCCAACGGAGTATTGTCGAATTCTGGCGCCGAAAGAGAACCACTACCGCCGGTCAGGAGTTCGCTGACGGACTGATGATCGGATGACGAGGTGTCGAGGCCTCCGTTGGCGAACGACAAAACTTTTTGTCCGATCGGGGATTGCAGTGGGTTGAACCAGAGTGCATCCCGCGAGGTGAGAGTGTTGTGCTCGTCATCCTGAATCGGCTTCGGTGTGAGTTCGAGGCCGGGATTGTCGCCGAGCGTTCCCAGGACGAAGAGGGAATTCTTCGGCTTAATGCAGAACTCTTCGACTTTGATTTTGTTTGTCGTGCTGATGCCGTGACGGCTCAGAAGAGCGTGAACATTCGGAGGCGCTTCTTCTTTAATGGTGAAAAGAGCGTCGCAGAATTCCTGTTGGAAGTCGCGATGGAGATCGAGTTCGGCGCCACGCGGGTCGACCATGACTTTGCCGGTGTTGTCATCGAGAAAGAAAGGGACGTGCATGCACTCGGAGGCTACCTTCACCCACGCGTTGTTGCGGCCCTGACGCTTCCATTCCCAGACGATGGTGCGAAAGTAGTAGCAAGAGCGTTCGGTGATGGGAGCGACCACGGTGTATGGCCCGGCTGCTTGTCCGCTCAGTTCCACCATGCCCATGGACGCGCTGCGAATTTTGGAAACCGGAGTATCGAGAATGAGGTGCCGGCGCTGCAGCAAGCGGAAGCCGTTGAAAAAAAGATAAAGTCCGCCGCAAAGTCCGATGGCGCACCAGGCGATGGCGCGAATGGGTTCGTTGGAATGAAGCAGAAGGATAAAAGAAATCAAATGACTCGGCCCGATCGGGTGATTTTTCTACGAGCACCCTCGTCTCAAGGCTAGCGGAGCACGTGTGGAGCTGGCAGCAGAAAAGGGTGGAACAGGCTTACGTTGGTAATAAGGCGGAGTGAGTGGAGATGCCGTGCTAGTTGGAGCCTGCAGCGGCGGCCGCTCTGGAGTATCCATCTTCCAAAGCCTTCGTTGTTCCATCTTGTCGACGCAGCGGGGCGGATGGACTGTGGTCCGCGGATTCCAACTTGAACTGTTTCACCAGATGTTGCAGATCGAAGGCCAGGCTGGATAAATCCGAGCAAGCCTTGGAAGTTTGCGCAGCTGCCGCCGAGGATTCCTGGGTTGAGCCGGAGATTTGGGACACGTTGGAGTTGATTTGCTCGGTCGTGGCAGATTGTTCCGTGGCCGCGGTGGCGATGGTGGCAATCATATCGCCGACGTCTTCTGACATCTTGATGATCTCATGCAGGGCCGCGCCGGAGGCCGTGGTCTTTTCCACGCCAACCTGAACCTCTTTGATTTCCTGCTCCATGGCTTGCACCGCGTTCTGGGTTTCCCGCTGAATGGATTTGATCATGTCGGCAATTTCTTTCGTCGCCTTGGTGGTGCGCTCCGCGAGCTTGCGAACCTCATCGGCAACCACCGCGAAGCCGCGCCCTTGTTCGCCGGCGCGGGCTGCTTCGATGGCGGCATTTAGAGCGAGCAGATTTGTCTGATCGGCGATGTCATCAATCACGGAGATGATCTTGCCAATTTTCTCCGAACCTTTGCCCAACTCGGTGACGGTAGAGGCTACTTTGGAAGTGGAATCAGCAATGCCGCGCATGGTGACAAGTGTTTCTTCCACCACTTTGCCACCGTTGCGCGCGGCTTCGGCGGCGTTGCGCGAAGCGTCGGAGGCCTTCTGCGAATTGTCGGAGATCTGCAGCACGGTCGAGGACATTTCCTGCATGGCGGTAGCGACCTGGAGCGTCTGGTCGGACTGAGTGCGGGAACTCTCCGCGGTCTGCCCAGCCCCGGCCGAAATTTCCTCGCTGGCACTGGCCAGTTGCTCCGCGCTCTGCGTGATAGTGGCGAGAGTTCCACGAAGTACTTCGATGGTGCGGTTCAAGGCAACCGCCATCACGCCCAGTTCGTCGGTGGAGTCGATGTCGAGAGCGGTTGTTAGATCGCGCGCGGCCAAAGATTGGAGCACGGCCATAGTTTTACGAACGGGGTTCGCAATGGACTTGGTGATTGAAACGAGAAGGACGATGCCTAACGCGACGGCTGCTACGATCATGCCAATCACCCAGTAACGCGACGAAGCGTAAGCCACCGCCGCACTTCGAGCAGCCTCTTCCCCACCATCGACATTCAGTTTTATCTCTTCTCCCAATTTCTCCAGCGCAGCGTCGATTGCCACGCGTCCGTCGCCCTGCGACAGTTTGATTGCTTCTTTATGTTTGCCCTTTTCTGCCGATTTAATTACCTGCGTCTGCGCGCTCTCGACTTTAAGCATGTCGGCGCGGTAATCGTCATAGAGCTTGCGCTCCTGGTCGGAAGAGATTAAGGGTTCATAATGCTTATAGTCTGCGCCGAGAGCGTTACGCAGTACCTGGATTTGCTGCTTCCATGACTCAATATCCTTCCGGTCCGCAAGCAGCAGATTAAGCTCCCGCCGCTTAAGGGTGGTGGTGTCGAAGCGAATTTTCGCGAGCGCCTCGACGGAGGGCATCCAACTGGTTGCCAACTCCACCGTCGCATTGTTCACTTTGGAGAGCTGGCGCAAAGAAAATGTGCCCAGGCCGGCCATCAGAAGCAGGACTACTCCGAATCCCAGCCCCAGCTTGTGGCTAACATTCAAATTCCTGAACCAACGCATCGGTTTCCCTCGATCGAAATCATCTTGCGAGATTCGCAGCTTGACTCTGCCAATCTGAGGCAGCGATCCGGACAACAAGTTTTATTAGTGAAATTATCGGCGCACCCGAGCAAACCTTTAGGTAAGCTACGTTGCCCGATGACGTTTCAATAGAAAGTATGCGAGGGTGAGTGCTGCGAGGAAAGTTAGTCCGCCGATGGCATTGACGCGCGAGGCGAAAAGCGTGTGGAGAACGGCGATGGATACCAGAACAAAGCCAAGTACAGAACCCCACAAGCCGAGAGGAGAACGCATGGGAAGAGCGGCGACTCCCTCCCGCGTGAGGCGCCAGCGAAAGCTCACATGCGCGGCGAGGGATACGACCCAGGAAAGAATCAAGCCGGAGAATGCTGCCCCCATGATGTAGAGAAAGGCTTGCTTCGGAGCCCAGTTTTCGATAATGAGCGCGGTCACGATTCCGTAGGAAGAGACGAGTAAGGCGAGTCGGGGCGAGCCTGAAACATTGAGCTTGCCGAGGCTGGCTGGAGCCCATCGGGTGCGGCCCATGGAAAACAGCAGGCGCGAGGCGACGTAGAGTTTGGCGTTGGCTCCGGAGAGCGCGGCGGTAAGAACAACGAAATTCATAAAGAATGCCGCGGCGGGAATTTTTGCCAGCCGGAGAACGCTGACGAATGGACTCTCTGTAACGCCAGCATGATTCCACGGCATTACGCCGACGAGAACAATGATCGCGCCCAGGTAAAGGCCAGCGAGCAGAAAAAATGTGAGACGCGCGGCCCGGGGAATATCTTTTGCAGAACGCGACTCGCCGGTGGTTACGGCGAGCATTTCGACCCCACCAAAAGCATAGATGGCGAGAAAGACGGCCAGTAGCGGCGCGATTGTACCTTTGGGAAAGAATCCGCCGTGAGCCGTGTATTGCGGGGTAACGTGCCCGGTAAACATCAAAGCCGCCCCGGCCAAAATGAAGACCACGATGGTGGCGAACTTGATCATGGAGAACCAGAATTCAAAGCGTCCGAAGGAGCCGACGCTGCGCAGGTTGACGACCAGAAGCAGAGCCGAGAAGACGATGACCCAAATTTCTCCGGGAACGGCAGGCAGCCAATAGGTCATGTAGGTGGCGGAGGCGACGAGTTCGGCGCCGATGGAAAAGGCAATGGAGGCCCAGTATGCGGCGCGGCAGAGAAATCCCAGATATTGATTCAGGTAAATTTCACCGTAGACCCCGAATGATCCGGCTGCGGGATGCATGCTGGCTAACTCACCCAGAGCCATGGCCACGGTGTAAGCGATAAAAGCGGCGATGACGTAGCTGAGGATCACGCCCGGCCCGGCGATCTCGAGTGCTGCGGCGGAGCCCAGGAGAAGTCCAGTGCCGATGGAGCCACCGACGGCCACCATTGTCATTTGTCCGGCGGTGAGTTGGTGGTGGAGACCTTCTTCGTGAACTTGTGCCTGGACGATCTCCGGGCTCCGCGGGGCCGAAGGCATGGTGCACGATAACAAATTCCTGCGCCAGGGGGCGAGTTCAAGATCTTTTTCGCGAGGATCTTTAACCACCGAGATCTTTAACACCAAGACCTCTAACCACCGGGGACACGGGGGTTCACAGGGTAGACCAAAGCGGGAGCCAGTGACTTTCGTAATCGCTGGCGAACCCTTGCGGATTGCTGGCACTGAGGGGGACTTCTAGAATCGAAGCAGCGGTAGTCTGCCTACATCCGACCCATGGCCGATACGACAACGCGCGCGGACCGAACCGAGCTGACCCGGCGGGTGGAGCGCGCCGGAAAACTCCTGCAGAAGGGCAAGGCCGCCGAGGCGCTGGAAGAATATCTGCTGGTCCTGCGCGACGATCCCGAAGACGATACGGTGCGCGCACTCGCGGCGGATTTGTGCCTGTCGCAAAACCGCGGGCGCGATGCGGTTCGGCTGTTGGGTGAACTATTTGAGCGGCAGGTGAATGCCGGGGATGCCACGCGAGCCAGCTTGACTTATAAGAAATTGGCGCGGCATGGCAGTCCCACTTGGGATCAGAAAGTCCGCTTCGGCCAGTTGCTGGAAGGATCGAATAAAAAGCTGGCGGTGGGCACGTATGAATCCGCATTGAGCGATCTGGCGAAGCTGGAAGACAAGAAAGATGCACTGGTGGTGCTGGGACGGATCGTGGCGCTGGAACCGACGCAGGCCAATTACCTGCGCGTTGCGGAACTGTCTTCTGAGCTGGGAGAAAGCAAGGCCTCGGCGGAAGCTTTCAAGCGCGTGGCGCAATCAACCGCGGAAAGCGGCGGCGATCCCGCGCAGTGGTATGAGCGCGCCTACCAGGAAGATTCCTCGGACGAGGAAATTGCGCTGGCCTATGGGAAGAGTCTATTGGGGCAGGGGCAGATTGGCGCGGCGATTTTTATTCTGGAGCCGCAGGTGAATGCGGGGAAAACTTCGCCGGAACTGCGCGATATTTATGCCGAGGCTTTGCTGGCGGCAGGCCGGTATGCGGACGCGGAGCCGCTGGTGTGGCAGCTGTTTGAAGAAAATCCAAAGCGGATGTCGCAAGTAACGGCGCTGATTGGGCAACTGGTGGACGCTGAGCAGGATGATGCGGCCGTCTCACTGGCGCGCAAGCTGGGACAGTTCCAAGCGAAGCGTGGCGAGCGACGGCAATTTATAACCGTGATGCAGGATATTGCCGCGACGCGGCGGGCGTCGCCGGGGATGCTGGAGTTTCTCAGCGAGTTGTTCAACGCCTCGAATCGCGAAGGCGATTATTGCCAAACGCTGCTGAAACTTTTCGATGTGTACTGCGGGACCCAGGACTTTGATAAAGCAGCCGAATGTCTGGATCGCGCCGCGGAAGTAGATCCGTATGAATCTGGCCACACCAAGCGGCTGGAAATGTTGAAGGGCAAGATCGATGAGAAAAAATTTGAGGCGATCGCGTCACGGTTCACCCCGGTAAGCAAAGCAGCCCCGGAGACCTCGGTTGAGCATCAAGCGACCCTGGGCGCCTCAACATTGCAGGATCTGATGTTGCAGGCGGAAATACTCGTGCAGTACGGAATGCGCAACAAGGCAGTCGAACGGCTGCAGAGAATTCAGGAATTGTTTCCGCGCGAGGAAGAACGCAATGAAGATTTGCAGCGGCTCTATCTTTCCGCGGGCGTGACGCCAACCCATGCCGGGGCCGCGCCGCGGGCGGTCGTTGCTGCCGCAGCGCCGCCTGCGGTTCCTGCGCCAGTTCCGGTAGCAGCGCCGCCGGTCGGTGATCCTATGGCGGAGATGCGAAACGTGACCCGCGTGGCTGAGATTACCCGCAAGCTGTATCACCAGACGACGGCGGCTGCGGTGTTGACGACGGCAGTGAACGAAATTGGCGGGCATTGGGATGTATCGCGTTGCGTGGCGGCGATGTGTACTCCGGGTTCGAGGCCCACGGCAGTACAGGAATTCTGCGGCAAGGGAGCGAAGGCGGGGGAGCCAGGAGCTGTCAAAGCTATCATGTGCGTGCTGCAGGATTTGTCTTTATCGTCCTCGCCGTCGTCGAACGAGCCCGTGATCATTGCCGATGCGCAGAAGGCGGCCGAGTTGCAATCGGTACACAAGGCAGTGGTGGAGCTGGGAATCACATCTGTGATCGCGTTTCCACTCAGCAATGGCGAGGATTCCGTGGGAGTGCTGGCCTTGTTGCATAGCAAACCGCGGGCATGGCCGCAGACAGATACTGTCGTATTGAAGACTCTGGCCGACCAGATGGTGATCGCGCTGAATAATGCGGGCCTGCGCCGGCTGGTGAAAAATCTTTCGGTGACGGACGAGAAGTCCGGACTGCTGAAGCGAAGTTCTTATCTGGATTTGCTGCTGGCGGAAAGCAAGCGTGCGGCGCAGAATGCCTCTCCGGTTTCGGTGCTCCTGTTGCAGTTTGGACGCAGCGCCGCGCTGCTCAAGGAATATGGCGACGCAGCGATTGAAGCGGTGATGGAAAAGATTGGACAACAGTTCGCCGCCAACATCCGCACGAATGATCTGGCGTTCCGTTACGATACGACGACGATTGCGCTCATCCTCGGCGACACAGCGGAGAAAGAAGCGCTCATGGCCGTCGAAAAACTTCGCAAAGTGATTGCGGAAGTGCGATTGCCCGCCAAGGATGGTGCGGAGAAGGGCAATTCGCTGGAGTTTTCCGCGGGCCTGGCCGAGGCGGTAATACGAGACAGTTATGATCCGGTGGATATCGTGACGGAAGTGATTAACCGCGCGGAGCACGCGCTGGCGACTTCTCTGGTGCAGGGTCCGGGGAAGGTTGTGGCGTTGGGAGCGGCGCTGGCGGCGGGAGCAGTAGCGTAATCTGGATCTCCTCACTCTCCGGCATTCGAAATTCATTCACCACGATGAGCACGAAGTTACACGAAGGCGGATTGTGGATACTTTCTTCCTTCGTGTTCCTTTGTGCCCTTCGTGGTAAATCCGAATTGTGTGTTCTCGTCCTGCTGTGGTCAAACCTGCTTTCGCGCTGCTACACTAAGCAGTTTGATGGTCAATTTTGATCCGCTCTGAGTGCGGTGTCTGCAAGGAAATCATGTTAAAGCCGGGTGATATTGCGATTGTCAGCGGGGCGCGCACGCCCTTTGGACGCTACTGCGGCAAATTGAAAGATTTTACGGCGCAGGAGTTGGGCGCGGTTGCGGCCAAAGGAGCGATCGAGCGTTCGGGGATCGACGCCAAGGAATTTGATCATGCGGTGTTTGGCAATGCGCAGCAGACTTCGGGCGATGCTCTCTATGGTGCGCGGCATGTCGGGTTGCGGGCGGGGCTGCCGATCGAGACTCCGGCACTGACGGTGAACCGGCTGTGCGGGTCGGGGATGCAGGCGATTGTGAGCGCGGCGCAAATGATCCAGACCGACGAAGCGAAGATTGTGCTGGCGGGCGGGATGGAGGCGATGTCGCAGGCTCCATTTACGATTCGCGGGCGCGATGGATTTACGCTGGCTCCGGGCGGCAAGATAGAAGATTCGCTGATGGTGGCGCTGCTCGATAGCTATTGCGGGCTGTATATGGCGAATACGGCGGAGTTGTATGGCGAGCAGCAGGGGATCACGCGGCAGGCGCAGGATGAATTTGCGATGCGCTCGCAGCAGAAGGCGGACGCGGCTTATAAAGAAGGACGCATTCAGGAAGAACTGGTTCCGGTGCCGCTGCGAAATCACAAAGGCGAGGCTACGGGAGAATCGCTGACCGAAGATGATCACCGGAGGCCGCAGACTACGATCGAAGGACTGGCGAAGCTGAAGGCTGCGTTCGGTCGCAACGGAAGCGTGACGGCTGGAAACGCGAGCGGCATTGTGGATGGCGGCGCGGCGGTGGTGGTGATGTCGCTGGAAGAGGTTCGCAAGCGGAACATGGAGCCGCTGGGCCGGATTGTCAGTTGGGGCGTTGCTGGAGTTGAGCCGAAGCTGATGGGGCGCGGTCCGGTACCAGCTACGAAGATTGCGTTGCAGAAGGCTGGGCTGTCTTTGGACTACATCGATTTGATCGAAGTGAATGAAGCGTTCGCGGCACAGTATTTGTCGGTGGAGAAAGAGTTGGGGTTAGATCGTGAGAAGGTGAATGTGAATGGCGGGGCGATTGCGTTGGGGCACCCGCTGGGGGCGACCGGGACTCGGCTGGTGATTACGTTGCTATATGAGTTGCGGCGGCGGAAGAAGAAGTATGGGCTGGCTACGGCTTGCATTGGCGGCGGGCAGGGGATTGCGATGATCGTGGAGAGTATGAATTAGAGTTCTTGGCTACTGCGGACTGGCCCTATAATCCAGTTATGCTTACGGATGACGACAAACAGTGGATTAGCCAGCGGTTGGAGAAGGTGGAGACTACCTTGCTCACCGAGTTTCATAAGTGGGCGTCCCCCGTCGAGTTGCGTCAGCGAAGCCATGCCGCGGCTCTTCGCGCGCTAGATGCCGAAGTTGAATCTATCTCAGACCGGCTGAAGAATCTCGAAGGCCGCTGATCGACCCTTCCGGCCGGCGCCTCAATCTCAGTACGGCACATATCGACCGATTGTCCGTGCAATTTGCAGTGAGTGGCTTTGCCCTTCCCTAAAATCGGAAGCGGCAGAAAAGAAATATCGACTGGCCACGGCTTGCATTGGCGGGGGCAGGGGATCCCGATAATTGTGGAGAGCATGAACTAGCTTTCATGGTTGGCTGATGTCGACACGCAACAAGACGGCGGCTGAAATCGCGGATTTGATCGAACGATTCTTGGCGAATCGAGGCGCGAAGAATAGGGAATGGTATGACTTCCTTGATCAAAGCCATGCAGATCCGAGGGTGGACGTTTTCAGAGGGCAATGCCAGAGAATGAACGACCAGTTTCAGTCGGACAAGAAATCGCTCGATCTCAATCGAGATGATCGTTGGCAGGACGCCACGAATGAGTTGAGGAAAATAGCTTGGCAATTGCGCGACTTCGAAAAAGAAGCTAAGAAATAGAATTCATATGGAGTTAAGAAAGTTGGCGCACTCGGTTGTGGTCTTACGGGTTCCGGCATTCCGCACGTCTGCGCGACGGCTGGATTTGATGTGATGGGCCTGAAGTGGAAACGAGATCGCTGAGGAAGCGACGCGTGATACTGTAGGCGTATGAACCATCTGCGAAGTCAGATCGACAGCCTCTCACCTGCCGAAAAGGCAGAGCTGCTGGACACGGTCTGGGAGAGCCTGGAAGCGGACGCTGTATCGTTGACGGATGCGCAACGGGACGAACTGGATAACCGAATCGCTCGGCACCAGCAAAACCCTTCCGATGTAATCCCGTGGCAGCAAGGCAAGGCAGGACTGTTTAAGCAAAAGTGACGCTCCCGGTCGTTTGGACGCCAGAGGCGAATGAGGATTTGCTGGAAGCGCGGGCATGGTATGACAACATTCGTCCGCAGCTTGGTGAGCGTTTCGCGCATGCGGTCGACGCTGTCGTCGAAACCTTAATGGAACATCCGTTACAATTTCCCGTCGTTTATCGAGGCCGTCGCCGCGTTGGAGTGCATCTCTTTGCCTTATGGAATTTTCTTCGAGGTTCAGGAGCATCGGATCGTGGTAATCGCCTGCTTCCATAGCAGGCGCAATCCGAGGCGCTGGCAGTCGCGGTAAGAGGTCAGATGTTGCGCTACTTTTGCTCGTAGATATCTTTTCATCTCAAGAAGGCTTTCCTATGGAAATCAAAAAGGTTGGCGTACTCGGTTGCGGGCTGATGGGGTCTGGCATTGCACAGGTTTGCGCTACTGCTGGATTCGATGTCGCTGTGCTTGAAGTCGAGCAGAAGTTTCTCGATAAGGGCTTTGCGGGAATCGAGAAGTCCCTCGCGAAGTTTGCTGAGCGGCCGGTCGAGAAAGGCGGGATCACTGCGCAGCAGAAAGATGCGATCCGGGCGCGGCTTAAGGGGACGACGAACAGGGCTGACCTGGCCGATTGCGATATTGTGATTGAGGCCATCATCGAGAACCTGGAAGAGAAGAAGAAGATGTATGCGTCGCTCGATGGCCTGGTGAAGAAAGAGGCGATTTTTGCTTCGAATACTTCTTCGATTTCGGTGACCGAGCTTTTAACTTCGGTGAAGCGGCCGGAGAGATTTATCGGGCTGCACTTTTTTAATCCGGTGCCGCTGATGAAGCTGGTGGAAGTGGTGCGGACGATTGCTACTGCGGATGACGTTTATGAAACGGCTTACGAGTTCGGGAAAAAGCTGGGCAAGGTTCCGGTGCGGACTTCGGACAAGACGGGATTCATCGTCAACCGGCTGCTGGTGCCTTATTTGCTTGACGCCATCCGGGCGTATGAAGAGGGCGTGGGATCGATTGAAGATATCGATAACGCGATGAAGCTGGGATGTGGTTATCCCATGGGGCCGTTTACGCTGCTGGATTTTGTCGGCCTCGACACCACTTATTACATTACTCACGTGATGTATGACGAGTTCAAGGAGCGGCGGTTCGCGTCGCCTCCGCTGCTGAAGCGGCTGGTGATGGCGGGATGGTACGGGCGGAAATCGGGCAAAGGGTTTTACGATTATTCGGATCCGAATCAGCCGAAGGCGAATAAGCTATAGAATCGGCATTCTGGATGAGGCGCTAGACTAAAGGCGCCAGATTCAATCGCGATGCTAAGGCGCAGAAAAACCGACCGGCTACCGGGTGAAGGCGGCCCGGAAGATTTGGAGATATATCGCCGGGCGTGGCACAGCTACGTGGCGCGGCGGAATCTGGTAGTGGTGCTGTTTGTCAGCTTTCTGTTTCTCGGCTTAGTGATCGATAAGCTAAAGTTGGGCGAAGGCAAGGACTTCGCGATTCTGCTGGCTTGGGTCGGAGTTTATCTGGCGGGGGCGTGGTGGCTGACGGAATGGAAGTGTCCGCGGTGCGGAAAGATATTTGGCAACCGGCTGTGGACGCAGCGCTGCATCAGTTGCGATTTGAGTAAAGATGACGTGGCGGCGGTGGCGCGGGAGAAGTGATTCTCTGCCGTGGATAGGCGCGGATTCACAAGGATCTGAAATCCTCATCTTAGGTCACATGCGAACTCGGGCAAGCAACCGCAGCGGCGCTGCCGGCAAATTGCATAGTTCTTCGCTCCGCTCAGAATGACAAACCTTTTTTCAAGCACAATGATCTCCGGATATTGGAATTTATGAACTTCGAAAACATACTTCTGGAAAAGAGAAACGCGATTGCTTACGTCACCGTGAACCGGCCGAAGGTTTTGAATGCGCTGAACATGGCTACGATGGAGGAGTTGCGGGCGGCGTTTCACGACATTAAGAACGATGCGGCGGTTCGCGTCGTCATTCTGACCGGCTCTGGCGAGAAGGCATTTATTGCGGGAGCGGACATCGCCGAGCTGGCTAAGAACGATGCGGTTGCAGCCAAGGAATATACGCATCGCGGTCAGAATGTTCTGAACTTGATTGAGAATCTGGGCAAGCCGGTAATTGCCTGCATCAATGGGTTTGCGCTCGGCGGGGGATGTGAGATTGCGGTGGCTTGCACCATGCGGCTGGCCAGCGAGAATGCAAAGCTGGGGCAGCCTGAGGTGAAGCTGGGGATTATTCCTGGCTATGGCGGGACGCAGCGGTTGCCGCGATTAGTGGGCAAAGGCATTGCCATGCAGATGGTGCTGGCGGGCGAGATGATTACGGCGCAGGAAGCGCATCGCATTGGATTGGTGAATGAAGTTACAGTGGCGGCTGAGTTAATTCCGCGGGCGGAAGCGATTGCGACGAAGATCATCGCCAACGCGCCGCTCGCGGTACAGTATGCGATGGAGGCCGTGAATAAAGGCATGGAGATGACTTTGAGCGAAGGGTTGTATTTGGAGGCGGTGTTGTTTGCTGTCGCTTGCTCGAGTGAAGATAAGAAGGAAGGGACTGCGGCGTTTTTGGAGAAGCGGGCGGCGGGGTTTAAAGGTAAGTAAGGCCCGCACACGGATCGAAAATGCTGAAGGCCTTCTATATCGACCGGTATATCGAACTCGCTGACTTTGAAAAGTTGGCGGAGTTTCTCGATGTCATTGGTTTCGTCCGGACGCCTGGACCAGGCGACGCCCTCGGATACAGAAGTGCGAGACTCTCCGCTCCCGTTTCGACGCTTGCCTTAAGTTCGCTGCCGGCGGAATCGCCACCCGGCATGGCCGACCACGTAAGAAGCATCTCATTACTAGTTCGCCTTGAGACCTCAGATCCGACGCCGATCTACGAGGCCGCTCACAAGGAGAACTTGCGCGTGCGACTCCAGGATTCCGTCATCGACTGGTCGAGTGAGCAGCCTTTTACAGTGGAATTGCCGGGAAAAATTCTCGTGTGTGTAAATCCGGTAGGCCCTGACCACGTATCGAGCACCGCTGGTAAGTTGAGTGCCGTAGCCAAAAGTTTCGGCGTAATCGTTGCAAGATTCAACTCCTTTATCACCGAACGCCTGTTGGAGAGCTCCCTGGACGGTTTATTGCGATGCGGCGCTCGGCATGAAGATATTCAGGTGATCCGCGTGCCGGGGGCTTTTGAGATTCCGCTGGCGGCGCGGAAGCTGGCGGAGACGAAAAAGTTCGATGCGATTATTTGTCTCGGTTGTTTGCTGCGAGGGGATACCGCACATTACGACGTGATCGTGAACGAGGTAACGCGAGGGATTGGGCAGTCGGCGCAGGAGACAGGAGTTCCTCATGCTTTTGGCGTGCTTACTTGCGAGAACTTGGAGCAGGCGATTGATCGAGCTGGGTTGAAGATGGGCAACAAGGGGTTTGAGGCGGCGCTGGCGGCGGTGGAGATGGCGTCGTTGAAGGAAGCTATCAACGGTCAGCCATCAGCCGTGAGCAAAAAGCAGGTTCCTCGCTCCGCTCGGAATGACAGAATTAAAAAACGGAATGACAGAATTAAAAAACGGAACGACCAACCTGAGAAACGGAACGACCACCCAGGGCGCACGACGGCTAAGACAAAGCGGCGCAAATAACCTTCCTGTGCAGTAAACTGAATCACCACTTCCACGACAATCTCTTTATGGGGACACGGCGCAAATCCCGCGAACTGGTTCTGCAGATGCTGTTTCAGGCGGACATGGGCAAGCAGACGGTGGACCATGTGCAGCGCACGTTTTGGGCGGAGCACTCGGGGACCAGCGCTGATGTGCGTGGATTTGCGGAGGATCTGTTTCGCGTGGCGACGGATCGCGGGCCGGAGATCGACAAGCTGATCGAGCGGCATGCGGAACACTGGCGCATGGAGCGCATGGCGGCGGTGGATCGTAATCTGCTGCGGGCGGGAGTCGCGGAGTTTCTTGCGTATCCGGAGACGCCGCGCGCGGTGGTGATCAATGAATCGTTGGAGATCGCGCGGAAGTTTTCCAGCCTGGAATCGGTGCAGTTCGTGAATGGCGTGCTGGACAGCGTGGCGAAGGAACTGCAGAAACCTGTGTAAGCACCCCCGGCAAGGCCCTCTTCTTCTTAAGTATTCGAATCGCAGCGCTTAAGCGCTGCGCCACCCAAAATCATCCGCAGCGCCTGAACGGCGCGACAAATTCGTACGCTCAATGCGGTATGCCTGAAGGCATCTCCTGATACGAATCCGAGCTGAATCAATTCCGCAGAAGCAATCGGCTTGAATCAAAGGCGCTCCCAAATCAGCGCAGCCTGAACTATTGCGGTGCGAACGTCCAAGCGCGCTGCGAGAGTCGCGATCGCTCTTACGGTTTTATCGCTACCATGTTGAGGTTGCAGGAATATGAGTTGTAGCAAAAGTTATTCGAGGAGTTGGGGAGCTGGTAGAAGGGGACTTCCATGACGTCGGTTGCCGTATTGGTGTCCAATTCGTGCAGAATTCCGTCGGTACCGGCCACGTAAAGGAATTGGCCGTCCGCGGTGATGTCGGCGGCCACCGGCGCCGCGCCGCCACTGAGTGGGATTGCGCTGACGGATGACGTGACGAAGTTATAGATGAGAACACCCTGGTCGCTGGTGACGATGTAGACCGCGGCGCCGCCGGGCGCGACGAAGAAATTCAGCGGATGGAAAGTGCCCCGCTGCAGATTGATGTGAACCGGGGCGAAGGCAGTCGACGTAGCGACGGTTTGAGCGAGTGCAATCTGCTGCTGCGGGCAGAGTGCGGGCGGCGGAGGGACTAACGGCGTTGTGGTGGTCGTCGCGATTACGTCGATGCCGGTGTTATCGAGGCCGACGAAAACATCGAGGTTGGCCAGGTCACTCTGGTTGAGAAGCGGAACCGTAGCGTTACCCATGGGAGCACTGACGGCCGGGACCATCTTGAGCAAGGTGGGCGTCGTTGGCAATCCGGTGAGCGCTAAGCTAACCGGCGAGTTGTTGCATGTGTTGAGAACGTCGATGTTCGAGGTGGAGCTCCCGCCCGCGATGAAAGCAAACGCTCCAGTGGAAGAAAATGCAATCGAGGTGGCTGGCGCCGACAGAGGAATCGTCAAAGGAGCTTGCAGGATCGAATAGACGTATAAAGTGTTGCCGCCGTTGCCGAGGATGTAAGCTTTCGAGCTATCCGGGGAAAATGCCGCGGTGGTTGCGCTATTGATATAAAGAGCAGTGGTGACGGCGGCGGAGGTGGTGGTGTTGACGACGTAAACCTGATTCGGAGTAGAGATTGTATCGGCGAACACCGCCAGATTGCCGTTGGGCGAGACGGCCAGGACTTTACCGGTCACAATCCCGAGAGTGCTGGCTGGGTTGGGCAGGAACGTAAAAGGATTAGTACTGGACGAGCCGAGATTCGCGGTCGTGATGAGGAATGATCCGTACTGGCTGCCGACGTAGGCTTTGTCCCCTGCCGGATCGAACATCAGGGAATTAGGGGGGGCGGGCATCGAACTGGGACTGGCCGCAATGTTTTTTGCAGTCGAGACATCGTAGAGCGCAACGGTGCACTGCGAATTGCTGTAACAATCCTGACTGGTTGCCAGAACACTGGTCGAAACCGGGACGCCGGTGACCAATCCGGAAATTGAATTGACTGGATAAACCGGCTGCGGGATATATGGTCCCGGAAAGCTGGCCGGATTAAATGGGAAGCCAACGTTACAAGTTGGCGGGCTGCACGAGGCGGTGATGGCTGCCGTCCCAGGTTGTGGAGTGCCAATTGTGCAACTTGCTGCGCCAGAGCATCCGGCGGACGCCGTAGTAGGGGGTGTCGTGGTGGTCGTAGTCGTAGTCGTTGTGGTAGTTGTCGTGGCAGCGGCGCCAGCGGTAAGCGCAGCCGGAGCGGAAGAAGTCCAGGTGAGCGGGGGCTTGGGCACGATGCAGCCCTGGACGTCAACGGCTGTCGCAGTAATGGTTTCCGAAGTACCCTTGGTGGCGATGAAGTTGGTCTGGCCGATGTTTTGTGAGCCGTTCGAGCCAAGCTGCAGACTGATGCATTGCACCGGGCAAGTCTCCGCAATGTAGGGTTGACTGAATACTCCCGAGGCTGAGGCGACCACCTGGGTCTGGCCTGGCGTGTTGGGCTCCACGGTAGCCTGATTGGTGATGAGGTTCGAGGAAGCACTTACGATGGGAGTGATGGTAACGACGTTGAAATTGGCCTGGGTCCACGTAAATGGCCCAACCGAAGCGGTGATGTCGACCCCTTGGCTGTAAGCCGTGGCTTGTAAGGTTTGCTTCTGATTTTGCGAGAGGCAATAGTTGGCGGCGCTGCTATTAAACGCGATATTGCACGCCGGCGGAAGTGCGCTCTGCGTAGGGCACGCGGGAGGCAGAGAATTCACCGGAGGGACGATGCTGATCTGAACGTTGTCGATAGGAGGATGGACGAAGACGGTGGTGGGTGGGCTAATCTGGCCGAGTGCCGCAGCGATCACCTGCACCGTGCCCGATCCTGCAGGCGTGCAGACATTGTAGTACGGGGCGTTCCAGGTTCCGGCGCAAGCGAATCCGCTGGGGGAGATGGAGAGGATTCCGGGCGCGCTGTCGGGAGTTAAAGAGAAAGTGAAGGCCGGCGAGATGGTAGAGTTGGTGCCGTTCTGGGCGCTGGCGGTGAACGCCAGCGTGCTTCCCCACTGCATGGATGCGCTGATCGAAGGATTCAGAGTAATCTTTGCCGGAAACGGACTGGTTCCGGCGGGTTTGTGTCCTCCGCAAGCTGGCAACAACACAAAGAAAAAAATCGTAGCGAAAACCCCCGCCCACTGAACGCAACCGAACCTTGCCATGCAACCTCTCGTCGCCTCACGTAGCATCCGCGCGGCGAGCCGCTTATCTTAAAATGAAAAATTGAATTGGAACGGAAAACTTTTGTAGTGTAGAGGCTGCAGGCGGATTCAGCAAGCTGGCTGCACCCCGCACCGCTCTCCACGATCAGTTATTCCGCATTTCCAGTAGGATGCAAAATGTAGTGTTGCAGTTTGAATCTAGTCAGCCATCATCGTGGCGGATGGATTGCGGCGAGAACCAGTAATGTGCTGGACGTAGCAATTCGAATGGACAGCCTTGCCATTCTCATCGGCGTACAGATCGACGGTTAGATCGACTGGCTTGCTGCAAATTACGCAGGATATTCCTGTGGAAGGGTGACCACCCATAAATACCTCCTTTGGACGGTCACAACTAGCGTAGGGCAAAAGCGAACTGTAGGCTGGTCAATACTGACCAATGTGGGAACTGTTCCCGTTGCGGGAGGAGAAACAGCTCAATCCCAAAGCGGAAAATCCAAACTGGACAACTGCCAGGAAAAAACATGGGTTGACGATGTTTCGCCCGAGTTGCTATAGTAGTTTGGTTCCGCGAGTTAATCCAAGCTTGCTGTAAGCCGTGAGTTTTGCGGAGTACTGCGCAGAATTCCGGTTGAGCTTTTGAAAATGCGTTTCCGAATTGAGTTTTGGTTTGGAAACTTTCCTCGCTGAAATGTTCCTGCGCTGCCTTTCGCCCTCGGGCATCCGGTGCGGCTGAGTTCGAAGTACCGGCGGTCTGCGGAAGGATATGCAGGACAGAGCTGGCGATACGGAGCACCCCCGGAGTTTTGGCCGGGTGCCACCGTCGACAGTTCAAACCTAGATCGGGAACCCAAAATCTCTCTCCGTGGGTTGGTGTGCGGCGAGAAGCATGGTTGGCCACCGAGCCTGCCAGCCCGGATCATGCAATTCAGACCGGGAGAGCGATGATGCTGCGCGCGGTAATCACGCTGCGCGACATCGATGTGAAGTCGGTGTGAAAAAGGAGCGGCAAAGAGTGCCTACTTTCAATCAATTGGTGGCGAAGGGCCGCAAGCGGCCACGGTATAAGACGGCGAGTCCGGCGCTGCAGGGCTGCCCGCAGAAGCGCGGAGTTTGTACGCGCGTGTACACGCAAACCCCGAAGAAGCCGAACTCGGCGCTGCGGAAAGTGGCGCGCGTGCGTTTGACCAATGGAATTGAAGTCACGACTTATATCCCTGGTGTTGGCCACAATCTGCAGGAGCACTCGATCGTGCTGATCCGCGGCGGCCGCGTGAAAGATCTGCCGGGCGTGCGCTATCACGTGATTCGCGGAACGCTGGACGCGGTCGGTGTGGCCGGACGTCAACAGGGACGTTCGAAATATGGCGCCAAGCGGGCGAAGAAGGGTTAAGAAGCAGGTTTCAAAGTTTCATGTTCTGAAACCTTGAAACTTTGAAACTTTGAAACTTGGAGTTTTATGCCTCGTAAAGGACATACAGCAAAGCGGACCGTACCAGCCGATGCGGTTTATGGCTCAAATCTGGTGACGAAGTTCATCAACTCGATGATGTGGCAGGGTAAGCGCTCGACCGCCGAGGGCATTTTTTATGAAGCCCTCACCAAGGTGCAGGAAAAGGGCGGCGACGAAGCTTTGAAGTTGTTCACGAAAGCCGTGGAGAATGCGAAGCCGCTGCTGGAAGTGAAGACCCGTCGAGTGGGTGGCGCGAACTATCAGGTTCCGGTGGAAGTGAATGCTGACCGGCGAACTTCGCTGGCGATTCGCTGGTTGCTGACTTATGCGCGCGGACGCGCCGAGCGGGGCATGGTCGACAAGTTGAGCAATGAATTGCTGGACGCTGCCAATGGAAAAGGCGCGGCCATCAAGAAGAAAGAAGATGTGCACCGGATGGCAGAGGCTAATAAGGCTTTTGCGCATTACCGGTGGTGAGCGCGGCGAGCCGGTAGGTTCGCGTGCAGGATTTTTGATTTCCGATTGTTGACTGGACCGGTTTTCAATCGGCGATCGAAAATCATCAATCAACAATTGAAAAGTTTCGGAGCCCTGGAAAGTAGCAGAGATTATCGTGCCTAGAACAGTCCCATTAGAACGCTGCAGGAACATCGGCATCATGGCCCACATCGATGCCGGTAAGACCACTACGACGGAGCGCATCCTGTTTTATACGGGAAAGACGCACCGCATCGGAGAGGTGCACGAAGGCACTGCGACCATGGACTGGATGGAACAGGAGCAGGAGCGCGGGATTACGATTACGTCCGCGGCGACGACCTGCACCTGGCGCGATATTCGCATCAACATTATTGATACGCCCGGCCACGTGGACTTCACGGCTGAGGTAGAGCGTTCGCTGCGCGTGCTGGATGGCGCGGTCGCGGTGTTTGACGCGGTGCACGGAGTGCAGCCGCAGTCGGAAAAAGTTTGGCGTCAGGCCGATAAATACGGCGTGCCGCGTATTTGCTTCATTAACAAGATCGACAAGATGGGTGCGGATTTCGAGCATGCGGTAGATACCATCCGCAAGCGTTTGAGCGCCAAGCCGGTTGCCATTCAGATTCCGATTGGCCAGGAAGACAAGTTTAAAGGCGTCATCGATCTGATCAACATGAAGGCGATCGTGTGGCAGGACGACACGATGGGCGCCGAATATGTGACCGAAGAAATTCCCGCTGAGCTGAAGAAAAAAGCTGAAGCATTCCATGCGCAGCTGGTCGAGAGCATTGCCGAGAACGACGACGAAATCCTGCATAAGTTTCTGGAAGGCGAAGAGATCAGTGCCGACGCGCTGCGTGCGTCGCTGCGCAAGTCGACGATTGCATTGAAAGTGTTCCCAGTGGTGGTGGGAACGGCGTTCAAGAATAAAGGCGTGCAGCCGCTGCTGGATGCGGTGGTGGACTATTTGCCTTCGCCGCTCGACGTGCCGGAAACGCATGGATTGAATCCGGATAACGGCGAATCGATTGTCCGCAAAGCCGATGACAAGGAGCCGTTCTCGGCGCTGGCGTTCAAGATTATGGCCGATCCCTTTGTCGGACAGCTGACTTTTATTCGCGTTTACTCGGGTCAGCTCAAGACCGGCGACTCCGTGTTGAACACAGGCAGGCGCAGAAGCGAGCGTATCGGGCGTTTGCTGAAAATGCATGCCAACAAGCGAGAGGAAATCAGCGAGATTCTGGCGGGCGATATTTGTGCCGCAGTTGGACTCAAGGGCGTGAGTACGGGTGACACAATTTGCAATGAAGATCATCCCATTGCGCTGGAAAATATTACGTTTGCGGTTCCCGTAATTTCGGTTGCAGTTGAACCCAAGACGAAAGCCGATCAGGAAAAAATGGGCATGGCGCTGGGCCGCCTGGCCCAGGAAGATCCCACCTTTAAGGTTCACACCGATCCCGACAGCGGACAGACCATTATCAGCGGCATGGGCGAATTGCATCTGGAAATCATTGTCGACCGCATGATGCGCGAGTACAAGGTCGAGGCCAACGTCGGCAAGCCGCAGGTGGCTTATCGCGAGACCATTCGCAAGCACTCTGAGGCAGAAGGCAAATACATTCGCCAGACCGGCGGCCGCGGTCAGTATGGGCACGCCAAGATCAGGCTGGACCCGCAACCGGCAGGTACGGGCTACGAATTCGTCAACGATATCGTCGGCGGCTCGGTGCCGAAAGAATTTATCAAGCCGATCGATCAGGGGATTCAGGAAGCGCTCGAAGGCGGAATTCTGGCGGGCTATCCCATGGTCGATGTGAAGGCTACGCTTTACGACGGCAGCTATCACGATGTGGACTCGAACGAAATGGCATTCAAGATTGCCGGGTCAATGGCGTTCAAGGAAGCTGCGCGCAAGGCTTCGCCGGTATTGCTCGAGCCGGTGATGCAGGTTGAAGTGGTGACGCCGGAGGATTACGCCGGTGTGATCATGGGCGATTTGAGTTCGCGGCGTGGACGGATCGAAGGCATGGAGCATCGCGCCGGTTCGCAGGTGATCAAGGCGATCGTTCCGCTTGCCGAAATGTTTGGCTATGCGACCCACATGCGTTCGTCGACGCAGGGCCGAGCTGAATACTCGATGCACTTTGCGCGCTATGAGGAGGCTCCGCGGTCGGTGGCGGAGGAAATCATCGCCAAGGTGCAGGGGACTACGAAATAGTTTCGTAACAGGGCACGGCTTTCGCCGTGCCGTAACAAGCAGAAATAATAATCCGGGGCTTTAGCCCCTGAGGAATAACGGAAATGGCGAAAGAGAAATTTGATCGTAATAAGCCGCACTGCAATGTAGGGACGATTGGTCACATTGACCATGGCAAGACGACGTTGACGGCGGCTATCACCAAGGTGTTGCAGAAGCATAATCCGAAGATTGTCTTTCGGTCGTTTGATTCGATCGATAACGCTCCGGAAGAAAAAGCGCGCGGGATCACGATTGCGACGGCGCACGTGGAGTATGAGACGGCGAACCGGCACTACGCGCACGTGGATTGTCCGGGCCACGCCGACTACATCAAGAACATGATCACGGGCGCGGCGCAGATGGATGGCGCGATTCTTGTGGTTGCTGCGACCGATGGTCCCATGCCGCAGACGCGCGAGCACGTGCTATTGGCGCGGCAGGTGGGCGTGCCTTACATCGTGGTGGCGCTCAATAAATGTGACGCCGTTGACGACCCTGAGTTGCTCGATCTGGTTGAGCTCGAAGTGCGCGAGTTGCTGAAGAGCTACAAGTTTCCTGGCGACGATGTTCCGGTGATTCGTTTGTCTGCGCTCGGCGCTTTGAATGGCGAAGAGAAGTGGGAGAAGCAGATTGACGCGCTGATGGAGGCGGTCGATAAGTCCGTGCCGCAACCGGCGCGCGAGCTGGACAAGCCGTTCCTGATGCCGATTGAAGACATCTTCTCGATTCAAGGCCGCGGCACGGTGGTGACGGGACGAATCGAGCGCGGCAAGGTGAAAGTGGGCGAGGAAGTGGAAATCGTCGGCTTCCGCGACACGCGCAAGACGGTGGTGACCGGCGTCGAAATGTTCAAGAAGCAATTGGACGAAGGCATGGCGGGCGATAACGCAGGCCTGCTGCTGCGCGGCATTGCGAAAGAAGATGTGGAGCGCGGCATGGTGCTGGCGAAAGGCGGATCGATCACGCCGCACACCAAGTTCAAGGCGGAAGTCTACATCCTGACGAAAGAAGAAGGTGGACGGCATACTCCATTCTTCAAGGGATATCGTCCGCAATTTTATCTGCGCACCACGGATGTGACGGGCGTGGCGGAACTTCCCGCAGGCACCGAGATGGTGATGCCCGGCGACAACGTGAGCCTAGTGATTGAATTGATCACGCCGGTGGCGATGGAGAAGGGCTTGCGCTTCGCCATTCGCGAAGGCGGACACACGGTCGGCGCAGGAACGATTTCGGAGATTGTACAGTAAGGAATGAATTTGTGGAGCGGGCGCCCTCGCCCGCTTTGCATGCAGCATCGATAAAGGTTCGCGGGCGAAGGCGCCCGCGGCTCCATGAGCAACGCGGCTTGCATCCTGCCGCTAGTTCTTTCCTTCCGGAGACGCCGGAGGGGGTCAGAGAGAGTGAAGCGTGATTGGAAAAGAGAGAATTCGCATCCGGTTGAAGGCTTACGACTACCGCATCCTGGATCAGTCGACGGGCGAGATTGTGGAAACCGCGCGGCGCACCGGTGCGCAGATTGCTGGGCCGATTCCGTTGCCCACGATGAAGAACAAGTACTGCGTGCTGCGTTCGCCGCATGTCGATAAGAAGTCGCGGGAGGAGTTCGAGATTCGCACTCACAAGCGGCTGCTCGATATTCTCGAGCCCACGCAGCAGACTGTGGACGCGCTGATGAAGCTCGATCTGCCGGCGGGCGTGGATGTGGAGATTAAGGCGTTCGGGAAAGAACATAAATAGTTTGCGCGGGCTTCGCCCGCTGGACAGCCGAGGGCGGCCGTCCCCACATGAGCATAGGCGCTCCTCAGCCAATAGCCGGCGTTCCATAAACGACGAGCCACGCTGAGCTTGGAGACAAAGATGGCGATACGAGTTACGGGTATTCTGGGCAAGAAGGTTGGCATGACGCAGCTGTTTGACTCGAAGGGCGATGTGCGCCCGGTCACGGTGCTGCAGGCTGGCCCTTGCGTGGTGACGCAGCACAAGCTGGCGGTGAAAGACGGCTACGAGGCGGCGCAGATTGGCCTGGTGGAATTTGTGAAAGAGTCGCGGCTGACCAAGCCGGCGCGCGGACATCTGGCGAAGAATAATCTTCCTCCGGTGAAGTTCATGCGCGAAGTGCCGCTCGAGAGTGATGGCGATGGGGATGGCGCGGTGAAGGTCGGCGACCGGGTGCTGGTCGAGATTTTTGAGGGCGAAAAGTTTGTCGATATCGTCGGAGTCAGCAAGGGAAAAGGCTTTCAGGGCGTGGTGAAGCGTCATCATTTCGGCGGTGGTCCGAAGTCGCACGGGTCGATGTTTCAAATTACGGGATCGATTGGTTCGTCGGCGTTTCCTTCGCGCGTGTTCAAGGGAATGCGCATGTCGGGACACATGGGGCATGCGCGCGTAACCCAGCGCAACCTGAGAGTTTTGGGCGTCGATAAAGACGAAAATCTGCTTGGTGGTGGAAGGCAGTGTGCCGGGTCCGCAGGGCGGGTACATTGTGATCACGAAAGCGAAGAAGCCGCCCAGAGAGCGCCGCGGATTTGCGGGTGCGGCTACGGTGGATCCGTTGAAGGCGGCGAAGCGAGCGGCGAAGAAGGCGTAGTTGTAGCGCGGGCGCCCTCGCCCGCGTGCATGCAGCACGGTGAAATCGCGGACGAGGGCGTCCGCGACACAATGAGAAGCGATATGGCAACGATTGATATTCACAACTTGAGCGGTGAGAAGGTCGGAACGTTCGACCTCGCCGATGAGATTTTTGGCGCGGTGAACGAAGACCTGCTCTGGGAGGCGGTGAAGCATTACCGCGCCGGGCAGCATCGCGGCACGCATGCGACCAAGGCCCGCTGGCAGGTTTCCGGTTCGGGCAAGAAGCTGTGGAAGCAGAAGGGCACGGGGCGGGCGCGTATCGGCTCGATCCGGTCGCCACTGTGGAGGCACGGCGGCACGGTGCATGGTCCGGTCCCGCGATCGTATGACTACGCATTTCCGCGCAAAAAACTTCTGGGCGCATTGCGTTCAGCGCTGGCTTCGAAGTTTGCCGACGGCAAGCTGACGATCGTGAATGCGTTCGACGTGAAGGAACCGAAGACCAAAGAGTTCCGGACGACGCTCGAGGCGTTGAAAGTTGATAAGACGGTGCTGATCGTGGATGTGCCGCACTCTGGAAACCGCAATCTGGAATTGAGCGCGCGCAATATCGAAGGACTGGAACTGATCCCGGGCAACGAGGTTCATCCTTATCATTTGCTGCGCTATGATCGCGTGATTTTTTCTCATCCCGCGATTGAGAAGTTGCAGCTTACGTTGAAAGATACTTTGCCCAAGAGCCAGCGCAAGCATGCGAAGGAAGAAGAAGAGGGCGCGAAGAAGGCGTCGGCTTCTCCACGCAAGCGCGTGCGGCACGAAAAAGCGGCGGAGGTGGCCTAGGGCAATATGAAATCCGCATATCAGATTATTCGCCGTCCGGTGATTACCGAAAAAGGTTTGGCGATCAAAGAACTGCAGAACACGCTTGTATTCCAGGTAGCACCGGGCGCGACGAAGACAGAAGTGAAGCAGGCGGTGCAGACGATTTTCAAAGTGAAAGTTCTCTCTGTCCGCACGGCGATGTATCCAGGAAAAGAACGGCGGCGAGGCAAGTTTGCCGGCTACCGTCCGGACTGGAAGAAAGCTTATGTGCGGCTGCGGGCCGGCGAGAAGATGCCGGAATACGCGCAGAATTTGTAAGCTGCGAGAAGCAGGTTCCTCACCGGGCGTTTGGCCCGGTTTCGGAATGACAAACGAGTTTGAGCTGAGAGCTAACGGCTAAAAGCTAAAGGCTGATTTTATGGCAATCAAGACATATCGACCGACGACGCAGACGTTGCGCTACCGCACGACGATCGTCAATGACGACATCACGACGCAGCATCCGTACAAGCCGCTGGTTGAGAAGAAGCAGCGCACTGGCGGACGCCGCAACTCGGGCGACATCACCAGTTGGCATCGCGGCGGCGGACACAAGCAGAAGCTGCGCATCATTGACTTCAAGCGCGACAAGGCTGGCATTCCCGCCACGGTGACGACGATCGAATACGATCCTAACCGCTCGGCGCGCATTGCGTTGCTGGCTTATGCGGATGGCGAGAAGCGTTACATTCTGGTGCCTGAAGGAATGAAGGTGGGGCAGAAAGTTGTCAGCGGACCGGATGCCGATATTCTTGTGGGCAACGCGTTGCCGCTGCGCAATATTCCGCCTGGCACGTCGATTCACAATCTGGAATTGAAGCCCGGCAAGGGTGCGCAGATGGTGCGCTCGGCGGGCGGCGCGGCGCAGCTGGTGGCGAAGGAATCTGATTACGCGTTGGTGAAATTGCCCTCCGGCGAGACGCGGAAAATTTCCCAGGATTGCATGGCGACGATCGGTCAAGTGGGAAATCTGGATCACGAGAACATCACCATCGGCAAGGCGGGCCGCACGCGCTGGCTGGGGTGGAAGCCGGTGAACCGCGGCGTTTCGATGAATCCGGTGGACCATCCGCACGGTGGTGGTGAAGGCAAGACTTCGGGGGAAGGCATCCGGTGACGCCTTGGGGTCAGCCGACGCGCGGATACAAGACGCGGAATAATAAGCGGACGGATAAGTTTATCGTCAACCGCAGAAGCAAGTAGAGGCGAGAGCAAATTTATGGCACGTTCAACGAAAAAAGGCGCGTTCGTGGATCTTTACCTGATGTCGCGGGTCGAGGGTATGAATTCGCGCAACGAGAAAAAAGTTTTGCGCACCTGGTCGCGGCGGTCGACAGTCGTTCCGGAGATGGTGGGGCACACCATTGCGGTGCATAACGGCAAGAAATTTATTCCGGTGTATGTGACGGAAAACATGGTGGGACACAAGCTGGGCGAGTTCAGTTTCACGCGCAATTTCAAAGGCCACTCCATGCGGGCGGCGACGGAAGTGGCGGCGAAGCCGGCGGGAATCCCGGGAGGGCCGGGAGCGATTACTCCGTCAGCGCCCGCGGCGCCGAAGGCATAAGGGGAGACGCGAATGGAATTTCGAGCGGAAATGCGTTACTTGCGAGTCTCGCCGCAGAAGGCGCGCCTGGTGCTGGAATTGATCAAAGGGCGCAAGGTGGAAGAGGCGCGTAACACGCTGTTGTTTACTAAGAAGCGCGTGGCGGCGCATGTGGGCAAGCTGTTGCAGTCTGCGCTGGATAACGCGAACTTTTTGAGCGCTGAGAAAAATTTGGATATCGAGCTCGACAACTTGTACGTGAAGAGCGCGATTGCCAATGACGGGCCGCGGATGAAGCGCATTCGTCCGGCGCCGCAGGGGCGGGCGTTCCGTTATCAGCGGCGTATGTCGCATATTGAGTTGATTTTGGCGGAGCGCGGCGGAGCGAATGGTGCAGCGCATACGCCTGGGCATATGCGGGCAGCATCGGCTGGCGCTCCGGCGAAGCGGCGGGCTCCGGTGGCGAAGAAGAAAGCGGCGGCAGGCAAAAAGAAGAAGGCTGTTGCCAAGTGACGCCGTTTGGCGAGGCGTTTGAACCTCGCTGGCATCATCCTGGGCGTTTTTTGCGAAGGATCTCAGGGATAGCAGGTTCCTCACCCGCGCTTTGCGCGAGTTCGGAATGACAGGATTTTGGGTTGATTGGCGAGTTGGGAACGACAAGCTTTGAGGGTTTGATTTAGGAGAAGCAATGGGACAAAAAGTCCATCCTTATGGTTTTCGCCTCGGCTATACGAAGCCGTGGAAGTCGCGCTGGTTTGTGGAGCGGGACTACGACAAGCTGTTGCTCGAAGACGTCAAGCTGAAGACGGAGCTGAAGGAAAAGCTCAAGTCGGCGGGCGTGAGCTCGATTGAGATCGAGCGGCCGGGCAACAAGCTGCGCATCATTATCAAGACGGCGCGTCCCGGAATTATCATCGGGCGCAAGGGCGCGGAGATCGACAAGCTGAAGGCCGATCTGCAAAAGCGCACTTCGCGCGAGATGTTCGTCGATATTCAGGAAGTGCACAAGCCGGAACTCGATGCCCAGCTGGTTTCGGAAGCGATCGCGCTGCAATTGGAAAAGCGCGTGGGCTTCCGGCGGGCGATGCGCAAGGCGGTAGATTCGGCGCTGCGCTTTGGCTGCAAGGGAATCAAAGTGCGCGTGAGTGGACGGTTGAACGGAAATGAAATCGCGCGCTCGGAATGGTATTTGCAGGGGCGTTTGCCGCTGCACACGTTGCGCGCGGATATCGAATACGGATTCTCGGAAGCCAGGACCACTTACGGCGTGATTGGCGTGAAGGTTTGGGTGTACAAGGGCGAAATTCTTCCGACCAAGAAGAAGCAACAGCAGACGGGCGTAGGCGCGTTCTAGATCGCTCAGATTTAGGTGAGAGCGTCGGCTTCGGAGACAAAATGCTCAGGATGAAAGTTACTTATGTTGATGCCAAAAAAAGTTAAGTACCGCAAGCAGCAGCGCGGGCGGATGACCGGCAAAGCGTGGCGCGGAAGCACGCTGGCGTTTGGCGATTTCGGGTTGAAGGTGCTTGAGCCGGGATGGATTACCGATCGCCAGATCGAAGCCAGCCGCGTGGCTATGACTCGATTCGTGAAGCGCGGCGGGAAGATCTGGATCCGAGTGTTTCCCGACAAGCCCGTCACCAAGAAGCCGGCCGAAACCCGTATGGGTAAGGGCAAGGGCGCGCCCGATCATTGGGTCGCCGTAGTGCGTCCGGGAAAGATTTTGTTTGAGATGGAAGGCGTGACTGTGGTGGACGCGACCGAAGCAATGCGGTTGGCTTCGCACAAGCTGCCGCTGCGTACGACTTTCGTCAAGCGCGACGTAGCGCACTGAGGGGTTGTCAGCTAAAGGGAATTTTATGAAGGCAGATAAAGTCAGAAACTTAACCGACGACGAGTTGCAGCACCAGGGTCGCGATCTCGCGGACCAGTTGTTCAAGCTGAAATTTCAGCTGAACATGGGACAGACCGAGAGCCTGAAGAAGATTCGCGGATTGCGCAAAGATATTGCGCGGGTGAAGACGATCCAGGGCGAGCGCACGCGCACGGCTGCAACGGAGAAACGATAATGGCGGAAACCGCAACAGGGAAAGCTACGCCGAAGGGCGAGCAAGTGCAGGGCCGGCGCAAAGAAGTGGTGGGAGAAGTGGTCGCCAACCGCATGCAGAAGACCATCGTAGTGAAAGTCACGCGCAAGAAGGCGCATCCGTTCTACGGACGCGTGGTGGCGCGCAATAAGAAGTTCTACGCTCACGACGAGAAGAATGAAGCGCATGTGGGCGACGTGGTGCGGATCGAGGAGACGCGTCCGCTCTCGAAGCTGAAGCGCTGGAAGTTGAAAGACATTGTGCGCAAGACGGCGCTGGTGCCGGAGATTGCCCTGGAGCACGACGTTAAGTAGCCGATCGAGACTGAGGGAGATTGAAGCCATGGCTGTGATGATGAGAAGCATGCTGGAGGTCGCTGACAATTCCGGCGCCCGCAAGCTGCAGATGATTCTGCCGCTCGGCGGTTCGACCGGATTGAACGCCGGTCTCGGGGACATAATCACGGCGGCGGTGAAGGAAGCGGCTCCCGATGGGCAGGTGCAGAAGGGCAAAGTGGTGAAGGCTGTGATTGTGCGTACCCGCAAGGAGCATCGGCGGCGGGACGGCACATACATCCGCTTCGACCAGAATGCCGCGGTGCTCATCAACGATGCGGGTGAGCCGGTGGGGACACGTGTGTTTGGTCCGGTGGCACGCGAGCTGCGCGATAAGCGGTTTTTGAAGATCGTTTCGCTGGCTCCGGAAGTGATTTGAAGATAGGTTGCAAGGTTTCAAGGTGCTTTGAAGCATTCGAAATCTTTGACAGCGTGATTTGACTTTGAAACTTTGAAACATAGAAACCTTGAAACTTGGACTTTATGCGAACTGCGAGCACAGTACAAAAGCGAGTGGATATCCGCCGCAACGATAACGTGAAAGTTATCACCGGCCGCGACAAGGGTAAGGAAGGACGCGTGCTGCGCGTGTTTCCCAACGATAACAAGCTGCTGGTGGAGCACGTGATGATGGTGAAAAAACACGTGCGCCCGAATCCGCAGCGCAATATTGCCGGCGGCATTGCCGAACAGGAAAGCCGGATTGCGTTGTCCAATGTGCAGCTGGTTTGTCCGACTTGCGGTCCGGTGCGAATTGGGCACGAAGTGCGCGGTGATCGTAAGGTCCGGGTATGCAAGAAGTGCGGGACGACGCTGGATAAGTGACGCCTTTGCGAGGTGTCTGACCCTCACGGCGTCATCCTGAGGGAAGCGAGGGATCTGGCGAGTAAGAAATAATTCTCACGAACCGGTAACCACTCCGAAACCGTGGGAGGAAGTTGAAAAAGCAAAATGGCAAAAGACAAAGATAAGAAGGGTTCTAGAGACTCGTCGCAGGAGCAGAAAGCTCCGGCGCAGGCGCAGCATAGCGCCAAGGAGCGGCCACGGCTGCGCTCGAAATTCGAGAAGGAAGTGGCTCCCGCTCTGTTGAAGGAACTGGAACTGAAGAACGCGATGGCGGTTCCACGGTTAAACAAGATTGTGGTCAACATGGGCATGGGCGAGGCCACACAGAATTCCAAGATTCTCGATCCGGCGGTGAATGAACTGGGCCAGATTACCGGACAGAAGCCGATCGTGACCAAGGCCAAGAAATCGATTGCGGCGTTCAAGGTGCGCGAGGGGCAGGCCATTGGAACCATGGTGACCCTGCGCGGCGACCGCATGTACGAATTTCTGGACCGGCTGCTGAATATTGTTCTGCCGCGAGTGCGTGACTTCAAAGGGGTTTCTACGAAGTCGTTTGACGGCCGCGGCAATTACACGCTCGGTCTGCACGATCAGTTGATCTTCCCGGAGATTTCTTACGAGAAGGTCGACAAATTGAAGGGCATGAACGTCACCATTGTGACCACGGCGGCTAACGACAACCAGGCGCGGAGTCTGCTGAAGCATCTGGGTATGCCGTTTCGGGCGTGAAAGCTTTCGGGTTTAACAACTAAGTTCTTTTAAGGATTTCATGACTACAGCAAAGCGAGTGAAGGACGCGAAGATCGAAAAGAAGTTTGAGCTGGCGCGCGACAAGAAAGAGAAGACGCCGAAGTTTTCCAGCCGCCGGCACAACCGCTGCAAACTATGCGGACGGCCGCGCGCTTATCTGCGCAAGTTTGGCGTGTGCCGGTTGTGCTTCCGCGGGCTGGCGCTGCGTGGGGAGATTCCGGGGGTTTCGAAGTCGTCGTGGTAGGGTGACACGCTGATTCCGTGGCGTTAGAGATCCTTCGCGAGACAAAAGGCGTCTCGCTCAGGATGACAAAGAGTAAGCCGCTGCAGGTTCTCCGTGGAACGCGGAGCGAACGGGTGGCTAGAGGAGAAACAAACGATGAGGTTGACCGATCCGGTCGCAGATATGCTGACGAGGGTGCGCAATGCGCTGCAGGCGCGGCACCAGAAGGTGGACATTCCAGCCTCGCGGCTGAAGCTTGAGATTGCCCGCATTTTAAAAGAAGAGGGCTACGTCTCAAACTTCAAGCCGACGGAGGAAGAAGGTCACAAGGTCATCCGGATTTATTTGAAATACGGCGCGCACAACGAAGCCGCCATTTCAAAGGCGGAGCGTGTGTCGCGGCCCGGTTGTCGCGTGTATGTGCGGCGCAGCGAGATCCCGCGCGTGCTGGGCGGCATGGGGATCAACATCCTCACCACGCCACGCGGAGTGATGACCGGACGCCAGGCGCGCAAAGAAGGCGTGGGCGGTGAACTTTTGTGCGAGATTTGGTAAGGCAGCTTCTGGCTACTGGCTTCCGGCTATTAGCTAAAAGCGCAGATTCCGTCGAACGATCTAGAAGCCAGGAGCTGGAAGCTTAAGAGTTGATCTTATGTCACGAATTGGAAAAAAGCCGATCCCGATCCCCAAAGGGGTGACGGTCAAGATTGAAGGCAATACCGTGCTGGTGCAGGGTCCGAAGGGCAAGCTGGATACCGCTCTTCCTTCCGGCATCAAGGTTGAGCAAAAGGATGGAAACCTCGTTGCTATCCGCGAGAATGACTCGCAGGCTGCGGTGCATGGGCTGGCGCGGGCTTTGATGAACAACGCGGTCGAAGGCGTGACCAAGGGCTGGACGCGCGAGTTGGAAATCGTTGGCATCGGCTATCGCGCCGAGATGAAGGGTAAAGGCATGATTGTTTTCAGCCTTGGCTACTCGCATCCCATCGAATATCCGCTGCCCACAGGCGTGGATGCGACGGTTGACCCGAAGCAGACGAAAATTGCACTTACCGGAATCGACCGGCAACAGGTGGGCCAGGTAGCGGCGGAGATGCGGTCGCTGCGCCCGCCCGATCCGTACAAGAATAAAGGCGTCCGCTATTCCGGAGAAAGATTGAAGAAGAAGGTCGGAAAGACTGGAGCGAAGTAGCGGCGCTTAGCGGGCGTGAGCGAAGCGGGAGCCCGCTGCCGCTATCCTGAGCGAAGCGAAGGATATCTAGAAGGACGAAGACTATGCTGACGAGAATTTCGAAAAATCAGAAGCGCGGTCACGTACACGATCGCATCCGCAAGAAGATGCAGGGCACGGCGGAGCGTCCGCGGTTGAATGTGTACCGTTCGCTGAATCACATTTATGTGCAGGTGATTGACGACCTGCATGGAGCCACGGTGGTTTCGGCGAGTTCGGCCGAGGGCAGGAAAGCCGACCGCAAAACCGGCGGTAATGTGGCGGCGGCGAAGAGCGTGGGCAAGACCATTGCGGAGCGCGCCAAGGCTAAAGGCGTGACCAAGGTTGTGTTTGACCGCGGCGGTTACATCTACCACGGGCGCGTGAAGGCGCTGGCGGATGCGGCGCGCGCGGCGGGATTGCAGTTCTAAGGGAATTGGGCAATTGAGTAATCGGGTAATTTTGTGATTTGAAAAAATGGGCGGTCAATTTTCAATTACAAAATTACAAAATTACAAAATTACGAAATCAGGTTAGAGAATGCCAACAGTAATTAAGAAGCTCGATGCGAATTCGTTTCAGTTAAAGGACCAGGTAGTCGCCATCAACCGCGTCACCAAAGTGGTGAAGGGCGGCAAGAACCTGTCGTTTGCTGCACTGGTGGTGGTGGGCGATCCGTCGGCGGCAGTCGTGGGTCATGGCGCGGGCAAAGCGAAAGAAGTGCCGCAGGCGATTCGCAAAGCCATCGAGTCGGCGAAGAAGAATTTAATCAAGGTGAACTTGACGCAGACCAGCATTCCGCACCTGGTGCTGGGACGTTACGGCGCGGGCAAAGTTTTGCTGAAGCCGGCACCGGAAGGCACGGGCGTGATTGCCGGCGGCGCGGTGCGCGCGGTGATGACTTCGGTTGGTATCCAGAACGTGCTGACCAAGTCGATTGGCACCACCAACCCGCATAACGTGATCAAGGCGACATTTGCCGCGCTGCGAGCTCTGAAGAGCCGTGAGAGCGTTGCGGCAATGCGCGGCAAGTCGATGCAGGAGATTTAGTACCAATTACCGGCTATCGCGCAACAGCGGTTGGTGAGATTGAGGAAGTGAATGATGACGACGAAAAAACCCAAGGCGGTTAGCGGAAAGATTCACCTGAAGTGGGTGCGCTCCGCGATTTGCGCCCCCGTGAAACAAAAACTGGTAGTGAGGGGACTGGGGTTCACGCGATTAAATCAGGTGATCGAGCGTCCGGACAATGCGGCGATTCGCGGCATGGTGGCCAAGATCCCGCATCTGGTTGAGATTTTGCAGGATTAGGCGGCGAATTATGAATTTATCGAACATTCGAGCACCCAAGAAGGCGTCGGAAAAACGCAAGCGCGTAGGGCGCGGTATGGGCTCTGGCATGGGCAAGACGTCCACTCGCGGACACAAAGGCCAGCGTTCGCGCACCGGCATGCGCCTGATCCGTGGCTTTGAAGGCGGCCAGATGCCGCTGCACCGCCGGATGCCCAAGCGCGGCTTTACTAATATCTTCCGCAAAGAATTCAACATCGTCAGCCTGGAGCGGCTGGTTGCGCTGGGAGACGAGCTGCATGCTTCGCCTATCACTCCAGAGGTGCTCCGCAAGGCCGGCGTAATCAAACAGAAGCTTCCGGTAAAGATTCTCGGCGATGGTGAGTTGACCATCGCGATCACCGTACATGCGCACAAGTTCTCGAAAGCCGCGCAGGAAAAAATCACCAAGGCAGGCGGCAAGATTGAGGTCGTGCAGTAATGTTTGAAAAGCTGGCGAACATTTTTCGTATTCCCGACCTGCGCAAGCGGGTACTGTTCACGCTGGCCATGCTCGCGGTCTACCGGTTGGGCGGGCATCTCCCCACGCCGGGTGTGAACTTCCTCAAGCTCGAGCAATATTTCAATCAGAACGCTGGATCGCTGTTGGGGTTCGTGGATCTGTTTTCCGGCGGCAATCTTCGCCGTCTCACGCTGTTTGCCCTGGGCATCATGCCGTACATCACGGCATCGATCATTTTGCAGCTTTTAACCGTGGTGTATGAGCCGCTGGCCAAGCTGCAAAAAGAAGGCGAACTTGGACGCAAGAAAATTACGCAGTGGACGCGCTATATCACGGTAATTCTCAGTGCGGTGCAATCATTCGGCATCGCTATTGGCCTGGAGAAGGCTGGCGACTTCGTACTTCATCCCGGGACTGCCTTCATTCTGATGACGATGTTGACTCTGACCACGGGCAGCGCATTCGTCATGTGGCTGGGTGAACAGATCACGGACCGCGGAATCGGCAATGGCATGTCCCTGCTGATTTTTGCCGGCATTGTGGTAGGCCTGCCGCGCGGCGTGCAGGATCTGATCGAAAAGGCGAGGAACGGAACCTGGGGAGCGATCACGCCGGTCTTGATGGTGGGACTGGTGATCTTCATGATCGCCGTGGTGGCGTTCATCGTCTACGTGGAGCGCTGCGAACGTCGGCTTCCGGTGCAGTATGCCAAGCGCGTGGTGGGACGGAAAGTGATGGGCGGGCAGTCCACCTTCCTTCCCCTGCGAGTGAATGCGGGCGGCGTGATGCCGGTGATTTTTGCGTCTTCGATTTTAACTTTGCCGCAGACGGTGGGCTACGGCCTGCGCAACAGCCGTTACATTGGCGACTTGATGCGCATGCTGGGATGGGGCGAGCCGCTCTATACCGTGTTGTATGCGGTGGGAATCATTTTCTTCGCGTACTTTTATGTGTCGATCGTTTTCAATCCCAGTGAAGTTGCCGACAACATGCGGAAGTACGGTGGCTTCATTCCGGGCATTCGTCCGGGCAAGCGCACGGCGGACTATATTAACGAAGTTCTGACCCGCATCACCCTGGTGGGAGCCCTTTATCTGATCATCATCTCCTTTATTCCGGAGTCGATGATTACTGGCATTCACCTCAACCACTTGCCGTTCTGGCTGGGAGGATCGCTGTTTGAGCGGCTTCCGGTGTGGGTAACGAACGGGCTGGGAGTGAATTTTTATTTTGGCGGTACATCGCTGCTGATTGTCGTAGGCGTGGCGATGGATACGGTTACGCAGATCGAGGCGCAGTTGATCATGCGCCATTACGATGGATTTACCCCGCGCAGCGGACGCATTCGCGGCCGCCGCAACTGGTCGTAGGGGCGACCGGGCGGATAGGGCAGGACGGTAGAGACGTTGCAAGCAACGTCTCTACCGAGTTGTGGGGTTGCTGAACACTGTTCGGGAGGCTTTGGCCAACTCGATGGAGCAGGAAACCTCACGCGATATAGGTCCCATAGTATTGCTTGGTCCACCGGGTGCCGGTAAGGGCACGCAGTCCAAGCGGATCATGGAGAAGTACCTGATTCCGCAGATCTCCACTGGCGATCTACTGCGGTACAACGTAGCCCAAGGGACAGGGCTCGGGCTGGCGGCCAAGGCCGTAATGGAGCGAGGAGAACTCGTTTCCGACGACCTGGTTTGTGAAATGGTTCGGCTGCGTTTGCGAGATCCAGATTGCAAGCGGGGATATATTCTCGACGGCTTTCCCCGGACTGCAGCCCAGGCTGGGTGGCTGGATGCGTTGCTCGACGACAAGCTCTTTGACAACTTACACAGCACTCGGGCGTGGCCGATTGTGATCCGGCTTGACGTGGATTATAATCAATTGCTGCTCCGGATTACTGGACGCCGTTCTTGTCCCACCTGTGGGCGGATTTATAACGTCCACTTTCAGCCAGCTCTGGTCGATGAAGTTTGCGACTTGGATGGATCGAAGCTGGTGACCCGCAATGACGACCGGTTGGAAGTAATTCAGCCCCGTTTGGCGGCCTATCAGGAGCAGACTCGTCCGGTAGCCGATTACTATCAGCGGACCGGCAGGCTGATCTCGATCGATGGCGATCGGGCGATGGATGAAGTGACGGCGCAGATATTCAGGATTATTGAGGATCATCACGCATAGCGTGTTCTCGATAAAGCATGGCGATTGTTTGCAAATCAGCGGCGGAGATTGAACGGATGCGGCAGAGCGGCCGCATCGTGCGCCAGGTACTCGATCATGTGCGCACGCTGGTGAAGCCTGGTGTTACCACCATGGATCTGGAACGGGCGGCCGAGAAGAAGATCGGGGAGCTGGGCGCCAAGCCGGCATTCAAGGGGTATTACGATTATCCCTGCGTGCTGTGTACGTCGGTGAACGAAGAGATCGTGCACGGCATCCCGTCGGAAAAACGGGAGCTTAAGGAAGGCGACATCGTTTCGATCGATTGCGGAGTGGTGCTGGACGGTTACTACGGCGACGCCGCGATCACAGTGCCGGTGAGCGAGACGGTGAAGCCAGAGTTGCAGAAACTGTTGAAAGTGACTGAAGAATCGTTGTATCGCGGAATCGAACAGGCGCGTATCGGCAATTCGGTGGGTGATGTGGGAGCCGCAGTGCAGGAGCATGTGGAAGCTGCCGGATTCAGCGTTGTCCGCGAGTTCGTTGGGCATGGAATTGGCACGCACCTGCACGAAGAACCGCAGGTGCCGAATTACGGAGCGCGCGGTCACGGCGCGAAGTTGCGCGAAGGCATGGTGATTGCGATTGAGCCGATGGTAAATTTTGGCAAGCCGGAGACTCGCGTGCTGGGCGACAAGTGGACCGCGGTCACAGCCGATGGCAGCTTTAGCGCGCACTTCGAGCATTGCGTAGCGGTGACGAAAGATGGGCCGGTGATTTTGACGAGATAGGGTTTTTAACTTTTAGCTCTTGGCTTTTAGCTAAGAGCCGGGAGCTAAAGGCTAAGAGCTAATTTCAAGGAGCGAATGAGTAAAGAAGACGCGATTGAAGTGATGGCAGTGGTTCTGGAGCCTCTGCCAAATGCCATGTTCAAGGTGGAGTTGGAGAATAAACACCAGGTGCTGGCGCACGTATCCGGCAAGATGCGCAAGAATTTTATTCGCATCCTGCCCGGCGACAAGGTCGCGGTTGAGCTTTCGCCTTACGACTTGAATCGCGGAAGAATTGTGTATCGGTATAAATGATCATGGAAGACGGACGCCTTCGTCCGTCCACCGAGCGGAGCGAGGTAGTGCATTTCTCGCAAGCTGAAAGCAAAAGGGATTTATGAAAGTACGAGCATCGGTAAAGAAAATTTGTGACAAGTGCAAGGTCATCCACCGCAAGGGTGTGGTGCGGGTGATCTGCGTCAACACGAAACATAAACAGCGCCAGGGGTAGGTTGGCCGGGCGCCGGAGTCAAGGACAAATATGGCACGTATCGCAGGCGTAGATTTACCGCGCCAAAAGCACATCAACATTGCGCTGACTTACATCTACGGGATTGGGCATCCGCGCGCCGGCACTATTCTGGATGAGGCGAAGGTCGATCCCATGAAAAAGGTGCAGGACCTGAGCGAAGAAGAGGTCAACCGCATCCGCACCGTGATCGAGCAGCAGGGAATGGTGGAAGGCGATCTGCGCAAGGAAGTTTCGATGAACATCAAACGGCTCATCGAAATCGGCTCCTATCGCGGATTCCGTCATCGCCGTAACTTGCCGGTCCGCGGGCAGCGTACGCACACTAACGCGCGCACGCGTAAAGGTCCGCGTAAGGGAACGGTATCGACCAAGAAGAAGGCGACGTCGAAGACGTAAGGGCAGGTTTCAAAGTTGCAACGTTTCAAGGCTTCGAAACCTTGAAACTTCTGCAACCTTGAAACCTCGAACGAAACTTAGGAACTGAGAAGCTCTCTATGGCAAAACCAGCAGCAGCGGGCGGCGCAGCCGCAACCGACAAAAAGGGCAAGAAGAAGACATTCAAGAAGAAGGAGCGCAAGCACGTCCCGCATGGGCTGTGCTATGTGCAGGCATCCTTTAACAACACGATCGTGACGATTACCGACATGAACGGGAACGTTCTGTCGTGGAAGAGTTCAGGATCGCTGGGCTTTCGCGGATCGCGCAAAGGCACTCCGTTCGCGGCACAGCAAGCGGCGTCGAATGCGGCCAACATGGCGCGCGACCACGGCGTCCGTAGCGTGGATGTGCGCGTCAGCGGCCCGGGTTCGGGACGTGAGTCGGCGGTGCGTGCTCTGGCTTCGTCAGGCATTGAAGTGCGATCGATTCGCGACGTAACGCCGATTCCACATAATGGATGCCGTCCGCCGAAGCGACGGCGCGTATAAAGATTTCCAGTTTCCGGTTTCTAGTTTCCTGTACTTACGATGGAAGCGGACCCGGAAACTAGAAACTGTTTCACCGTCCGGGACGAAGGGTGAAGCCAAACCCGTAAACCGGTCATCTAATAAGGAGAATAAACTTGGCTCGTTATACTGATGCAGTCTGCCGTCTGTGCCGCCGCGAGGGCATGAAGCTGTTCCTCAAAGGCGCAAAGTGTTTTAGCGATAAGTGTCCCATCGAGAAGCGCAACTTCGCTCCCGGACAACATGGGAAAGACCGCAAAGCCAAGATTGTTGGCTATGGTCTGCAGTTGCGCGAGAAGCAGAAAGCCAAGCGCATCTACTTCACCCTCGAAGGCCAGTTCCGCAACTACTTCGAGAAGGCCGCGCGCACGCGTGGCGTTACCGGCGAATTGCTGTTGCAGCAGCTCGAGCGGCGTTTGGACAATGTCGTCTTCCGGCTGGGCTTTGCGCAGTCGCGGCGCCAGGCGCGCCAGTTGGTGCGGCACGGGCACGTCGCTGTGAATGGTAAGAAGGTAAACATTCCTTCCTATCAGGTGAGTGCAGGCGAGGAAATTTCCATCCGCGAAAACAGCAAGAAGCTCACCGTGCTTGAATTGGCCAAGGAATTTGCCAGCCACGGCACGCTGCCGAACTGGCTGGAAGTGAATCGTGACAATTACACGGCGCGGGTGCTTTCGTTGCCGAAGCGCGAGGATATTCAGTTGCCGGTGAATGAGCAACTCATCGTGGAACTTTATAGCAAGTGATATAAACCACAAAGGGCATGAAGTTATACGAAGTTCTTCGTGATCCTTAATGTCCTTCGTGGTTGTAATTTTAGGTCCACAATTTCGAGCCAGATCAGCCTGTGCTGGCGCTTGACCTGAATCCAGCTTTTGCAAGATGGACCGATTCAGGGAGCCAGCATTGAGCCAAACGGCCGAAGGAGAAACAAATGCTTTGGAAAGGTTTTCAGAAACCGAAACGTCTCGCAGTTGATACTTCCACCCTCACCGATAAATACGGAATTTTCTGGGCGCAGCCTTTTGAACGCGGCTTCGGCACCACTGTGGGCAATGCCCTGCGGCGCGTGCTACTGAGTTCGATCGAAGGCGCGGCCGTTACCGCGGTGAAGATGGAAGGCGTGCTCCACGAATTTCAGTCGATCCCCGGAGTGGTGGAAGACGCGACTGACATCATCCTCAACCTGAAACAGATTCCATTCAAGCTCGCGGGCGATGCGCCGAAGGCGATTTATCTGCGCGCCGATCAGCCGGGCGTGGTAACGAGCGGCATGATCGAAGCCGATGGCGACGTCGAAGTTCTCGACAAAGATGTGTACATCGCGACGGTCAGTGAGGGCGGCAAGCTCGACATGGAAATGCGGCTGAAGCGCGGCCGCGGCTACACTTCCGCGGATAAGAACTTCGACGAGGATCTCGGCATCGGATTTATTCCCATCGATTCCGTTCACTCGCCGGTGCGCAAATGCAACTACACGGTGGAAGCGGCGCGTCTGGGACAGATCACTGACTACGACAAGCTGACTCTCGAAGTCTGGACCAATGGCTCCATCACGCCCGCCGATTCCATCGGCTTGGCCGCGAAGCTGATGAAGGACCACATGAACATCTTCATCAATTTCGAGGAAGAAATCGAAACCGGTACGTCGTCGTCCGATGATCGCAAGCCTGAGATTCACAACGAGAACCTGAATCGTTCCGTGGAGGAGCTCGAGCTTTCGGTTCGGAGCTACAACTGCCTGAAGAACGCGAACATTCAGACGATCGGCGAACTGGTGCAGAAGACCGAATCGGAGATGCTCAAGACGAAGAACTTCGGCCGCAAGTCGCTGAACGAAATCAAGGAGATTCTCTCCACGATGGGTCTGAGCCTGGGCATGAAGATCGACGAGCACGGGAATGCCGTCCCCGGCCCGACTTCGAACATGGTGCTGCCGGCTTCGGCTTACGGTCCGGACGATCAGCTGTAAAAGTAGTTTCTAGTTTCCGGTTTCTGGTTTCTAGCGCGCTGTCAGTGTTGGGAACTAGAAACTGGAAACCGTAAACAAGAAACTGAACACAGGGGTTTTTCCCAATGCGTCACAAAGTAGCAGGTTACAAACTCGGACGGAACACTTCGCACCGGCGCTCGCTGCTGCGCAACCTGGTCACGTCGGTGATCGTCGAGGAGCGGGTCGAGACGACCGTCCCCAAGGCGAAGGCTGCGAAGCCCATCGTCGAAAAGATGATCACGCTTGGCAAGCGTGGCGACCTCGCCGCTCGCCGCCTTGCTTCGTCATACCTTATGACGGACGCGGCGGTGGTCAAGCTTTTCGATACCGTCGGTCCACGCTTCGGTGACCGTAATGGCGGATACACGCGCGTCATCCGCACCGGTTGGAATAAAGGTGACGGCGCAGACAAGGCTTTCCTCGAATTGCTGGGCAGCGAAAAGGTGCTGGACGAAAAGCGCGAGAAGCGCGCCGAAGCCCGTGCCAAGAAAGCTGCTGAAACGCGGAAGGCGATGGAAGATGCCGAAGCGCAAGCGCAGCACGACGGCGGCGTGGAACCGGTCAAGGAAGAATCCGAAGACAAGAAGGAGTAGCTCTTTTTTCGGGTAAGGGCACAGCGAGAGCTGTGCCTTTTTTTTGTGCTCCAAAACCAGGTTCCTACTTGGGCTCTTGCCCAGGTCGGAATGACAAACGACAGGTCCGGCAGTACATGTCCAGTCGCGTCTCCCGCTGGTAATCTTGTCGTAATTTGCCATCCAGATAAACTCTCTTTAAGGATGGGGTTCACTCGCACACAGATCGCGATTGCCGTTGGCGTTGGCGCGCTCATGGTGTTTGGATTTCTTGGCTACATCTGGTGGCTGAGCAATCAGGGGCCAGTGCTGTCACGCTCCGAGGATCACGATCCGCTGACGGGGCTGCCCATTAGCATTCGCATGAATCCTCTGCGCGATCGCACCATCGAGCACAGCGCCAACCAATTTCTGCACGAGCTTCGCGAAGGTCACTGCGATCAACTGCTCTCACAGTGGGAGCACGACTACCGCAGGAAGTATGCGCATTTTATTTGCGACTCCGAGAAGCAGCATCCGTTGGTTTCGTGGGAAATCGCGGAATGGGAAAGCGCTCCGCCGTTGACCATTATTCACTACCGCGGCAAGCGTCTGTACGGCAGCAGCCAGCCCGGAACCTATCAGGACGTCTTTACCGTCACCACTGAGAACGAGGACGGGCAGTGGGTGGTGACGAAATACGATGCGATGTACTGACGGCGCTCTCAGTTCTCTCCGCGATGCACGAAATTCATTATCTGCTACGACATTATCGCTTCCTCCAAAATATCTGGCTCCGTGATAAAAACTATGAATGCCTGAACGCACCGCCGAGCGTGAGCCTTCCGCTGCGCGAAATATCTACGCCTTCGGAATCACCTCTTTCCTGAACGATACTGCGACAGAGATGGCGTATTGGGTGCTGCCGGCATTCCTCGCCTCGCTGGGCGCGGGGCCGGCGCAGTTGGGAGTGATCGAAGGAATCGCTGAAAGTGTGGCGTCGTTCTCGCAGCTCTTCTCTGGATACCTGGCGGATCACATCCAACGCCGCAAGCCGGTCGTCGTCGCCGGATATTTCATCGCCAATGCTGTAAAGCCGCTGTTGGCGGTGGTTACAGCGTGGCCGCAGATTCTGCTGATTCGCTTTTGTGATCGGCTCTCCAAAGGATTCCGATCTGCGCCGCGCGATGTAATGGTGGCGGAGTCTGTGCCGAAGAACCGTCTGGGCTCGGCCTATGGGCTGATCCAGTCGATGGATTCCGCGGGCGCGGTTGCCGGACCATTAGTCGCGCTGGCGATGCTTTCTCGGTTCGGCATTCGCAGCGTATTCCTGGCCGCGGCCGTTCCGGGAGCTTTGTGCGTGCTGGCAGCGTGGGCTGGCATATCGGAAGGTAGCAGACAGAGTAGCGACTCGGCAGGGACGGACGGCGCCAAACCAAGTGCCGCAAAAGTCAGCAAGGTTTTTCCAACCTTGTCGAAGACAGCAGGGGTGAATCTTCCAGCAAGTTTTTATTTCGTGCTGATCGCCGTCACGCTTTTTTCTCTGGGAAATTCCAGTGACATGTTTCTGGTTTTGCGGGCACAGAATGTGGGAATTCGCGTAGCGCTCGCGCCGTTGTTGGGATTGGTTTTCAATATTACTTACACGCTCGGGTCGTGGCCTGCGGGATGGTTGAGCGATCGCGTGTCGCGAAGACTGATTGCGTCGATTGGCTACGTCATTTTTGCCGCTGTGTATTTTGTTTTCGGACGCGCGCCGTCCACCATGGCGATCTGGATCGCGATGGCCGTGTATGGCTTGTACTATGCCCTTACACAGCCGGTGCTGAAAGCTTTGGTGGTGGATACGGTTGGCGAGCACGTTCGCGGCCGGGCTTTGGGAATTTATTTCTTTGTGACCAGCGTGGCCACGCTAGCGGCGAGTTTGATCACGGGACAACTGTGGAAACATTATGGGGCTGGAGTTCCGTTTTATTTTTCGGCTGCGGCGGCACTGATTGCAGCCGCGCTTTTGCAAACTGCACGGTCCGTGAAGCCTCATCAGCTGACCCCGTCAATTTAATTGGGATCGACCGGCATGGCTGGGAGCCGTGCTCTTGGAAAAATTCTTCAGCCACAGAAGGATCAATAACTGGGCCGCGATGCCGGCGCAGGTGTCGAGAACCACATCTTGCCAGCGTCCGGTGCGAGAAGGAATGAAACTCTGGTGCCATTCATCGAGGCTGGCTACAAATGCAGTGCCGAGAATTGCAATGGTGGACCAGCGCAGCGTCCACTTGACATCGCTCATCGCCGGCAATGTTGCGCGCCACGCGCGAAAAAGCAGAATGCTCAGGATGGCGTAGCCGACCACGTGTCCACCCTTGCGGATGAAAAAATGCACGCGCTCGAATTGCACCACATCTAATCCGAAAAGATAGTGCAGCAGCGGATACAAAATTCGGCTGGTATTGTTGGAAGACAGCATGGCCGTGGACTCGATGGCAATCACAATGAGCCATAGAATTGCGGCGATCCACGCCTTGAGCAGATTTTTCTGGTTGGGGTTCAAGAGAGAGGGCCAGTGCTATTCGATGGCATAGTTGGGAGCCTCGCGGGTGATCATGACATCATGGACGTGACTCTCGCGCAGGCCGGCGCCGCTGATGCGCACGAACCGGGTTTTCTGGAGGAGTTCGGCGATGGTCGCGCAACCGCAATAGCCCATGCCTGATTTCAATCCACCCACCATCTGATGGACGATCATCGCGACCGAACCGCGGTAGGGCACGCGTCCTTCAATGCCTTCGGGAACCAGTTTGCCCATGCGATTCGAATCGCCATTATTATCGGTGACGGCGGCAGAGGATTCGCCTTCGTTGCTTTGGAAATAGCGTTCGGCTGAACCCTGTGCCATGGCGCCGATCGATCCCATGCCGCGATACGATTTGAAAGAGCGGCCTTGATACAGAATTAGTTCGCCGGGACTTTCATCCGTTCCCGCGAAGAGCGAGCCGATCATAACGGCGCTCGCACCGGCGGCCAACGCTTTGGTGATGTCGCCGGAATACTTGATGCCGCCATCGGCGATGATGGGAATGCCTGCGTCTTTGGTGGCCCGCGAAGCTTCGGCGATGGCGGTGATCTGCGGAACGCCAGCGCCAGTGACCACGCGAGTGGTGCAGATGGAGCCGGGCCCGATGCCAACCTTGATGCCGTCGGCACCGGCGCGAGCCAATTCGCATGCACCATCGAAAGTAGCGACGTTGCCGGCCAATAATTCCATGTCCGGCAGTTTTGATTTCACCAGTTTCACTGCTTCGAGAACTTTGGTGGAGTGACCATGCGCGCTGTCAATCGCGAGGACATCGACCTTCGCCTCTGCCAGTTCCTGAGCGCGCTCGAGAAAATCTCCGGTAGCGCCGATGGCCGCGCCCACGCGCAGTCGCCCCTGAGAATCTTTAGCGGCATTAGGATATTTCAGTTTCTTCTGGATGTCTTTTACGGTGATTAATCCCTTGAGGTTGTATTTGTCGTCGACCACAAGAAGCTTTTCGACGCGATGCTCGTGAAGAATCTCTTCGGCATCTTCGAGCGTTGTGCCCACGGGAACAGTGATGAGGTTTTTCTTGGTCATCACGCGATCGATGGGGATATCGAAGCGGGTTTCGAAGCGCAGATCGCGGTTGGTGAGAATGCCAACCAGGCGGCCGTGCTCGGTGATCGGCACCCCGGAAATTTTATATTTGCGCATGACCTCGAGCGCATCGCTGACTTTGTCAGTAGGCGACATGGTGACGGGATCGACGATCATGCCGCTTTCGGAGCGCTTCACTTTGTCGACTTCGTTGGCTTGCTGCTCAATGGTGAGATTGCGATGAATTATGCCGATTCCGCCTTGTTGCGCCAGAGCAATTGCCATATGCGATTCGGTAACCGTATCCATCGCGGAGCTGACGATGGGGATGTTCAGGTGGATGTTGCGGGTGAGCTGCGTTTGGGTATTCGCACTGGCGGGAATCACATCGGAACGGGCGGGTAAAAGGAGAACATCGTCGAAGGTGAGAGCTTCGGGTACGGGAAAATGAATCATAAGTTTCTCGGATGTGTGCCAGCGTGCAGAGGCTGATTATTCATTTTAGAGAGGGCGCGGTGATTTCGGCAAATCGAGCCAACGAGTAGAACCTCTATACCCGTCAAGCAGCGACGGCTGAGATTCCTCCGCGCGTGAAGAAAAGCACACCGTCGGAATGACCAAGCGTCCTGTGTGGCGATCGAAGGCTTGGTATGATCGCTCATCTTCTCGGAGCAACTATGCGCATACTAATTTTCGCTTTCTGTGTCTTCGTGTTGTGCACGGCCACGGCGGCGGCACAGCAATACGATCTGGTGATCGATGGCGGACGAGTCATGGATCCAGAGACCGGACTGGATGCCGTGCGGAATGTTGGGATCCGCGACGGAAAAATTGTTCGAATAACTTCTGAAGCGTTGAGCGGCCCGCGGGTAATTCACGCTGGCGGCTTGGTTGTTGCTCCGGGATTTATCGATCTGCACCAGCACGGTCAGGACCTGGCGAGCCAGCGAGTGAAGGCGCTTGATGGGGTGACCACGGCGCTCGAACTTGAGATCGGCGCGCCCGATGTTGCCGAATTCTTGAAAGCGAAAGAAGGTCGTTCGCTGATTCACTATGGAACTTCGGCCAGCCATGTGGCGGCGCGGGCGCTGGTGTTTGGCGCGCCATTGCCGGTGGGGACGATCCTGCCAAAGAGTGGCCCAGCGACTGACCTGCCTGCGACGCCCGAACAGATTGAGGCTATAAAACAGAGACTGCGCGCAGAGCTTGATGCTGGCGGGTTGGCGATCGGTATGGGTATTCAGTACACACCGGGCGCAACGCGGCTCGAAGTGATTGACATGTTCCGTCTCGCAGCGGAGAGCGGGTTGCCGGTGTACACGCACATGCGCAGTGCGGGACGCGTGGAACCCGGCTCGGCGATTGAGTCGGTGAGTGAAGTGATCGGTGCGGCCGCCATTACGGGCGCTTCGCTGCATATCGTCCACATCAACAGCACGTGCCTGCGCGACTCGCTGGAATGTCTCTCCATGGTCGCGGGAGCGCGCGCTCGCGGGCTGGATGTGACCACTGAGGCGTATCCCTACATCGCGGGCATGACGGCGATCAACTCGGCGCTATTTAATCCGGGCTGGCGCGAGAAACTCGGGATCGACTATAGCGATCTTGTGCTTCCGGGTACTGGAGAGCACCTGACCAAGCAGCGCTTCGACGAGTTGCACAATTCCAGCGCAACGCAGTGGGTGCTGGTTTATGCCAATACGCAAGAGGTGGTGGATAAGGTTATTCCGAATCCGCTGGTGATGATCGCCAGCGATGGCCTGGAGGGGCATCCGCGTAACGCGGGAACTTATTCGCGGGTACTGCGGGAATACGTGCGCGAGAAGGGAACGGTCACGCTGATGGATGCAATTCGCAAGATGAGTTTTATGCCGGCGGAGATGCTGGAGCGGTCAACGCCAGCGGCGCGGTATAAAGGAAGACTACAGGAGGGTGCGGAAGCGGACATTGTGGTGTTCGATGCAAGTACGATCACGGATCGCGCCACTTTTGAAAAACCCATGGAGCCGAGCGTGGGCGTACGCTATCTGGTGGTGGGAGGAGCGCTAGTTGTGGACGAAGGCAAGATTGTGCCGGATGTGTTTCCGGGACGGGCTCTGGTCGGACCGGTTACGCGCCGATAGGAATCACAGCCGTTGCAGAGGCTGCAGGTTCCGGTTTATTTTGGCGCACGGCCTAGGTTCCGGCGGTTTGTCTTTTCCCCCTTACGGGCGTATATTAGAAAACTGAGAACTGTTGTGTAGTACCAGCATTTGGCGAGGCACACCAGTGGGCGCAAGCCCACTTTTTCGTTGCAGCGGAATCTGCGCACGACGTCAAGCTGCAAGTTATTGGATGCATGGCACTTGAGCTGGATCGAGTACGGGAGATAGCGGAGCGGGTAGCGGCCTCCAGCGGTCTGGAAGTTGTCGAAGTAGAGTTTCGCGGGAGCGGCAATGCCCGCATGCTGCGCGTGTTTTTGGATAAGCCGGGCGCGGCAACCGGCGACCCGCTGGCGGGAGTGACGCACGGCGACTGCGCCAACTTCAGCCGCGAGTTTGGCACGATTCTGGATGTTGAAGATGCCGTACCGGGAAGTTATACGCTGGAGGTTTCGTCCCCAGGGTTGGATCGGAAGCTGACGAAGGCGAAGGAGTTTGAACGTTTCGTTGGCAGCCGGATGAAGTTGATGACGAGGCATCCGGTGAACAACAACCGGTACTTCGAGGGCCGGCTGGAAAGTTTTCGCGATGGACGGCTGGCGCTCGACTTGAGTGTGGCGAGCAAGAAGTCGCGGAAAAAGATGGGCGCCGCAGCGGAGCAAGGCCAGAAGATTGAGATTGAATTCGCCAATGTCGAGAAGGCGAATCTGGTACCTGAAATCTGAATAGAAAATTTTCAAGGTTTCAGAGTTTCTAAGGTTTCAAAGTTGAAGAAGGTCGATGATACGGTTTTGAAACCTTGAAACGTTGAAACCTGGAGACGATGCGGGCTTCGTAACGGAATACTTTTTATGGCGAGTGAGCTTTACAACACGATCGATGCGTTAAGCCGCGAAAAGGGGATCGATCCGCAGATTGTGGTGACTGCGGTGGAAGACGCCATCGTGATGGCCACGCGGAAGTATTACAAGTCGCAGGAAAATCTGCGCGCCGAGTTGGATAAAGAGACCGGCAAGATTAATGCTTTCGCGGTGAAGACTGTGGTGGAGACGCCGGAGCAGGTGGAAGATCCGCAGTTGCAGATCACGCTGGAAGATGCGCGCAAGGCGAACCCCAGCCTGGAAGTCGGCGGAGAGCTGCGGATTCCAAAAGTTACCGAAGGAATTCTGGGACGCATTGCCGCGCAACTGGCCAAGCAGGTGATTTTCCAGAAAGTGCGCGAAGCCGAACGCGACACGGTTTACAACGAGTACATCGGACGCGTGAACGAAGTGGTCAACGCCACGGTGAAGCGAGTGGAAGGTCCAGATGTGATCTTCGACATCGGCAAGGCGGAAGCGCGCATGCCGCGCAAGGAACAGTCGCGGCTGGAATCGTTTGCCATTGGCGAACGGGTGCGGGTGGTGATTGCGCGCGTGGAGAGAGCTTCGAAAGGTCCGGGCGTGGTGGTGTCTCGTGCGGTGCCGGACCTGGTGCAGCATTTGTTTCAGACTGAAGTGCCGGAGATTTATGACGGCACGGTGGTGATCCGCGCGATTGCGCGCGAAGCTGGAGAGCGCACGAAAATCGCGGTCATGTCCAAGGACAAGGACGTGGACGCGGTGGGCGCTTGCGTCGGCATGAAGGGTATGCGGGTGCAGTCGATCATCCGCGAATTGCACGGCGAGAAGATTGACATCATTGAATATCACGAAGACGCGGTCACATTCGCTGAGAAGGCTTTGCAGCCGGCGAAGGTGAGCAAGGTCACCGTAGTCGATTCCGGCGGCAAGCATCTGGAAGTTGTAGTCGACGATAGCCAACTTTCGCTTGCGATTGGCAAGAAGGGTCAGAACGTTCGCCTCGCGGCCAAGTTGCTGGGCTGGAAGATCGACATCAAGAGTGAGGAAGAGAAGCGGCAGGAAGTGGAACAGCAAATGTCGGCGATGGTCACGCAGACGGCGACTCCACTGGAGAGCGTGCCGGGACTGGGCGATGGGCTGGTGGAAAAACTGAACGCCGCGGGAGTAACGACAGTCGAATCCCTGGCCGATATGACGCCGGAGCAGCTTGAGGCCATTGAAGGCATCGGGCCAAAGACGGTGGAAAAAATCAGTCTGGCGGTGAATAATTATTTCGCCAGCCTGGAGGCCGGCGCGCCTGTGGAAGGTGAAGTGACCGAAGAGGCGATGCAAGTTGAGCCCGCGGTAGCTCCTGACGCAGGCGAGGAAGGTGCTGCGGAAGCTGCGCCGGCCGAGGAACGAGCCGCAGGCGAAATTCCAGCGGAGGAAGCGGCCAGTGAGCCGCAGGCTGCGGCTCCGAGTGAGAGTGATGAGCAGGCGGAGCAGCCGGCTCCGGAAGCGGAATCCGCTTCCGAGACCAGAGAATAATCATGGCACGCTGGCATAAGTTCGACGGCGTGGGACCGAAGAAATTGACTCCGTGAGGTCGAATGATGACCTAACTTACAACACGGAGAAACGAAAGGCCGGATGAGTAAGGTTCGAATTAACGATCTAGCCCGAGAGCTGGAAGTAAAGAGCAGAGCTATTCTGGATACGCTACCGTTGGTCGGAGTTACCGAGAAGAAGACGCATTCCAGTTCTCTGGAGGAGCACGAAGCGGAGAAGGTACGTGTGTACATCCGTTCCTCCGCCGAGGGTGGGTCTTCCAGTGGCAAGTCTGGTGCACGTTCCGCTCGGGGCGAAGAAGAAATCAAAACCAAGATTGATTTGTCGCACATCTCTCGTCCCGGAGATGTGTTGAAGGCGATTACGCAGCGCAAGGAAGCGGTTGCGCCGCCAGTCGCACCGCGTGCGGTGCCGCCACCCGTGACGCATGCGCCGATGCCGCCGGGTCCGGCGGAAAAAACGGCGGCTGCACCTCCGGCTGCCGTGAGTCGTCCCACAACGGTTGCACCTCCGGTGGTAAAAGCGCCGATGGTGACCCCGCCTCCACCGAACTACGCATCTGCTCCAGTTGCCCCGCCGGTTACTCCGCGGCCGGTTGTCACGCCATCAGTGGTATCGGCACCCGCCGCGTCCTCAACTATTGCTGTTCCTCCAGCACGGCCAACTGCTCCAACAGTTGCGGCGATGTCTTCGGCGGCAGCGCCGGTTTCCGCGGGTGCTCCGCCAGCGCCGCCAGTTGTGGCAAAGCCGGTTGCTCCACCACCGCCCGCTCCGCGAATGATCGTTCCGCAGACCGGGCCGCGGCCTGTTTATAAGGCTCCCGTGCGTCCTGCCCCGCCTCCACCGCCGGTTCAGCCTGGCGTTCCAATTGGCGGCGCAATGCGCGCCGCTCCAGGACGTCCGGTGCCGGGGCAGCCGATTTTTCAACGCCGTCCGCCCATGCAGGGCGGCGGTCCCGCGGGTGCGCCGCGTCCGCCGCTTCGTCCCGGCGAACGCCGGCCGATGCATCCTACACGGCAGGCTCCAGCGGGAGCGCGTCCGTTGGGTGTGGGTCCTGCTCTTCCGCCTCCCGGCACAACGCGGCCAGGCAGCCGTCCGGGGGGGCCGGCGCGGCGGCCTGGTCAACGCTATGTTCCGCGCGGTGTGAAGGAAGGCCCAATGAAGGGCTACACGCCGCCACCGCGCATGGTGGTGTCGAATGAGCCGCAGCCGATCACCCGCAGCATCACGATCACGGAAGGCATCAGCGTTAAGGATCTGGCGGAGAAGTTAGACATTCGTGCCAAAGATCTGATTTCGCGTTTGTTGTCGAAAGGCGTATTTGCCACGATCAATCAGACTCTGGATGCAGAGCTGGCCAGCGAGATGGCGCGGTTCTTCGGCGCAGATACAAATGTAATTACGTTCGAAGAGCAGACGGCAAAAGAGATTGATGCCGCTGCCAGCGAAGAGTCCGCTCCGGAGACGGGGATTCGTCCGCCCGTGGTCACGATCATGGGACACGTCGACCACGGCAAGACGACGCTGCTCGATTCGATTCGTTTGACTAACGTTGCCGAGGGTGAAGCGGGAGGAATCACGCAGCACATCGGCGCTTACAAAGTGCGGATCACCGACAAGGAATCGCCGGCATATGGGCGTGAAATTGTTTTCCTGGATACGCCGGGTCACGAAGCCTTCACCCGCATGCGGTCTCGTGGGGCAAAAGCTACGGACATCGTTGTGTTGGTTGTGGCCGCTGACGATGGCGTGATGCCGCAGACGCTCGAAGCCATCGACCACGCGCACGCGGCGGAGGTTCCCATCATTGTAGCGGTGAACAAGATCGACAAACCCGATGCCTTGCCGGATCGTGTAAAAAAACAGCTCGCTGATCGCGGCCTGATGCCGGAAGAGTGGGGCGGCAAGACTGTGTTCGTCGATGTCTCGGCGAAAAAGAAAACGAATCTGAATCTGCTCATGGAAATGATTTGCCTGGTCGCCGACCTGGGCGAATTGAAAGCTACTCCTGAACGCGCTGCGACTGGCGTGGTCCTTGAGGCTAAGCTCGATCGCGGACGCGGTCCGGTGGCCACAGTGCTGGTGCAGAACGGAACCCTGAACGCGGGCGACAATTTTGTTGTCGGCAATGTTTACGGCAAAGTGCGTGCCATGTTTGACGATCGTGGCGTGCAGTTGAAAACGGCTCCTCCTTCGACACCGGTTGAGATTATCGGCATGGAAGCGTTGCCGCAGGCTGGTGATCAGTTTGTGGTGGTGGCGGATCGCGACAAGGCGCGCGGGATTTCCGAGTACCGTGAGCAAAAATCCCGCGAGGCCGCGTTGGCCAAGAGTTCGCGCGTGTCACTCGAAGGATTGGCGGAGCAGATCAAGGCTGCGGGCACGAAGGAATTGAATGTCATTCTCAAGGGAGATGTGCAGGGATCGGTGGAAGTGATCACCGATCTGCTAACGAAACTCTCGAACGAGAAGGTTCGTTTGAAACTCTTGCGATCCGGCGTGGGCGCGATTACCGAGACGGATGTTCTTCTCGCCTCGGCATCGAACGCGATCATCATCGGCTTTAACGTGCGGCCGGAGCGCAAGGCGCAGGAACTTGCCGAGCAGGAAAAAGTCGACATCCGCCTGCACTCGATCATTTACGAACTGCAGGATGAGATCAAGCGCGCCATGAGCGGCTTGCTCGAACCCACTTTCAAAGAAAACTACCAGGGCCGCGCCGAGGTGCTGAACGTTTTCCGCATCCCGAAAGTCGGGACTGTGGCTGGTTGCCGCGTGAGCGATGGGTTGATCAAACGCGACTCCGAGGTTCGCCTGCTGCGAGACAACGTGCAGGTGTTCAAGGGCAAGGTGGGGTCGTTGCGGCGCTTCAAGGATGATGCTAGCCAGGTTACGAACGGCATGGAGTGCGGCATCTCGATCTCCAATTACGGCGACATCAAAGTTGGCGACGTGATCGAGGCGTTCGCCACGGAGAGAATTGCCGCGGAAGTGATCGCTTAAGAGCGGTCATTGTCCGTTTGATCTCTCGCGCGTTTGCACCACGCGATTTCAATGAGTCTCTCTGTTAGGCGTAACCTCGCTAGCCCTGCTTTGATTCTTGCGCTTTGCGCGCTAGGCACTGCAATTCTAGTGAGTCTGTTCCGCTGGACGCTGGTTGAGTACCTGACCCCGTTTCTGGAGCCGCTGCTTGAGATTGGTGTTGGCATCTTATTTCTTGTTTCGTTGATCTGGTCAACGGTCCATCTCATAAGAAGGCGACATGACGGACTCGCGACCGCTTTCCTGCCCGTCGCCGTGAATACCGTAGCTGCGCTGATCGTGGTATTTGTACCGTTTACTGAGTTAACCACAAACCTTAATTTTCGCTTCCGCCTCAACGATCGGATGGCAGTCGTCAACGATGTGCTCGCCGGCAAGTACCAGAACCAGATTCAGAGTGCGGGTGGAAGAGGTGATCTCATCGCATTACCCGCGCGACTCTCAGGTCTTTCGAGCAGCGGCGGAGAAATAGTGCGGTTCCATCGTCAGAGCGATACCTTAGTCCTGTTTTTCGATTATCGAGGAATTCTGGACAGCTTCTCCGGGTTCGTTTACTCAACCGATGATCTTCCCCCCGGGCCCGGAGATTTCGGCGCTAAGTTCTTCGAAATAGAGCGACTTCGGAAAAATTGGTTCTGGATTTCATCAAGAAATTAGGCCGCAGAGGGCTAGGGATAATTCAGTTCCGGTAGGGGCCAAGGGCCTGCATGATCGCCTTCCTCACGATAGAACTTCATATCGAAGCGGCGCAATCGTTGAAAGACAAACGGCAGGTGGTGCGCAGTCTGAAAGACCGTCTCCGCGCCAGTTTTAACGTTTCTGTCGCCGAACTCGAAGCGAGTCCCGTGTGGAACCGCGCCACGATTGGCGTGGTCAGCATCTCCGATTCGCGCGACTATCTCGATGGATTGATGAAGAATGTGGAGCGGCTGGCTACCCGCATCGCCAACAACCATGGGGCCGACATCGCGGATTCGTTTGTGGAGTTCATGTAAGTATCCGTTCGGGTCAAGACTTGCTGCTTCAGCGTACATATTAATGTACAATGTACCAAATAAGGTGCAATAGTGACTGAAAAGCCGCAGCGGAAAATCCCGCTGATGTTTTTTCGTTCTGCGGCCGGGAGCGAACCTGTGCGGGAGTGGCTGAAGGAATTGCCCGAGGTCGAGCGCCACGCTATCGGGATAGACCTGTTACGGGCGCAATGGCGTTGGCCGATCGGCATGCCCCTCTGCCGTGCCATGGGAGGCGGCTTGTGGGAAATCCGGACCGACCTGCCGACGAGACGGACGGCGCGCGTGCTGCTCTGTCTTTACCAGGAGCGTCTCGTCGCACTGCACGGTTTTATTAAGAAAACTCATGCGACTCCGGATCAGGATTTGGCCCTGGCGCGCAAACGCAAGAAGGAGTTAGAGCAATGAGCAAGAAACATATGGGCTCGAGCATTGACGACTTCCTCAAAGAGGAAGGCATCTTCGAGGAGGCACAAGCGCAGGCTGTTAAAGAGGTTGTTGCCTGGCAGCTCGCGAAAGCCATGAAGAAAAAGAAAATCTCGAAGAATAAAATGGCGACGCTGCTAAGGACAAGCCGGACGCAAGTTGACCGGCTGCTTGATGGAAAAGACGACATTACGCTGTCCAGTCTTCAGCGGGCGGCCGCCGCCGTCGGTCGTCGCGTCTCGATCAAATTGGTCTGATGTTTTCCCTTTAGCGAGGCCATCCCCTTGTTACCTCTGTACTTAGCTGACATCGGCGTTTGTGCGCGACAATGGCACCGGAGAGCCAACACGCGCGGTCGATTTTCTGATATTCTCATCCGTTTTACTTCGAGGTAAGCGATGGAGAAGCGCGGGCTCAAATATCATCGTGGACGGTTAGGCGAGGCCTTGCGCGAGGAAATCGAGACGCTGGTGGAAGGGGAGCTGGCGGATCCGCGCATCGGACTTGTGAGGGTGACTGCGGTACATGTGGCCGATGATGGCAGGTCGGCGCAGGTTCTCGTAGATGTAGATGGTCACGATGAAGAAGCGGAGCGAAGTATCGAGGGCTTGCTTGCCGCCAAAGAATATATCCGGCATGAGTTGGTCGAACGTTTGCGGTTGAGGCGCGCGCCAGAATTGTATTTTCGCCTCGACCGTTCGGAGCGAGAGAAAGCGCGAGTGGAAGAATTGTTAGCCCGGGCGAAAAAAAGGATGAAGTCGCATACGAATCCGGGTGCGAAAAAGGCATAGCCATGGTGCAGGACGTTCTCCATCAAATCGAGCAGCGTGATCGTTTCGTTCTCACGTCACACGCGCGGCCTGATGGTGATGCCATCGGATCGGCGTTGGCTTGTTGCCAGATCTTGCGCGCCATGGGCAAGCAAGCTGATGTGGTGCTGCATGACGGAGTGCCGCGGGTTTACCGCTCCCTCCCGTTCGCGGATCAAGTGCTGCAGGCCGATCGAGTCGCCGGAAACTACCAAGCCGCGATTATTCTGGAATGCGATAGCATCCATCGCACTCGACTGGAAGGTCTGGAGAATCGCTTTCTGATCAGTATTGATCATCATGTAAGCGGCCGGCCGTTCGCGGACGTGAATTGGATCGATCCGCATGCGGTGGCCACGGGAGAAATGGTCTTTCGCCTGGCGCGGGAAGCGGCGACGCCGTTCTCCCCCGAAATTGCAACCTGCCTGTACACTGCGCTGATGACCGACACCGGATCGTTCATGTTCCAGGGCACGAACGAGCATACGTTTGCACTGGCCCGCGAACTGGTGCTGGCCGGGGCTGATCCCTCGCATTGTGCGCGCAGTATTTATTTTGCGCACTCCGTAGCCAAGATGAGGTTGCTGGGCGAAGCCTTGCGTAACCTCAATACTGAAGGGCACATTGGCTGGACTTGGGTGACCCAAGAGCAAATGGAACGCTGCGCTGCGAAAGAAGAAGACTGTGAAGGCCTGGTGAACTATGTGCTCTCCATCGGACAGGTCGAGATTGCTGCGTTCTTTCGTGAACTCCCCGAAGGCCGTTTCCGGGTAAGCCTGCGCAGCAAAGGCCAGCTTGATGTCGCACAAGTGGCCGAGAGTTTCGGCGGCGGTGGCCACCAGTGCGCCAGCGGTTGCTCAGTGCAGGGCCCGCTCTCCCAGGCTGTACAACAGATTCTGGAGAGTTTGCGTCGGGGTTCTTCCGTGCAGTGAGCTTACGAATTGGTCGTTCCGTCGACTTGTTGATTGATGATTTCTGATTGTTGATTGAAGGCCTCCGATGACCAGGCTTTCAAATCAGCAATCAGCAATCATCAAATCACCACCGCTGCCCGCACATCTCGAACTTTCATCCGCATGACGAATCGCATTCGCACAGACGCGCTGTTGCTCGCCGGCTTCTGCGCATTTCTGTTTTTCTATGGGCTGGGGCAATTCGGTTTGATTGGAGCCGACGAGCCGCGCTATGCGCAGGTGGCGCACGAGATGTTGGCGCGTCACGACTGGGTCACGCCAGTGCTGGGGGGACAGCCCTGGCTGGAGAAGCCGCCGCTTTACTACTGGCAGGCAATGGTGGCTTACACGATTTTTGGCGTGAGCGACGTGGCTGCGCGGCTGCCATCGGCGTTCGATGCTACTCTCCTGGTGCTGGCAGTCTATTTTTTCTTGCGCCGATTCCGGCGTGGATCTGAGGTGGATGGCGCGCTGATGGTGGCCTCTTGTGCCGGCATCACGGGCTACGCTCGCGCCGCATCCATGGACATGGTTCTGGCTGCGGCTTTCACGATGGGTACGCTGGCGTGGTGGGCCTGGCATGAAACTGGGAAGAGAGTTTATCTCGCGACGTTTTTTGGTTTCATGGCGTTAGGAACACTGGCAAAAGGTCCGGTGGCGCCGTTTCTCGCTTGCCTTGTGATTGCTGTATACGCATCCACCGTCCGCGACTTGCGCGTGGTCTTCAAGACAATCTGGCTGCCGGGGATTCTTCTCTTCTGTGTAATTGCGCTCCCCTGGTATTTCGCGGTGCAGGCGCGCAATCCCGGGTTCTTCCGTGAGTTCATTGTTGAGCACAATCTCGGACGATTCTCGAAAAATATTTATCACCACACTCAGCCGTTCTGGTATTACCTGCCCGTGACGGCATTGGCGCTCGTTCCCTGGATAATTTTTGTGGCTGCGGCTTTTGGTCGATCGGTGCGGGAGTGGTGCATTGCACGGTACGCGACAGACTCGTCGAAACGTATCCCGGAATATCGATTTGGCATTTTCCTTTGTTGCTGGCTGATCGTGCCAGTCATATTTTTCTCAATTTCGCAATCGAAGCTCCCCGGCTATATTCTTCCGGCGATTCCGGCCGGAGCGCTCTTGCTGGCGGACTATCTTAGGCGTCGCCTGGCTCAAAACGACGCTGAAGCGACCCCGCTCTGGCTAGCGATTCTTCACGCGTTGTTCGCAGCGGTTCCCATTGTTCCCGCATTGCTGATCGCATATCTGATCACGCAGCACCGTCTTCCGGGCGGGCAACCGGTGCTGGTGGCACTCTCCGTTGCGTTCGTGTTGTCAGTTGGAATTGCGTTCACACTGGTGCGCAAGAATGGTCTGCGCATGCTGCGCTTCGTCACTCTGATTCCGGTCGTGCTCGTTGTTGGCGCTGTGCTAAAACTTGGATCAGGAGCTATCGATGCTTCGCTCTCGGCGCGTCCGTTAGCTCAAGAAATCGCCGCTGTGGAAATGCATCAGCTGCCGCTGGCTGTTTACCACGTTCGCCGCGAACTGGAATATGGCCTCATGTTTTATCGTAACCGGTTAACTTTTAATTACGATTGGGGCAGCGTTCCGCAAGGGGAGCACTTGGTTGTCGCTCCGGAAAATTCGCAAGTGGAGATTGCGAAATTGGTAGCAGGGCGCCGCGTCTCTTATCTCGGTCATTATGCTCCGCAGCACGTGGATTATTTTTGGGTGGCTGCCGCGTCGCGTCCCTCGCCCTAACTGCTGTGTTACCGGATTGTATTCGGCCAGTTTGCCTAAGCTCTCAGAAAGGCACTAAACTCGGAGTTCTGCCGCCGCGAGCGGGGTCAACATTTGTTGGCCGAGCTTGCAGGAGCCTCGTGGAGATTCTCGACCTCAGACACTTTTCTTCCGTCGATGTGCGCCCGCTGCTCGATGACGAGGCTCGGGTGTGGGCGAATCTGCTTTCGTGGGATTACAGCGGATCGGCGGAGATGATTCTGCGTTATGTCGACGCAAAAATTCTTCCCGGTTACGCAGCGATAGAGCGCGGCCGCATTTTCGGCTACACGTTCTTTGTGTATGAAGGTAGCAAGGGTGTGGTCGGCGATCTGTTTGTGACGGACGGTAATCGTCTTCCTAACCCACGAGAAGTGGAAATCAAGCTGCTCACGCATGTGATTGAAACTTTGCAACAGTCGCCGGGGATTCATCGTGTAGAAGCCCAGTTGCTGGCGCACGACACAGGCAGTGTTGCGCAGCCATTTCTCGATCAGGGATTTTCGCGCCATCCGCGGCTGTTCATGGTTCTCGGGCTGGGTGATCTCGCGCCGAAGATTCCAGCGATGCACCCCGAAGTTGAAATCCGGCGATGGACGGAAGCCGACTATCAGCCGGCAGCGGCGGTGATTACAGCGGCGTACCGCGGCCACGTTGATGCCCAGATTAACGACCAGTATCACACGCTGGGTGGATCACTGCGTTTTCTGAACAACATCGTGCGCTTTCCAGGATGCGGACTGTTCGACATCGAGTCCTCGTTCGCCGCAGTGGATCGCAAGGCCAAAAACCTGATTGGATTAATTCTATGTTCACGCGTGCGCGGGGACGTAGGTCACGTAACCCAGGTGTGCGTGCTTCCGGAATACCGTTCCCGCGGAATCGGCGAAGCGCTGCTGGCGGCCACCTCCGCAAACCTGCGCAAGCGCGGATTCTCCATGCTGTCTCTGACTGTGACGGAGGCGAACGCGGGAGCGGTCGCGCTCTACCGGCGTCTTAAGTTCGAATCGAAGCGTGTGTTTGATGCGTTTGTGTGGCAAGGGTAAAAGAATCTGGTAGCCATCAGCTGCTAGCTCTCACCTGAAACCCAAAGGCTGGTAGCGAAAGGCCGTAAACTATCTCCGCACCAGCCACATCGCCCAGCCCGCTGCGATCACGCCGCCGAGGAACATTACAAAGCAATACAGGCCGTAGCGGATCATGTCGCGAGTGGTCTCGCGGTGCGTGATGCCGAAAACGATCGACGCAAAAAGCGCGAAGACAAAAGCCGCGCTGAAGTGAGTGAGCTGGACGGTCATTGTTTTTTCCCGATGGCGATGTGATAGGCGTCAGCGACGGCAATGAAATTCAGCAAGCCAGCGACGATCATGAACTTGGTTCCGTAATCCGCAATCGCGAATGCGATTGCCCCTTGGCCTGCGTTCAGAGCGAGAGTCGCTATATAGAGTCCGCCCGCGCCGAGATCGCCGACGAAGCCGAGGATGTCGAGAATGTCGCCGCCGTTGGCCTTGTAAATATGGCCCTGCATCAACAAGCCGAGCACAAACAAACTACTGATTGAAACGAGAAGCAGCAGGCCGCGAATCCAGCGTCGCTGAATAAGATGACCGGCGCCGGGAATGAGCCAGCCAAGGGCGGGGGCGATCACAGCCATCATGCTGGCAGGCTGCGGCTCAACTGCTTTGGGTTTCGTTGTTGCTGTCGTTGAATTTGCCATCAGATGGTTACGATCTCGTGTTGGATGTTTCCCGTCACTTCCGCCGACTTCGGACGCACCAGCATATTGACCTCGCTGCGCACTCCGAACTCTGGCAGATAAATGCCGGGCTCGATGGAAAAACAGGAGTTCGGGAGAAGCTGACGTTCGTCGTGGATCTCCAGATCGTCCATGTTCGCCCCATTGGAATGGACGTCAGTGCCAATAGAATGTCCGGTGCGATGTATGAAATATTCGCCGTAGCCTTTTTGCTTGATGTGGTTCCGGGTGGCGCGATCCACTTCCCACCCGGCAATGCGGCGCCCCGCATTGATTGCGTCTGTGACAACCTTCACGCCGGCGTCGCGGGCATCGCGCACAATCTCGAACACCTCCAGCATGCGCCCGGATGGGGGCGTACCGACAAAGCCCATCCAAGTAACGTCATAGTAGACGGCATTTGGAATGCCTTTCTTGCCCCAAACGTCGAGCAATACCAGATCGCCTCTGCGAATGGGGACGGGACGGTCCGCGCTCGGTCCATAGTGAGGATTGCCCGCATTAGCGTTTACGGCCACGATTGGAGGATCGGCAGTGAGCAGATTCTCGCGTCCAAACGCCTCCATGAACCATGTCTGGATTTCATGCTCCGTGGTTCCGCCATTGCGCACGCGCTTGCCGATTTCTTTGAACGCCGCTGCCACGATTGAATCCACGCTATCGCGCGCCGCGAAGTGCGTTTCGATCTGCTCTTCGGTCCAAGTGGCTTCGAACTGCGCGACCAGGTCGGCAGAACTCACCACATTTTTCCCCAGGCCGCGCAACAACTCGATCGTGCCACCATCCACCAGGGAAATCGTGAACACAATATTGTTCGGGGAGTACTGCATGGCGATGTCGCGGTACGGCGCCAGCATCGATTTCAGACTGTCGAACAATTCCTGCCAACCGGAATACTGAAGCTTACTTCCCGGCAGGGAATCGAGGTGCCCGGCTTCGATCTTGTGGACCAGCTTCACGGGTTCGCCTTGCGCCGGGATCAGGTAGAACCAGCGACGCGTGACCATCAATCCTGCAGGTAGCCCCAGAACACGGTATGCAATGGGATCGCGGTGGTGGTGATCATAAAACAGCCACGCGTCGATATTGCGTTCGCGCAGCGCAGATTGGATGGCAGCCAGCTCCATGGGCGAACTTTTATTGTAAACAATGGGAACGATTTGAGCGAATCGGCGGCAGCGATACGAGGCCGAAAACGCCCATTCGCTAGGGCCTAAATCCTTGTTACACTTTGGCGCTAGATGCGTGCGATAGCCGAGCCCACGATTGCGTCTGCGGTCACGAAGCGCTTGCGCATTGAATCGGTCGACGTGGTGCGCGGCGCCATCATGATTCTCATGGCGCTCGATCACGTGCGGGACTTCTTCGGAAATTCCGGAGTAAATCCGACCGACCCCGCCAGCACAACGATTCCGCTATTCTTCACGCGCTGGATCACGCATTTCTGTGCGCCCGTATTTTTTCTGCTGACCGGCACCGGGGCTTACCTTTCATTGCGCAAGAAAACGAAAAGGGAGTTGTCGCGATTTTTGTTCACACGCGGCCTCTGGCTCATCTTTCTGGAAGTCGTCGTGGTGCGCTGTTTCGGCTGGCAGTTTAATTTCGACTATCACCTGATTCTGCTTAATGTTTTATGGGCACTGGGCTGGGCCACGATCACGCTCTCAGCGCTGGTTTACCTGCCGGCTTCTATTGTGGCCGCATTTGGCGCAGTGATGATCGCAACCCATAATCTTTCTGATTCCGTCCAATTCTCGAACCCGATTTGGACGATCCTGCATTCCGCGCCCGGTTTCATCTTGAACGAACCGGGGCGCATCATCTTCGTCGCTTATGCGCTGATTCCGTGGGTCGGAGTAACAGCGGCAGGCTACGGTCTCGGCCAGATTTTCCGCTGGGAATCGGATCGCAGAAAAAAATTCCTGCTGTGTCTGGGAGTAGGGCTGACCTCGGCTTTTATTGTCCTTCGCGGCATCAATATGTATGGCGATCCGCTTCCCTGGAGTACCCAGAAATCCGCTGCGTTTACTATGCTTTCTTTTCTGAATACGAACAAATATCCGCCGTCGCTGCTCTATCTCCTGATGACGTTAGGTCCTGCAATGATCTTTCTTTCGGTGGTCGATTCAGGCGCTCCGCGATTTCTTCGGCCAGCGCTCACGATCGGCAAAGTGCCGATGTTTTATTACCTGCTGCACATACCTCTCATTCATCTCATCGCCGTGGTCGTGTGCTATGCGCGCTATGGGCAGGTGCACTGGATGTTCGAATCCCCGGGACTCGGTCAGTTTCCGATCACGCCGCCGCCCGGATGGGGATATTCTTTGCCGATCGTCTATCTACTCTGGGCCACGGTCGTGCTCACGCTTTATCCACTGTGCCACTGGTTTGCGGCTTTGAAGCAGCGCCGCAGCGATGCCTGGCTTAGCTATTTTTAGAATCGCGAAGCAGAATCCGTTTTCTCACAGTTGGCGGCAAAGTCTCGCACGCCGTGCGCAACACTAGTCGCGGAGCGCTCTTTCGAATTTTCGTCAGATACGGGACCGTTTTCTTGGGATCGAACTTGGCGGTTTCGCGCAGCAGCCATCCTAATCCCTTCCGAACCATATCGTCGTCATCCGCGAGAAGCGAATCGGAAAGCTTTGTGACCTCTGGAAAGAACATCCTGGCCCGCGTACCGCGGATCAAGGCCACGCAAGCCGCTCTCCGGTGCCAGCGCTTCTGCGATTTTGCCCAGCGAAAAGCTACTCTGGCTCGCGCAGGTTTGGACACAACCATGGGAGCAATCAGACAGTGCACCAGCGCATCGTGATCGGCCCAACTACTGATGCGGTCGAGCCAGGACTCGAATAACTTGAACTCGCGGTCGCCGAACTCTCGATCAAGTTTCTCGAGAAGGAAGACCGCGGCAACTTTTTCTTCCAGGACCGATCCGGAAAAAAGCCGATCGGCAACGCTCCACTAGAAAGTCGATCGCGCGCTCTTTTCTTAGTTCCCGCCGAAAACGGATGGCGGCGCGACGCAAGTCTGCCGCATACCAGCCATGCGATTTGATCTCATTCCGGAAGAACCACTGCACGCCTGCGGCGTGTTCAGCCGAGCCGCCATCTTTGAGCGCTTTGCGGAACTGTGCGGCGATCGCAGCGGCTGAGCTGGTTGAATGTTCAGGTGCCGCCAATTTAATTCGCCTCTTCCGTCTCGATGCGGAGGTATCGGTCGTAGATCCAGAGCAGCAGAGTTGTCACCACTCCTACGCCAACCACCGACCACCAGACCAATTTCGGCCGGTGCATCTCTTCGCCGAAGTGATGCATAAGCCACCCGCTGAACTTGCCACCGATGAGCGATCCGATGCCGAGCGGAAGAAAGGCAAATCCCATGTAGGTGCCTTGCTGCCCGGAGGGAGCGAGGCGCGAGATGTATTCGTAGTAGCGCGGCTGTTGCACGATTTCGCCGACGGCCACCACAAACAGCGTAACCACCGCCATGAAAACTGTTGGACGCACGATAAAAATGATCCATGCCAGGCTGCTGATTAGCGTCCCCAGAGTGATGGCGTGAAATGCAGGCAGGCGCTTGGTGAGAAAGCCGATGACCAGGGTGAGGGCAATGACCGTGAGTGGATCAGTCACCAGAATCAGTTCCGTGTCGGCTTTCGGATTGATGTATGCGGAAATGTAAAGGGGAAGTGCGATGAACTCCTGCCAAAAAACGATCCAGTAGCCGGTGAAGATCAGCAGAAACAACATGAATCGTGGGTTCGAGAGTACGGTGAGGAAATTGTTCGCGACTGCGCGCAGACTTACGGTCTGCGTCTCGCCCGCTTGCCGCGGTTCTTTGAAAAAGAGAACGACGAAAAAGAACATGACGAAGACGCTCAGAGCTGCCATGCGGAACACATTTTCCACGCTCACATGCTGATGCACCCAGGAAGCAAGATAAGGCCCGGCGGCGCTGCCTACGTTGACCAGTGTGTAATAAATGGAGTATCCAATTGAGCGCACATTTTCCTTTGAAGCCCGCGCCGTTGTACCAACGACGGAGGGTTTTACCAGCGCGATGCCGAGCGCAGGCAACATCAGCACAATCGATACCAGCGCCACGAGAGGCATGGCATTGCGAACCGGGGCGAGCCAGGGCGAACCAATCGAACCGAGCAGGAAGTAAGAAGCGCTCAGAATCAAATAAGCAAGCGAGAGAGCTCGTCGAAAGCCTAATCGGTCGGCAAGGGCTCCGCCGAATACTGCCATGAACCAGACCAAACCGCCAAAGAGCCCAGTGAGACTGCTCGCCCGCTCCACTCCGAAATTGAGGGTCTCGTGCAGATAACGCGCTAGCGAGGCAAACGCGGCGTAATAAGAGAGGCGTTCGAAAAGCTCGCTGATGTTGGCGATCCAGAAGGGACGTTCGAAGCCGGTGCGTATCTCCTGCAAGCGTTCGGAAAAGCTCAAGAGTAGCTCCTGACGATTCAAATAACATCTTTAAACAGTGCGCCGGCCACCGAGGATGGCGTCGCTACAATGCCATTCGTTTGCGTACGTCCTCGGCCGAGAGTCCGACCACACGAATTACTTTTGTGCGGCTGGTCTGGCCGGAGGCAATGGTAACGGAAGATCGCGGCAGCTTCAAAAGTTTCGCGAAGAGATCAATGCACGCTTTATTGGCGCGGCCATCGACTGGAGGTGAGGTCAGAGAAACTTTCAACGCATCGCCTAGTTCGCCGGCGATAGCATTTGTTTTCGCGCGAGGATGAACTTTGACGGCGAAGCTCACGCTGCCACTCGAATCTTGAATTGGAATCAAGCGTTCTTTCCCAGCGAAAACGTAGTTTCAATGAATAGCAGGGTGGCCGCGACTATTATCTGTGGTTTGTGGAGAGTACGCGCCTCGCCTATGCTGAGCACCAGCGCGACAACCAGAGTCAGGATCAAGATGTTGGCGGCAATGCAGAACATTTTCAAACCTCGTACCGCGTATCCGTTGCGGACGCGGAGCAAGTTCAGCATCGCGGTGAAGAGCAACGCGAGGGCCGTCCCCAGGATCCAAATCCGACCGGTGTAAGTTCTGGGCACGAGCCAGCAATCGACTATGGCGAGAATGAAAAGGGTCCCGCCGCAAAGCCGGTCAAGAAGCTTCATGGTCTCGGCGCTCCTCTGTGACCTCAGTGTTTAAAATTTCGCTCGCTCCCCAAAGATCGCGGTACCCACGCGCACGCACGTAGATCCCTCTTCAATCGCCACTTCGAAATCGTGGGACATTCCCATGGAAAGCTGCGCCATGTCGATGGCCGGCAATCCGCGAGCGGCAATCTTGTCGCGCAGTTCACGCAGTTTGCGAAAGTACGGGCGTGCATTTTGAGGATCGTCGGTGAACGGAGGCACGGTCATCAGCCCGCGGAAAGTGAGATTTTCAAGTCGAGGGGCGGTCTGCAGCAGTGCATCCAGCTCCTGCGAATCAGGCGCGATACCGCTCTTCGCGGCTTCGCCGCCAACGTTGATTTCAATGAGTACATCCACTTTCTTGCCGAGCTTGCGGGCAGATGCATCCAGTTTTTCAGCGAGCTTCAGCGAGTCTACCGAATCGACGGCGTGAAAGAGTTCCACAGTCCTCGCGGCTTTGTTCGTCTGCAAATGGCCGATCATGTGCCAGTCGGCGTCGAGCAGATCGGCGAGCGCAGCGGCTTTGGCTGAAAATTCCTGAATGCGATTTTCGCCGAACAAGCGCAGGCCCGCCCGGTAAGCTTCGTGAATTTTTTCTGGCGGTTGAGTTTTGGTAACGGCCATCAGAGCGATATCTTTGCCTGAGCGTCCAGCGCGCGCGGCAGCTTTTTCTATACGTTCATTGACAGCGGCAATATTTTCGGTGATCGACATACAAAAGACACGGACATACAAAGACACTAAACCACGAACGGCACCAAGTTGCACGAAGGAAGATGCGTCCTGGTTACATCATCGCGGTTGGGGGCGCCGGCTCGTTCGGATCGCCGGCGGCTGATACGGGCGCGAAAATCATGAGTGCTGCCAGGCCTGCGAGCACGATCATTCCGCCCACCAGATAGGATGGGTTGCTGAAGATTTGTGGCGGATGGTTTGGTGCGCCCCATTGGGGAACGAATTGCAATCCCGCCCAAACCAAGCCCAGCAAGGCTTCTCCGGCGATCAGTCCCGAGGCTACGAGCACTCCGGCATTTTCCACGCGGGCTTTTTGCGCGCTGTTGAATCCACGACGGTCCGCGAGCCAGTCGCCGAGAGAGCGAATCACTCCGCCGACAAAAATTGCGAATGTGGTGCCGAACGGAAGATACATTCCGACTGCTACCAGCATCGGACTCTTTACCTGCATCATGATCATCGCGATGCCGAACAAAATCCCCACCACGACTAACGGCCATGCCATGTCATGGCCGACAATTCCCATCGCCAGCGTGGCCATCAAGCCGGCCTGCGGCGCCGGCAGTTCCGCGCCCCCGAATCCCACGCCCCCGGCTCTGATGTTGCCTTCGTGCAACAGCATCAGAGGGAAATACATGACCAGGCTTGCGACTACGACCGCGATCAGTTCGGCGGCCTGAATCTTCTGGGGTGTGCCTCCTAAAATGTAACCGACTTTAAAATCCTGCAGAAGTTCGCCGGCCACGGCTGAAGAAACGCAGACCACTGCCGCTACTCCCAGAACAGCGGCAACTCCGGATGTTCCTGAGACCCCGAGGGCGACCATGAGGAGTGCAGCAATCAGAAGCGTCGATAGAGTCAAGCCGGAAATCGGATTGTTCGATGAGCCAATGATCCCCACCAGATTGCCCGATACTGTGGCAAAGAAAAATCCCACCAGAAGCATCACCACCGCAGCCAGGATGGCCGGCCAAACCAGATGCGAGATTTTCATGTAGAGCAGGCACATCAGTACAAACGTGACGGCAATCAAACTGAAAACTGTTTTTGAACTCATGTAGCGTTCCGTCCGCGCCAGCTTCGCCTGCTGCTCGGCGGTTTGGCGCAGATCTGCGATGGCCTTTCCGATTCCGGCGGTCAGGCCGGCGCGCATTTTGTACAGGGTGTAGGCCGCGCCGACCAGCATTCCCCCCACGGCGATGGGACGGACAATGTATCTCCATACTGCATCCGCCACGTTTGCCCAATTATCTGGAGTGTCGGCTGGGAGGTAGGCTTTGAGCTGCGGCCCAAGAAAGAAGACCATCAGGGGAACCAGCAGGCCCCAGGCCAGCACGCTTCCGGCAAACTGGATCGATGCCAGCTTGACGCCAATAATGTAGCCAACGCCGAGATAAGCAGGGCTGACGCTGGGCGCCGCAAACACAGTGGTTCCACCCGTAGGCAGGACGTGGGTGCTTCCCGTGCCGCCGAGACGGACCTGACTGTGGCCCAAACTCCCAACGCCCACGTGCAGATCGGTATCGGCGGCGAATAGGCCGAATCTGCCTAGCATGTAAACTACGCCGCCAACGCCGATGTTCCAGAAGAGATATTTCGCGGCCTGCGCGCCGCGCTGTCCGGCTTTGTGAATCTCCGAGGCCGCTAACGATTCCGGGAAGGGCAGCTCTGGATCTTCCACCATGGCGCGGCGCACCAGAGAAATGAAAAGAACGCCGAGAATGCTGCCCACCATAATCAGAGCAGTGGATTTCCAATAGGCATCGGCGAAGCGAAACGATGGCCACGCTTTGGCCAGAAGAAACGCAGGCAGAGTGAAGATTGCGCCAGCGGCTACCGACTCGCCGATCGAGCCCGCGGTGCGCGCAATATTTTCTTCGAGCAGCGATCCCTTCCACGCCCGCATAGCCGCCATCGCAATTACTGCGGCCGGATAGGTCGCGGCAATCGTGATTCCGGCACGCAGCCCCAGATACGCGTTGGCCGCTCCCAGAACCACCGTCATCAAGAGTCCCAGCAGCACAGCGCGCAGAGTAAATTCCTTCATCTGCATGTGTTCGGGAACGAAAGGGACGTGTTTCCTGGCGCCCGCGTCGGGGGCTGTGGGAACGGGACTGCTCATCGGCGGAATCCTCGCAAGTGGTGGGATGAAGGCAACATTATTTCGCAACCTGTGCGAAACACGGGAACGGCGCACGTTAGCACGCGGGCAGCCTGATTTACAAGTGCGATGCGGGTTCCAGCGTTGCCAATGGCGAGAAGCGCCGTATCTTGTTTGCCTGCCGGCTTGAGGTAGAATAGTTGTACTCGTCTGTTCGCCCCTGCGCAGTTTCAATATTCCGAGGTGCAACGTGACTAAGAATTCCTCTGACCAGCTGTGGTTCCAGCGGTATTTGGAATTTCATTGTGACGACTGCGGCAGCGATATCGGCTTCCGTTCGCGACGCCGCACATTCTCCGAGCGCTACCTTCTTCCGGTTTTTCTGTTGCAACCCGTGCGCTGCGCAGAATGCTTCCGGAGAGATTACCGATTGATTTTCATGCCGGTGCGGGAGCGGCTCTCTGAAGCGGTTGTGAAGTTGCCGACTTCTCCGGCTCCTGTTTCCGCCATTAAAGAACCCGGCAGTACCCGCAACGTTGCCTAGTGGGGCGGAACGCCGTTATACTGGCGATAAGCAGGCAGCGCGCAAGCGTCTATACCTTGCGGAGATCACGGAGGCCGTCTTCAGCAGTAGTGGAGACCGAATTCGGGCTATCCAGGCCAAAGCCACAGCGGCAGGGCCTTCTATTGCTCCGGCAGCCCAGAGATCGTCGATCCGACGTTCTGTTCAACTCGTCGAAAATCTTTTTGCAGTTCTCTTTCCTTCCGATTGCCGGATATGCGGCGAACCGTTGGTTAAAGTGTCGCGTTTGCCCGTGTGCCAGGAGTGCCTGCATGGCATGCACCGCATCGCAGGAGGCGTCTGTGCGATTTGCGGCGAACGCCTTTTTTCCTCCCATGCACAATTGACGGATTCCGGCGCGCCCCGTTGCGGGTTGTGCCGCCGCATCGAACCTCCTTTTGTGCGCGCAGTGGCATACGGCAGCTACGAGGGCGGCTTGCGGGAGTTGATTCATCTTCTGAAATATGCTTCGGTACGGCCAGCTGCCAAGGTTTTAGGGCGAATGCTGGGTGAGGCCATCGAGGAGCTCGAACCCGAATTTCAGTTGGAATCCGTTACGGTAGTTCCGGTCCCTCTGCACCGTAGCAGGATTCGTGAACGCGAATTCAACCAAGCTGAGACTATCGCACGGTTCGCGATGAAGGTCATGGCTGTGCCGGAGCGTTTCACTTTGTGCGCGGATGCGCTCGAGCGGAAGCGCGAAACATTGTCGCAAACCGGCCTTACCAGCCACCAGCGGCGGGAGAATGTGCGCGGAGCATTCGCAGTGGCGCATCCCGGGGTGGTGAAAGGTCATGAAGTGCTGGTGGTGGACGATGTATACACTACGGGGGCAACCGTGGCCGAGTGCGCGCGGGTGCTGCGGCGAGCTGGCGCAACGAAAGTTTGGGTCGCCACGGTTGCACGGACACTGAAGAATACCGAGCAGCGTGTGGAGGTTCAGTTCTCGGACGATATCGCGACTGGTGAGGGAGCGGCGGCTCAGGAAATTCCGCTGGCTCGCGCAGCCGGCCTTTAGCCCGGAGAGGATAGCGGTTTCGTTTGTAGCATCAAGTTAGGAACGCGATTGGAGCCCTCAGGAAAAGGGATCAAAGGAACGAATCGAGCATCATGTCAGCGAGAATGGAATCCGACGCGGGACACAGCGCGGGTCACAGCGGAAGACACGCCGCTAACCTGCTCGCGGCCACGGCCGTCCACCACGACGGCAACGGGTACGCGCTGCATGCGCCCGTGCTGGTGCTGAACGCGTCATATGAGCCGATCAATGTTTGCGCCGCGCGCCGCGCGCTGGTTCTGGTGTTGAAAGGCGTGGCTATGACGGAAGAAGAGAACGGACACTTCCTGCACGCGGCTCGCATTGCGATGCGTGTACCTTCGGTGATCCGGCTGCTGGAATATCGACGCATCCCGCACCAAAGCCGCGCTCTGTCGCGAAAGAACATTCTGCTGCGCGACCGCAATACCTGCCAGTATTGCGCCACGGTCTTGCCATCGAGCGAACTCACGCTCGATCACGTGATTCCGCGCTCCCGCGGAGGATCGTCGACGTGGGAGAATCTGGTTGCCTGCTGCCACGCTTGTAACCGGCGGAAGGGAAATCAATTTCCCCTTGAAGCGGGCATGAAGCTGATGCGCGAACCTCGCGCCTTTAATCTCCACACCAGCCGCCACATCATGCGACTAATGGGCCGGTCGGATGATAAGTGGAGGAAGTATTTGTTCTACTGAGGTTTCAAGGTTTCAGAGTTTCAACGTTTCGTTGCCTGCAGTCGCAGAAGCTTCCCAGGAGAATCTGTGGCGCGATCTTATCGCGACTTAATCGTCTGGCAAAAGGCAAAGGCTCTCGCCCTTCAGATTTATCAAGCCACTGAGCAGTTCCCGAGGAACGAAATCTATGGTCTCACTTCGCAGATCAGACGGGCCGCCGTTTCGGTTCCTTCGAACATCGCCGAAGGACAAGGCAGATTGACTTTGGGGGAGTTCCAGCATTTCCTTGGTCAGGCTCGAGGTTCTTTGCTAGAACTCGATACTCAAATCGCAATCGCCTTGGATCTCACATACCTCAAGCCGGAACGATACGAAAGCTTGGATCGCGAGATCTATCAGGTGCTCGGCCTTATCAACCGCCTAATTGAGTCCCTGCGAAAGTCGAAAGCGTCAAAACTCTGACACTCTGAAACCCTGAAACCTTGAAACCTTGAAACCTTGAAACCTTGTCCTCTCACTTTTGTGGCGGTTGCGGATTCGGCGCTGCTTCCGGCTTCTTCTGATCTGGGTTCGGATTTTGATCCGGCGCAGGCGCGTTCTGATCTTTCTGATCCGCCTTGGGAACTTCCTGGCCGTTATACAGAATCCTCACATTCGATCCGAAGCGCTTGTAGTCCTCGTACTTCACGATCTCGCGGATGTGAATGTCGCCGGTGTTGAAGTGCAGGGTGTCATCGGCGCGCGTGTAGGTGGGAAACCAGTATTGATTATCGATCTGCTCCCGCCAGGTGGTGAACTTCGGGTAGAGATGTTCCTCTTTCCCCTTCTTCTTCGTATCTTTAACTTCCGGAACCGCCTGGCCGTAGGTTTTCACGATCTGTAAGTCGTGATCGTCAACCCAGATTCGTCCCTGGAAGTATCGCTTTTTCCCGACGATTTGCTTGGGAGCGATGTCGAAAACATAACAGTGCAGCTGATCTTCCTGCTGCTGGCCTACATAGAGAATGTTGTATTCCGGGATTTCATCGCTCGTAAGCACGAACGGCAGACGATTGCGGAAATCCTGCACGTCGCCTTCGTCGAGCGATAGGCCGCCTTGCTCCAGCGATGATTGCGGCGCGAAGACGACGTTTTCAATGCGATGTCCCTTGTCGTCGTAAAGCACGTCGAACACTTCGTGGTACTCACCGGTAACCGTGCTGCCGTCTCGGGTTTGTACCTTAATGTCCTGCCGGTAGGTGTAATGCTCGCGCGCTTCCTTGAACAACTTTTCGCGCGCGGCAAAGCGCGTGATGATCTCCTCGGGAGTAAGACCGGCGGTAGGCGGCGCAGAATCGAGTGGCCCTTCTTGGGCTGCCGCGGGCAGGTCTGCTGCCATTAAAGCCAAGGTGAAGAAACAAAAGAGTGCGCGGAGGAAAGCCGGCTTCATACCCTCTAGTCTACCGAATTCAGGAATTCGTTGCAGAAGCAGCGTACCGCGGCGACCCTCCCCCGACCCCTCTCCGCTCAGTGAGGCCGAGGGTAGGGCGCTGCAGTTCTGCCGTTACCTTGGATGCCATATTGGGAAAGGGGTTGCCGTCTGCGAATCTGAGTCGGAGTTACAAGTTTCGACACCGCTCTTGGGATTTATTCTGAGAACATCAATCCGGTTGAACGACAACGAAGTCTCGCTCGGCGCGCGGTGGCCCAGCATACAAGTTTGCAGTCAATGCAATCAATGCTATCATTAACATCATGGCTAGCATCACCATTCGCCGACTGCCTGAAAATACGAAGCGCCGCCTGCGCATCCGCGCCGCGCGTAACGGACGTTCCATGGAGCAGGAAGCCCGGGAGCTGCTGGAAGCCAGTCTGGCACAGCCCGATCCCGAGCCAGTCAATATCGGAGAAGCCATCCGCCGTCGCTTTGCTCCGCTCGGCGGAGTTGATTTGAAGATTCCTTCGCGCCGTATTTCAGTTCGGGAAAATCCATTCAAGTGAATCCTGTGATCACGATTCTGGACACGAACGTGGTTTCCGAACCCATGCGGCCCTCCCCGTCGCGCGCCGTGCTGGACTGGCTGTCGGAGAGTCACGAAGGCGGCCCGCCCTTCGTTACAACGATCACTGTGGCTGAGATTCTATTCGGGATCGAACTGCTTCCCGGAGGGAAGCGTCGCGACCAGATGCTCGCACAAGCGGAAGCGGCATTTGCAGAAGACTTCGTCGGGCGGGTACTGCCCTTCGACGAAGACGCCGCGCGAGCGTTTCCAGGCATTGCTGTCCGGCGTCGCGCGCAAGGTAAACCGATCGCCGACCTCGATGCGCAGATCGCTGCCATCGCCCGCTCTCGCGATGCCATCCTAGCCACGCGCAACACCGCCGACTTCGAAGGCTGCGGCCTGCGGCTGGTCAATCCCTGGGCTGGACGGTAGCGCCGGCGCTACGTAAACCCTGTTACACTTTTCGGTTTGCCAAGGAGCATCCTTAATGCGCCGTTTGTTGCTGTCCTGTCTTGCTCTCATCGCTTTTTCATTTCCAATGGTCGCTCAGGCCAAGCATCCCTTCACGTTCGAAGACATGATGAAACTCAAGCGCGTGGGCGAGCCGGAAGTCTCGCCCGACGGCAAGTGGGTGATCTTCAGCGTGGTCGATGTGAGTCTCGAAGCCAACACCAAGACGCCGCATATCTGGATCGTGCCGACGGCCGGAGGTGAGGAGCGCGAGATCATCGCCGATCAGGATGCCGACCGTCCGCGCTGGGCGCCAGATGGGAAGCGGTTTGCGTTCATCTCGGCGAAGGGAAGCAGGTCGCTGGTTTGGATTGCTAATTTCGATGGTGTGGCGGGTAGGGTAAACGGACTTTTTCCAATGTCCTCCATTCAGACCGACGCCAGCGGCGAGCTCTGGTCACCCGACGGCAAGCACATTCTCTTTACCTCGGATGTGTATCCCGAATGCGACGGCGCCTCGGGGCCGGAGGCGATCTGTAACGCGAACAAAACCGAAGCAGCTGAGAAATCTAAGGTCAAGGCGCAGATTTTTGATCATCTGCTCTATCGCCATTGGAATGCCTATAAAGAAGGAAAGCGCAGCCACATCTTCGTCATGGACGTGCCAGAAACTGACGGCGGCTCCATCATGGTTGGAGTTCTCTCTGCACCGCGCGACCTCACGCCCGGCGACTACGACGCGCCCGTATTCTCCCTCGGCGGGCAGGATGACTATGCCTTCTCGCCCGACGGACAGGAGATTTGCTACACCTCGAATCACGACAAGAATGAGGCCGCTTCCACCAACAACGATCTGTGGATCGTCCCGATTGCAGGGGGAGTGGCCAAGAACATCACCGCCGACAATCCCGCCAGCGACTCGTCGCCGCTCTATTCGCCCGATGGCCGCTACATCGCCTACCGCGCCCAGCAGCGTCCGGGATACGAGAGCGACCGCTTCCGGTTGATGCTGTACGACCGCAAGACTGGAGAGAAGAAGGATTTGAGCAAAGATTTTGACCGGTGGGTCGGGACCCTTGCATGGAGCCCTGACTCCTCGAAGATCGCTTACGTCCAGGAAGATGCTGGAACTGCAACCATCCAATGGGTGTTCGCAAACGGCCAGATTGAGATCACGCGAGGTTCTTCTGGCGCGGGATCAAAAGTATCCACATTTGGACGAAATATTGTTCTTGAAGGTGGATTTGCCGATGATCCCTCGATCGCGTCAGATGGACGTCTTTTCTTTACGGAAATGACGATCGCCCGTCCGACAGAAATCTGGGAGCAAGAGGCCAACCACGGCGGCTTCCGTGCAGTTACACATTTCAACGACGCCCTCCTCTCGCAAATCGAAATGCAGCCGCTAGACCCCTTCTGGTTCACCGGCGCACATGGCGACAAGGTCGAAGGTTTCCTAGTCAAGCCGCCGAACTTCGACCCCAACAAGAAGTATCCCGTGAAGTTCCTTATCCACGGCGGGCCGCAGGGGGCCTGGGGAGACGACTGGAGCTTCCGCTGGAATCCCGAGCTGTTCGCGGCGCCAACTTCATCGACGAGCAGCGGCTACGTCGTCATCATGATCAACTTCCACGGCTCGACCGGCTACGGACAGAAGTTCATCGACGCCATCAACGGCGACTGGGGCGGCGCTCCGTTTGAAGACTTGATGAAGGGCCTCGACTACGCCGAGAAGACCTACCCGTTCATCGATAAAGACCGGGAGTGCGCGCTGGGCGCCAGCTACGGCGGATACATGGCCAACTGGATTCTCGGCCACACCGACCGCTTCAAGTGCATCGTCACACACGACGGCATGTTCAACGCGGAGTCGGCCTGGGGAACGACCGAGGAACTCTGGTTCAACGATTGGGAATTCAAAGGCACTCCGTACGACAACCGGGCGATGTACGAGAAGTGGTCGCCACACCAGTACGCCAAGAATTTCAAGACGCCGACGCTCGTAATTCACGGGCAGAAAGATTACCGGCTGGACGTGTCGCAGGGATTCGATCTCTTCACCACGCTGCAGATGGAAGGCGTGCCATCAGAGATGCTTTACTTCCCGGACGAAGGCCACTGGGTGCAGAAGCCGCAGAATTCCCAGCTCTGGTACAAAACGGTGAATGATTGGGTCGATCGGTGGACGAAGAAGTAGTTCAGACCTCGGCTTGCGGCGCAAAACGGCGCGCATTACGCAGAGGAGGATGATCGATCGAGCGTCCCGTAGGGACGCCTGAAAATAGCCCGGCGTTTCAACGCCGGGTAGATTAGCCATCTGCGGAACCCGTCCCGTTTAGAGACGGCTGAAATTCTGCCCACCGTTTCAGTTGTGCCTCCGGCACAAGGTTGATTCCGTGGCGATGCATTCCCGCCGGTAAACTGGCGGGGCTATCATCGATGGTCCCTCCGGCACCTGCAGTACCTGTGCCGATTTAAGGAAAGCTTTCCATTACGTCCTCGAGTGCGGCAGAAGTTCCTGCCGAAACTTGGACCTCGATTTCCAGGAGCCCGGTGAACGATCCAACGGTGGGGAGAAAGTTCGCAAGGCCGTTGGCATCGCTCGTCGTGGTGCTTTGGCTTGCACCTAAGATGACGGGCATTCCCGTTTGTGTGACCGTTGTATCCCCGGAGGTCAGCGTTAACTCGTTGGCCGGCGGTCGCAGCACGGTGGATTGAAACAGGACGCTTGCTCCGAGAACAGGATTAGGCGGAGTCGACGAATCGGTCACCCGGACGGTTAGAGGCTGAAATGGTGGTGCGGTAATGACCTGCCCGGCCCCGGCCACTGCCTGCAGGCTAAGAGCTGAGGCCGCGACAGCGTTGCCGTAGGCGGTTTGGCATGGGCTGCCAGAGGCAACGCAAGCCACGACTTGAACGTTCGCCGCAAAGTTCGTCAGTGTGAGCGTAACCGACGCGTAGCCCGTGCTGTTCGTTACAGCACTTGGGGCACTGAGAGAGCCGCTTCCCTGGGCGATCCTGAAGTCTACGGTCACGCCAGCCTGCGGCGTCCCGGTACTCACAACCCGGGCCGTGATAGGAACGCTCAGGGTGGCTCCCTGCGCGATCCAGAGGTAAGGTGTGGTGACTCCAATATCCGAAGCTGTTGATGTTGCCGATAAAGTGCCGGAAACCGACTGCGCCGGATTGTAAACCGCAGGTGCGAGTGTGGCCGTGAACGTGGCAACTCCGGTAGCGGTGGGAGTGATCGAGGTGGAAGTCATGCCACTTTCATCCGTGACCACCGAACAACTGGAACCGCCGCCGCAGACCGAGAGTGTGGCGCCGTTGGTGGTGGTCCAGACGATGGTTGCGCCGTTTACCACAGTAACGCCATCAGAGGCGACGGCCCTTACCCGCAGCGGGTTGGCTGCCTGAGTGCCTACGGGTGTTTGAGGATTGGTTCCCTGTAAGAGGATGATCTGATCGGTCGATGCGGCCCCGATGGTAAGCGCGTTGGTCATAGTGGAGACAGCGCCGCTGGCCGGGTCGGTGATGGTGACTGTCTGGGGTCCGTCGCTTTGGGCCGGTGCTGCCAGGAGTATCTGGCTGCTATTCGTGGCCAGGAGCGGCACAACCTGGCTGCCCACGGTGACGGTGAGGCCGGGCGCGAATCCGATGCCTTGCAAGGTGATAGCTCCACCATCGATCGGGATGCGCGCAGGGTTGACTGAGTCACCGTAGAGGACATGGGCGTGGTAGGCATAATCGGGCCGCCCGTCGCCGCGCAGATCGGAGATTCCGATAATGAAGGTGCTCGCGCTTAATACTTGTGCATCCAGCCGGCTCATACCGAAGGTAGGCGAATTGAAGGGCACGGAGGTAAGGACTGGCGGCGCAGTGCCCTGCGGATCGCTGGAGTTCCACATTCCGACTACGGGAGCTGCTTTCGACTCGGTGGCGGAACCAGTTTCATCCAGAGCGGTAACGGCAACCGACAGGGTGCGGTTGGATTGCGCGGTCATTTGGAAGTAGGAAACGTTGCCATAGCCGCTGAGGGAGCCGACCCAGTCGCCAGGAGAAGGGATGATCGCTGGGGCGACCCATGTCTCGCTGGCGGACCATGGCGGAACGGCCAATGCGCTGCCAGACATGGGAATGTCCTGTTCAAAGTCACCGCTCGCGCTCACAGTGATGATAATCGGTGCAAAACTGCCAGACGGGACCACTTGCGCGAAGTCATAGGGGCAGACGCCGCTGGACCACAACGGATCTAGAGGCTCGATTGAGAGCTGGTATTGGGCTGTGCTTTCTCCGTTCGGAATGGGCAATCCACCGAGGTCGAAAAATCCTTCCAAGGTTTGATCGGCTGACCCGAACTCGGTGTATGCATTTCCCAGGGAATCGATTAATCCTGTGATGGGATTTCCGGCATTGCCGGTGAAGAGAAATCCCGAAACAGAGGAGACTGAGTATTGATGCGAGGGCAATCCCGTGGAAGGATCGATCCAACGGGCGAACACGTTCACGCCCTGCATCGGCTGACCCTCAGCGCCGAAATGATTCACGAAATAGACTGAGCCGTGTATTCGAGCAGTGTTCGCTGGGGATGTGGCAGGGGGATAAAGACGGGAAAGAGTGGCTACGTCATCGGGGGCGAGCTGGTAAGGGTTTGTATAGCAAACGGTGATGGGCACGCAGTTTACTGAATCCATGTAATGCATGACCGGAAAACCCGCGTAATCGTCGGCGGTTGGGTGCGGATTTCCGGTGCTTACGTTTACATTGAGCTGCGACCAGCCCAGGCCGAGGACGTTTCCCAGCACGCGTACCAGGCGGTATTCCACGTCCGTAAGTTGCGCAGGCTGAAGCGCGCACTGCCCATTGATTACGACCAAAGCGTGAAGGAAATTTGCGCTGGTGTTGAAGTTGTCCGCCCCTCCATAAACCGCGTTCCAGAAGCATTGTGACGGAGCGCCAGCACCCGCGCCCAGCAGTGCGTCGGTCACGGAGCCGTCATAGTCGTAGACAATCCCAACCGGAGTTTCAGTGGCGGTGGGAGTGATGTCGGCAGGAGCGGTTACGGTTCCAATCGAGTTGACGGCGATGTTGCTTCCGTTTACGTCTTCGGCGAGCTGGCCGGGGTTGGTGACTGTGATGGCCGCGACGGAAACCGAGCTCCATTGCAGGAAAGCGCTTGCCACAAAAGCGTTGGCGGCTGTATTCGGCAGGATGGGGCTCAGGTCCCCCTGGTCCGTGTAGTAATTCACCTGGCCTTGCGACCAAGTGAGGGGTTGGCCCATCGCTGCTGAATTGAAGAAGCTGGAACCGGCGATGTATTCGGGGCCTCCAGCGATCACGATCACAGTGAACAGCAGAACGACGACCACAATTGCAGCCACCCGAAACAACACGTGGTCAGTGAACACCGCATATTTCTCCATAATCAGGGCGATCATTCTTCACCGCTGGCACGGCGTACTGCATGGAAGAAATCGCTATAAAGAATCAGTCTTTTCTGGCCGATCACAGGGTCTGAGGCGAGAACCGAAATGTTCTGAACATTCGTCTTAATCCTGCCCTGAGGATCGATTGCGAATCTGCCCATGGGGCCAGCTACTGGACTAGTTAGCCCAAGCTTGCTCGGAGGATACAAAAACAGCAAGACGCGCTCCCCCACGCGGTAGCGCTCTTTAGTATTCCAAAGACCGGCCCACTCGTGGATGGTTAAGTTCTGCCCGGTAGTAGTCCCGCGAAGTGCGTGTTCCACCTGGAAGGTAACCATGGTCGAGGCGGTGGTTTGGCCGGGCGCTGATGTGAAGCGGCCGCCGGCACGTCCCACGAATGTGACGCAGCCAGAAAAAATAATTCCCGCGGCGCTGGCGATTTGCGGCAGGCCAATCGGGGACGGGGCGACCGGGATACGCCACGGTTCAGCGATAGGTACAGGAAGGCGAAGCGGTGAAAAGCGAGGAGTATCTGGCGGACTCGCCGTTATGGGTGTGAGGATACGGAAGTGATCCTCAGCGGCGGTCTGTGCCCGCAATGGGGAAGCCAAGAAAATCCAAGCCAAGAAAATCAGTAAGGAACAGGCGAGCAGACGCCAGCAGATCCCGGTCATAGCAATCACCTGGGAAACGAATATCTGCTCGAAGGGTTTTGGGAAACCAAGCGCATCCTAACTGAAGTCTAGAAAATGGCGCGGTGATGGATGTCACAACGAGCCTGTGGATTGCCGAACGTTGAACGGCGACGCTGCCGCGCTCCTAAAATTTCGGGTAATAAGTTCTGCCGCGCAAACCCAAGGCCGCAAACGACGTGATGCACTAATCCTTTCGCTTGCAATGCCGATATTGCAGTTAGGGGCGACCAGCGTGAAAATTCTTCTGGTAGATGACAGCAAAACGATTCTGCGCGAAAACGAACGCGTACTCCACAAGGCTGGCTATGAAGTGTTATGCGCTGAGGATGGCGAGTGCGCTCTGAAACTGGCGCGGGAGCATAAACCCGATCTGATCCTGCTGGATATGATCTTACCCAAAGTGAGTGGGCCGGAGGTGCTCTCCCGCTTAAAGAACGACGGTGCAACGGCAGACATCCCGGTTGTAGTGCTAAGCAGTCTGACGGAGAAGAACCGGCAAAAGCTGATCGAAGCCGGAGCCGAAGACTACGTAGAAAAGAACTCGCTGGCACCGCAGCCTGGCGTAAATTTGCTGCCCACCATACTGGAAAATTTGATTTGCCGGATCAACCGCAAGCGGGGAATCGCTTTCAGCAGCATTCCTCTGGACAAACAATAGAAATACCCGCACGACCAAGTGGGTCAACGCGCAGTTGGCTGGAAAAGATTCCACTCACGGCCTGCGCCGCAGGTGTTCTTCGGCGCTCAAATTCGCTCCAGCCAGCAGCAGCAATCCTGACAGGAACGCCCAAAACATCATACTCACCGATAGAGAGAATGGGCCATACACCTCGGCGAAATTAAGCCAGGGCAGCGCCAGAATATAGCCGTACTTTAAAGCCTCCGAGAGCAATCCCATGATGAAGGCGGCCGGCAGCACGGCTCGTGCCGGAACCTTACCATTCGGTAGAACCCAATAGATCAGAAAGAAGATGGCCACGCTGGCGGCAATGGCAAATACCTTCATCATCACAAAGGCGGCCAATCGAATAGAGCCGGTGCCGTGGCCGCGCAGTACGAATTGCAACAGGGCCATGTTTCCGGCGGTCATGGCGATCGAAAGCAAAGTCAGCACGCCGCAGCCGAACGCCAGCCCCAAAGAGATCAACTGATTTCCCAGGTAGGTCCGATTATTCGGAAAACGCCAGATCCGGTTCAGAGCAACTTCCAGCGGCATGAACACTCCCGATGAAGTGACCAATAGGATAATGAGCGAAACGACCTGCACCCGTTGGCGGCTGTTCACCATGGCGTTGAGATTGCGAATCACGAACTCCTGGCCTGCGGGCAGATAGTCTCTTAACAGCTCGAGAATTACGTCATACATAACGCGGGAATGGAAAACCCGCCGGATCAGCGTCATCAACAGCACCACGAACGGGAAAAACGACAATATCGCATTGGCAGCCACCGAGAATGCAAAAGTATGCACATCGGTCCGTAAGAGATACTTTATGGTGGAAACGGTTATCCCTGAGGGTCGTTTGCGCCGCTCCAAGGGCGACGGCGCGGTATTTCGCTCCGTCACTAAAGGGGTTTCAACCGGACTTGTGGTCTGTTCAGGCATGGGTCTACAGGCTAATCCTATCAAGGGTTTGGCTCGGCGGCGGCATTTCGTATCAAACCAAAGTTCCGGTCGAGGAAACGGGCTTTTCTTATACTTCGTTAAAAGAATCGAAAAACGGCCTGTTGCCTTTTTTTACGTTTCCCTTCTAATTCTTCTTGTCAAACGATTTAGTAGTGCTTATTATCGTTTGCTCATTCTCCGGTGTATGCCGGGTGATGGGTTCGTAAGGCAGGTTGACGTCTTGAGTAGGGCCGTAGAAACAGCGTCGATGGTCCGGGGCTCCCAAAGTTCTCGCCGCAATGTCTTCGCGTGGCGTTGAACTTGAGGAGTCTTTTGCTTTGGGGCGATTTCCGCGGCACTGATGGACGCGACCGAGTTCCACCGTTTCTCCGAAGGGGGCGTTCCGGTTCGCCGGAACAACAATAATGGAGATTCGGGGAATTAATTCTTCACGACAGTGAAAGGAGTTTTCCGTGAGAGAGAAGGGAACAGTAAAGTGGTTCAACGGGGCGAAGGGATATGGGTTTATCCAGCGCTCCACGGGGGAGGACGTCTTCGTACATTTCTCCGCAATTCAGGAGAACGGTTACCGCTCGCTCAATGAGGGTGAGACCGTGGAGTTCGATCTGCTGAAAGGCCCCAAAGGCTTTCAGGCGGGCAACGTCGTCCGCGCCTAATCTACTGACTGCGATTCCTACCCTCCCGCTCGGGAGGGTTTCTTTTTTGTGTGGGTTGCTTATTGTGTGTCAGGGCACGTCTCGACACCTTTTCCGCTCTTGTCATTCCGACCGGAGCCGGACCCTGAGCGAAGTCGAAACCGGACGGCGGAGGAACCTGTTGTTCTTTCGCATATATAAGTTTTTATATACAAACGACCCGCGGTCTGCTAGATTGAGCTGGTGATTGAAACCCGCCCAATGGAAGTGGTCTTCTTGGGCGACTCGAAGGACATCATCAGGAGCTTTCCTGCTGCCGTCCGTGAGGATTTCGGCGGTGATCTGCGGCGACTGCAGGGCCGTGAGCATCCTCTGGACTCAGGTCCCATGGCGCCGGCATTGCCAGGGGTGTTCGAGTTGCGTGCCGATGACAAAGATCTTTGGTACCGGGTGTTCTACCACGTGCGCGATGGTGTGATTTACGTTCTACATTGCTTCACCAAGAAGACTAACAAGACATCTCAGGGCGACATCGAAATTGGACGCAAACGTTTGAACGATTTGAAACAACGATTGATAAAGGCAAAGAAGCATTGAAATTCAGGGACTCGCAAGGGACCGGCCAACAGGAGATATACACAGAATGCCTCGCAACGTGTTCGAAGACCTCGGATTCTCACCAGAGGAAGCCGCTGCACTGAAACTCAAGACTGATTTACACACCAAAATTGTGAAGCGTGCGGCCCGCCATTCCCAACAGGAACTGCAAACGCTCTTAGACACCACGCAACCGCGAATAAGCGACCTGTTGCGCGGCAAGATGTCGAAATTCAGTTTGGAAATGTTGGTGATCTACGCGGAAAAACTAGGGCTGCACACTGAGATCAGAACGACCGCGCCCAAGAAGCGAGCCCAAGCACGACGGGCCGCTGCCGGCCTCGCCCATTTCGCACTCTAGCCACCTGCCCAAACGTTGTCATCCTGAGGAAGTCGAGTCCTCGGCTTCGCCGAGGGCTCCCAACGAAGATCTTTCCCTGAGCTTGACGAAGGGACCTCTGCAACTCGCCGGCACCACCGGAGCCCCCACTTGCTTTCTGGCGATCCCAATTATTCATCTATCATTACCGACCGGAGCCGGACCCTGCGCGAAGTCGAACGGGACGGCCCAGCGGAGGAACCTGCTGTTTGTTGCGCATATAAGTTTTTATGGTAATGAAGTGAAGGTATCCAGCGCCGCAGTAGCGGTCCAGTCTTGTCGGCATCGGCAACCTCTATCACAGAAATTTAAGTACTGTCTGTGACGAGCGAACCAGGGAATTGAGGCCCGTAGTGCCCACTCGTCGAAAACCGCGACGAGTGGGGCATCCTCATCCGGGATGGCGGGTGGGCCAGCCCCCCGCAACTGAGCTATGTACGGTACCGCACATTTGTGAAACAATCCAACCATGATGGGCCGGAAACTGGTGTGGTTGGAAAGCAGGAGCTTTGCCGCGTGGGGATGCGATGCCTGCGCCTGGATCGTGCCTGGTCTGAGGTTATCCGGCAAGCCGACTCACGCTGTGAAGGAAGATTTCGAAAAGCATCAATGCGGCAAATACCCTCGCTTGCTGTCTCGGAAGGGGCCTGCGAAGGCCGATTCCTGCCGTTTCTAGCGACGATCTGCGAGCCGGGGTGTGCTATTGCATACCCTTGCGTCTTGTTAGATTCTGGCACGGTGCAGCATGGGTGGAATCAGCACGAAACCAAGCTTGGAAGAAATTCGCGCGGACATCAAACGGTTGAAATCTGTTACTGAACAATTGATGGAATAAGCATCACGTCTCGTGGAACGCGCTGCCAAGTTGGAAGACCAGGTATCTCGTAAAGCACCGAAGCCTAAAAAATAACCGATGAGGTCAATTCTGCTCAGTTAAGCTCTAATCCTTTCGCGTAGGCTACTTGTGACCGTCCGAAGGAGGCATTTATGGGTGGTCACCCTTTCCCAGAAATACCCTGCACACTGTGCAATAAGGCAGTAGATTTGTCGGCTGATCTGTTTGCCGACGAAAACGGCAAGGCCGTCCACGAGGAGTGCTACGTCAAGCGCATCACGAGCTCCGGCGCCAATCTGGCTACTACTATGATGGCCGATTAAATCAACTCACGGAGAAGAGAATTGGAATTGGAATATGCCCCATAGCAACAAACCGACACCTAAACTGCGCAAGGCTCCGCAGCCTCCATTGTCACACGCCGGAGCAGTTGCTGACGCAGATCGCGCCAAAAGGCCACCGCTCGCTCGACCCTCTGCTCCCGACCCGGAACTGAGTCCCGGTGATCGCGTCGAGGGTTTGGGCAATTTTGGAAAACCAACAGACGAGTTCGGCACCGTTGAGCGCGCTAACGAAGATGACGCAATCGTAAAGTGGGACGATGACGGTCGCACGAGAGTGCATCAACCATGGCTTAAGAAAGTCTAGCGACAAGTATTACACCCCGGTCCCTACTTTTGGGCGCGTGAAGAAACAAAGCCTTTCAGCAAAGACTGGCAGTCAGCGAAATTCAACCCTTTAAGATCGCCCACAATGGGTGAGACGTTATTTGGAAATCGCTTTCTGACAATCGCGTCCTTCGTCTCAAGAGCCAACCACAATTCCCAAATAAAACCTTCATCGGGCAAAGTCGCTTCAAGTTCCCTGCCAGCTTCATCATGTTCCTTTATGGGGTGAGGCTCCATTTCTTCGCCTCCGGTTGATTACCTGCAAGGATTGTACAAAATTGACCATCGTTCTTACTCACGATGCCGCAGGCGTTGGACGGGCACCGGAAGCATATAGGAAGGAGCGTTTTCCAAGTCTGGCGCTTATAAGAAAAAGTACAGTTCCGGTATTCCACGCACGCGCAGTTTCCGCTTTCTGCGCTTCGTTGACCAGTACTCGCCTGCGGCGTCGTGGCGATAGCTGCTCCAGTTCCATTGTTCCGGCGCCAGCACTAGACCACGCGCCACAGGATGCATTTAGCGCAACCTCGCGATCCGTTTCTTCTCGGTGAACACGACAGGTTGTCATCCTGAGGAAGCGGAGTCCTCGGCTTCGTCGAGGATTCCCAACGAAGGACCCCTGCAACTCGCCGACAGCGACAGAGACTAGCCTACTTTCTGTTTCCTTGCCGACCCAATTATTTATTGTCATTCCGACCGGAGCCGGACCCTGAGCGAAGTCGAAGGGGACGGCGCAGTGGAGGAACCTGCTGTTTGTTGTCCATATAAATTTTTATGGTAACGAAGTGAAGATATCCGGCCCCATAGTAGCGATGCAGTCTTGTCGGCATCGGCAACCTCTCTGACACAAACTCAAGTATTGTCTGTGACGAGCGAGCCAGGAATTGAGGCCCGTGGTGCCCACTCATCGAAAACTGCGACGAGTGGGGCAGCCTCATTCGGGATGGCGGGTGCGCCAGCCCCCAAATAGTCACAAATTATGAAGCGAAAGTCTGCTTTAGTCATCCGAAGTAAAATTTGAACCCAATAGTCCCATCATGCTCTAGCCCAAATGCATACCGGATGGCTTCATTTCTTTGCCGTTTGCAAGCCGCTAAAGCTTTTTCCCATAAATCAAAGAACATCCCACGACCATCCTCTGGAGCCGTCTCTGTAGCTATTGCACCGCAGCAATCGCCTCCGTGTCGTAGGAAAAGGCGACCTATACCTGTCGCACGGTAGTTGATGAGTTCAATGCGTAATCCGTGAGTTTCCGTGGAGAGAACGTCCTTCAAGTCCTCAGGGCGTTCCCAGGACCACGGGAATTTGTCAACTTTTTCCAAGAGACTTCTTAACGCCAGAATACCAAGCAACTTCTGCTCTTGGGTTAATTTGGTTTGTATCGGCACTGCTTTAATCCTCCAGTGTTTGAACTGTTTCCTTTGGAATACTGCACGGCGTGTGTATTAGTCTAACAGTTTAACTTTCTGAACTCGTCCGCGTAAGAGTTCGATGCACTAAAAGTGCCGTCGTCAAATGTCACCCCCACGGTCTGCTTTCCGTTGAGGTAGCCCATGGCGGAGACGACACCTTCTTTTGAAGAGTCGCTGACCCTTGCTTTCGAGAGGCTGAGTTTTATTTCGCCTAGGGTCTGTGGGATTCGTTCCACACGAGTGCCGACATCATGGTGCTGCCACTGCCGATGGAATTCATACTTCTCTCTGGCTTTTTTCGCATCATCTTTTCTCTGCTCTAACATTTCACGGTAGGCCTTGGGACGTCTCGACTTTGCCTTTCCGCTAATACCGAGAACCCATTCCCTGTCAGCATCCGCCGCCGCATCGAGCATCCGTTTCAGATTGTTACACTCGCTACAAGGCGAATCGTACTTAACAGGGTATGCCAGTTTCCGACGCGAATCATGGTACAGAGGGTAGCCGTTGTCATAAAAACATGGGCCCTTTTCAACGCCACAGGTGGGGCACTTGGTGTCATGCAAAGAAGGCATCAACCTTTCTCCTCTTCAAATAATACTCACCAGCTTCTTAACGGTGGGGGGCTGGCCCACCATCTTTCTTCGCTCGACACTATCAACTTAAAAGGCTGCCCCACTCGTCCCTGTTTTCGACGAGTGGGCACCTGGATTTCGGCTCCGTTGAACTCGATTGACGCTGCCTGCGACATCCAACCTTGCCATCCACAGCCCGGAACGCCGGTGATTCTGGCGGGAGCACTGCGGGGGAATATTTTCGGCACGAGGGGCAGCAAGAGCTAACCTCTTTGCTTCACGTATTTTGATACTTAAGTCTTTTGGAGGACGTATTTTGCGGGGATTTTTCTGCTAACTTGATGATTCCAATCAGGGGCGTTGTAGGGGGGCACCCCCCAAAAAGAGTGCGCACTCGAGCTCGAAGGCGAGGCGGGCTCCCGAAACGGAAAGCCGCAGCTCAAGCCGGGAACTACCGCAGTTCCACCGATACCAAATCGCCGTCGGAGACACCACCGGGCTTGTAGTTCACCGACACCGATCGGTCATTCCAGGCGCAAGAGAACGAATCGGCGCCGATCAGTAACAGAGATTTGTAATCGGGGGTGCGCAGCTTCATGACTTTTCCGCCGGAGGCGACAGTAAGTACTGCTGCAGGGGATTTCGAGCAGTCCACGCCCACCAGGCGGCCTTGGAAAAACTTTGCCGGACGCATGTCCCCGGCGCTGGGCGAAGTTTGCTCTGCCGCGGCGCGTTTGGCGGCGTCCTGCTCCAGCACATCAAATGGAGAACTCTGCGGAGAAAATTTCGGAGTATTCGAAGCCGCCGAGAGTCCATACTTCTGCTGGTTGGCCAACTGGCTCAACTGCTCGCGCGCTTCCGCCGCTACCTGCGGATTGCCGCTGCTCTTCAAATGTTCCAGCAAGGTTCGCGCGGCGTCCCACTTCTTGTCTTCAATATGAATTTGCGCCAGATGGTAGACATATTCCTGGTTGCGCGGGCTGAGTTGGATGGCAGCGCGCTCTGCCTGCAAGGCCGCGACGGGGCCGCCGCCCACCATTCTCGCCATCGCCAGCAGATCGTAGGCGTCGGCGAATTCCGGATACCACTCCAGCACCGCTCGCAGATCCTGCATCATGTTAGGCAGGCCCTGAATATCGGCGTGTCGGGCATTGGCAACGCGGTATTTCATTACCGAAACGTAATAACGAATCCACATGTCGCGCGGGTTGAGTGCCGCAGCATCGCTGAGTTCTTCGGCTGCCGCATCAAACTCACCGTGCTGGATGTGATCCCAAGCGAGAGCTCGGTGAGCGATCTCGTTGCCGGTGGCGGCTATGAGAGGAGCTGGTTGCGCGATATCCTTGTTGTCGGATTTCTGACTGCTGGCTTTGCGAAGAGTTGCTGGGTCCACCGCCGTGGCTAGCGACTGTAATTCCCGCAAGCCGGCGGCGCGGCGTTCGGGACTTCTGGTTTTGATTTCAGCCGCGTACGCGCGAGCGTCGGTTTCGCGCATTGGCGTGGCGAGGATTGCGCTATCTTCCGGGCTCACCGGCACGGGAAACTGATACACCTGCGGTGGATTCGGCGGTGGACTTGGCTGCTTTGACTGATCGAGTGCCATGAAGAGAGGCGTAAGCGAATGGAAATAATTTTTTACCGCCTGGTCGAATTGTGCCAGCGTCGCGCCATAGGCTTTCTGAATGGCCTCTTCCACTGGCACATGTTGATTCTCAACTAGATCAAAGTAGGTTCCGGTTTCAGGCAATTTCTTTTCGTGCAGGATGTAATGAATCGTCATCCACGACTGCGCGTAGAAAAGCGTGTGATGCGTGGCCTCGTTATACGAAGAGGTGTCATGCTTCATGGTGAGCAGATCGGGCAGCGCGAGCCAGACCTGGCCACTGAGTAACTCAGTAAGCGACTTTGGCGGATTGCGAACCTGGCGCTGGTTCTCCAGCAGATCCTCGCTAAAGAGGTTGTTCAATTCAGGATCGCCGCCGATCTCAACTTGCCGGTTATCGACACGGATCGAGCCGAAATATTCTGCCAGCCCTTCATCGAACCATCCCTCGACTGGAGGATAGTTATAGTTCAGTAGAAGATGTGCGAAGTCATGGGCGACGGCGCGCCAGGGCTCCACTTCGAACATATTCAGCACGATGAAATTCTGGTCTGTGCCGGAGACGAAAAATCCGGAAACGCTGATCGGCTGACCCTGCCGCAGCGGAGCGGTCTGGTAATAATCTTTGTCGTTCTTGAGGGCAAGAATGGTCAGCGGCTGCGGTTCGTTGAGACGATCTTTCATCAGCAAGATCGCGAAGACCGAGCGCATCTGCTCGAAGCGCAATGCAACTTCTTTCCCTTTTTTCTCGCCGGCATCAGTGATGACCGTGAAATGTGTGGAGTGGATTTCAAGCCAGGGCGACGGCTCGGTTTCGCGAGCCGATGATGAGGGGAAAATGCCCAGAAGCGTTACGGCGAGGAATAAACCGGGGATAGGACGAGTGCGAGCCATGCACAATCCGCCTGGGGACGCGGGCAATAATAGAGATGCTAACACGGCCCCGGCAACGCGGCGGCAACTGGAAGGTCGAAAACGGCCTATTGCGGCAGGCCGAGCCGGCGGGTCAGTTCCGCGTAGCGGGGGTCCGAACGGATGGAGTCGAAGGCGGGGTAGCGGACCGCGAAGATCAGCTCATCGTCCTCCTCCGCGAAGGCTTTTTCCAGGGACTCGAAAGCCCTGTTACGATCGCCAGCCAGTGCAAATCCTACCGCGATGGCTGCCATGTTGTCCCGCGGATTGGGAGCGGCGAGCACCATCTGGCTGTAGCCTTGGGCGTCGGGGCTCCAGGAGCCGGACACTGGTGCGAATTTGCGGAATTCGCTCTCTGCATCCGCGAAGTGGCCTGTAGTCGCATATAACTGCGAGAGCTTATAGTGCGCAGGCGCGAAAGCGGGATCGCGTTCCAACACCTTCTGGAATTGGGCGAGCGATTCGGGGTAGTGGCCGGCCACCATCAACGTTACCGCGTAATTCGTATTGACGATGGAAGATAGCGGATCGAGCGATAGGGCGGTGCGGAATTCCTCCAGCGCCTGATCAATGCGCTTTTCGGGAATCAAGTAGCTGAAAGCGTAAAAATAATGCGCCGTGGCGCTGTTTGGATTTAACTCGATGGCGCGGCGGAACTCGGGCTCCGCTTCGCTCCACCGCCAACCCATGGCGAGAGCGCCGGCTCGGGCAGTATGGGCCTCGGGCAGCGAGTCATCCAGTTCGAGCGCTTTGCGGCTGGCCACGTCTGCCAGCAGACGCGCCTGCCGCGGCGTGATGCCGATGCCATAACTGGACGCGACATTGTAAGTATCGGCCAGGCCGGTGTAAGCAAGGGCATAGTTCGGATCGGCCGCAATGGCCTGCTGAAATAAATCGATACTTCTTTTCAAGCCATCCTGAGTTCGTCCATACCAGAGCTGGCGGCCTTCCAGATAAAGGCGATAGGCTTCCGGGTTCGTCGTGCCTGCACTTCCCAGCTTTTGCGTTGCCTTGGCAGGATCGGTGCGGTGCAGGCTGGTGGAAACATCGCGAGTAATCTCCCCCTGTACCTGGGTGACGTCCGCGGCTTTACGTTCATAGCGCGAACCCCATAGCTCGCTGCCGTCGGCGGTGTCGACCAGGTCGGCTTGCACTGCCATGTCGTCACCGTGTTGCGTGATGCGCCCCATGAGGACCGCGTCCACTTGGAGCTTTTGGCCAATCTCACGCGGATCTTCCTGGCTCCCTTTAAAGCGAAAGACCGTACTTCGCGCCATTACTTTCAGATCGTGGAGCCGCGAGAGCGTACCGATCAGGCTGTCGGTCAAGCCGTCGCTCAGGTATTCATTGTTGGCGTCAGCCGTGGCATTGACGAACGGAAGTACGGCGATCGAACTGACATTGTGGGCTGCGGACCTGCCATGCAAAAAATAAGCTGCGGTCACAGCAGCGATGAGGACAATAGTTGCCGCCACGGCAATCCATTTTTTCGAGATGCGCGCTTCTTTAGCGACGGGGACGCTGGCAGAAGAAGCGGAAGCTGCCGCTGCGTGAGCCGAAACGCCCGAAGAACGTCCGGATTCGAAATCGCGTTTCAGCCGCGCTAAATCGGTTCGCAAATCGGCGGCGGACTGGTAGCGCAGGTTACGGTCTTTCTCGAGAGCTTTGTTGAGGATGCGTTCCAGTTCCGTGGGCATATCCGGATTCAGCCGCACAGCCGAAGGCGGGTCTGCATCCAGAATCGATTTAAAAATCTCCGCCGAACTGCCACCGCGAAAAGGAAGCGTGCCCGTCGTCATCTCGTAGAGCACCGCGCCAAAGGAAAATAAATCGCTGCGGGCGTCCAGTTCCTTGGCGCGCGCCTGCTCCGGCGACATGTAAGCGATGGTTCCCAATGTCGAGCCTGGGCTGGTGAGGTTGGGGTCGATCGCTGCTGTCATCGTATTCGCGGATGCAACCTGATTTTGCGATGTGGCTGTAGTGCTGGCAATCTTCGCCAGGCCGAAGTCGAGGATCTTGGCATGTCCTCGTTTAGTCACGAAGATGTTGGCGGGCTTGATGTCGCGGTGAACGATGCCTTCGGAGTGAGCGGCGTCGAGGCCGTCGGCAATTTCAATGGCAAGGGAGAGAGTGGTCTCGTTGTCCAGTGGCTTGCCCGAAATCATGTGCTTCAGGGTAAGGCCATCGAGAAATTCCATGGCGATGAACGACTGTTCCCCGTGGCGGCCAATTTCGTAGATGGTGCAAATGTTCGGGTGATTCAATGCCGACGCAGCGCGCGCCTCGCGGCGAAAGCGCTCCAAGGCCTGGGGATCGCGGGACAGTTCATCGGGCAGGAATTTAAGGGCAACAAATCGACCCAGCTCGGTGTCTTCAGCTTTGTAAACCACTCCCATGCCGCCGCCGCCCAGTTTTTCCACGATGCCGTAATGAGATATAGTTTGGCCGATCACTGTTTTTGGCTTGAAATGACGAGGCTGCTCCATCTTACGGGCCGCGTATGGGGCAGTCAACGAATTGCGGTACCGGGTGCTGTACAGGCTGCCGCACTTCGACGAAGACGTCGAGCTTCGCTCGACCGGGACAGCCGAGGGCGGCTGGTTCAAGTAAGCTTCCGCGATTGACGGCGAGAAGTAAAAAGAAGTTTAATAGTGCCGACCGAATCGCGATTGATCCTCGTAAAATTGATCCACGTAAGCACGGCCGAGCCTGGGGAACGATGGAGTAGGAGTAATTTCCTTGCGAAGTGCCGACGGTCCTTCGGTTTGCCCACAGCTTCAACGCACTCTCGCTCTTCTGGCGATTGAGTGGCTGGCAGTATCTCTGGTTGTCATTCTTCTTGTGGGTTGGCCGGTTTGCATCCTGGAAGCTTTTGGGCAAAGTCCGCAACCTGACAATCAGTCGAATATCGTTCGCGGGACAGTCGTCAGTGCGGTTACCGGACAGCCCGTCGGCCGCGCTCTCGTCTATTCTCCTGACAATCGTTACGCAACCTTTACCGACGGTGAAGGGCACTTTGAATTTGCTTTGCAAAACCAAGAGCTTTACGCGAACGGAAGCTCGGCTTATGTGGGAAAAATCACCGTCATCTGGGTCACGGCGCGCCGGCCAGGATTTCTGGAGGATCTAAACGGGAACAGGCAGGTCGAAGTATCGCCGGGCACCGAGGTCACGATTGCTTTGATGCCTGAGTCGCTGATTAAGGGGCGGGTAGCGCTTTCCGCAGGCGATCCTGCCCATGGGATTAACGTGGAGCTATTCTCCAGGCAGGTGCAGGATGGCAGCCCTCGCTGGATGCCGAAAAATTCAACCCGCACCAACTCTAAAGGCGAGTTCCGGTTTGCTGAACTCGAGCCCGGCAGCTACAAAGTGCTGACCCTCGAGTGGATGGACAATGACCCGGAGGGCACGGTTCCAGGCGGTCAGGTCTATGGATTTCCGCCGGTTTATTTTCCCAGCGCAACCGATTTTGCAGCGGCGAGCGCAATTCGGCTAACGGCCGGTGAAATTTTTGAGGCGGATATGTCGCTTGTCCGCCAGCCTTACTATCCGGTGAAGATTCCGGTAACCAATACCGAACACAATCGCGGAATGAACATTACCGTATCGCCGCAAGGGCAGCGCGGTCCGGGATATTCGCTGGGCTACAACCGGGGCAAGGATGTTATCGAGGGACAACTGCCCAACGGAAAGTATCTGGTGGAAGGGGCGAGCTTCGGTCCTGATTTTTCCGCCAACGGCTCGGTGAATCTTACGGTGGCGGGAGCGCCGGCGGAGGGGCCTGCGATGGTGCTGGCGCGGAACAGTTCGATCCCGGTGAATGTGAAGGAGGAATTTACTTCCCCCACCCCAAACGGCCAGGCGTCCTTTAGCATCGGTGGACGTGCGTTCCCAACACACGGTGCGCGAGTTGATGTGAGCATCAATGCCGAAGCCATCGATGATTTTGAGGGGCGCAGAAGCAGAACGCTTCGTCCGCCGACCGGAACGAACGATGATTCGTTGGTCCTCGATCTTGCCCCTGGGAAATATTGGTTACGAGTGACGCCTTTCCGTGGCTATGTCGCATCGGCATCGATGGGAGGAACAGACTTGTTGCGTGAGCCATTAGTTGTGGTGCCGGGAGCGGCCACGCCAATCGAGATCACGATGCGCGACGATACTGCAGAACTCTCGGGCTCTTTGCTTGGGGTTACTCCAACCACAGTCGATGCAAGCCACTCAGGGACGGCAGGTTTCCTATACTGCATTCCCTTGGCCGATAACCCAGGACGGTTGCTGGAGTTCTCGGCATTTTCTGATGGAAAGTTCGACGTTCAGGGGGTAGCACCGGGAGTGTATCGCGTAATCGCATTTAGCAGGCAACGGCGGGATATTCCTTATCGTGACCCCGAGGCGATGAAGGCTTATGAGAACAAGGGGCAAGTTGTCCATTTTGCTCCGGGGCAGAAAGTGACGTTGCAGTTGCAGGTGGTTGCTGATTCGGAATGAGCGCATCTTTGGTGCACTATGCCAGATTGGTCAAAATTCGTTTGGTCGTTTTGGTGGTTCGGTCTGCTGACGGTGCTCGCTGGGGCGGCTCCGCAGGCGCCGAATGTTTCTACAACCATGGTTCCGGCCGGAGGTTATCGAATCGCTGGAACTGTAGTGAGCAAGATGGATGGACGACCTCTCTCCCGTGCCCGAATTACGGTGCGGGACGCGAACGATCCTAAGAAGTTTGAATTCATCATCACCTCTGAAAGCGGTAAGTTCGAATTCAACGGCGTGCCTGCGGGAAAATATTCGCTGAGTGGCGCGAAACGCGGGTTCATCTCCGCCAGCTACGATCAGCATGATCAGTATTCCACCGCGATTGTGACCGGGGCCGGGCTTGACACTGAAGACTTGTCGCTGCGTCTTGCTCCCGATGCGGTGATCGCGGGCAAAGTGCTGGATGAAACCAACGATCCGGTTCGCCAGGCCACGGTGACTTTATATTTCGATGATCATAGATCGGGCGTGGATGAGATCCGTCAATCCCGCTCTGCGCAGACCAACGATCTGGGAGAGTATGAATTTACGCCGATGCGCCCCGGCACTTATTTCTTATCCGCGAGCGCGAAACCGTGGTATGCGATTCATCCTCATTCGGAGCCGAGAATTTCGGAATCAGGCGTTGCCGAACCGGTTCAGCAAGTGGAAGCTCCCTCGGTGGCGGATCGTTCCCTTGATGTCGCCTATCCAGTGACGTACTACCCTGACGTCACAGAGGCGGACGATGCTATGCCCATCCCAATCCAAGGCGGCGAGCGAGTGGAGTTAGACATCCACTTGAATCCCGTGCCGTCGCTCCGTTTGATTTTTCGTATGCCCGACGATGGTACTCACCGTGTTTTCTTTCCCCAGATTCAACAATCTTCGTTCGAGGGGTACACGAATTTCCTAGCGAATATGACGAATTTGGGATCGCAAGGAGTGTTGGAAATCACGGGCATTCCGGCAGGCCGCTACAATTTCAGCGTTCAACGCCCCGAGGGGACGGTTCAGATGAATGGGGTCGCCGTCACCAAAGATGGAGAAGAAATCGATACTGCAAAAGGCGAGGCTGCAAGTAGCCTCAAGTTCTCAATGCATATTGCGGGAGAGACAAAGCTACCAGAGCACCTTTCGGTCGGCCTGCGCTCAGCCGCGAAAGTGACAGGAGCCTCCCAACTGGATTCCAAAGGCGAAGCAGAAATGCAGCAAGTCGCGGCTGGAAAGTACGAAGTGTTGGTGTGGGGTCCGGGGACGCGCTATTCTGTCGCGCACATGTCGGTGGACGGGGCTCAGATTTCGGGTCACAGTTTGTCACTAGCTGCAGGGACGTCATCTTCTGTTTCGCTGGCCGTTGTGACCGGCGACGCCGAGATACAAGGAACGGCGACGCGCACGGGAAAGGGCGTTGCGGGAGCGATGGTAGTTTTGGTGCCGAAAAATCCCGAAGCGGACCGTGAACTCTTCCGCCGCGATCAAAGCGATCTGGATGGTACATTTCTTTTGCGAAACGTGATTCCGGGGTCCTATACTCTGCTCGCCATTGAGAATGGCTGGGACTTGGACTGGTCCCAGCCGGGAGTTATTGCCCTGTATCTGAAACGCGGTCGGAAAGTAGAAGTTGGTAATCAGAGTGGTGGGTCGACGAATGTCGCGGAGGCAATCGAAGTGCAATCCAAGTAAAAGAGCCCGGCAAAACTATCCACCGATGATCGGTACAGAATGTTATGAAGGGCCGGCATGGGACCCTTGCGACCCTTATAAATTCCCGGACAGGTTCAGATCAGGAAAGCGGGCAGGAAGAGCGGCGAGTTATCGCCCGAACAGTCGGGGAAGGCTGTCCCCACAATAGCTCTTCTACTGCCCGCCAACCAGCCCTATTACCCGCACCTTCTTTATCCGTCGACCGACGCGTAATATGATCCAGTGATCCAAGGGCATTTCAGCAATGAAGTTACTTTCGCCGATTATCTCGCCATCGATGGAAACAGCGCCGGCTCTCAGCCTTCCCCCCGCCTCGTTGTTGGAATTAGCAAGTCCTGCGTTCCGAATCAGCTTGTCGATGCGCACGACGTGCCTCCGGCTGGGATTCACCCCTTGAGCAATCACAACTGAAGCACCGTGGTGGCCGGCGTCGGGGTCAACCTCGACATCGGCTAAGCGGACATCAACCCGCTCTAGCTCTTCCGGCACCTCGTTCTTCTGAAACTGCCGCGCCCAGTCCTCGGCTGCTTTAGTCGCCGCTTCGCCCGAATGAAAATCCGCCACAATCCTCCGTGCCAGATCCTTCTTCGCCTGCATCGGATGCGCCTCGCGCTTCATCCTCTCGATGTCGGCGACCTGCACGTCTGTAAGCAACTCGTAATATCTCCACATCATCTCGTCGGAGATGCTCATGATCTTTCCGTACATCTCCAACGGTGCTTCGTGAATGCCAATCGCGTTGCCCAGTGACTTCGACATTTTCTGCACGCCGTCGAGACCTTCGAGAATCGGCGTAGTCAGCACTACTTGCGATTCCTGACCATATGCTCGCTGTAGTTCACGCCCTACCAGCAAGTTAAATTTCTGGTCCGTCCCGCCCAGCTCCACGTCAGCTTCGAGCGCAACCGAGTCATACCCTTGCACCAGCGGGTAGAGCAATTCGTGCACGGAGATTGGCTTCTCTTCCTGAAATCGTTTATGAAAGTCCTCGCGCTCCAGCAGTTGAGAAACCGTGTACTTCGCCATCAACCGAACGAAATCATCAGAGCTGAACTGGCCCATCCAACGTCGGTTGAAATCGATCACAGTTTTCTGCGGATCGAGAATCTTGAAAACCTGCGCTTTGTAAGTCTCGGCATTCTCCTCGATCTGCTCGCGAGTCAGCGGCGGACGCGTGACCGAGCGGCCGGTTGGATCGCCGATCATGCCGGTAAAGTCGCCGATCAGAAAAATCGCGGTGTGGCCCAGATCCTGAAAATGCTTCAGCTTGCGCAGAACCACGGTGTGTCCGAGATGCAAATCGGGAGCAGTGGGGTCCATGCCCAACTTGACCCGCAGTGGTTTGCCCGTAGCGCGCGACTTCTCCAGCTTCGCGCGCAGGTCAGACTCGCGAATGATTTCCGCGGTGCCCTTCTTGAGATAAGTAAGTTGTTCGTCGACCGGGGCGAAAGTTAGCATGCGAAAGGTCATTATAAAGAAATGTCGAATGCAGAATGGCGGAAGTTAGAATTAACTAGCCGCGTTAGATCTGTGACGGAGAAAATTCAAATACGAAGAGCCACCGCAGCAGATGTTCCCCGCTTACGGGAATTGATTGAAGCCTCTGTTCGCGGCCTGCAAGCCGATGACTATTCCCCCGCGCAGATCGAGGGAGCGCTGCAGTCCGTCTACGGCGTGGATAGCCAGCTCATCGCGGATGGCACGTATTTCGTTGTGGAATCACAAAGCCCAGAGATTATCGCCTGCGGCGGATGGAGCAAACGTAAAACGCTCTACGGCGGCGATCAATTCGCCGGACGAGAAGACTCGATGCTTGACCCCGCTCATGACCCGGCGAAGATTCGAGCGTTCTTTGTACATCCGAAATGGGTTCGGCGCGGCATCGGCGGCATGATTCTCGATGCCTGTGAAAACGCGGCGCGAGAAGCCGGATTCACTCGGCTGGAAATGGGCGCAACTTTGAGCGGCGTAGCTTTTTATCGGGCGAAGGGATATGAGGCCATTGAGAATCAAGAAGTCCCGCTTGGGGACGGGCAGTCGTTGCCCATTGTAAGGATGGCGAAGAGAATTAATCTGCGAGGAAGTTCCTAATATGGGGACATTCGAGGGGGCATCCCACATTAATTTTTGCTGGGGGAAAGAAACTAGAATGGCGGGCTTTCTCTCCTCAACCTGCGGCCGGTGATTTGAAACTTCCCATCCAGCACGATGTTGATTGCTTCCGTATATGCGATGTGCTCTTGTTCGAGAATGCGCGAAGTTAAAGTGTGCTCGTCGTCGTTATCGAGCACTGTTACCATCTTCTGCACGATGATGGGGCCGTGATCCAGTTCCTCATCGACAAAATGTACAGTGCAGCCGGACACTTTTACCCCATAGGCGAACGCCTGCTCCTGCGCCTCGAGTCCGGGGAATGCCGGCAGCAGCGAAGGATGAATGTTGAGAATCTTCCTGGGAAATTGCTGCACGAACCACGGCGAGAGCAGCCGCATATATCCCGCAAGACAAATCAGATCCACGCGATGCTGTTTCAACGCCCCGACAACTTCCCGGTCGTGCTCACCACGGGGCCTGCCCTTCGATGGAATGACCAGAGTTTCCAGTCCGCTCTGGCGGGCGATCGCGATGCCGGGAGCATCCGCTTTGTTCGAGATCACAACGCTGATCCGCGCGTCCGCGATACGGCCAGCATCAATACTATCGGCGATAGCGACGAAATTTGACCCGCGTCCAGAGAGAAGGATGCCAAGGGAATACATTGTTGATTTCTGATTGTTGATTTCTGATTGGAAGTCAAAACTGTTTTCTGCAAACCAGCAATCAGCAATCAACATTCAGCAATCAACATTTGTTTCAGCTATACAGTACTTTGCGCTCGCCCTTAACAATGCGTCCGACCGTGTAGGCTTTCTCTCCCACTCGATCCAGCACGCTCTGGGCTTTCTTAAACTTCGCGAGAGGGACCACCATCAACATCCCAAGGCCCATGTTAAAGGTGCGCAACATTTCGTCCTGCGGAACATCGCCCAACTGCTGCAGATGTTCGAACAAGGGAAGCACCGGCCAGGAACCAAGTTCGATCAGTGCTGCCGTTCCTCGTGGCAGCACTCGCGGAAGATTTTCCGTGATGCCACCTCCGGTCACGTGGGCCAGCGCGGAAACGCATTGCGCATCGATCAACTTTCGCAACGCCGGCCAGTAACTCTTGTGAGTACGCATCAACTCGTTCCCAACTTTGTTCTTGATCTCGTTCACGTAGTCATCGGGCGAGTAGTGCGCCACTTCGAACAGCAGCTTGCGAGCCAGCGAATATCCGTTGGTGTGCAGACCATTCGAGGGCAAGCCTAGAATCACATCGCCAATCTGTACGTCCTTGCCAGTGATGATTCGGTCGCGGTCCACGACGCCCACGATGAATCCCGCCAGGTCGTATTCGCCGTCCGGATAAAAACCGGGCATCTCGGCCGTCTCGCCACCGATCAGGGCGCAGCCGTTATGCTTGCAGGCGTCGGCAATGCCTTCCACCACTTGCTCGGCGGTTGTGGGGTCCAGTTTGCCGCTTGCCAGATAGTCCATGAAAAACAGCGGCGCAGCACCCTGAACGGCAATATCGTTCACGCAATGATTTACCAGGTCCGCACCCACGGTGGAATGTAGCCCCATTTCGAAGGCAATCTTAAGTTTCGTGCCCACCCCGTCAACACTGGAAACCAGTATGGGATCCAGATACTTCGTTTTATCGATGGCGAAGAGACCGCCGAAGCCACCAATCTCGCTGAGCACCCCCCGGGTGAAGGTCTTGTGCGCCAGATACTTGATCCGCTGCTTGGTGCGATTGGCACGGTCGATGTCCACACCCGCGTCGGCGTAAGTGATCGGCGTTCCAGCGGGCGTGGGTTTCTTGGCCACCAGGGTGTCTCTTTTATTCAGTCTCAGTGCTTCAGTGTGGGGAAACGCTGGGTTCTTTTGCGAAGCGCTAACTTCTAAGGCCGCTTATTGTAACACGTTCGAAGTTGGGAGCGATTCAAGCCGAGGGACAGAAACTTCCGAATACACTACTACCACGTTCCGCGGGCGCGCACGCCCGTTCGGCACCGCCGGGCATCATTAATGAGCGATGAAGTCCGAAAAGAAATAAGCCAGAACGCCGAAAAGAGCCAGTCCAGAAATGCCGTATGCCGTTAGAACCCAGGCACCGCGGCCTTCATGGTGCCTGATGTGAGCGGTCGAGGAAGAAGACTCCTCAGAAACCGAAGAAGCTACTGCTGGGGCCCGATCTTCCATACCAGAAAACCTCCGAACGGAAAGATCGTGGCGCAATTTACATTATGCGTCACGCCTGCCCGGCGTCTTGGCCAGACAGGACTATCTGCGCGGGATTTTACTACGGTTTTGTGACCACCGTTACAAAGAAATGTGACTTTTATCACAATCTAGAGGTAGACAGTAGGGGGTCGATGACAGAGGAAATGTGACCGGGGTCGACGGAAATCGGTCGAAAAGACTCGAAATCAGGCTTGAAATTCTGAGGCTTCCGGAAAACGCAGGCTACACTTTGCCAGCGCTAGCGCGAGAAGCTCTTCAACCTTCGTCTCCTCGCAGTTTCGCGACATGGCCAGTTCGCTCACCAGCAAGTAACGAGCCCGTTCCAGCATCTTCTTTTCCCGGAAGGACAAGGGCTTAGCCTGGTGCAGGGCGATCAGGCTCTTCAGGACTCCCGCAACCTCAAACAACGAGCCAGTGCGCATCCGGTCGGAATTTTCCTTGAACCGGTCCTTCCAATCGGCGGTGCTGAGATTGTCGGCAACCGACAGAAAATCCAGAATTTTCTGTACCTCGCCGTTCCGCACCACGCGCCGGATGCCGACGCTGCCCACGTTATTGCACGGCACCATTACTTTCAGGCTGCTGGCCTTGATGTTGAGGAGATAGAACTTTTCCACCGTGGCGCCAATGGACCGGCTGCTGATCTGTTCGATAATGCCAACGCCATGGTTCGGGTAGACGACCTTATCGCCGATGTGGAAGTTCAAATCACCGTTCATAAAGGTACCCGGGCAGGAAAAGGGTCGAGTGAGGGTGAACGTTACCTTACTATAAACATATTATCCCGGAATGGGACGAAAAGCAAGGATTCAGCCTTTAGCCGGAGCCTGCAAGTCTGCTGGAACTCTTTTGCTTTATCGGGGCCTCTGCGTCGAAATGGACATGCCCTTCGTGAGCAGGCGAAGGGCCCATAGGATAGGTCGGTAAGCTACTGTTACTGAAGGCCTAACTGCCCAATCCATAGTCCTCCCGTAAGACGGCGGATATAATCCTCGCGTGAGGTCTGACGACGAAAAATCCGCCGAGGAGCCAAACGCCGTTAAGTTAACCTCTGCCAAGCCCCCGGTGAACCCCGGTCGCATTCTCGGGTTGGACGTGGGTTCCCGAAGGATCGGCGTGGCGGTATCGGACCCGCTCGGCATTACCGCGCAGGGTCTTGACACCCTGCAGCGCCGGAATAAGCGCACGGATCTGGCGGCTCTCGCGGAGGTGATCCGTCAATACGCCGTACGCGAAATCGTAGTCGGCCTTCCCCTGCGCATGAGCGGCGCCGAAGGAACGCAGTCCGACAAAATGCAATTGTTCGCCGAAGACCTGCGCAAAAGGTTCCGGTTGCCAGTGCATCTTTGGGACGAACGTTTGACGTCCGCGGAGGCGAATCGGCTTCTTCGCGAGACTGACTTATCCATCGAGAAGCGCGCCAAAGCCGTCGACCGGATGGCCGCAATTTTGATCCTGCAAGGCTGGATGGAAAAGCGACGGCTCCTGGCTTCCGGCTCTCAGTGACCTAACATGGCACGCCGGTACGCAGCCACATTCTTGTTATGTTCCTCAATCGTCCGGGCGAATCGATGATGACCTTCCGCGTCGGCAACAAAATAATAGTAATCCGATTGCGCGGGATGCATCGCCGCTTCCAGCGCGCTCTTTCCGGGGTTGGCAATCGGACCGGGCGGCAGGCCGATGTGCGTGTAAGTGTTGTAAGCCGAATCAAACCGCATGTCGTCATGGTGCAGAGCGCCGGAATATGTACCTGCCAGGAGTTCGGCATAAATGATGCTGGGATCGGCGTCAAGCGCGATTTTTTTGGCCAGGCGATTGTAATAAACGCTGGCCACTAGCGGACGCTCTTCTGCTACCGCGGTCTCTTTTTCGATGATCGAGGCCATGGTGACGGTAAGCTGCATAGGGGTCATTGATGTTGAAATCAATCCAATCTCTTGTGCCACTTGGCGAAATTGCTTGACCATAGCGGCCGCCATTTCCCTCATGGTCATCATGCGGCTGAATTGGTAGCTATCCGGGAAAAGATAACCCTCAAGAGATTGTGCTCCAGGCACGAGACCAGAGATCAGATCCGTATCCGATTGCACGACCTTTAAGAAATCCTGGCTCGATCCTAGACCTGCATCCTCGATTGCCCGCGCAATGTCAAACATCGTGAATCCTTCCGGCACCACCACCGTGCGGAAATACACATCGCCGCGCACCAGTCGCTTGTGGACGTCAACAATATTCCTGGATTTATCGAACAAGTACTCGCCCGCTTTCAACGAGCGCCGGCGGTGCAAATAATGCCAGAGAATGAACGCATCTTCGCTGTGGATGATTCCGTTCGCCTTCAATTCCGCGGCAATCCGCCGGGTCGAGAATCCGGGGCGTAGCATCACAAACTTCTGACCGGCAGGCTCGGTAGGCGCAAACACTGCCCAGGCAAACCAGCCGGCGAACCCGAGTACCGCAATCAGAAACAGCCAGAGAATCTTGCGCACAGTAGACTTAGTGTAGTTGAACGGCCCGCGTGAATTGCCCAGTTCCAGCCGGCGCAATCGTTGACCAGTCTGATTCAGCTTGGCCAAACGCGCAGTTCCACGTATTTTCCTGTATTCGCCGCGAGTTCTTGCACCCTTTTCGCCGCGGTATACTCAAATGTTCAAGGAGTTATTCCATACTTCATGAGATGTAGCTCGCCTCTTAGGGTTCTGACTTTGCTATCAGCAATGCTTCCCACAGCGGGCTGCCTGCTCCGCACGCGCCCGGTGGAGGAGACTTACTCCAAAGCTCCTCTCTTGGAAGCATCCCAGGTTGGCTTGATCCACAGCATCAACCAGCAGGCGCAGAAGATTCAGTCCCTGCAAGCCACCGTTGATATCGACACTTCCGTGGGCGGCGCCAAGAAAGGCCACGTCACCGATTACAAGGAGATTCGCGGCTACGTGCTGGCCCGGAAACCGTCCATGCTGCATATGATCGGATTGTTGCCGATCGTGCGGACAACCGCCTTCGACATGGTGAGCGACGGGCAGCAGTTCAAGCTGTGGATTCCGCCGAAAAACCGCTTCGTCATCGGTACCAATGAAGGGCAAGTGCCCAATCCCGACCAGCCGATGGAAAATATTCGACCGCAGGATATCTTCAATGCGCTGCTCATCCACCCCATCGATCCTCAATCCGAAATTGCCGTTCTCGAAAACGGCGACGAGATTCTGCATGACGCCAAAGGCCATCGAGTTCTGCAGGAGGATTACGAACTCGTCGTAATTCGCAAAGATAAAGACGATGAGGGTTGGAGATTGGCGCGCAAAATCGTTTTCAGCCGTATCGACCTGTTGCCTCACCGTCAGTTTATTTACGACAAGCAGGGTAACCTGGTAACCGATGCCCGCTATGCCAACTACAAGGATTGGGATGGTACCAACTTCCCCTCGCGGATCGAGATTTCCCGGCCGCAGGAAGAGTACGACATCACTCTCAACCTGCTGAAGCTGGAAACCAACAAGCCGTTGCGGGATGATCAGTTTGCCCTGGCGCAGCCGCCCGGCGCAGAGGTCGTGCATCTGGATAAACCGCAGCCGCAGTCGAGCGCGGTCCTGCCGCTTTCGGAGACGAGAAATCAGCCCTAGCTCAACGCCTGATAGCTGGCTTTTTAAACATGATGAATAAGATGGTTGTCGCTAATCTCGTCCACCGGCCCATCCGGTCGTTGATCAGCATTGTGGCCATCGCCCTCGAAGTTACGCTGATCCTGCTCATCGTCGGCCTGTGCTATGGCATCATGAACGATCAAAAATTTCGCACAGTGGGCATTGGCGCCGACGTAATCGTGCAACCTCCGGGATCATCTTTTCTTGCCGGCATTAGCGGAGCTCCAGTATCCATCAAGGTGGCCGACGTGCTACGCCGGCTTCCGCACGTGAAAGTCGTGAGCCCGGTCATCTGGCAGATTGCCACCGGTGGCACTTTGGAAGTAATCGATGGCATCGATATCTCCAGCTTCCAGGCTCTCGGCGGTCCTTTTCAATTCGTCCAGGGAGGACCTTTTCAGGGACCAAACGACGCTCTTGTGGATGACTACATCGCCCGCCAAAAGCATGTGAAGGTGGGTGACACCATGGACATTCTCAACCACGACTTCCGAATTTCCGGAATTGTCGAGAATGGTCGAGGCGCGCGAAAGTTCATCCCCATGAATACCCTGCAGGACCTCATCGGTGCCAAGGACAAAGCATCAGTCTTTTATGTGAAGTTGGATAACGCTGATAACGCCGCCGCGGTGGTGGACGAAATAAAAAGTCAGCCGGGCATGGAAAAGTACTCCGTGCTTTCCACCTCCGATTACCTTAGCATGATGACCCCCAGCCACTTGCCGGGCTTCAAACCGTTCATCGGAGTCGTGATCGGAGTGAGCCTCGTGATCGGCTTCCTGGTAATTTTTCAGTCGATGTATACGGCAGTCATGGAGCGGACGCGCGAGATTGGCATTCTGAAGTCGTTGGGCGCATCGAAGGTATACATCATTAATATAATTCTGCGCGAAACCGTAGTGTTGGCCTTGGCGGGGATCGCAGTCGGAGTGGCTTTTAGCTTGGCTGCGCGTCTCGGAATCCAGCAGCGCTGGCCGCTAGTCCACATTGACCACAGCATTGTGTGGATGGTGCGCGCAACGATCATCGCAATTATCGGGGCAGCCTGCGGCGCGATCTATCCGGCCTACAAAGCCGCGCAAAAGGACCCGATCGACGCGCTGGCCTACGAGTAGTCCTTTTCGTTAGCCCCAGTGCATGTACGGCGTTGTGTACAACTTCGCGTTGACAACCCCGCGCGCCCTACGGTATCTTTAAAGCTTTGGGAAGTCTCGCGGTTGCCCGCCTGATGGTCTGGCGTCCTCGCCGGGGAATCAACGAGCGGTCTTCTTTTTTAGTTATTTTCAATCGCGTTTTGCAATTTTTTAATTCTGGGAGAATTCAGATGTCAACCTATTTCCCCAAACCGGGGGAAATTGTGCGCAAGTGGTACGTCGTGGATGCGGATGGGCAGACGCTCGGGCGTATGGCCTCGGCTGTAGCGCGCGTCCTCATGGGTAAAGAAAATCCGCAATACACGCCGTTTCTCGACACCGGCGATCATGTGATCGTCATCAACGCCGAGAAAGTAAAAACCACCGGCATGAAGTCGGAGCAGAAGCAGTATCACCATTACACCGGTTACCCGGGCGGCCTGCGCACCGAAGATTACCGCAAGCGTTTGGCGCGCAAGCCGGAAAAGATTGTCGAGGACGCGGTGCGCCGCATGCTGCCGAAAAACAAGCTGGCGGATCACATGCTCTCGAAGCTGCAGGTTTACAAAGGCGGTAAGCATCCGCACGAGGCGCAAAAGCCGCAGCCTCTGCAGTTGGAAGTACGGGCTTAGAGGGTTTGCGGCGGTCGAGGCCCGAGAAGATTGAGATCCTTCGCTCCGCCTGAAAAGCGGCTGCGCTCAGGATGACAACAAGATTAGGAGCTAAAAGCTAAATGGCAGAGTTGGTTCAATACTACGGAACGGGACGCCGGAAGCGCGCGAGTTGCGCGCGTCTATCTGCGCCCAGGTGGCGGCGAGTTCAAAGTGAACGGCCGCGAGTTCGAAGAATATTTCGTGACCCCGGCGCAGCGATCGGCGGCGAAGTCGCCATTGGCCTCTACCGACACTGCGGCCTCCTTCAACATCGTTGCCAGTGTGTCTGGGCGGCGGCGTCCGCGGTCAGGCCGATGCAGTAAAGCTCGGGATTGCGCGGGCCCTGATGCAGTTCAACGCAGAACTGCGCGGCAAACTGAAGTCCGAGGGTATGGTCACCCGCGACCCGCGTGGCAAGGAGCGCAAAAAATACGGTCAGAAGGGCGCGCGCAAGCGCTTCCAGTTCAGCAAGAGATAGTTGCGAGTTTCCGGTTTCGAGTTTCAAGAAACCGGAAACCAGAAATCAGAAGTTGTTTTTAAGGTGTTCAATTCTTCCCGTGCTTCGCGGTACGGGGACGGGAATGGCAATCCGGAAGAGCAGTCTCAAGTTTCCGGTTTCGAGGTTCCAGTAGCTGAGTCGATTCAGTACTTACTGGAAGCAAGAAACTGGAAACAGGAAACTGGCGTAAGCCGGATGCAGACTAAATAAGGAGGTTCATTGGCTACTATCACCATGAAGGAGTTGCTCGAAGCGGGAGTTCACTTCGGGCATCAGACGAAGCGCTGGAATCCCAAGATGAAGGAATACATCTTCGGAGAGCGCAATGGGATTTACATCATCGATTTACAGAAGACGCTGAAGATGTTCAAAGAGGCGTCGAAGTTCGTGCAGGACCTCGCCGCCAGCGGCAAGATCGTCCTGTTCGTAGGCACCAAGCGCCAGGCGCAGGATGCGATTGCCGAAGAGGCCACTAAGTGCGGCGGTTTCTACATTAACCAGCGCTGGCTTGGTGGACTCCTCACCAATTGGGTTACGGTGCAGAAGTCGGTAAAGCGGCTGAAAGAACTCGACGAGATGGCCACGGATGGCCGCTACGAGCTGCTGCCGAAAAAAGAAGTGATCAAGCTGGAACGCGAGCGCAAGCATCTGCAGGCCAACCTGGCAGGCATCAAGAACATGAGCCGGTTGCCGGATGCGATTTTCGTGATCGATTCGAACAAAGAACAGATTGCGGTGCGCGAGGCGCGCAAGCTTGGCATTCCTGTGGTCGCCGTGGTCGATACCAACTGCGACCCCAGTGAAGTGGATTATGTAATTCCCGGCAACGATGACGCGTTGCGGGCGATTCGCTTATTCACTTCGAAGATTTCAGAGTCGATTGCCGAAGGATCGCAGCTGATGAGCGATAAACAAATCGCCGACATGACTGCCGCTACGGAACAGGCTCAAGCTCGCGAGACGCAGCTTGCGGAGGATGCTGTGGCCGCGCTCGAAACTCGTGAGCAGGAGGCTGCAGCAGCATCGGATCTGGCCGACATTGGCGAAGACATCAGCATGGAAGAAGTGCTGGGTCCTGGAACGCACAAGAAGCCGGTAGCCAACGAAGAAGCCGATATCCCGAAAGTAGAGAGCCAAACAGTCTAGTAGCGTTTGAAGGGCACGGCTTTAGCCGTGCCGCTAAGGATCCAAAAAGAGTGCGGGCTTTAGCCCCTGAGGGACTTTTCAAGAGTCTGCAAAAACCGGGCACTAAATCAGACCCGCGCGGGTCGTCCGGCGCGGGTCAAAGTTTGTAAGGCAAGAAATTCTAGAAACCAGAAACTGGAAACTTAATTTTATGAGCACTACTATGGCAATAACATTTCTGCGCAGCAAGTAAAAGACCTCCGGGAAAAAACCGGAGCGCCCATGATGGATTGCAAACAGGCTCTCACTGAAGCCAAAGGCGACATGGAGCAGGCGGTCGTAATCCTGCGCAAAAAAGGCGTCTCGGTCGCGGCCAAGAAGGCCACGCGCGTTACCAGCGAAGGCGCCGTCACCAGCTACATTCATGCCGGCGGTAAGATCGGTGTTCTCCTCGAAGTGAATTGTGAGAGCGATTTCGTGGCCCGCACCGATGACTTCAAGGAACTGGTGCATGATATCGCCATGCACATCGCGGCTAGCGATCCGAAATTTATTCGCAAGGAAGATGTCACCAAGGCCGATTTCGACCGCGAGAAGGAAATCTACCTCGCGCAGGCGGTTGCCTCGGGTAAGCCTCCGAACATTGCCGAGAAGATGGTCGCTGGCAAAATGGAAAAGTTCTATGAGGAGGTCTGCCTGCTCGAGCAGCCCTTCATCAAGGACCAGACCATGTCGATTGCCCAACTCATCGCGGCGAAGATCGGCAAGCTGGGCGAGAACATCAGTGTCCGCCGCTTCGCGCGCTTCAAAGTGGGCGATGCGGGCGAGACCATCGCAATCAGTAAACCAACAGAACAGAAACCCGAGTAAGTCTGTGGCGCCCAAATTGGGCTCCTTTTTTGTGCCTGATTATGCGATACTCCGGCGGGACGCCGGCGCAACGAACCCACATGACTGCTTCCGCCCCTGCCTTCAAACGCGTGCTGCTCAAGCTTTCCGGAGAAGCCCTGGCTGCGAATCAGGGCTTCGGCGTTGATACCAACCGCATCCACGAAGTCGCCGCGGAACTGGCCGATGTGCATAAGCTGGGTGTCCAACTCGCCATCGTAGTCGGCGGCGGCAATTTCTTCCGCGGCGTAGCCGACCAGGCCAAAGATATGGACCGCGTCTCCGCCGATCACATGGGAATGCTCGCCACCGTGATCAACGCGCTTGCTCTGCAGGACGCTCTTGAGAAGCAAAAGGTCTACACTCGCGTTCAGACCGCGATCGAGATGAATCAGGTGGCCGAGCCCTTCATCCGCCGTCGCGCCATCCGCCATCTGGAAAAAGGCCGTGTTGTAATCTTCGCCGGCGGCACCGGCAACCCTTATTTCTCGACCGATACCGCCGCCTCTCTCCGCGCCATGGAGATCAAAGCCGACGCCATTCTTAAAGCCACCAAAGTCGATGGCATCTACGACGCCGACCCCATGAAGGTGAAGGACGCCAAGAAATTCACTGACATCACCTATATGGATGTCCTCAAGCTGGGGCTGAAAGTAATGGATTCCACCGCTATCAGCCTGTGCAAGGACAACAATCTTCCCATCATCGTGTTCAATCTAAATAAGCATGGGAACATCCGGCGGGTGCTTAGTGGAGAAAAAATCGGGTCTAGGGTCAGCGCGTAAGTTTTGTGTCCACGGGTTGTCACAGATTGGGTTGTCACAGATTCACTCGAACTCCGAACTTCTTAATCCGTGCAGATCCGTGGCCATCTTCTCTTCGGTTTATAATTCAACGTTTTGGTTCATCAAGTCTAACGGAGCTCATCCATGCCTGATAGCGGGCCTCTTAAAGAAATTCGAGTACAACTGAAAACGCGAATGGACAAAGCGGTCGAAGATTTTCGCAAGGCGATGGCCGCCACGCGTACCGGGCGCGCCTCGGTGCACATGCTAGACAGCGTCAGCGTCGACTACTACGGCTCGCAGATGCCGCTCAACCAGATCGCGCAAGTCCACGCCCCCGAGCCGCAAATGATTACGGTGCAGCCTTTCGATCCGTCGCAGGTCGGAGCAATCGAAAAGGCGATTCGCGCCGCCGAACTGGGATTGAATCCCATGAACGACGGCAAGCTGATTCGCGTTCCCGTCCCTGCGCTCACCCACGAACGCCGTCAGGAAATGGTGAAGCACCTGAACAAAGTGCTCGAAGAGCATCGCACTGCGGTTCGAAATATCCGCCGCGATGGCAACGATGCTATCAAGAAGGCAATGAAAGACAAGAAAATTACCGAGGATGACGAGAAGCGATCCCTCGACGAAATCCAGAAACTCACCGACGATGAAATCAAGAAGATGGAAGAGATGAGCAAGGCCAAAGAAAAAGAAGTTCTGGAGATCAAATAGATCACTGCCACGCCCGAAAGTCGCCGTATCGATTCCAAACTAAGGTACATGTCCGCAAATCGCGTCCCTCCGATGCGAGACATTAAATCCCTTTAATTCCAGCACATAGGCGGCTGCCGGTTCCTTCGTCTCATTCAGTAATCTGAACCCAGGTTACGCGACATCCTGTAGAGTCCCGTGTTTCCATCATCGTGAAGCAATTCGATCCCCCAGGAATTTCACAAATTTCTCTTCGGAGTTTGCCATGAAACGATTGCTTGGAACTGTACTCTTGCTCGCGCTTTCCATGCTGGGGGCGGGTTGCAGCGGGACATCGACCTCGTCCTTTAACTCCTCCTCGCAACCAGCCGCGGTCTTCGTTACCGGCGAAGATGCGCCGCTGGCCTCTGTGGTCGGCTTTAATGTCACCATCAACTCCATCACGCTGAACGGAAACAATAGCTCGCCGCAGGTTTTGTCCACGGCCACGACTGTTGACTTCGCCCGCCTTCTGGGGCTGCGTTCGCCGCTCAGTTTCAATTCCGTTCCCGCCGACACCTACAACAGCGCCACTTTCTCGCTCTCGAATCCGGTGATTTCTTATGTGGATATGACCACAACCCCGCCTTCACTCAGCACAATCAACGGCCAGTTCAGCCCTACCACGAGTTCGGCTACTCAGACCACCGTCACCGTAAACTTCCCTTCGCCGATGGTGGTTGGTCCCAGCGGCCTGGCGGGATTGCGCATGGATTTTGACATTCGCCAATCGGTTGCGGTTGATGGCAACGGCCAAATTACCGGCATGGTGAACCCAACCATTTACATAAGAGCCGTGAAGGCCAGTGATTCCGACAGCCAGGTCACCGACCTTATGGGTGGACTGGTTTCAGTGGACGCGGCGGGAAATTCATTCGTTCTGCAGGGTCCCTATGGACATCAGTTGACCATCGATATCAACAGCAGCACACAGTTCAATAGTGGGTGGAATATCAACAATCTTGCCGCTCCTGCCTTCGTTGGCGTGCAGGGATACTTTCAGGCCGATGGCAGTTTGATGGCAAGCAATGTAGAAGTCATCACTACGTCGCAGGCGTTTCTCTCCGGCCGAGTCTTGGCTGTGAATCCGACCTCAGGGCCGGTGCAGCAGATCACGATGTGGGTGGGTGAAACCAGCGCTGACTTGGTCAGCGATGTCGATACCATCCAGACCATCAACGTCGGCTCTGTCACGCAATACGACATGTGCTTCTTCGACAATCTGTTCACCAACGCTCTATTTAACGATCAGTCGGTGATCGTTGGCCAGCGCATCTTCATCGGCGGCAGCTACTCCAGTTCCGTTTTCACGCCGCAAATGATCTCGCTGCGCTTCCAGGGCGTCTATGGCACACTCACGCAAGGTAGCGTGGCCATCACAAACGGCAACACCGGAACCTTCGAACTGCAGAACAACGCACTGATCGGTTATTCCCTGGGCGGGGCGCCGCTGAATGTAGCTACGGGCAATGGCACGCTGTTCATCAACACCACCGGCCTGAGTGCACTGCAAGCCGATGGATCGACTCCGTTGGTCGCAGGCGGGTTGCTCTTTGTGAATCCGCTCAACAACAACACGCCTGTCTTGGCCGCCGCAGTGGTAGCTACGCCGCCGGCGCAATGATTCCAACTCAACGTAACTAACCAACGGGCGGCTGCGAAGCCGCCCATGTTCTTTTCCAGGTGTATTCATGAGTTCCTTCAAAAGCACTTTATAATCGAGCGATGACGAAGCAGTTGGTCCATGCCGCGTGTCCGCACGATTGCCCGGATGCCTGCGGCGTGTTGATCACGGTCGAAGACGGGCGCGCCACCAAAATTCAGGGAGATCCAAATCACCCCGTCACTCGCGGATTTCTCTGCGCCAAAGTCGCAAAGTACCTGGATCGGGTTTATTCACCGGATCGCGTGCTGTATCCCATGCGCCGGATCGCAGCCAAGGGAGCTGCTTCGACCAAGCGCGGCGAAGCATGGCTACGCATCACGTGGGACGAAGCGCTGGACGAAATTGCCGAGCGCTTTCGCTCCATCATCGCCGAGTTCGGAAGCGAAGCGATTCTGCCGTATTCCTACGGCGGCACGCTCGGTGCTCTGAACGGCGGCTCCATGGACCGCCGATTTTTCACCCGCCTCGGGGCTTCCGAACTGGAGCGCACAATTTGTTCCTCCGCCGGCGAAGCCGGACTCGAATCTGTCATCGGCGTCAAGCTCGGCACCGAGCCTGACCAGTTCGTTCACTCGCGCTACATCATTGCCTGGGCGTCGAACATTCACGGCAACAATGTTCATCTCTGGCCCTTCATCGTGGAAGCGCGCCGAAAAGGCGCGAAGCTGGTGGTCATCGATCCCTACCGCACCCGCACTGCTGCGTGCGCCGATTGGTATCTTCCCATCAATCCCGGCACGGACGGCGCCCTCGCTCTTGCCATGATGGACGTCATCATCGGAGAAGAACTTTACGATGCCGACTACGTCGCAAAATACACGTTGGGTTTCGAACAATTACGTGAAAAAGTAGAAGCCTATCCCCCGGAACGCGCGGCCCAGTGGACCGGAATTTCCGCCGATGACATCCGCAAGCTGGCGCGCGAATATGCCACGAGCCGGCCGGCAGTAATCCGCGTGAACTACGGTGTACAGCGTTCCGAGAACGGAGGAATGGCCACCCGCGCCATTTCCATGCTGCCTTGCATCACCGGCTCGCTGAAAGAAGTTGGCGGCGGAATCCATTTGTCGACCAGCGGCGCCTTCGACCTAAACAAAGCCGCTCTCCGGCGTCCCGACCTCAAACCGCGCAACGGCAAAACTCCGCGGGTGGTGAACATGGTAGAGCTGGGCAAGGCATTGAATACTTTGAGCGATCCTCCGCTCAAAGCATTGTTGGTCTACGGTTCGAATCCAGCCGCAGTTTGTCCGAACCACAACGAGGTGGTTCGCGGCCTCAAGCGTACCGACCTATTCACGGTGGTCCATGAACAATTTTTTACCGATACCACGGATTACGCGGATATCGTGTTGCCAGCGACCACATTTTTCGAGCATAGGGATTTACAGGCAGCCTATGGCCACTATTACGTGCAGATGTCAGACCAGGCAATTGCCCCGCTGGGAGAATGTCGATCGAATGTCGATTTGTTTCGCGCGCTCGCCGCGCGCATGGGATTCACCGAGGAATGCTTCAGCGAGAGCACGGACGAAATGATCGATGGTGCTCTGTCCTCCAGCAACCCGTGGTTGCAGGGCATCACTCGCGAGCGCCTGCAGCGCGAAGGCCACGTAAGACTAAACTTTGCTGCGTCCGATGAATCAGCTCCGAATCCGTCACAGGCGCACGCAGCATCGTCCCCATTCCTTCCGTTCGCGCAAGGCAACTTCCGCACTCCATCAGGCAAAGCCGAACTTTATAGTGAAGCGATGAAAGCTCTGGGGCTCGATCCCGTTGCCGACTTCATCCCTCCCGCAGAATCGCGCAACGGAACCGGCAACAGGAAATATCCCCTCGAACTCCTGGCTCGCAAAGCCGACAATTTCCTGAACTCAACTTTTTCCAACCAGCCTTCCGTCCGGCAAATGGAAGATACTGATCTTCTGGAAATAAATTCCGCCGATGCCCGGGCCCGCGGCATTGTCGACGGATCAACCGTAAAGGTGTACAACCATCGAGGAGAAATTTTCTTGAAAGCCCGGGTGGACGGCGCAGTTCAGCCGGGAGTGGTCTCCGCCCGGCTGAATTGGGCAAAGTTGAGTCCAGGCTTTCGCAATATCAACGTGCTCACCTCAGAAAAACTTTCCGACTTGGGCAACTCCGCGACGTTTTATTCCGTCTTGGTTGAAGTGGAGCCTGCCAGCTCCGTTTCATGAAACCGCCGGCAAGAGCGGCAGCTTGGACGCTTTCTCGTTCTCTACCGTATAATTGTCGTTTTCCTACATCCGAAAGGCTGAGGTCGTAGCGATTCGCTTTCGCTTTCATACGGATATTGTTGTGCCTGAGAACGGCTGCGGCCTTTCCGGCGCCACACCCACTCCATCTCCTTCATTCGCACGGCTTTGTCGCCGAATGAAATGGTGCGGATGGGTTCTGGGAATTCTGCTCGGAGTTTTTCTCGCCTCGGCAACCTGGGCTCAATCCGACGTTATCTCGGAGATCAACGTTACCGGCAATCGCCGGATTCCCTCGGAAACCATCAAAGCCCGCATCTTTACCCACCCCGGTGACATTTACGATCCCGCGGCGCTTGAGCGCGACTTCAATGCGCTGTGGAACACCGGCTACTTCCAAGACATCCGCTTCACTCGTGAACAAACTCCCAAGGGCTGGCGCCTCATTATCCAGGTCCAGGAAAAGCCGACCATCCGCGAGATCAATTATGTCGGCCTGAGTTCGGTTTCCACCAGCGATGTGCTCGACCGCTTCAAAGAAGCAAAGGTCGGCTTGTCCGTGGAAAGCCAGTACGATCCCACGAAGTTAAAGAAGGCCGAAGTCGCCATCAAAGGCCTGCTCGCCGAACATGGCCGCCAGTTCTCCACCATCCGCACTGAGATTCGTCAGATTCCACCCGCCGCCGTCGGCATCACCTTCGTGGTCAAAGAAGGCCCCAAAGTGAAAGTTGGCAAGATCAAGTTCGAAGGCAACAAGAACGTCAAGACGCGGATCTTGCGTTATTCCATGAAGAACTTGCGTCCCATCGGCATTCCGCACTCGATCTTCTTGGAAAATATTTTCGCCCGAACCTACGATGCCACCAAGCTCGATGAAGATACCGAACGCGTCCGCAACGAATACCAGAACCGCGGATATTTCAAAGTCATCGTCGATCAGCCCAAGACGCAGATTCACGATACCGGGCACAGGGGAACGCACATTCCGCTTTTGCAGGGTGGTCCGGGCAAAGCCGTCGACATCACCATGCCCATCGAGGAAGGCGACCGCTACACCCTGGGCGGGATTACCTTTAAGAACAACAAGGCAGTCTCGAACGTAAAAGCTCTGCGAAATCTCTTTCCCATCAAAGATGGAGATATTTTCAGCAAAGATAAAATCGGCAAGGGCCTGGAAAATCTGCGCAAGGCCTACGGCGAGCAGGGCTATATCAATTTCACTTCAGTGCCCGAGACCAGGTTCGACGACGATAAGAAACAGATCTTCCTCGACGTTGACGTGGATGAAGGCAAGCAATTTTATGTTCGCCGCATCGAGTTTCAGGGCAACACCACCACCCGCGACAAGGTCATCCGGCGCGAAATCGCGATCGAGGAAGGCAACATCTACAACTCGCGTCTCTGGGAATTAAGTTTGCTCCGCCTGAATCAACTGGGATACTTCGATCAGTTGAAGCCGGACGATCCCAACGTGACCGATCGAAAACTCGACGAGAAAGATGGTCTGGTCGACCTCACGCTCAAGGTCCATGAAAAGGGCAAGAACAGTATCGGACTGAATGGCGGCGTGAGCGGGCTCGAAGGCGCTTTTGTCGGTATTAATTACGCCACCAACAACTTCCTCGGTCTGGGCGAGACGCTTCAGGTGCAGGCCAGCCTCGGGAACCTGGCGCGCAGCGTGCGTTTTGGTTTCACTCAGCCCTATGTGTTCGACCGGCCCCTGCAATTCGGTTTCAACGTTTATCTGAATAAGGTGAGTTATGACCAGGCCCGGCAGCTTTCAATTTTCAGCGGCCAAACCCTGAACCTACCCAACACTGTCTTGCAGAACCTGCAAAACTACACCCAGTCCAGCGCTGGGTTCACCACTTCGTTAAGTTACCCGCTGCGCCGCTCCTTCAAACGCGTAGGCATCACTTATTCGTTTGATCGATCCTCGTTGCTGGCTTTGAGCAACGCTTCCAGAAATTTATTTGAGTTCATCGCCTTCCGCGGCATTTCCGGCCCCAATGCGCTAGAGGGAATTATTACCAGCAAGATCTTTCCCAACTTTTCTTTCAATACCATCGATAGCCCAATCTCGCCCCATCACGGGCAACAATTTACGTTGGGCGCGGAGTTGGCTGGAATTGGCGGTACGGTTCGCTCGATTCGCCCCGTCGTCCAATACAAGAGGTTCATTCCGGTCCAGAACCGGAGAAACGCTTTTGGCTTCAACGTTCAGGGATCTTTCATCACCGGCTATGCCGGCTTAGTAGCGCCGCCGTTCCAGCGCTCCTACATGGGCGGCGAGAACGATCTCCGCGGGTTCGACATTCGCTCGGTCTCTCCGGTGGCCTTCCTGCCCAGCGTGGGCTCTATCGCTCTTACCAATCCTGATGGAACTCCAGTCCTGAAGAATCCGCTGAATCCGCTCCTCGGGCCCTTGACTGTGCCGATCCCCGTGGACCAGATCACCTTCCCCGGCGGCGACCTCAGTATCGTCACCAATTTCGAGTACCGCATCACGATCTACGGACCGGTGGCCATCGCTCCGTTCATGGACGCGGGAATCGATCCCATCGTGCGCCCGTCGCAGTTGCAGATTGCGCCGCAGCAGTATGACCAGGTCATCGGCCAGCTCTTCGGATGTCCCGCGCAGGACCAGGGGACGGCCACTGCTACTGGTACCGGCTGCACTCTCGGCAGTTTTCTGAACCCTCTGCCCAAACAACAATTGCAAGTCCTGGGTCAGACCAACTGGCGCCCTCGCATGTCCACCGGGCTTGAACTGCAGATGTTCCTGCCCGTGGTCAACGCTCCGTTCCGCATCTATTGGGCGTATAACCCGCTGCGCCTGAATAGCCCGGCAACTCCGCCGATTCCGATCACCCGCGACATGTTCCCCAACACCGCCGCCGGCGACTATACCTACCACTTGGCCGTCAACACCTACGCCCCCACCTTCCTGCTGCGCGAGCCCCGCAAAACATTCCGCTTCACCGTCGCCACCACGTTCTAAGTGACTGGATGATGGCTGGCTGCCCCATCCTTGCGCGCACTTTGCGCAAGGGTGGAATTCCACAAACCCATCCCTCTAAGGATTCGAGCGCTCTGGAAACCCCGCATCCGACTGTAAAATTACGCCCGCACCGCAATCCGCGTTAAAATCACGCCGCAGAGAAAACCGTGCAAAAGAACTGTCTCTACTACGGCGACAACCTCACCGTCCTCCGCGAGCACATCAAGGACGAGTCCGTCGACCTCATCTACCTCGACCCGCCCTTCAACAGCCGCCAGGACTACAACGTCCTCTTCGCCGAAAAAGACGGCACCCGCTCCAGCTCCCAGATCATGGCCTTCGAAGACACTTGGGAGTGGAACATGGACGCCGAGCCCGCCTTCGAGGAAATCGTCGAGCGCGGTGGCCGCGTCTCCGACGCCATGCGCGCCTTCCGCACCTTCCGCGGACACAGCGACATGATGGCCTATCTCGCCATGATGGCCCCTCGCCTGATCGAACTTCATCGCGTGCTCAAGGAGACGGGATCGATCTATCTGCATTGCGATCCGACGGCGAGCCATTATTTGAAAATACTGATGGATGGTGTCTTCGGCGTATTGAATTTTCGAAACGAGATCATCTGGAAGCGCACGAGCGCACACAGCAGCGCAAACAGGTACGGCCCTGTCCACGACACAATTCTCTTCTATTCGAAAGGCGATGGATTCCTGTGGACAGGTTTGCGCCTCAACTATGAAGACGAATACCTCACCCGATATTACAAATTCGACGACGGCGACGGACGACTTTACTGGCGCAACAGCCTCACCGCCGCAGGCACGCGGAAGGGCTCATCAGGGTCACCAGTGGCACGGGTTCGATCCAACAAGCGGGGATCACACTGGAAATTCACAATAGAAAATCTAGAAGCGCTCGACAAAGACAGCCGCATCTATTGGCCTCCCAATAATGGCTGGCCGTACATCAAGCGGTACCGCGATGAATTAAAAGGCATGGCGATGAGCGACATCTGGGATGACATCAATTAAGATCAACCCCGCAGCGTCGGAACGCCTTGGCTATCCAACGCAGAAACCCGAAGCCCTTCTCGAACGCATCATCACCGCCAGTTCGGACGAGGGCGATGTAGTCCTTGACCCCTTCTGCGGATGCGGAACAGCGATCTCTGTGGCGCAACGCCTCAACCGCCGCTGGATCGGCATCGACATCACCCACCTTGCCATCGGCCTCATTAAGAAGCGCCTCGGCGATGCGTTCGGTGAGTCGGTTCGCGAAACCTACGAAGTAATCGGCGAACCAGTCGATCTCAAAGGCGCAGAAGCTCTCGCCAAAGAAGATCCGTACCAATTCCAATGGTGGGCGCTGAGCCTGGTGGGAGCACGCCCACTCGAAAAGAAGAAAGGAGCGGATCAAGGCATCGACGGCCGCCTATATTTTCACGACGAGAAGGGCGGCAAGACCAAACAAATTATTCTCTCCGTTAAGGCCGGGAAACTCCACGCACCATATGTGCGCGATCTCCGCGGCGTGATCGAACGAGAGAAAGCCGAGATCGGCGTTCTAATCTCAATGGAAGCGCCGACCAAGCCGATGCTAAAAGAAGCCGCCGAAGCCGGGTTCTATCGCTCACCCGGACTGACCGACAAATACCCACGCATCCAAATCTTGAGCATCGAAGAACTGCTGGTCGCTAAGAAGATTGACTATCCCCGCTTCGCCGCCGATGCGACATTTAAGAAGGCCCCGAAAGCGAGAAAGGCCGCCGAAGAACAGATGCAACTAGGCGGAGAGATCGAAGAGCCCTTCTAGCCCAGCGGCCCTCTGTCATGCTGAGCGAAGCAGAGATAACCGCGAAGCGATTATCTCTGCGGAGCCGAAGCACCCCTACTCTCACTCATTTCCGTCCACGAAACACGAATCGCGATTCCCGCTACGTGACATCTGCCCTTGTCTTCCACAGCTGCGCCACGCAATCATGATTGAAGCCGCGACGCTCTGCCACAGCGCAAATCGTCTCGGCTCAAGTCCTTTGTTTCACGGATTTTGATGTCTAAGCTCTTTGAAAAACGTATTTTGCAGAGAATTTCTTGCCATGTTGACGACAGCAATAGACAGGCAGATAGGGGGGAGGGGGGTGGGTACGCGGGATTCCAGCGCACGCCAAAGCGAACCATCGCTCCACCCGCCGCTGCTGCAAACACAAGAAGATTCCATTGCTTCCATCGGACAAACAATACCCTCCATGCAGATGACAGCGCTTAATGACCACCACCGCGTTTGACGCCGCCCGACGATGGTCTCTATAATGCTTTTGATCCACGCCATTGCTGAAAGCTGACCAGGAGTGGAGGACGCGTCCGCAACCCCGGCGTGTGATGCTGGCAATTCAGTAAGCCTTCCCAGCGTTGCCTGAAAAAGGGTAAATCTGAGTCTTTCCCGGAATCATGTTTTCGGAGCCTGTTTTCGAAGCATGTTTCGCGGAATCAAAGTTCCAAGGAGTTTAAGCGAATCCGATGACAAGCAAGCTTCTGCGTTCTTTCCTGGCCATTGCGGTTTTCTCCATGATCTCCGCCTTCGCCCAAACCTCGAGTGCGGCTGCCCCCGCGGGCGGGGCCACTTCGCCCGCAACTTCGGCACCCGCTGCTCCCATTGCGACCGGTACCGGCACCAAGCTCGGAACCATTAACATTGAACAGGCCGTAATGGGCAGCAACGAAGGTCAACGCGACTTCGAAGCTTTACGCAAGAAGCTGGAGCCCAAACAAAGCGAACTGAAAGCTCAGAACGACGAACTGGAAAGTTTGCAGAAGCAACTGCAGACTCAGGGCGACAAGTTAAACGAAGAAGCCCGCGCGACCCTCGTCAAACAAATCGAAACCAAGAAGAAGTCCTTTGATCGCTCCGTGCAGGACGCCCAGGAAGATGCGCAGAACCAGCAGAAAGAAATCTTCCAGCGCATTCTGCAGAAGATGGCCCCGGTCATCGTGAAGCATGCGCAGGATGGAGGCTATGCCATGGTGATGGATACCTCGAATCCCTGGCCGCAGAGCCCGTTGCTGTGGTACGGCGAGCAAGGCGATATCACCAGGGAGGTTGTCGACCTTTACAACGCGCAGTCTGGTGTACCGGCTCCGGCAGCTCCCGGTGCGTCGGTCCGCCCAGCGACTCCGAAGCCCACGACTCCCAAGCCGGCGGCTCCCAAGTCAACTACGCCACCCGGCAATTAGCTTTTCCGCGACACCACATGTGTCGTGAAAGTTCCCTGAGGCCGCGCCCCGCGCGGCCTTTTTTATTTCATCAGCAGCCTGCCAAACCAGAAGTGTTCGGTGTCCTTAGCAATAACACTTTCAGGAGGACGCCATGACTAACGCAAATATGTTTGCCGCCACAGTGGAATCATCCTGGGCAGAACGCGCCCGCCGCGGCGGCACCATCCTAAGCTCGTTCGGATTGCAGGCCTTGCTCACCAGCTTATTGCTGATCTTGCCGCTGTTGCGCCAAGTAGGGATGCCCTCATTTCACCCACTCTCAACGCCTATCAGTTTAGGTCAGCCCCTGGAAGGGCCCGCCGTCAGGCCTCACGCCGGTCCGAGCTTTTCTCCGCGTCGGCCTGCGGAATTCTTTTTCCGTCGCCCATCACCTCTCCCCGTTGGCAGGGGCCCGATCGATGCTAGTGCGCCGATAGGCCCCGACGTCGGCCCATACGTTCCCGCCCGAGGTACCGACCAACACGGTCTCCCAGGGTTATTTTCCAGTGGGACTCAGCCGATCTTACCCACCGCTCCGCCGCCGGCTCTTGCTCATCCTCTTCTCGTCTCTCACATCAGCGAAGGAAATTTAATCCGCAAAGTTCAGCCTGCGTATCCCGCCTTGGCTCGCAGCGCCCGAATCCAAGGCACGGTTGTGCTGCAGGCCATCATCAGCAAGCAAGGCACGATCGAAAATCTGACTGTTCTTACCGGTCATCCCATGTTGGCTCCCGCAGCCATCGAAGCCGTACGCCAGTGGCGCTACCATCCCTACATCCTGAATAACGAACCGGTTGCGGTCGAAACCCAGATCAAGGTGAACTTCTCCCTGGCGGGTAACTGATCGCCCGAGCCAGCTAAGAAATGCCGGAAAAACCAGGCGGGAGTAGCCCAAGCGTAACCAGGGGCTGCGCGGTGCCCCCGCTATAATCGACCTCAGTGGCGAGCACTGTAGAAATTCCGAGCCGCGTGGCCACCCGTCCTACATGGGCCGAGGTTTCCCTGGCCAATCTGCGGCAAAACTTCCGAACGGTGGTAAAGCACGCGGGCCCTGGCGTCACGGTATGCGCCGTCGTAAAAGCCGATGCCTACGGCCACGGCGCCGTGGAGTGCTCCCGCGCTCTGCAGTCGGAAGGAGCGAAATGGCTCGGCGTCACTTCGCTCGACGAGGCGATCCCGCTGCGCGATGCCGATATCGAATCCCGTATTTTGCTGATGACCGGCTTCTGGCGCGGCGAAGAAACGGAGATCGTACGCCTGCGGCTCACTCCCACGGTGTGGGAGCCTTGGCACATCGAATCCCTGGAAACCGCCGCCGCGCGCGCGAACGTGCGCCACGCCGTGCACTTGAAGGTGGACACTGGCATGGGCCGGCTGGGCGTATCGCTCGAAGAACTTCCCGCCGTGCTGAAAGCCATGAGTGCTGCGCCGCACTTGGTTCTCGAAGGCCTCTCCACCCACCTCGCATCCTCCGAAATCATGGATGCACCTTCCGTGGCCGAGCAGTCACGCCGCTTCGAAGAAGCGCAGCGCATGGTGCGAGCCGCCGGATTCGATCCGGAGCTGGTGCACATGGCAAACACCAGCGCTTTGATTTCGCGCCGCGAAACCTGGAACAAGATGGTGCGTCCCGGCATTGCGCTCTACGGTTATTACTTGCCATTCCAGCGCGCGGGCAGAGAAGTGAGCGGAGGCACGCTCCGGCTCGCCGTGAAGCCGGTTCTCACCTGGAAAACGAAAATTCTCTCGATGCGAACCTTCGCCGCGAATCAAGCTCTCGGCTATGGTGGAACTTATGTCACCAAAGCTCCGGCGCACGTTGCCGTTCTTCCCGTAGGTTACGCTGACGGATACAACCGTCAGCTCTCGAACCGTGGCCGCGTCATCGTCCGCGACCACTACGCCCCCATCGTCGGCAGCATTTCGATGGATCTCACGCTAGTGGATGTGACTGGCATTCCCGGAATTGCTGTTGGCGATGAAGTAATTCTGCTTGGCACCAGCGACGGTTTAAGCGTCGATGCCCTCGAACATGCGAGATTAGCCAACAGTTCGCCCTACGAAATTCTCTGCAACATTTCCAAACGCGTGCCGCGAAGGTACGGGAGCTAATCGCTCATCACCCAGCTCCGCAGAGATGTTTCCGCTCAAGCCGCAAATTAGCGAACACCAACCGCAAATGGTGACCGTTGAATGAATTGCGCGCAAACCATCGTGGACGCTTGTTACACTGGAAGGTTGACTATGCCTTCTCGTTACGCACAGTGGATGTACGATTGGGAACACCGCCTCACATCGGTGGACAACAACCGCGTGGTGCGCCCGCTGGATTGGGGCATCGAATTCGCCCAGAACTGGCCGTGCCGCAATGGCGCCCGTCCTGGAGAGGCAGTCGAAGATCCGGCGAAATTCTTTATCGATTTCAACCGCCGCATCGTAGCCTCCAGCGACGAATTCTTTTCCTATAAGACGCCTAGCGATTTCCGCCTGGAGAAGCGCGAAGTGCAGGTTTTCTCCACGCGAGAAGTCCCGGACCCAAAACTCGAAGCGAAGGTGAAGGGAACCTTCGCCGAGTTCCTGCGCTTTACCGCGCAGGTGAAAACGCCCTATCCCGAAAATAATCTGGTAAACGCCCGCTGGTTTCCCGCACGGGGACGCCGCGCTCTCGTGCTCTTGCCGCACTGGAACGCCGACGCTATCGCTTACGTTAGCTTGTGCAAAGTGTTGAACATGCTTGGCATCTCGGTGCTTCGCTTGAGCATGCCGTATCACGATATCCGCATGCCCGCCGAAATCAGCCGCGCCGATTATGCCGTCTCCGCCAACATCGGCCGCACTCTCGATGCCGTCCGCCAGGGGGTGGTGGATGTGCGCTGCTGCCTCGATTGGCTCGAGGAGCAGGGCTATGACAAGTTAGGGATTGTCGGCACGAGTCTGGGCTCTTGCTATGCATTTATTGCCGCCGCGCACGATCCTCGCATCCGCGTCGCGGCCTTTAATCATGCTTCCACTTACGTTGCTGATGTGGTGTGGCACGGACAGTCAACCCGGCACATCCGGCAAGGAATCGAATCGCAAACTGACCTAGAAACCCTACGCCAATCCTGGCTCGCCGTCAGCCCCATGGCTTACTTTAAGCAGTTCGCGCGATGGCCGCGGAAGTCGCTCATCATCTATGCAAAGCACGATCTGACTTTCCTGCCCGAATTGTCGCGCAATGTGGTCACCGAATTCGAGCGGCATGGACTGGATCACAAAGTTGTGACCCTGCCCTGTGGTCACTACACCATGGGCGAGACGCCATACAAATATATGGACGGTTGGCAGCTGACCTCGTTTCTGCGAACTGCGTTCGAAGGCTAACTATCTCTCAGGTTAGGAACCAGGCGGTAGAATGTGACATGGCCGTGGCGCACAGAACTGATACCGAAATGCTGGCGGAGTACCGTCGCGGCGGGTTCGTCATTAGCACCGACCCCGAGCGCTTGAGCTTGGATGTGGTCCACGGTTTTCTCACGAACAGTTATTGGGCGAAGGGAATTCCGCGAGAAGTCGTGGCTCGGTCAATCCAGCATGCACTCTGCTTTGGCATTTATGATGGGGATGGCGCGCAAGTCGGCTTTGCCCGTGTGATCAGCGATTTCGCCACAATCGCATATATTGGCGACGTATTTGTGCTCGAAACCCACCGTGGACGCGGCCTTGGAAAATGGCTGATGCAGTGTATTATGCAACATCCCGCGCTGCAGACTCTGCGGCGCTGGATTTTAACCACCCGCGACGCGCACGGGCTGTACTCGGATGTTGGTTTTACTCCGGTTAAGTTTCCGGAAAGATTTATGGAATGTCACAATCCCCACGTGTACGAAGCCTCCAGGAAAACGCCATGAAGAATTCAGCTTCCACGAATATGTATCGGCCACTCTATGAGGCCGATCCGCAGATCGCCGCTGCCATCGACAACGAAACCCGCCGCCAGCACGAAGGCCTGGAATTGATCGCCTCCGAGAACTTTGTCAGCGAAGCTGTGCTCGAGGCCGCAGGATCCGTCTTCACCAATAAATATGCCGAAGGATATCCTGGCAAGCGCTACTACGGCGGCTGCGAATTCGCGGACGTTGTCGAGAACCTGGCCCGAGATCGCGCGAAACAATTATTCGGCGCAGAGCACGCCAATGTGCAGCCCCATGCCGGCTCGCAGGCGAACATGGAGGCTTACGCAGCCGTTCTGCAACCAGGTGACACGATCCTGGGCTTAAACCTGGCGCACGGCGGGCATCTCACCCATGGACATCATCTCAATTTTTCCGGCAAGACTTACAAGATCGTTCCTTACGGGGTGACCAAAGAAACCGAGACGATTGATTACGACGCATTGGAAAAGCTGGCCGAGGAGCACCGTCCGAAGGTAATTGTCGGCGGCGGTAGCGCCTATCCGCGCATCATCGAGTTTGCCCGCATGCGCCAGATTGCTGACAAAGTCAGCGCCCTCTTTCTGGTCGATATGGCGCATTTCGCCGGCTTAGTCGCCGGAGGCGCCCATCCCTCGCCAGTTCCACATGCGCATATCGTTACCTCGACCACGCATAAGACACTTCGGGGGCCGCGCGCCGGAATGATTCTTTCCAAAGCCGAGTTCGCGCAAGCGATCGACAGAGTGGTCTTTCCCGGAATGCAGGGTGGCCCACTCATGCACATCATCGCTGCAAAAGCGATCTGCTTTCAGGAAGCGATGCAGTCCGAGTTCCGCGACTACGCAAAGCAAGTTGTGAGCAACGCGAAGGTGCTGGCAGAGACGCTCGCGGCCGAGGGTTTTCGCATCATCTCCGGTGGCACGGATACACATCTGATGCTGGTCGATGTCTTCTCCAAGGGCATGCTGGGCAGTGAAGCCGAAAAAGCGCTGGGCGAAGCCGGAATCACCGTGAACAAGAATGCCATCCCGTTCGATGTCAATCCGCCGTTGAAGCCGAGCGGTATCCGCATTGGTACGCCGGCTCTAACTACCCGCGGAATGAAAGAAGCGGAGATGCGGCAAGTGGGACATTGGATCGCCGATGCACTACTTCACCGCACTGACGCGGCCGTTCTGACGAGAATCCGTAAAGAAGTGCTGGGCCTGTGCGAAGCTTTTCCCTTGTATGCCGAGCGCCGCGCCAAGGCGCAGGCCGAAGTAAGAGTCTAGCGAGATTACTTTGATTCTGTTGGGCGCTCTCGCGTCCCCTGTGGTTAAATGCCTTCCGTGAAGATCGCCATCGACATTCGGCGCATGACTGAGTTTGGCGTCGGTACGTACATTCGCAACGTGATTCGAACCTTGGGGCGGCTCGACCGAGAGACTACTTATTTTCTCTTAGGCCCATCCACCAAGGTCAAGGAAATCGGCCCACTGCCTGACAATTTTCATACTGTTGCGCTGGCGGAGCCGGAACGCTCCCTCACCAGTTATCGCGAATTTCGCACGGTGGTAAAGCGGCTGGAGTGCGACCTGGTCCATATTCCGAATTTGTTTTCCGTGCCGCGCGCCCTGTCGTGTCCCTATGTGATGACGGTGCATGACATCCTTGATCATCTCTCGCGCACTCGCGAACGAACCGGATTTTGGCGAACCGTTCACTTCCAGATGACCAAGCAGGTACTCAGCGGAGCGGCACGCATTTTCGCAGTCTCGAACTTCACGAAATTGGAAACCGAGAAGTTATTCAACATTCCCGCGGGACGCATCGAGGTTGTTTATAACGCGATCGACGAACGGCTGCTGCAGGGCCATGCCAACCCCGCGGACCGCCAGTTGATCGTCGAGCGCTATCAGGTCACTTACCCGTTTCTGCTTTATGCGGGAAGAATCAGCCCGCATAAGAATGTAGTACGCATGATCGAAGCATTCTCGGCACTAAAAACCGAACTGGAAAAGGAACAACTATTTCCTGACCTGAAGCTCATCATTATTGGGGACGATTTATCCGGCAATCCCGACCTGCGGCGCACCGTGATCCGAAGCGGCGTGCAAAATGATGTGCGCTTCTTGGGCTTTGTGCCGATCGAGGTTTTACGCACGTTTTATGATGCGGCCAAGATTTTTGTCTTTCCCTCGTTGTATGAAGGTTTTGGTTTGCCACCGCTCGAAGCCATGGCTCACGGCACCCCGGTGGTGACGTCGAATGTGTCGTCCTTGCCCGAGGTCGTGGGTAATGCCGCAGTGCTGGTGCATCCGGAGAATGTTTTTGAAATCATGCGCGCGCTGCACCGCGTTCTTCTCGATCAGCCTTTGCGCGAGAAAATGAAGGAGCGCAGCTACCGCCAGGCAGCTAAATTTTCCTGGGAGAAATCCGTGCGCCGGATCATGGATGTCTATCAGGAGGTCCTGACCCAATCAGGCAAGACAGAATCATCCGGCCAGTCTTCCGCTCCCAGCAGCGAGACCACCGCAGGCGTGGCCTGAGCGACATTTTCAAGCCACCTTGTCTGATCTTTAAGCGCGGATCTACTTCACCAGAGGCTGGCCGGGCGAGGCAATGGAGAGTTTGTGCAGCTTGGCGGTGACCCGATTGCGGTCGGCGTCGGTCTGCGCCGAAGCGAGGCGTTTGCGCAGTGTGGTGATCTTATGCTGACGAGCTCGGCGCCGGCGAATCTCTGGCCGGCGGCTGGGTGCTGACATTGAGTATGCTCCTAAGGAAAATTGCCGCACCCGGAAGCGAAATATTCCCGACCAGCGCAGCTACCTAAGCTATTGAATCGGAGACTGCCCGAACTGTCAATGCACTCAGCCGCAGCCCGCGAAGTTGTTTTGGGGGCGGTTACACCAAACTCGTTTTCGACAACGGCATCTCCCGTATTCGTTTCCCGGTTGCCGCACGAATGGCGTTGTAAAGCGCCGGCGCAAAGGGTGGCACTCCCGGCTCTCCCGCACCCGCTGGCGGAGCGTCGCTCTCCACAATGTAAACGTTGGTATGCTTCACGGCGCTATCCATGCGAACCAGCCGATAATCGTTAAAGTTGCTCTGGTTCACCACCCCGTTCGTGACAGTGATCTCGCTAAACATCGCCAGGCTCGCGCCAAAGTTCGCCGCCCCTTCGAACTGGTTGCGGACATTGTCCGGCGCAACGATTGTCCCCGCGTCCAGCGCCGTCCAAACATTAGGAATCGTTACTTGGCCCATGTCGTCTACCTCGACTTCCACCACGGTGGCCACGTAAGTCAGGAAGCTGCGGTGCGCGGCAACGCCGAATCCGTGTCCCTTCCCGGTGGGACGTTTTCCCCAGCCTGACTTCTCCGCCACCATTTGCACCACGCGAGTCAGCCGCGCCGTATCGAGTGGATACCGCTTCTGCTCATCCGGGTCGTCAGGGTCCGCTTTCAGCGGAACGATGCGCGGAGGCCCAATCAGATCGAGCAAATATTGAACCGAGTCCTGGTTGGCGGCGTTGGCCAGTTCATCGGCGAACGAATGGATCGCGAATGCGTGATAGATGTTGGCCACGCTGCGCAGCCATCCGATACGCACATGCGCGTCCGCAGGTCCATTTTCGGCGCGGTGGTTCGGAACATCGAACGGCAGATTGTTCCACCCCAATCCCATTTCGTCGTCGGCATATTTCGCATTTACGTCAAAGGTCGATCCGATCGGCGGATAGACGGTGCGCTGCAGCCATGCGGTGGGCTTGCCATTCGCTCCGACAGCTGCCTTCATATACATCGCGGCAACCGAATGGTAGAAATCGAATTGGATATCGTCTTCACGACTCCACACTACCTTCACCGGCTTGCCCAGTTGTTTCGAGAGCACCGCTGCTTCGGCCACCTGGTCAGGCTTTGATTTTCTCCCGAAGCCTCCGCCGAGTAGTGGGACATGGCAAGTGACGTCCTCTTTCTTAATGCCAAGCACACTGGCAATTGTCTCCTGCACGGCTTGAGGCGCCTGCGTCGGGGCCCACGCCAGAACTTTTCCATCGCGATATTCCGCAACTGCCACCGGCGGTTCCATCGAAGCATGCGCGAGATGCGGAGCGTAGTACTCCGCCTCCATGATCTTGCCGCCTTTTGCAAATTCCGCATCCACGTCGCCCACATTGCGCACCACCTTGCAGGGCTGCCGGGAAGTAGACTCCAGCGTCTTGCGAAATTCATCGGAGTTGTAGACCGCATTCGGGCTCGTATCCCAATCGACCTTCAAAGCCTTGCGCCCGCGAAATGCCGCCCAGGTATTATCGGCGATCACGGCCACACCTCCCAAAGGTTGAAAGTGATGTGGTGGTTTGAAGGGAGCAATAGTCAGCGTCTGTTTCACGCCGCGAACTTGTAGCGCCGCCTTATCATCATAAGATTTCACCTTCTGTCCCAGAACCGGCGGATGCTCCACCGAGGCATACACCATGCCCGGCATCGTGGCATCCATGCCGAAAACGGCTTTGCCGGTAACCATCTCCGGAAGATCGAACAGCGCATTGTCTTTGCCGATGTAGCGCCACTGCGACCGGTCTTTGAGCTGAACATCTTCCTTCTTGGGAACCGGCAGTTTGGCCGCCGCTGCCGCGAGCTCGCCATAACCAAGCCTTCGGCCACTCGTCTTGTGCATCACGAAGTTAAGTTCGGTGCTGCACTCTCTCGCCGGCACGCCCCACTGCTGCGCAGCAGCAGTGATCAACATCACGCGGCCGGTAGCTCCAACCTGCCGCATCTGGTCAAAAAAGCTGCGAACCGAATGCGAGCCATCCGTATCCTGATCGCCATACTTCGCGTCGCCGATTGCCTGATCGATCTTTACTTTCGACCAGTCGGCATCCAGTTCGTCCGCAACCACCAGCGGCAGCGCCGTGCGGCTGCCGCAGCCCATCTCCGAGCGGCTGGCGACAATCGTGACCGTTCCGTCGCCCGCAATGGAAAGAAAAATATCCGGCTGAAAAACCGCTGCGGTATCAGCGGAAGCATTGGCCCAGAGTGGCTTTGGAACAAGGTGCAGGCCCAGCACAAACGTTCCGGTGGCAAGTGCGCCCTTCAGAAATCCGCGCCGGCTGACATTCTCAATGTTCTTCATGCCATCTCCTTCGCAGCCTGGTGAATCGCCGACCGAATCCGCTGGTAGGTTCCACAGCGGCATAGGTTGCCCGCCATCGCCTCATCAATCTGCTTGTCGCTGGGGTTGCGATTCTGCTTTAGAAACGCGATGGCCTGCATGATCTGTCCCGTCTGGCAGTATCCGCATTGCGGAACCTTGATCTCCATCCAGGCCTTTTGCACCGGATGTAATCCTTTAGCAGAGATACCTTCAATTGTCGTGATGCTGGTTCCGTTCACATCCTTCATTGCCACCGAACAGGACCGCACCGCTTCGCCATTCCTGTGGACCGTGCAGGCTCCGCACAAAGCCATGCCACAGCCGAACTTCGTGCCGGTAAATCCGCCCACGTCCCGCAAATACCAAAGCAGCGGCATCTCCGGGTCGCCGTCGTAGGTCTCTTCCGTTCCGTTCACTTTGAAGCGGACCATTTCCCCTCCGCGTTTACGCGTCGATAGAATTGTGCTGAGATTGTCTATCCTATTGATCCGCGGCGCAAGGTTCAAGCGCACTCGATGCGAGCGCGTGACGCACTACGCCGCCGTAAGCAAGATGGGCGCGCCCTTCGTGATTACGAGCGTATGTTCATAATGCGCCGACGGCCGTCGGTCCGCCGTGACCACCGTCCACTTATCCGGGGCCACGAACGATCTTCCGGATCCGGCCGCGATAATCGGTTCCACCGTAATCACCAAGCCTTCTTCCAGAATTTGATTCGCCTCTGGATCAGGATAGTTGGGTACGCGCGGCTCTTCGTGAATGGTCCGTCCAATGCCGTGCCCTCCCAGATCGCGGATCACGGAAAATCCGCTGCGTCTAACTTCGCGCTCCACCGCTCGTCCAATCTCCGAAACCCGGAAGCCGGCGCGCGCCACCAGCATTGCCTTCGCGAACGCCCGTTCTGCGCATTCAAGAAGGCGCTGCCGCTCCTCCGTTACTTCGCCCACTGGCACCGTAACGGCCGCGTCCGCCATAAAACCGTCTTTTTCAATCGTGACATCCAGCTTCACCAGGTCGCCAGCCTCGAGCGCGCGTTTCCCCGGAATACCATGCACCGCCTCTTCGTTGACGCTGATACAACTTACCCCCGGAAATTTGTAGACCAGCGCTGGTGCCGAGCGCGCCCCGTGCTCCTTCATCACCCTCGCGCCCACTTCATCTAGTTCGCCCGTGGTGATTCCGGCACGCACCGCACCCTTCATCGCGCCCAGCATCAGGCGCACAATGGCACCTGCGGCGCGCATTCCAGCCAATTCTTCTGGATCGTTAATGGACATGGAACTACCTCAACGACATGATATTCGTTATTCCCGATATTCGTTATCCCGGACAGGGCGATTCAGACAGCGCTGGGTTGCTTGGGCCCGAAGAAGAAGAGCAGCACGAATCCGCCGATGTAGTAGGGCACGCTCTGATAAAAATTGCAGCCGATAAAGCGTGCGGCCAAGCCAAACAATCCCAGAAGATCGCACAAAACATAAGTAGTGATGTAACCATTTTTCCAATGGCTTAAGCTAAGCGGATCGTCGGGGTGCGCCGCCAGGCCCGCGGCAGGGCCGAGTACCAGGGTGCGCCTGACCACGAATATCACACCGACAATGGCGACGCCCGCAGTCGTAAGAACATAGCTCAGTGAAGGGTCCGGACCGCCTGTTCGCAAGCGCAGAACCTCGCCCACGCCCGCATAGACAAGAATGCTGGCCAACATTCCCCACTGAATCCCCCGCAAAGTCTTGAGAGTCCCTCTCATGAACAGACAAACCGCCGTTAACCGTATTCTCCTGCACCTTCCAGCGCTCTTAAAGCAATTTATTCGCCGGAATCGATTCAGACACTAACCCGGTTCGCTTTTTCGGCAACCTTTACCCGCGAGCATCGCAAATCTCCATTCAGCGATGGTGTTGATGGCTATGCAATCCCGGTCGCACGCGGAAAAATATTTCGAATGATACGGGGAAGTTTCCGTACGCCGTGTCCAGTACGGCGGGCTTCGAATAGATAGTCACATCCCCGCCCAGGCCCAGCTGCCACGCGCGATTCTGCACCAGGTCGCGAGTGCCTCCAAACGTGTAGGCGCCAATCCGGTAAGCCGGATGGACCGCAGCCTGAGGAAACAATTCGTTCTTATCCACTAGCTCCAGCCGGAAAAAAACATAATCCCTGCGCCGGAAATGCAGGCTCGACTCGAGCAGGTAGCTGTTGAGAGAGGTACTCGTTCCGATCTCGCGCACCCGGCCCCAGATCAGGGAACTCGCCCAATTGCCCCACCCCAGAGGACGGTTGTATTCGATCGAAGCGGTCTGCCGCCACTGGTTCCACGGCTCCAGGGCTTCAGGATGGTCAAGATGCCCGATGCTGTATTGCGCGGTCCAGTTTGAACCAGGAGAGACGCTGCCGCGCACCGACCACGAATCCAGTGCAGCCGGCTGGATGCTCCAGCGCTCTTCGTTCGGTTCATGCCCGTTGAACGCCGAGCCTTCAAGTTTGAAGCGGGCAATCACAAAACCAGTCGTGACCACCCCAAAGCTGATGTGAGTGGAATCCTGCAGGTGATGCCCGAGTGGGACCAGGGGGATCTCCGATGCCGAAGTGCGATGCATGAAAGTTACTGGGCCCAGCGCGGGTTCGGCGGCCGGACCTCCGTATAACTCCCACGAGATTTTCTCCGAGAGTGGAAGTGTGTAATACGCTGACAGCTCCGAGAAAACGTTGTGCGGATGTTGATGATCAACCAGTGGCTGCCCGTGGTAAGTCTCTCCCGTTTGAAACAGCTCGGGAAATCCGGGATGAGGCGAGGTCAACGATTCCGCGGAAAGCATCTGGCGAAACAAAATCTTTCCCCCGCCCAGCTTGCGTTGCTCCATCAGCATTCCCCAATTTTCTGATTCAGCCTTGCCCTCCCCGCGCGGGCCGCCTTGCTGGTTGTAATCGATGAAGATGGCGCCATGCGCCATCAACTCCCATCCATCTCGCATCAACATCCACTCGTGCTGCGGGACGGATGCCGGTTCCCAGGCGGTTCCCGAGCCGTCATCCGGCGATGGAATTTGCACTGATGCCATCTGCTCCGCTCGCATGTTCATTCCGCTCATGGAAATATCCTGCGCCGGCGCGCGGTTCACACCTAAGGCGATGCCAACCAAACCTGCAACGATCGAAAACCACGCTGCTCGCGTCACGAAACCCTCCCATCGCAAACAGAAATACGGCGATAGCCGCGTGCGCACGTACGCATGACGGCGAACAAACCTTGCTGGAGCGTGATCTAGATTCTTAGAGCGGTGACAGATGGGGGGCTAGTGTAAAAGACAATCGCCGCCGGAAATTCGACCGAGTTCAGTTTTGGATAAAAAAAGTCGAAACCGGCAGCCGGATTGGCCGCAGCCCACTGCAGAGAAAACCCGGCAGAAAAAATATCGACGGGCAACGCGTGTCCCGGAGAACTCGCGCAGCACCGCATGTCGTTCGAGCGCGATTTGGATGGCGCGGGAGCGGGTCGACAACCCGCGTGTTGCGAACCATTGGAGGATTCATGTAGCGGACCAGGGAACAAGCAAGCTGCCCCAGCATTTGTAACCGAGACCGCACCAAGCAGCCCGAGTGCCACAACACGGAGAGCAGCGATCTTCATTGAAGCTAGAATCGGATGCCGGCTCATCACTATGTCCCGGTAATCTTCACCCGAATTTCTTCCGGCAACCGCTCCCGAATCTCCGCCGGCAAGCGGTCATGCACGCGGCGCGCGCCCTGCTTGGCGGCATCGAGCACCGTTACCGGTGCAGGAGTGGCCACCGCCACGACCAGCCAGATCAGCGCCGAGAGGGCAAAGCCCGCAAGGGCGGCAATCTCAAGCCAAAAAGCGTGCCGCGGTCCAAAATGGCGGATCACGCCGAAGGCCAGGAGAAAAACTCCGCCTGAAACCGAGGCCAAAGCAATCAGCCCAACATCAATTATCCGGTGCGTACGCTGGCGGCTGCGGCAACGCTCACAGCCCGCAAAATGGCTTTCGTAGTCGCCACGCATCTCCAGAGCAAGGCCGGAAATGTCGTATCGCCAGCCCGCCAGAATTTTGCCAACGATTGGATCAACGCACTGCTGACTCATAGATAATACGACGGTATACAGCTGAATGGGCGGCATAGCTTCCGACTGCGTTGCCACCAGCACGCGGTTGTTAAATAAGCCGCCGCGCTGAGCCAGCGCCCTTTCCGCCTCTCTCCGCGCGATTTCCGGATGATTATTCTGCTCAGAGAGATGCGCCAGCACCACAAATGCTGCATTATTATCATAATCGCCGGTGAAGAAATCCGCGAGTTTCGCGTTCGAAAGATGCCCCATGTTGCTGGCTACGCGCTGTTTTACGCCCATGGATAAGGCCCGCCGCGCAGCATTTCGACGTCGTGATTCGATTCCATGATCAAGATATCCGAGCCGCGCAGGTGGTCGCGAACATTCACCGGCACATAGCCAAGATCGGTTGCCACGCTGATCTTGATGCCCTCCACGCGAAAGGCGAAGCCCACAGGATCGGCTGCATCGTGAGGAATGGTAAAGGGCTTGATCTCGATATCACCAATCTGAAAGCGATGGCCAGATTCAAACTTTTCGAGTTTTTCCAGTTGCGGCCGCTCGCCCTTTTCATTGCGTAGCGCGCGGGACCATGCGGCATGGGTGGCCGCGGTGAGGAAGATCGGCACGCGCAACTTTTTCGCCAGGGTCAGCAACCCGTATACGTGGTCCGAGTGCTCGTGGGTTATAAGAATCGCCGAGAGCGATTGCGGATCCTCGCCCAGCGCCTTCATGCGCTTGAAAGTCTCGCGGCAGGAGATGCCGGCATCGACCAGAATCCTGGTACGCGTGCTGGCCACGAAAGCGCAATTTCCCTGGCTGCCGCTGGCCAGCATCGAAACGCTTACACTCATCTTCCGCAGCATACGCGAGCCCCCTGTGGAATTGGGAGTAACTTTTTGGTTAGCCGATACCTTTGAACATCACTTGTGAACTTTACCTGTGAACATCGGGTCCGGCTTTGGTGCTGGCGTCCGCGTTCCGCAAGCGAATCTTAAATTAGAAACCGGCGCTAGAGGCCAGCCATGACCTCTACTTGCCCTGCCGCAAATTATCGATTACCCGCCGCATCACCGCCCCTCCATAGGCCCCCGCAATTCCCGGCAGGGCCGTCAGGAACGATCCATAGACCTGACCACGCGTCGGCTTTACGCTCATAATCACATACGCCGCCAGTTCGGTCAGCGGAATAAAAATCGCCACCACAATCACCCAGCGCCACGGCCAGCGCGGCCGCAGTAAGCCAAGCAACATGCAGGCCATCAACACCAGCAGCGCCGTGAAGAGTAGGTCATCAACCGCTACGTCCACCTATCCTGTGCCTATGCCCGCGAGCGCGGCGAGCACGTAAAATGGCAGATCGCACGCTCGCGCGAAGTTGTCTCGGTTGGCATTGAGATTCATTGATTGATGATTGCTGATCGTTGACTGGAAACGCGGAATCACAGTGGAAACAATGGAATTCAGATTTTCAATCAGTAATCAGCCATCAACAATCATCAATATTTATAAAATCCTCGCCCGCTCTTCCTCCCTAGCCACCCCGCATCCACCATCTTGATCAGCAGCGGACAAGGCCGGTACTTGGGATCGCCCAGGCCATCCAGCATCACGCGCATAATGTCGAGGCAAACATCGAGCCCAATGAAATCCGCCAGCGTCAGCGGCCCCATGGGATGCGCCATCCCCAGCTTGAACACTTCATCCACCGCTTCCGCAGTGGCCACGCCTTCCATCACCGTGTACATCGCTTCGTTGATCAACGGCATCAGCACCCGGTTCGAGACAAATCCCGGCGCGTCGTTCACCTCCACCGGAGTCTTCTCCAGCTTGATCGCCAATTCGCGCACCGCTGTCGAAAGTTTCCTGCGACGTGGCCAGCCCGCGAATCACTTCCACCAGCTTCATCACCGGTACCGGATTGAAAAAATGCATGCCAATCACTTTCTCCGGACGTTTGGTCAGCGCCGCCAACTTGGTGATGGAAATCGACGAAGTATTCGACGCCAGAATCACTTCCGGCCGCATCAGCCGGTCGAGATCACGAAAAATCTCCGTCTTGATCTCAAATTTCTCGGTAGCCGCTTCCACGATAAAATCGCAGGCCGCCAGCTTTGCGCGATCGGTCACTCGCTCGATTCGTCCCAGAGCCGCGTTCTTTTCGGACGCGGTGATCTTGTTCTTCGCCACCTCGCGATCAAGATTCTTCGTGATGGTCGCCAGCCCGCGATCCAAAAACCGCTGCTCCACATCGCACAACACTACCGAATAACCGCTGCGCGCAAAGACGTGGGCAATCCCGTTGCCCATGGTTCCCGCGCCGATTACGCCTACATTTCTAATTTCCATGATCGCCTCGCCTGGAAAACGTCCGAGTTTAACATCGCACGAATCCAACCCGTAAACTTGCAAAACGTCTTCTATACCACGAGCATACGGGTCTGCAACCCGGCAAAGACGCTGAATCTCGATCTGTTCTCGCCGAATCCAACTAGCATGCGGTAATGGCTGCCTCCAGCGCGTAAAATTATCCTTCCGCCCCCATCAAAACCATTTCTTCTTACTGGGGGGGGTTGGGTGACGCTTTGAAGGATTTCCTCATGGCAACTCTAGAAGCTCCCGTCCGACCGCGCACGACCGCGCATCAAGGCCCGTTCATCAACGAGCCCTTTTATGACTTTCGCCACCAAGAAAATGCGCGCAAGATGCGCGCCGCCATCGAACGGGTCCGCGGACAGCTTGGCCGCGAGTATGACCTCATCATTGGCGGCCAGCGCGTTAAGACTACCGACAAGATCAAATCGCTGAATCCCTCGCGCCCGTCGCAAATGGTCGGAATCCACCAGAAGGCGGCAAAGAGCATGTGGAACCAGCGATGAAGGCCGCGCTGAAAGCCTTCGCATCCTGGAAAAACACTTCGATCGAAGAGCGTGCCAGCCTGTTGTTCCGGGCCGCTGACCTTATGCGCCAGCGCAAAATGGATTACATGGCCTGGCTGGTTTTTGAAGTCAGCAAGAACTGGGGCGAAGCCGACGCCGATATCTCCGAGACCATCGACTTCCTCGAGTTTTACGCCCGCGAAGCTCTCCGTTTCGCCAAAGCAGCAACCACCCGTGCAATTGCCCGGCGAGCGCGACACCCTCAGCTACATCCCACTCGGCGTCGGCGCGGTTATCCCTCCCTGGAATTTCCCTTGTGCCATCATGGCCGGCATGACGGTCGCCTCCATCGTCAGCGGGAATACGGTGATCTTGAAACCGTCCAGCGACTCTCCCACCATCGCTGCGAAATTCATGGAACTGTTGGAAGAAGTTGGCCTCCCTGAAGGCGTAGTAAACTTCTGCCCGGCGCGGGCGCGAGCTTCGGCGATGCCGTGGTCGCGCATCCTAAGACCCGCTACATCGCTTTCACCGGCTCGCGCGAAGTCGGACTCCACATTAACCGGGTCGCCGCCACCCAAGCTCCAGGACAAACCTGGATCAAGCGCACCATCCTCGAAATGGGCGGCAAAGACGCCATCATCGTCGATGCCGACGCCGATATCGATTCCGCCGTCGAAGGTGTCGCTCAGGCCGCTTTCGGTTTCCAAGGCCAAAAATGTTCCGCCTGCTCCCGCGCCATTGTCGACGAACGCGTCTACGACAAGTTCCTCGAGCAGCTCAAAGCCCGCGTGGAAAAAATCACCATCGGCGATCCCGCCGAAAATACCGGCATGGGAGCCGTAATCAACGAAGGTTCGATGAAGACCATCCGGGATACATCGAGCAAGGGAAAAAAGATGGACGCTTGATCACCGGCGGCGAGCGCGCCTCCGAAGCGGGAGAAGGTTACTACGTCCGGCCCACGGTGATCGCCGATATTCCGGCCAAGTCCAAACTCGAGCAGGAGGAAATCTTCGGCCCGGTGCTAGCCGTAATCAAAGCCCGCGGCTTCGACCATGCACTCGAAATCGCCAACGACACCGAGTTCGGCCTCACCGGCGCCATCTACACCAAGTCGCGCGACAAGATTGACCGCGCCATCCGCGACTTTCAAGTCGGCAATCTCTACATCAACCGCAAATGCACCGGCGCCATGGTCGGAGCGCATCCCTTCGGAGGCTTCAACATGTCGGGCACGGACTCCAAATCGGGTGGCCCGGATTATCTCTATCTCTTTACCCAGGCAAAGTCCGTCGGGGAGAAAATCGGGTAATCCTTTTTCAGAGTATCGGCAACTCTACATATATTCGATGCAAGAACGTGATTGCACGGATTACTCAGCTGTAGAGGAGATACTTATGAAAGACCATTTTTTAATGACTCTTGCCCCTGTCCTGTTAGTTTTTCTTAATTGGCATTAAGCACACCGTGCCTGAATGCCCAGATTATTAACGCGATTCAAGCCCACATTGACCACTCCTTCGTGATCGGCAACACCAGCCTGCCGCCGGGCGAGTACACATTCCGGATGATGCAGAATTCCGAGCTTTCGCTTATTACGGTGAGCAGCGAAAATGATAAGACCAGCGTAGACTTCATCGTCCGGGCGGCCATCGATAATCACACGCCCGCGCACACGGAACTAACATTTCGCAAATATGGAAACACCGAGTTTTTGAATAAGATTTTGAAAGCGGCTCAAAAACCGGAGTTGAAGTCACAGAAACCAGCAGGGAGGAATCGCACCTCGTGAAGGACGGTCAGCAGCCTACCTTGCACACAGAAGAGAAGTAAAGGAATCTTGAGAACGATGCAACCAGTCGCGGCGTAAATGTCCAACAGGACTTTTACGCCAGGACCTGGGGAATACCGACGCTAGTCGGTGGCAGGCGACGGATTCCGCTCCAGAAATTGCCGCTGATGCCAATACGGATAAACCGGCGTCACCTCACTCGCGGCGTCCAGCTTTGCAACTTGCTCGTTAGACAAATTGCATCCCTCCGTCGCCAGGTTTTGCCGTAACTGTTCCTCGTTTCTCGCTCCCATAATTACGCTTGCAACCGAGGGCCTTTGCAGCAGCCAGTTTAGCGCGATCTGCGGCACCGCTTTTTCCGTCTCTTTCGCGACCCCGTCCAGTGCATCGACCACTTTATACAGATACTCGTCCTGCATCTGCGGCCCCTGTCCGGCCGTCTTATGCAGCCGGGTTTCCGCCGGCAATGCCTGTCCGCGCCGGACCTTCCCCGTCAGCCGACCCCAGCCCAGCGGACTCCACACCAGCGCGCCCACGCCTTGATCCAGGGCCAGCGGAATGAGTTCCGACTCGTACTCTCGTCCAATCAGAGAGTAATAAACCTGATGTCCCACATAGCGCGTCCCACCCATATCGGTCGGAGACACCCAGCGATTTCATCAAGTGCCAGCCGGAAAAATTCGAGCAGGCAATATATCGAACCTTCCCGCTGGTCACCAGCTGATTTAGAGTGCTGAGAACTTCTTCAACCGGAGTGAGCGCGTCAAATCCATGAAGATGATAAATATCGATGTAATCTGTTCCCAGCCGGCGCAAGCTGGCCTCGCAAGCCCGAATCAAGTGATAGCGCGAGGATCCCACATCGTTCGGCCCGCCCCCAGACGGAAAGTGGTTTTAGTAGAAATCAAGACATCGCCACGCCGCCCGGCAATCGCCTTCCCTAAAATAGTCTCGGAAAGCCCGTCAGAGTAAACATCAGCGGTATCGAAAAGATGACGCCCGCTTCCAGGCAGATATCGACCAGCCGAGTGGCCTCAGCTACATCGCTCGCGCCCCACGCGTTAAAAAACTCATTCCCGCCGCCAAATGTTCCTGTGCCAAAACTCAGAACCGGCACATTTCAAACCAAATCGTCCCAGCGTCCGAAATTCCATGAAAGAAGTAGATGCAGATCAAATCAGAACGATGCGCTAAACAAAAACACAACGATGAAGTCTTCCCTCTGCCCCTCCGTGTCCCCCGTGTTAAAGGTTTTTACACCGCGTCCCTCAGCCCGAAAAAGCCGCCCGCAGGCGGCTCCAGTTCAAAAAGAACATTCAAAACCTAAGGCATCACACCTGCCGGTGTCTGCGGAGCCGGTCCCGCCGTAGTCGCCGCGGCAGCCTCGTTCAGAATCCGGTGATGGATAGTAAACAACGCCAGCTCCAGTCGGTCCGACACACCAATCTTGTCATAAACATTACGCAGATAATTCTTAATGACCTGCTCGTCGTTCCCAACTGGGTCGCGATTTCCTTATTCTTATATCCTTGGACAATCAGCGCCACGATGCGGAGTTCTTTCGCCGTCAAACGATCGCGCACGCGCAACCCAACTATATCGTTCTCGGTCAGTTCACTCGGCACTGCGACATCCTGATCCAAGTCTTGCTGTGCGCCACTTTGCGCACGCAGTCAACCAACGCCGCGCTGGTCACATTGCGATAGACGACGCCATGCGCCCCGTTCGCCATGTGCCGTTGCGCGCTCTCGCCCGTATCGGCCAACACCACCACGCGCGTCTTCGCCTTGTTCGCGCCCTGCACGATGGCGGCAAAATCGTTGTGAAATCCCGCCGCCACCACCAGTACTGCGGCGCGGAACTTGTCCAGAGCCATAAACATCTGCTCCGGCGTTTGAGCCTGCGCCACAATGCGCATCTCGTCTTCTACCGCCAGCACCTTGGCAATGCCGGCGCGGAAGATTGCCTGGTTATCGGCCAGAATCAGTTTGAGCATGTGATTGACGCTCCAAAGTCATCCTAAGAATTTCATCCGTGTTACCACGGCATTGATGATTGATGATTGTTGCTAAAAAATCTCATCGTCCCGTTTTCAATCAACAATCAGCAATCAAAAATCAACAATTTTTGTCTACGAATTCCTCACAAACTCGTAGGAGTCGATTACGCAGGCCACACCTTTGCCCTCTTCACTGGCTCCCGTCGGATCCGTGCGCACCACGCGTCCCTTGCACTGAATCACAACATTTTCCTGCCCTCCAGTAACATCCGGGGGCAGCGTGATCTCGAATTCCACCGGCGATCCAATCTCGAGCGACGCGTCGGCGCGAATGTAAACTCCCGCCGCGCTCAGATTTCCTGTCGTCCCCTTGGCGTCACCGCTGGCCGCATCGCTGTGCAGTTTGATCGGCAACTCCAGGGGAAATCTTTTTCCGGTCCGTGCTTCTTCGGACACAGTGCCTCCTCTTTCGTGGTTCGATCCTTCTCTTTTTGCGAACGAGGCCAATACCATCAAAGTACGCTCCTGGCAGGCGGATCACCCACTTTACAGCTCACGGCGGTTATATCACGGATGCCAGCTCTATAAAAGCCTGATAACGAATTAGTTACGGGTAGAATCTAGGTTCCCCCCATGCCGCGAAGACGTTGGACTATGTAGAGCGGACACTTGTTGTCCGCTGCCTTTGAAGTTGGTTTTGACCTTGTTCTTGATTTTGAACTTGCTTTCGGTTTCAGAGCTGCCCTCATTCACTTTGCTATCATATGCTGCCGCCTGATGCGATCAAGAAATAGGTGAATAAAATGGCACGGCTCTCAAAGAATTCACCGCGCCAATCCTTGCAAATCCAACCTCTGCAAGGCAAGATCGCCCTCGTCGCCGGAGCCACCCGCGGCGCTGGACGAGGCATCGCCATCGCCCTCGGCGAAGCCGGCGCCACCGTCTACTGCACCGGCCGCAGTTCAAGGCACAACTCGAAGAAAAGCCCGCAAAAGCCGCCGCCCCTGAAGCCGGGCCAGCGCGAAACCATCGAAGAGACCGCCGACCTCGTCACCGCTGCCGGCGGCCATGGCATTGCCGTGAAAGTGGACCACGAAGTTCCTGCCGAGTTGAAGAAACTCGTCGCGCTCATCAAACGCCGTCACAAAGGCCTCGACATCCTTGTTAATGACGTCTGGGGCGGGGACGCCCTCACCGAATGGAGTAAGCCCTTCTGGACCGTCAATCTCGAAAACGGCCTGCGCATGCTCAAGCAGGCCATCCACTCGCACATCATCACCGCGCACTACGCCGCGCCACTTATGCTCAATCGTCCCGGCGGAATCATCTTCGAAATTACCGACGGCGATGCCTTCTACTACCGCGGCAACCTCTTCTATGACCTCGTCAAAATTTCCGTCATCCGCCTAGCCTTCGCCATGTCCCGCGAACTGCGCAAACGCAAAATCGCCGCCGTCGCTCTAACTCCCGGCTTCCTGCGCTCCGAGAGAGTTCTCCAGCATTTCAAAGTCACCGAAGCCAACTGGAAGGAGGCGGGGAAGGAAAAGAACCCGGATAAAAACAGTAAAGACCAGAACGATGCCCCCAGCGATTTTATGGTCTCCGAATCGCCGCGCTTTATCGGTCGCGCCGTAGTCGCCCTCGCCACCGATCCCAACGTGATGAACAAGACCGGACGCGTCTACAGCTCCTGGGCCCTGGCCCGCGAATACGGATTCACCGACCTCGATGGCACCCGGCCCCACTGGGGCAACTACGCCCGCAAAAAATACGGCAAATATAAAATCTGCGACGATAAGTTCTACTCCTACTGGACCCCCGGCCTGATCGACCTCATCTTCCCCGACTGGTTCTGACCGGGACCAAGCTGGAATGCGAATGGACAGCTGCCGAAAAAGAAGAGATGGCGCAGCGGGGGAGGGGGGAAGCTGACCGTACTTGGGAAACCGACTGCGCCACCAGAGGACCAACCGGCTCAGGGCCGGATGCTCCTTCCCATCTTTCATCCTTAAGATGGCAAAAAGTTACTACCCCGACGGACTTCGGGCTGTTCAATATTGCTCACCTCTAGAAATAAAATTCTAGGCGCCCCATCCCTTGACTCCGTTCGGGCGAACGCGCAATCTCCAGCGAGCCGTGCCGGCCACAATTAGCATTCCTGTCCCCAACAAGCCCATAGTGCCGGGCTCCGGAACAGTTGTCCCGCCTCCTCCGCCGCCCCCACCTACAGCTGGACACCCGCCGATGCTGTTGCCCTGCAGCGTCACCGCGCCGTTTTGCGCCAACGCGCTACCGCAAGTGATGCTGGCGCCGGTATTCAGGGTTATGCTGGTGAGCGCGAGTATATTTCCTTCGAATGCGGTGCTGGTACCAAGAGTCGCGGAGCTGCCAACCTGCCAAAATATGTTCGGGTCACTCATCGGCTTGCCAGTTAGGCTGTTGATGAAAATAACCGACGAGGCGCTCCCGGTTGTAAGCGAACTGCCGATCTGAAACACAAACAGCGCCCCAGGTTTGCCCTCGAGGGTCAGCGTGTCACCTGTCGCCAGGTCGGCGGAACTGGTGAACGAATAGACGCCGGACTTAAGAGTCAACCCGCCCAGGTCCGTACCCGTCAAACTGCCGGTGGGTTTAAGGCTCTGCGCCTGAATGTACGCCGTAGTCAGATCTTTCTGGGCCTTCAGCGCATTTGCATTACATATGTTAGTGGTTCCAGTCACGGTCATGGTTCCCGCGCCAGTCAGCGCGCAACCTGGACTAATGCCCAGATTTCCGGTCAGCAGAGTTGTGCCGGTATTGGTGACGGTTGAACCTGCCAGCACGACATAGCCGCTGGCAGTTCCCAGGGTGATCGAGTCCGCATAAGCACTGGGTAGCAGCAACGGGAACAGCAAGGGTGAGAGAGCCACGCATCGAATCAGGTGGAATTTCATATCTCCTCCACATTTCAAGGCTTCATCAGGAAATCAGCCCAGTGCCCAACGGCGAGAGTACGAGCCAAATCCAGAGGCCTATTCTGATTCCTTACAATCCGTTAATCTGTTCAAAATTGCACACTATTCGTCCCATGTCGGCCAAGACCTGTAACTGGAATCCAAACCAAGCGAACCCTAGCCTCTTGTCATTCCGACCGAAGCGAGCGCCAGCGAGTGCAGCGGAGGAGCCTGCTTTACCGGGAGCACCGCACGGCACGCTTTTGCACCGCCACTGCCTCTAATTGGTGTTCTTGTCGCAGTCTGGGACATGTCTGTCTTTGGGGACAGTCGCCCTCAGCTGTCCGCTCGAGCGAAGCTCGAAGCTTCTTCGTCAAAAACTGAGACGTTACGCGACCGTCAGTAGTGTCACAGTTCGGAGACTTGACAACTGTTACAACAGCTCCGGCAGCTGGTTCGCCCCCGGCCCCTGTCTAATGGACCTTTACTGTGCAACCGAACCGCCCATGATACCGTCAGATGAGTGTTCTTTCTTCGTTCCCAGGAGAGCCAACGCATGCTCGGCCCATATAATTCCGCCCGCCAGCGATCAACCCGGCGCCCACGCCGTTTTGTCCGGCAAGTCCTCGTCTTATTTCTGCTCTCGACCTCATCCCTTTTATCCCAACCGCCGCAAAAGTCCGCCGCGCCGGTTCCCGCGGCCAGCGCCGAAGTTAGACCCGGCCAGGAAAAACCTCAAGCCAAGCCCGACGAATCTGCCGCCGCAACCGCCGCTCTGGTCCAACTCAACAATGCTCTCGAAGGTCTCGCCGCAAAGGTCTCACCTGCCGTAGTTCAGATCCTGGTTACCGGCTACGGCTCCTTGCATGAAGAGAGCCGCGCCCAAACCGCGCTCATCGTCCGTCAGCAAGCCGTCGGCTCCGGCGTCATCGTCGATCCCTCCGGCTACATCATGACCAACGCTCACGTAGTCGAAGGCGCGCAAAGCATCCGCGTCGCACTGCCGCTGCCAAACGATTCCGGTCGCGCCGTCCCCATCGGCAAACGCCACATTCTTCCAGCGAAATTAATCGGAGTTCATAAGGAGACTGATCTCGCCCTGCTCAAGATTGACGAGACCGATCTGCCCACTCTTCCGCTTCTCACCCAGCCTCGTCCTCGTGTCGGACAACTCGTCTTCGCCATCGGCAGTCCAGAAGGCCTGCAGAACTCTGTCACCATGGGAGTCGTGAGCGCCGTCTCCCGCCAGCCCGATCCCACCAAACCCCTCACCTATATTCAAACCGACGCTCCCATCAACCCCGGCAACAGCGGCGGCCCGCTGGTCGATATGAACGGCTCCGTCGTTGGCATCAACACTTTCATTCTCTCGGAAGGCGGCGGCAGTGAAGGCCTGGGCTTCGCCATTCCCGCCCGCATTGTCGATTTCGTCTACCACAGCCTGCGCAAATACGGACACGTGCATCGCACCGAAATCGGCGCGGACGCGCAGGAAGTCACGTCCACCATGGCCGAAGGTCTTCATCTTGCGCAACGCTGGGGAGTCATTATTGCTGACGTCAAACCCGATGGCCCCGCCGCCACCGCCGGCCTGAAAGTTCAGGACATCGTTCTCGCCGCCGACGATCGCCGCATCGACACTCTTCCCGCGCTCTCCTCGGCGTTGTATCTTCACCGCCTTGACAAAGTATTAAAGCTGGAAATTCTGCGCGGCGACGAAAGAAAAACTCTCTACGTTCCCGCCATCGAGGAGCGCGATCCGATGGATCAACTCTTCGACGCCGCCGATCCCGAAAAAAGCCTCATCTCCCGCCTCGGCATTCTCGGCACCGATCTCACTCCCGACCTGCGCAAGCAGCTCGGATCGCTGCGCATTTCTTCCGGCGTAATCGTCCTCGGCCGCGCCGCTGATCTCATCACTCCGGAGACCGGCCTGCAGACCGGCGACATCATTCATTCCCTCAACACCACGCCCATCACTTCCATGGACGAACTCCGGTCCGCCGTGCAAAAACTGAAGACCGGCGCCGCCGTCGTGCTGCAAGTGGAACGCAGCGATGGGTTAACGTATTTGAGTTTTGAGATGGAGTAGAGTGTTGCGCGTACAGTTGCCCTCACTTTGCCGTAAAATGCTTCCTGGGCGCCCGTAGCTCAATCGGATAGAGCATCTGCCTTCGGAGCAGAGGGTTGGGAGTTCGAGTCTCTCCGGGCGCACCATTAGCTTGTGATCCTTCGCCTGAAAGCCGGCTCAGGATTTCGGCTGCGGGCTCCCGCTTCGCTCACGCCCGCAAAGCGCCTCAAGTTCGAGTCTCTCCGGGCGCACCACAAACTCATTCCTTCGCGCGCATTACCTAGAATTTAGAACGCGCCCCCGCCGCCGCCGCCGAATCCGCCGCCGGAGAATCCGCCGCCGCCACCGAAGCCGCCTCCGCCGAAACCCGATCCGCCGGAACTCGCTCTCGGCGCGGAAACAAATACCTGATGCATATCTGTCGCCATACCATGCATAGAAGATGAGAAGAGGATTGGATTGAACATGGTTCCGTAGGCGTAGCCGGCAGGAGCGGCATACCAAGTCGGGGGAGTTTTGAGAATGCCGGCGAAGGCTTGCGCCCAGTGATGTTCGACACCGAGAGCCATTGCATAGGGAAGAAATTTTTCGAAAGTATCGGGCGGCATGATCTTTAACCGGTCGGCGTCGACACGGTTCATGAATTCCTGGAACCCCAGTACCGCGATGTGAGTGCGTGCGCCCTTCAAAGTTTTTGCCGTCATCACGCGAGCGAAGAGCCACCAGATCAGGGCGCTGATCAGCACGCATCCGACGAGCATGGGAATGGAACTCAAAAAATCGGGCCAGCCGCAGTATTGAAAGATCGCGAACGTAATCAGAATGCCGACCGCGGCTCCAATGCTATAGGCGTTGGCGGATTCAGGATCGAGCGTGTAAATACCCTTTTCCTTGAGCGCCGACATAATATCGGTGCGTATCACAGGAATCGCGGTGTAGAAGCGGTTCTTCAGGCTGGACAGCCGAATGTCGGGAACGTCTCCGACAAAAATGTTTTCCAGCATCACCTGTTCGTGAGGAGCGAGGCCTGTCCAATCCTGGCGCTTCTTCAGCAGATGGAAGATGTAATCCTTGTTGTGGAACAGAAGCCCCTTCTCGTCCGTTTCTTCGATCTTGATGAATCCGCGCACGGCAAGATCGACGATGGTCGATGTAATGTCGCGGGGATGAATTCGATCGTCGAGCAGGGTTCCGGCCTCGGCGGGTGAAATTCCTGGCGGAGGCTCATACATCGGTGCGACTGACATGCCCGGGTCGGGATCGCGTCCGGCGTACCACCACAGGCCGAACATGACGGCGAGTGTAACCAGCGGCAGAAATACGATTGGATTGCCGCCGATAAACCAGAACAGCTTCGTTAGAGCGCTGGGCTGAGTGAGAATTCCTTTGGGAACATAGACGTCGACGGTGAGGCCACCGCGCATGGGAAGCGGATTATTGGTTTCGAACTCGGCGGTTGCGCCTTCCACTTTGGCGGTTGCGTCGCGTTGGGTTGAGCCATAGACGCCGGTGAAGGCTTGCGCACGGAGCGAGCCGTTGGCCGAATCGGGAAAGTGCACGCGGGCTTCCGCGTGGTCGATGGGCACGGGCCAATCGTTGCCGGTTACGTTCCAGTAGAACTCGTCGTATTGATCGAAGAAGCGTGTGCCGTTGCGCACCCGGTAAACGATCTTCACCGTGCGTGTGGCATTGACGGCGTCAGGAATGTAGATTTTCAGATCCCGGTAAGCCCCGGAGGTTGAGGAATCGTATTTGAGTTTGGATCCGTTTTCGTCAGTGACGCTTTTGAGATCGATGAAGAGCTGGTAGTTGGTTCCGTTGGGTCCGGGATATTCGATGGGGATGGTGCGGTGAATGCCGTGCCACTCGCCCACGAAAACCAGCGAGATTGTTTCGTTGACCAAGGCGCTGCCGTCTTTGTCGACGGTGATATCGTCCTGGAAGTTCGAGATGCGCCAGGACTTTCCGGCGGCGGGAGCTGCGAGGGCGAGGAGGGAGACAAGGAACAGCAGGAGGGGACGAACAGCGCCGAGTAGCGGTGCGCGTGAGACTTTCAGCCGTCCCTCCGGGACGAGTTCCCTTTTCTTGTCTTTCTCCAGCGCTGAAGGCGCTGGGCTATCATCGTGCGGCCCCTCCGGGGCGCTTATTTTTCTGTTCCGATCATGGGATCAGAACTTCACGGCGACTGGTTCGCGGTCGGCGTCGGTGGTTTCGAAGAACTGGCGAGCTTGGAAGCCGAACATGTTAGCGAGAATGTTTGTGGGAAAAGACTGGATCTTTGTGTTCAGGTCGCGAACCACCGCGTTGTAGTAGCGGCGCGAGTTCTGGATGGAGTCTTCGGTCTGGCTTAGTGATCCCTGCAGTTGAGTGAATTCTTCGGAGGCTTTTAGCTCGGGATAATTCTCGGCGACGGCGAACAGGCTCTTCAGCGCTCCGGTGAGCTGATTCTCCGCTACTGCCTTGCCTTCCGGCGTGGTCGCCTGCATGGCCAGCGAACGAAACTTCGCGATGTTTTCGAATGTTCCTTTTTCGTGCGTGGCGTAGCCTTTGACGGTTTCGACGAGATTGGGGATGAGGTCGTGGCGGCGTTTGAGTTGCACGTCAATATCGGACCAGGCGGAGTCGGTGCGCACGCGCAGCTGCACCAGGCTGTTGTACATGCCGATGAGGACGACGAAGATGAGGACGAGGATTACGAGAAGGATGATGCCGACCATGAGTGGCTCCTAGGAAGATTGTAATCTCGAAGGCTTAATCTTAAGGGCTTATCTTGAAGGCATATTTTGAAATCACTGGGACGCTAGCATAGTGAGGGCGAGGGCGCAAACGATCACGGGGTACGAATACGTCAGTTTCCGGCCAAGCGGGCCCGCAGGCCGTCAATGAGCGCTATGGCGATTTATCGCCAATAACCCGCGACGCTACTGGTCGGAGGGGGGATCTTCACTCTAAAATCCTCTGTCCGGCAGGGTTTCTTGGGGTATCTCGATGAATTTGAAGTGGTCGCATTGTCTCGCAACGGTGGCCTGTTTCACCGCAACAACTACGTTGTTGCTCGGCGGTTCATCAGACTGGGCACCTTCTCTGCAATCGAAAAGCTTTGTTGTCGAAAAGCTTTCAAATGGCTGGCGATTGATGTCTCCCGGTAAGCCACACTCAATTACACGATCAGACACCGCGCGTCATTCCGGGGGCCATTCCCTTCGTTTCGAGCTTCGCGATGGCGAAGCGTGGAATGAGCATGTGGAGCCGTCTTTCCGCTCCGAAATCAGCACTGACGAATACGTGGCAATGGACTCGGTTCAATGGTACGGATTCAGCCTGTACATTCCGAAGGATTTTCCAAAGGAGGACAATAGATGTGTAATCGGCCAATGGCACGACAAGGCGAAAACTCAGATCGGGGAACCGGATAAAAGTCCTCCGGTCGCTCAACGATTCAAGAACGGGCAGTTCTACGTGACAGTCATGCACAGTGCAGAAAGAATCGTTTCCGATCCAGACCAAGTTCCAGAAGAAATTGTTTTCGATACCACGAAGCTACCTTTAGGCGAGTGGAACGACCTCGTTTACCAAATTAAGTGGTCGTATCATAAGAACGGATTCGTAAATGCTTGGTTGAACGGCAAACGAATAATCCGATACCGGGGGCCCGTCGGCTACAACGACGACATCGGTCCCACATTTAATTTCGGTTTATATCGTGACAGCACCGACAAAACGTATGTCGTATATTTCGACAACTATCATCGGGGTGGGTCGTTCGCAGAGGTAGACCCCTCGCGATAACGCGAGTTGATTGTCGCTAACAGGCGATTACACTCATTGCCCCTCGCACCGCCTCTCTCCCAGGCCTGCGCCCAATCGGGCGCAGTTCCCCGGAGGAGCCCTTGGAGGCTATTCAAAGCGGCTACTCGCGGGCCGCCGAAACGCGCCCATGAAATCGTCCAATTCCAGGAGAGAGAACGGCTTTTTCAGAACTGGTGACGCAGTGATAAATGCGAACTTTTGTTTGGGATTCTTCTGACGCAGAGCATCAATAAATTTGGCACCCCCGGCGCGTGAACTGCGGAGGAATTTCAGAGCGATGACAACAACGTCTGCATACGTTGTCGCAGTAAATGCGGTACGCTTCATTGCAGTTTAGCGCCAGGCCAACCTCATAGCCGAGCTTGTTGAGCATCACGCCAGTAACTTTCAATACCGCATCTTCCGCTTCGACCACCAGAACCTTCATAGGTTCCTCCCCTTTTCATCCTCGAATCTTAAGCAGAAAGCAAGGATGATGAAAGAGACCACTATGGTGCTGAGACACACCCGCCATCCCCTTCGGCCCACGCACGCCAAGTTCGTTGATCCTCGCCGGGCTGCGCCCGGGGACAGCCGAGGGCGGCGGTCCCCACATAGACCTTTCCCTCCACATGGAAATTCAATCGACGTTGAAGCCGTGGGGCGAGCACCGGAAGCTGGCGTTTATTGCTGGGGGGCGAAGTAGCCTTTGCGGGCGCGTACTTGCAGGTCTTTCTTCAGAGCGGAAATTTCGATGGAACGGTAGCGGCCGTCGGCGTCAAAATCGGCGGGCCGGTAGGAGACGACGTACTGGCTGCGCAGTTCGTCTTCGATGGCGGCGAAGGAATGCGTGATGTCTTTCATCTTGAAGGGAAAAAAGGCGCGACCGCCGGTAGCTTCGGCTAGTTGCTCGAGAACTTTATCGCCGCGGAGAATGAGGCCGCTATCGTCGGTGGAGATGGCGTAGATGATGACTTCGGCGCGTTGCGCCATTTCGATGGCTTGAGCGCGCGAGTATTCACTTTGGTTGTCTTCGCCGTCGCTCACGACGACAATCGCTTTGCGCGTGGGATGGTCGGGACGGTCTTTCAGAAACTTGTCTTTGCAGGCGCGATAGATGGCATCGTAGAGCGCGGTGCCTCCGCCATCCTGCAGGCGGTGAACGCCATCGGAAAGCAGTTGCACATTGTCGGTGAAATCCTGCGTGAGTTGACTTTGTTTGTTGAAGCCGACGATGAATGCTTTGTCGAATCCGGCACGAATGGAGTGCTGCAGGAAGCTGACGGACGCATCCTGCTCGAACCCAAAACGGCTGTGAACCGATCCACTTACGTCGATGAGCAAGCCCAGGTGAAGCGGGAGATCGGTTTCGCGGCGAAAGTTTACGATCGATTGCGGCGGCTTATGATCGTCGAGAATTGAAAAATCGTTCTGATTTAAGTCACGGACAAATTTGCCGTGCTTGTCGGTGGCGATGAAGAGTACGTTGACTTCGTCGACGCGCTTGCGGATGGTGAGCATCGCGCCAGACTGTGGATCGTCCGCGGTTGAGGCGGTGCTGTAAGAGCCGGTATCGGCGGCGCTAGTGGCGTAGGTGCTGGCGTAAGGAGCGGACTGGGCGAAGGCGGGGAAGGCAATCATCAACGTGGCTGCTAGCGCCAGAACCCGGCTGGCCGACCGCGTGTACTTCATGCCTGAAAAGTCCAAAATTTTCACTCCCCGCACGGCCAAAATGTACTTCCTATTCATTAGATGCACTTCAGGTGCCGAACGAAGGCGGCCACAGGCCACACTATCCATTGACTGTAGAGGCGGGCGGCGGAGGGTGCCAAGTTACAAAAGGAGCACTCGTTTGGTCATGACCTTAAATCGCGCGGCGTGCGGATAGAATGCTATAGGAGAATGAGTCGGGGAAGGAAAACAATGTTTGGCAGAGAGGAATAACAAGGGATGAAGCGGAATAAGACGGCGGCGTTATTCGTGGCTATATGTCTGCTGTCGTCGATGGCATTCGCCAACGACGAAAGGGAAGCCGACCGCGTGAAGGATGCGGGCGATGTGATGAAGGAAATCCTGAATATTCCCGATGACATTCCGCAGGACTTGCTGGATAAGGCGGAGTGCCTAGTGATTCTGCCGTCGGTGAAGAAAGGCGCGTTCGGCGTGGGAGGCAGCTATGGACGGGGAGTGATGGTGTGCCGCAGCGGCCCGCACTACACCGGCCCGTGGGGACCTCCGGCTTTGTATGCTCTGGAGGGGGTAAGCATTGGCTTTCAATTGGGTGGACAGGCAACGGATTTTGTTTTGCTGGTGATGAATCCCAAGGGGGCGCGCTCGCTGCTCTCGAGGAAAGTAAAGTTGGGGGCGGACGCGTCGGCGGCGGCCGGTCCGAAGGGCGCACTGCAGAGGGCGCGACCGATATCGTGATGAACGCGGAAATTCTTTCGTACTCGCGCAATAAGGGGTTATTCGCCGGGATCTCGCTGGAGGGATCGACACTCCGGTCCGATGGCAACGCGAATGAAAAACTCTATGGGCGAAAATTAAGTGCGAAAGAGATTATTGTGGAGTACAAGGTGGGAGTTCCGAGCTCAGCGCGGCAACTGGTTGCATTGCTGGATTCGAAATCCCCGAAGAATCGATCGGACCCGAAGTCGCTGGAATAGCGCCGCGAGTGCCTGCAGTGACTTATGAAAAGATCGGACCCAGAAAGAGAGCAACTGGTTCGTTGCGCATGGGCGCAAGGCGAGTTGATGATGCGCTATCACGATGAGGAATGGGGCGTGCCGGTGCACGATGACCGCACGCTCTTTGAGTTCCTGATTCTGGAAGGCGCGCAGGCGGGACTGAGTTGGGAGACGATTCTCAACAAAAGGGAAAACTATCGTGCGGCGTTCGACAATTTCGATGCTCAACGGATTGCACTTTACGACCGCAGAAAAATCGGCGCAACTGTTAAGAATCCGGGCATCGTACGCAACCGGTTAAAGATCACCTCGGCAGTGAGCAACGCGCAGGCGATCTTGCAAGTGCAGCAAGAATTCGGCAGCTTCGACCGTTATATCTGGCAGTTTGTGGATGGCCGGCCGCGAGTGAATTCGTGGAAAACACGCCAAAGAGTTCCGGCCAGCACTCCGGAGTCCGACGCCATGAGCAAAGACCTGAAAAAACGCGGCTTCAACTTCGTGGGAACAACCATCTGCTACGCGTTTATGCAAGCCGTCGGCATGGTGAATGATCACGTCACCCAATGTTTCCGATACAAGGCAGAATAGATTTCGGCTTCGAGAGCGATCAAATCTATTCAGGCTTGTGCGCAGAGGGAGCGGGGTTCGGCGGTTCGATGGAGTATCCGAAGTATATCTTGGGCTTTCTTGTCGTTCAGGTTGAGGCCGAATGTGGGATGGTCGTAGTTTCCGCTGATCAGTACGGGAACGACTTCGCCTTTGGGCTTCTTCTTAAAGAATGGATTCATCACTTTCAGCAGGAATGATTTCGCTCCGGTCGTAGTTTTCGAGATCTGGGAATCTACTCGCATTTGGCCGCGCAAATCGATCTTGTAATTGATCAGGTTGTAAGTTCCGTGGACGCGGGCATGGGCGCCGGGAACGCGAAATGACAGATCGGAGAAGTTGGCCGTTCCATTGATCACATTCACTTGCCCTTGCAGATCGGTCATTACGGTTTCAGGATCTGGTTGATTTTCTTTTGTCATCGCGCTTCTTACTCTTTAGTTTTGTTGTCAGCTTTGCCGTCTTTCGGAATGTCCTTGCTGATGTTTTTCTCGCCTCGAGCTCCGGCGCTGAGTTCATCAACGCCTTTCTGCGTGGAAGTTTCGGCAAACGATCCGCTGCCAATTCCGAAATTGCACCGCAACTTGATTTTCTTCAAGAACTTTTCCGGGCCTGGAGGAAGTTCGGCATGCGCCTGAAATGCGACATCGCCCGACATGGGGGCGCGCTTCGCCTGGACAAATAAAAGAAGAAGATCTTCGATACGGGCATTCCTGGTGTCCAAATCTATCAGCGCAGTTTTTCCTTTGCCGTTGGCGGAAGTGGCAACGCTGCCCCGGGCTTGGACATGAGTGTTCCAGAAATCGCCATCGACCTGCTTGAGATATGTGTTGCCGTGCGTGGCATCGACATAGGCGGTGAATTTCGTTGTCAGATGTACCGGATGCCTACTCGATTTGACCTCGAAGTCAGGAGTATCGGTTTTACCGGAAATATCAATGTGCGAGAGTTTACCTTCGAATTCGCCAGTGGAAGAGAGCTTGCCGGCAATGCCTTCGTACACGCCGAGGTCAGCTTGCACGAATTTATATTTTCCAGAAATTGGAGTTTCGCCAGCATCAGTCTGGTTCCATACTCCGAATTTTCCTTCGGCAGCGACTTCTCCGGGCGGCTCGGGATTGTGGACTTTCACACGATAGGTCAGTGGATTTTTCCATCCTACGTTTCTCAGGAGTGCCTCATGAATATCGAAGCGCAAAGGTTTTTTGTGGGGATCTTTGGAAGTGAACTCCACGACGGAGCCGTTGGCGACAATCTCTGCGATCGTGATCTTTGATTTTGTGGTTTGTAAAGCCTCGCCGGTCCCGAATGGAGGAATGGTAATTATCAAACCTTCTGCGGCAATAAGGCTAACGCGTTGTGCGAGCAATCCTAGATAGCTGCCTTGAATCGTCAACTTGTCGATGGTGATGAGAGGCTTGGCCGCGGATGGGTTATTGTGAAAAACTAATCCTTCGAGAATGCAGCCAGGCGAAGGAAAAAATGTCTGATGAAATGTTTGGGCCTGGACCTGGCTGTCGCTGGCCTCGCGCAAATCCTGCAATACTTCAGACTGTGAATATGGCCAGTTGCGGTTCAATTCGACCGCTCCGACGCACAGCAGCGCGCACGCCGTGAGTACGATGGGGAGGATGATTTTCTTCTGGTTTCTCTGCTCGTGCCGTGCGGGGGACCGTGCTCTCGGTGGCGGCAATGTAGCGGGAACCATAGGGTTTTGAGGCTGAGCGAAGTATGGAGGTTGCTGTCAAAAACTGCAACCTCGGTGCATAACCGGGCCGGATCGGAGCTGCGGGGCTAGCGCGCGATGTTGCAAAGGCTCAGACCGTCAATTAAAGCTAGTGTTCTCTCGAACGCGGTCCAGGAGCGGGGATGGCGGAACTGGCAGACGCAGCGGACTCAAAAGCGGATGCTGCCTATCACCTAAGTATAAGTAAATAAACAAGATAATTGCATGACGGCAGACGCATCGGATTTTTATAGCTTAAGTCCTTGGAAAGATTGGCAATCCCTAACTACACAAATTCGGTGACGCTGAAATAGCAACTCTGTAGCCGGCTCAGGTACGGAACCATCCCAAAGAAGACGCGGTACTACAGGAATACAGGCGCATCTGATCGTTGCTTGGGGGCAGGACAATCGAGGCTCTTGGAGCAACTCGCACGGTGCATCTTCCACTGTAGCCCGCCAGAAAATCGCCAGCCTACGCGGGCACGGGTTACGAGGGAAAAGGCACACCTGAAATTTCAGAACAGAGCGCGATGAGTGACCCTGTAGCCTTACGTCCTTTGTCTGGGGGTTTGGCGCCATCTGCTTCAGGTGATAAAAATATTCACCCGTCACGTTGGACTTAGGATCGTCACCTGAGGCGAGCCACACCTGCGTGAGGTGAGCCTGACGCATGTCATCCGGCGCTCCAGGGCCGCCCATTTTCGTTTGGACCCAACCTGGCTCAAGTGCGTTCGAGAAGACGTCAGGCCACCTGCCCGCCACTGCGAAAGCCAGCATCGCGTCATGAAGTTTGCTTTCCGCATAAGCTGTCGATCCGTCCCAGGAACGTTCTCTCCAAAGAATGTCGTCGAGGTTCGCTTCGGCGTGGTGATGCATGCCAGACCTTAGATAAACAAGCCGCTTCGGCCGTTTGATTAGTGCTGTTAGCAGGAAGGCAGAGAGTGTGTTGATCGCGAATACGTGCGGAAGCCCGTCCGCCGTAGTGCGGCGCTCTTCCCGATAACCGACCGCAGCGTTGTGTATGACAGCATCGAAATGACCAATGCCGTTTACCTGTTCGGCTACTTGCTTTGTTTGAGCAATCGTCCCGAAGTCTCCGACAACGATCGCTTTCGCTGTAGGAAGTCGACGCCTCGCGTCGTCCGCGCGATTGACATCGCGTGCATGAAGGACGACTTCATGGCCACGAGATACCAACAATTCAGCAGCCATCATGCCCAAGCCTGTAGAAGATCCTGAAATAAAGATAGATGACACCTATCCCTCCTTAAGTTCGGCATCGCAAGGAATATCGAAGAAAGCTGTTAAAGTGTCTGACTTTTCTAGCGAGTCTTCGCGGCGCTCTGCTGTTTTTGGAACCGTTCTAAGACTTGTTTGCGGCTCTCATGCATCAGATCGCGGGCTTTCTGGACGTGAGAACCAACCAGCTTATAGTCGCGTTTGACAATTCTTCCGCCGACAAAGACGTGTTCAACGTCTGCTGGGTTGGCTCCAAGCACCAACGATGCGACTTGGTCGCCCACACCGTCAAGGTGTGGCGAGCGCATGTCAACAACCGCGACATCACCCTGCTTGCCAGGGGTGAGGCTCCCAGTTTCCGATCGAGATTCCAGACGCGGGCCCCGTCGATCGTGGCGAGGCGGAGCATGTCGCGTTGATGTAGCGCAACGGTCGGGACCCTTTCCCCACGCGCCAGCGCCTGAGCGTTTGCCCTCGAACGTTCTGCAGCCAGAGCAAGCCGCATCTCCGAAAACAAGTCGGTTCCCACACTGCAGATTGTGTCTACGCCAAAGCCACATGTGATGTTTCTTTCGAGCGCTCGACCGGTGCCTGGATATGTTCCGAACTGCATGAGCATGTCCGAGGAAGGCGTGATTGACAGTGTTCCTTTACTCGCCGCCACCAGATCGAACTCTCGGTCGGTAAGCATGTTTCCATGCGCATAATTCACGTCTGGACCCAGCAGTCTGCCGCGCTCCAGCTTCTCGATTGCGTCAGCAGTACCGGCCATTCCAACGTGGGTCGAAATAGGAAGTTGAAGTTCTCTTGCGAACGCAAAGTCACGGGCATTCTGCTCTTCGGAGGTGAAGCATGGGCCTCGAAGCGCCATTCCCATGCGCAGTCGTCCATTCACGCCGTTCGGGAAATGCTCATCGCGCATACGGCGAGCGTCTTGGGGGTGCGGCGGATTTCGATCATTAGTCTTAGGCCCCGGTCCGCCGTAAAGAAAGTAGCCGCGAATTCCTGATTCCTTTAGACCTTTCAGATTCGCATCGGCGTGCTCAGCGGACTGAAGGTTGTGCGCCCAATCCGCGATGGTCGTGATGCCAGCATCAAGGGCTTGCAAAGCACCCCATAGCGCTCCTGCATAGATATCGTCCGCTTCATACTGAGGTGCGATGCCGTTCAGTACCATCGGATCGTAGCCTGCTCCGGTCACCTGGGGAGTGAAGGCTAGAATCGCTCCCTGCCAGACATGCCTGTGAGTGTCGACGAGTCCGGGGAGGACGAGCCGTCCTGTTACGTCAATCACTTCAGCGTTTGGATGTGAAGCAGAGAGCCCGCGGCCGATTTCAGCGATTTCATCGTCACGGAGAAGAACATCCGCGCCCGCTATGTCGCCGCTCGACTCATCCATTGTGACGATGTATCCGTTTCGTAAAAGCACTTCTGCCGGCATGGGAGTATGTTCCTTTCGTTATGGGAATCATCGAGATGACAGAAAGAAATTGTCTTGTCCCTAATCAGTTGCTCAGAATAACGTCTCTCCAGTGAGAGCGATGGCTACGTCCTTGCATATCACTTATGCAAGAATGGATGGCTATGAAGACAGATGGATTAGTCCTCGATGCCCTGGAGGTTTTTGTCGCAACTGCGAGAAATCGGAGTTTCAGCGCGGCTGCGAGAGGGCTTTCTATTTCACAAGCAGGCGTCAGTCGCTCGATTGCGGGTTTGGAGAAGCGGTTGGGGTTGCGGTTGTTCGAGCGCACGACAAGACAAGTGGTACTCACAAACGAGGGCGCCAAGTTCCATGCACGCGTCTCGCCCCTACTGGAGTCTCTTCAAGATGCTGTAACTAAAACACTGGATGACAAGGGTGCCGCCCGCGGTATGCTCCGCGTCACGGTTGACACCGTTTTTCTTAGTGTGATTTCGCCTACAGCCTTGGGCGTCTTCCTTGCCGAAAATCCCGAGTTGACGTTGGATCTGATCACGAAGGATAGGAGGAGCGATTTGCGATCTGAGTCTGTCGACCTCGATATACGATTTGGTGCCGTTCCACGAGGAAGTTTCATACGCAGAAAGCTCGGCGAAACTAGAGTCATTACTGTTGCGGCACCGCGTTATATTGAGCGTTTCGGAAGACTGCGGAGTCCGACCGATATGCTCGCGAAGAATCATGTCATCATCGATTTTTGCGATCCCATCACCGCTCGCCCGTTTGAGTGGACCTTCCGAAATAAAAGGAAAGAAGAAGTCACCATACCTACCGATGGAAGAATTATCGTCAATGACATCGCCAACATGCATGGCCTTTGCCTCGCTGGATTCGGTATTGCGCAGGTCCTCGAAGTCGCTGTGCGTGACCAATTACGTAATGGACGCTTGATCGCCCTATTTCCCGATTGGCAAGAAGAGGTATTTCCGCTTATCGCTATCTATCCCTCTCGACAACACACGCCCCTCAAGACCAAAACTTTCCTTAATTTTGTGGTCAACGAAGTGAAAAAAGCACTGTAGTGAAGACGCTCGCCGACCACCATATGGAATAGCGCTCTCACAATTAAGATAAAACGGCACAGCGTAATAGGATAATAAACGTCCAGCGTGCCGCCGCTCTGCCATGAACAATGCCCCGAGCCGCGCCTTAGATTTCCAGGAGCTCGTAAGAGCCAGCGGTGTGGCAAGACAGTCACTCACTCTCGACCTCGAAGGGAGTCGCCCTGAGATCTGAAGATTCGGCGATTTCCTTTGTAACAAGCCTTTCGTATACCTATTGCGCATCCAATCCTGAGTTTGAGAAGCTTCTCCAGAACATCCGGGGGTGGCTTGATAGAGGAGGATGAATGGCGCAGGTATGGTTAGTCACCGGCAGCTCTCGTGGTCTGGGTCGTGCAATTGTTGAAACGGGCCTCGCTGCGGGCAATAAGGTGTTGGCGACAGCTCGGGACATTAAGTCGCTGGCTGATCTCTCGGAACGATATGGGGATCAGGTCAAGCTCTTCGCAATGGATGTGACCGACGAAGCAGCAGCAGCCAACGCGGTAATGGCGGCGGTCGATGTATTTGGTTCGCTGGATGTGGTCATTAACAATGCGGGGTATGGCAATCTTTCGTCCGTCGAAGACACGCCTCTATCGGAATTCCGGGCACAGATCGAAACGAACCTCTTTGGAACGATTATTGTGACGAAGGCAGCTCTCAGGTATTTTCACGAAAAGAAAGCGGGCCAGTTCATTCAGTTTTCGTCTGTGGGCGGAAGGATTGGCCCTCCGGGACGTGGGCCCTATTCGGCGGCGAAGTGGGGTGTCGAAGGCTTCTCCGAGGTGCTTTCGCGCGAAGTGGCACGACTCGGCATCAAGGTCACCATCGTCGAACCCGGTGGCTTTCGCACAGACTTCGCGGGCAGTTCCACCGAACTTCGTGAAGGTCATCCTGAATACGATTCGACGGTTGGAGCTACCGCAAGATTTCAGCGGAACTACAACGGCAAGCAGCCTGGTGATCCCAATAAGGCAGCTCAGGCGATCGTTCAGTTGACGCAAGAACGGAACCCTCCGTTGCGACTCTTGCTCGGCAGCGATGCGTACGCCGCGGTGGAGAAGAATGATCTTGCGCGATTAGAGGAAGCACGAATTTGGAGGAAACTCAGCGTCTCCACCGATTTTGAGACGAAATGAAGAAGCAGGGACACTAGTTGGCTCTTCAGTCCTAGCTGAACCAAACCACAGCCGCGCGTTCGGGAACGACCTGCAGCACGCTCCGGACGAAAAAAACGCCGCTCTTGGCGCCGCTCTCGGCCTTCAGCTCACAGACCCTGGTCGTCCGCTTCGCGTGAAATCAAAAGGTAGAGCAGCTCTTGGTGAAGTGGTAGAATTTCGTGTGGGTGCCTTTTTATGACTTGGCAATGGACTCTTAGCCCGAGAATCGTCGGAAAAGCGCTTCACGGGCAAAATGACAATGAGCTGTGGAAATCCGAGAAAAGCGACACACTTTCTTACACAGTTGCACATTCGTCATTTTGGATGAAAAGGGAACAGAGTCATCAACAGGTCGTAAAATCAGTAACTTGCAATTAACGCCGGGATGGCGGAACTGGCAGACGCAGCGGACTCAAAATCCGCCGACCTTCGGGTCTTGGGGGTTCGACTCCCCCTCCCGGCACCAGCACAAATCAATGAAAGGCAAAGGTTTGCGCTGGTCGTCAGCAAAAAACGTCGGTGACCTCCTGCGTCGGTGAACTGTGCGGGATAGCAGCCGGAGTGGCCGCGACAAGCCTTAGTAACCGAGATGGCGAAGGGCCATCTTGGCAGTCCGCTTCAGTTCCGCCTTTGTCGAACCATTCGCTGCCTGGATGGATAGACCGGCGAGGATCGATGAGAGATAGTGGGTGTAGTCGTCGATGCTAACGTCCCCTGGACAAACCTCCGCTCTTTTGCGCTTGTAGAAAGCGTTCCCTCATTGCGCGTTCATTCTGCTTACGTATTTTGGTCATGATCTCTCTCGCCGGCGTCGCGTCCAGGCTGCAACCCACCGCTCCTGCCAGCGTCATACAAGTCCGCGGATGGCCGGGCGTGGCGAGAAACGCAACCGTACTGTCGAAGAGCGCACGAACAACCTTATTCTAAAAGCACCCAATGCAAATGACTGGCCTCAGGGGGTGCATTAAGTCGTCAATGGAGTCCGTCTCGAAAGTTCTATGCAAGGGTTATCAGGCGTGTTCTTGAGTTCCTCCGCGAGTTTCACCATCGCTTCCAACTCCTGATCTGATACGGCGCCCTTTTGCGGCGGTTAAAGGCCGTTTTTCTAACCACGAAGAGCGCGAAGTTACACGAAGGGAAGCGCTGGAGTTCCGCTGCCGTTGTCATCCCGTGGTGTACGGCCGTCTATGCTCCGCGCGCGTGCATTCCCTGGCCAGTTTCCGATACAGTAATTATCCTCATGCTCGATTTGAATTTTGTTCGTGACAATCTGCCGCGGGTGGAAGAAATGCTGCGCCAGCGCGGAGCCGACCCGGCTGCCGTGCTCAAGGATTTCGGCGACGTGGATAGACAGCGCCGGCAGGCGATTACTGAAGCCGAGACCATGAAGGCGCGGCGGAACAAGGCCTCGGAAGATATTTCCAAGCTGAAAAAGGCCGGGCAGGATGCTGCGGCGGCCATTGCTGAGACCAAAGAACTTCGGGAACAGATTCAGGCGCGGGAGAAAACTGCGGCTGATCTGGATGCGCAGCTGCGGGACATTCTGGCGGGCATCCCGAACATGCCGCATGAGAGTGTTCCGGTTGGCCACAGTGCCGAAGATAATGTGGAAGTGCGGCGCTGGGGCGCGCCGCCGAAATTTGATTTCACTCCGAAGCCGCATTGGGAGTTGGGTGCGGAACTGGGAGTTCTGGATTTGGAGCGGGCGGTCAAGCTGACGGGCGCTCGCTTCGCGGTTTACTGGGATCTGGGTGCGAAGCTGGAGCGGGCGCTGGCGAATTTTATGCTCGACCTGCACACCCGCGAGCATGGCTATACCGAAGTTTTGCCGCCGTACCTGGTGAATTCGGAATCGATGTATGGCACGGGACAACTGCCGAAGTTTGCGGCCGATTTGTTTCGGGTGCCTCATGGAGAAAAAGATCTGTGGCTGATTCCCACGGCCGAGGTTCCGGTTACGAATCTTTATCGCGACGAAGTGTTGGAGGCGGGACGCTTGCCGATTTCGCTGACGGCATATACTCCGTGCTTTCGCAGCGAGGCGGGATCGTATGGGAAGGACGTGCGCGGCATCATACGGCAGCACCAGTTTCAGAAAGTGGAGCTGGTGAAGTTTGCGCGGCCGGAGAATTCTTACGAGGAACACGAGAAGCTCACACGGAATGCCGAGACCGTCCTGCAAAAGCTTGGACTGCACTACCGCACCGTGGCGTTGTGCACCGGGGATATGGGGGCAGCTTCGGCGAAGACATACGACATTGAGGTCTGGCTGCCGGGGCAGCAGTTGTTCCGGGAGATTTCGTCGTGCTCGAATTTTGAGGCGTACCAGGCGCGGCGGGCGAATATCCGCTACCGGCCAGAGGGTAAGAACAAGACGGAGTTCGTGCACACGCTGAACGGCAGCGGATTGGCGGTGGGCCGCACATGGGTGGCGATTGTGGAGAATTATCAGCAAGCGGATGGGAGCGTGGTGATTCCCGAGGTGCTGCGGCCTTACATTGGGGCAGAGCGGATTACTAAGAAGAGCTTCTAGCTCGTAGCTCTTGGCCTTTAGCGAAAAGCCAAGAGCTAAAGGCTAAAAGCTAATCACCATTGCCAAGAAGGGAAGCGGTCACTAGACTTGCAAAGTGTGGACATCAGTACGACCAGTTCCGGCGCGCCTGCGCTTCCGATGAACGCCTTTTGGCGCACAATCCGCAGCTACATTCTCTGGCAGCATGAGCGCGGCACGTTGCATTACGACGTGATGGTCACGCTGATTCTCGTCTTCATCTTCGCCACCCCTTACTGGATCAACTACAACGACAAACCCGTCCCCCGCAACCTGCATCAGACTGATGTCATTGTCACAGCAGATGCGCAAGGCGGACTGGTATATGAAATTTCTGGCAACGCGATTACGCCGGGAGACGACAGTTCGGTTCAGGTTCAATTGCGGCGTATTATCGCGCCCATTTCAGGCGCGGTGACGATTGTGAAATACGAAGCTGTGACTGACCGCAAGGGGAAAGCGCAGAGCTACCGGGTTTGGGTGAAGAGAGAAGAGTGAGAAATTTCTTGCTGACCATCGGACTGCTGTGGCTCATGCTGCTGAGTTCATTCGGGGCGGCGCAGAAACAGGACGCTTCGGCCCTCGATAGCGTTCTGAGGAAAATGGACGAGACCTCGGCCCACTTCCAGACCGCGCAAGCTGATTTTGTCTTCGACCAATATCAGAAAGTGGTGGATGAGACCGACACCCAGAAGGGAACGGTTTACTACCGGAAGGCGGGACAGCAGATTGAGATGATGGCTGAGTTCACCGACCCGGACAAGAAGTTCGTGCTTTATAAAGACGGCAAGTTGCAGGTGTACCAGCCGAAAATCGAGCAGGTCATGGAGTACTCGGCGGGCGCGAATCAGCAAGAGCTCGAAAGCCTTATGGTTCTCGGTTTCGGCGGCAGCGGGCAGGATTTGAAAAAATCATACGATGTTACTTACCAGGGCGAAGAAAGCATCGCCGGTACTCAGACCGCAAAGCTGCAGTTGATTCCCAAGAGCGATAAATTACGCAGTAACCTGCCGCAAATCATTTTGTGGATCGACCTGGCCAACGGAATTTCTGTGCAGCAGAAGTTGATGCAGACGCAAGGAGATTATCGAGTGGCAAAATATTCCGCGATCAAAGTGAATGCGAAGATCAATAACGATGTATTTCGTCTAAAAACCACAGGCAAAACCAAATTTATCTCGCCACGCGGCTAAGTAATTGCATCTAAAGCCCAAGAATGTTGTTCTGGAAAACGCACGCGGGGCGCTATACTGCCTTAAGAATCCTCATCTGAGTCCAAGCATGGCCAAAGTGTTCACCATCCCGATGCCGCCGAAGTTGGGTCGTCCCACGAAAAGAGAACGCACGTCCGATCCGCGCTACGTGGATGGACAGCGGTTGCTGGTGGAGGCGATGCGGTATTTGGCCCAGAGCGACCCGGTGACCAACCGCGCCGCCATCGAACTGATCTCCGAGCACGTGCGCACGCGGTTCCGCATGAGCGACTCGCCGTTGTCGTAAGTCTAGCCTCGGCCACCCAATCGGCAGCCGAGAAGTCTCCCTTTAAAATTCCCAAGGGCGTTCTTCCCGACCTTCGATCGGCGCGCCCGTTAGAAAGACACGCGCCCGGCCAACTGGATGATGCGTGGATCGTAGGTTGAGGTGATTTGACCGAAGAGCGAGCTATTCGGGTTGGCGCCACCTGCGCCGCCGCTATAGATTCCGTTACCGCTGTTGATGATGCCGGGGTTGGCGAAGTTGGCGTGATTCAGGATGTTGAAGAATTCCGCGCGCAGTTCAAATTTCACCCGCTCCGTAATCGCGGTTGTCTTGGAAAAGGCCAAGTCGAAATCGACATAGCTGGGTCCGCGGAAGAAGTTACGCGGCAAAGTTCCATAGGTGGCGAGGGCAGGATCTGCAACCACTTGAGAATCGGCGGGAAGCATTCCTGGCCCGGGCACGCAGGAAGGATCGCTGCATTGCGCGTTGCTGAGGCTATTCGGATTGAAATAGTAGTGGCCGGTATTACCGTTAATCGTCTGGTTGGTTCGCGGATTGAGCGGGTTCAATGGACCGACAACGTTGGCGTGAACATTGAATGGGTCTCCGGCACCGGATGGACCTTCGGCGTTATAGGTGTATTGCTCCCCGAGGTTCGCGAACACATCAAAGGGTAAGCCGGAGCGCCAGGTTACGATCGGGAAAAGACTCCAGCCTTGCGTCAGGCGTTTGGGGGCAGGTTCAAAAAGGCGGTCAACGGGCAGGTCCCAGCCTCCACTGAAAGTGACGCGATTGCGAACGTCTTGATCGCTCGAGGCGCGAAACAGGTCCGGATCCAAAGATGGTACGGAGCTGTTTCTCTGGCGGAAGCCCGAGGCATTATCGATGCTGTGTCCCCAGGTGTACGCCAAAGTGAAATAGGTGCGCCCGAGATAATGGGAGTCGATGAGTTGCTGGTTCAGGCTGGCCTGCAGGCTGTTATACAGAGCATTACTGATGTTCTTGAACTCCGGCGCGGAACCGAAACTGCAGGTTCCGAAGGAATTTGAGCTGGAATTTCCGGATGCATCCGGGCAAGAACTGTCCCCCGCACCGAGATTGACAATGCGGTCAGTGGTGCCAAGCACGAACGGGTTGACATCGATCAGCGAGGTCAGTCCATGGGAAAGATTGCCTACATAGCTCATTTCGAGCGCGGTGCTGCGAGCCAGTTCGTGTTGCACGCTCAGGTTGTACTGATAGGTGATAGGAGTTTTCAGATGTGGATCAACGAAGTAGACGCTTCCGCCGCTATTGATCGGGAGAAATCCAGCCGCATTGAAATCAAGATTGGAAGGTGGCGTGTGCGATGGGAACGGATCGGGGACGTCGGCGGAATTGGGACCGAACGGATCGCTTAAATAGGGGGAGGGACCATTCGCGGTAAATGTGGGGAAGTTCAACCCCACACTGGAAAAGAAAGGCGGCTGGCCGTTGAACTGCAGATTATCTTCGCCTTTGAGAATGTCATAGAACACTCCGAACCCGCCGCGAATGCTGGTCTTGGCATCGCCGCGTGGATCCCACGCGAAACCAAAGCGTGGTCCCCAGTTCGTACGATCGGGGAAGTTCGCTCCTACGGGTGCGCCCCGATCTCCGGGGAAGACCATTCCGCGCGGAGCTCCAGTAAAGACGGTCGATTGGAGACCGGGAATGAGCGAGAAGGAGCGACCCTGGGTATCTTCTTTGGGGGAGTTGTATTCGTAACGGATTCCTAAATCGAGGGTCAGGCGCTTGCCTACGCGCCATTCATCCTGCAGAAAGCCGTAGTACGACTTGCTGCGAATATTCGATGGCGCGTGTGGATACTGGAAGTACTGCGAAGGGATACCGAGGATGAAGTCGGCCAGCGAATTATCCGTGCCCGCGCCGCCGGCGAAGAAATCAAATTCTCCATTGACGTAGTAATCGAAGACCGTGTTGTTGCGATAGGCGGAGACTCCCGCGCCCATCTTCCAATTGTGCGGTCCATGAACGTAAGTGAGTGAATCGGAGAATCCGAACGTGGTATCCACCAGGTTGGTGGGGCCTTGTTCGCTGAATCCGACGTAGAAGTTATTATCGAACCACAAATTCGGCGGGCCTTGCGGGTCGTCCTGATGGATTCCGATACCAAGCTGAGAAGCGACTGGCAGCTTCACCCCCGGTTTATCCTGCAGGTTGTTATTTCTTTGCAGGAAAAGCCGAAACTCATTCAGCACATTCGGCGAAAAGGTATGGGTATAAGCGACGTTTGTATAGTAGCTATTAATCTGAGAGGTATTCGGTGTGCCGGGTACGCTGGCAAACTGAAAGGGATTGATCTGTGGATTGCGAAAGCCGCCGATCGTGGCGCTGACTTTATCTTTGTCACTGATTAAGAAATCGTACTTCATGGTGAGTTCATTACGGTTGTCGGTGTGCGAGCCCTGAAAATTTTCCTGGCCGGCGGGATTGGTCGGGATAAGACCCAGGCCAACGTATTCAAGAGCAATCGGATTTATCTTCGTGGGATCGATGATCGCCTGTTGAGCAAGGGCCAAGTTCGGCTGAAAATACGGGTGAGTAGGTCCCTGAATTGGGTTGCCATTGGAATCGGTGGCGCAGCCAGTGCCGTCAGGAGCACTGGCGCTGTTGTAATAATAGCCAGTAAGAAAGCAGGCAACGCCAGGGTCGGGCCCATTGGGATTGAGGCCGGTGGCGCCGGAATGAGAAAAGTCTCCATTGAGCTCCGCCGGAGTGAAAACGGTTCCCTCGCCGGTGGATTCCTGCTGAGAAAGCCTTTGTCCCTGATAGCCGACGAAAAAGAAGAAGCGGTCCTTGCCGTTCACAAGCTTGGGCAGGGTGATCGGGCCACCGAAAGTTGCGCCGTACTGGTTCCGTTTCAGAACGTCACGGGGAAGGCCATTCGCGATATTGAAATAATCGTTGGCGTTGAAGTCATCGTTGCGCAAAAACTCGAAAGCGCTACCGTGCCATTGATTGGTTCCAGACTTGGTGACGACGCTGATCACGCCACCGCCGTTTCGTCCGTATTCGGCGGAGTAGTTGCTTTCGAGAATGTGAAACTCGGCAATGGTGTCGGGATTGGGATTGAAAACTACACTGTTATCGAGCAGGTTATTGTTCAGTCCGCCATCCAACAAAAAGGTGACCGAGTCAGATCGGCCTCCGGCAATACTGTAACTGCCGGCTGCGCCCGAATCGCTATTGGTTTCGGTGACTCCAGGCTGCAACAGGGCAAGGTCGAGGACGTTCCGGCCGTTCAGCGGCGCCCGCTGAATCGTATCTCCGGCCACAGTGTCGCCGATGGTATCGCTGATGGTATCCACCTGAGTGACGTTGGCCGTGACTTCGACTACCTGCGAAGCGGCGCCGACCTCAAGCTCAACGTCCAGGCGAGCATTCTGGTTGATCTCCAGCGTGATTCCCCGGCGCACCGATCTCTTGAAGCCTTGCCGTTCGACGCTCACCTCGTAGGAGCCGATGGGAATCGACGTAAATAGAAAATCCCCATTCTTGTCGGATTTCGAGACCCGAGTGATGTTGGTATCGGAATTCTTTAGGGTTACTTTTGCATCGGAGACGACCGCCCCAGAGGAATCCTTGACCGTTCCCGTCAGCAACGCGGTTGCTTGTTGAGCCGCGAGATTGTTTCCGAAAAACATCACCACGCCCAACGCGAATAGCACGAGAGCAAAGATCCTGGACACACACGACGACAAGTCGCTAGCCGGCATTCAATTCTCCTTTAGAGTGGACCCGAGGTGAGCCAAGCAGACAGACGGACGAGACCCTGGGGACCTGATGGGGCGCTATTGTGCAACTCCGGGGCCACAATATTCAAGTTTAATTTTGCAGGTTGATGTCTTTCTGAAACGTTTGAATACGGCTCTTCTGAGAGGATTTCAGAGCCGTGAGCCGATTCATGCGGATATTCGCCCGTCGCGATGCGATTTACCGATGAAGAGCGCAGCTGCTGCAACGATGATCACGGGATAGCATTCCAGCGTGTAGCGAGGCTCGGGGTTTTCCAGAGTGCCGAGGAAAAGCGAGCGCAGCAGCAGGAACAAAGACAATAAACCGAGGCCGTAACATTCGCGCCCGCGCACGAACCCAGCGAACGCACCAGCGACGTAGGCCAGATTCAGCAAGCCGAACACTATGCTCACGGCGAGCCATACGCCATCGTCGTTGAACTCCCACCAGCGCGGGTCGGAAGGCAGAAGCTCGGTTCGCGGACGAAGCCACATGTCGGCGATGCGCAGAGTCGGGAGCCAAATATAGTAACGCAGGGGTTCGGCGTGAATGCGGGCCGCGGCCAGGGCGGCGAAACGCGCGTCGAGTTCCGGTGATATATCGTGATCCTGATTGTAATCGGCGAAAAGTTGCGCGGTTTCCTGGCGCTGCTGCTCTGAATCGAAGGCGCGCCGGGGCAGGCGCGTGAAGTCAATGGCGTCACCGGGCACGTTCCAATAGATTTCCTCCACTGAGGCGTACTCCACGATCCAGGTCTTGGTCCAGCGATTGAATCCGCTCATCACGGGCTCGTCGGAATCATTGGCATAGCGCGGAGCGAGCGGTTCGAAGCGGTGGAGGGTGTGGAGGTTTCGCAGGGTCCACGGAATTAACGGAGCAAGCGAAAAGATGACAAGGATAACTCCTGCGCGGAGAACCGGAGCAAGATAAGTCGCGTTGCCGCGTTTTACTCTCTTAATTATTTCGCTCACAAAAAGTAAGAACAAGTACGCGCCGATCGCTGCGAGCAGAATTCCGCCATCGGGGCGCAGCAGTATGCAAGCTGCGATCGAGAGTCCGCATCCAAACCATGGGGTCACGTTCGAGATTAACGGCAGCGTACTTTGCGATTCGGGCTCTGCCCGCAATTTGGCCATTCCAAAAATGGCGAAATCCAGGGCGAGGGTTGTGAAGAAAATTTCCAGGGTCTCGGTGAGAACCGCGGCCGAATAATTGGCGAGGAACGGGCAGAGAGCAGCGAGCATGAAAGCCGCTTTGGCAGACCGGTCTGAGAGGGTGCGGCGTGCTATATCCGCAATCAACAAGCATGTGCCAAGGTCGAACAATAGCTGAATCAGCAGGACTGCGCGGAAATTACTCCAACCGAAGACGTAGAAAATGGCTGCGAGAAACGCAGGATATCCGGGCAGGCGTGAGAGTGTGGGCATAACATGGCCGGAGTTGGTGATGCCGTAGATGCCATATTGCAACCAGTTCATCGCGATGTCAGCGTAGAGACGGGAATCGTCGACCACGCCGGGAAAGTGCAGCAGAAAGAGGAGGCGTAGCGCGACCCCGGCCAGGGTCGCCGCAAGAAAGAAGCGAACATCTTTGCGCAGCAGTTTCAGCACGCTGAGAATATAGCGCGTTGCAGTCAACTTGGCGCGCCGCAGGCGCATCTAATTTTGCAAGTAGCGTTGGGCGTGCCTCGTCTTCTGTCTCCTCAAGAATTGACCACTTGCCGTCTGCGGCATACGATAAGCGATTGACCATCCATGGCTGAACCCGTCTTTTATGATCCGCAACGCGCTCGCTGGAAGCGCCTCAGACGCCTGGTCGACATTGTTGTCGCGGCGCTCTCCGCGCTCATTATTTTCTTTGTATACAGTGCGTTGCGGGACGAACGGTTGCCGGAACTCCTCTTTTCTCCTCAAAAGCGGGCCTTCAGGGCATTAAAGGAAAATGAGAAAGACAGAGCGCGCGAGCGCCTGAAAAAGCTGGCCAATCGCTCCCACCGCAAATCGAAGTTGCCTGCCTCTGAAGTGAAACTGAATCAAGAAGAGGGAATTCGGGCGGCATTTTATGTTCCCTGGGATGCGGCTAGTTTTTCTTCGCTTCGCGATTTCGCCCGCCAGATCGACTTGTTGTATCCCGACTGGCTGCACGTGCTTACACCTGACGGCCACCTGCAGGGGGTGGACGACCAGACCAATAAGTTTTTTGATGTTGTGCAAAACGATCATGCGCGTTCGGTGGATGACCGGGTGATGCCGTTTCTCAAGGCTGACGACCCGAGCATGGAAGTCTTTCCCATGGTGAATAATTTCAACGGCACCGATTGGGTGGCAGATATCACCGGATTTCTCAACGATCCAGAAGCGCGAGCGAGATTTCGAAAGGAGGTAGGGATATTTCTTTCTTCGGACCACTTTCGCGGTTTGATGGTCGATTTCGAAGCGTTCCCCAACTCCGGGCAGAAGGGCTATGTCGCGCTCTTGAATGAACTTTCGTCAGACCTGCATGCGAGGGGGATGAAGCTCTACGTAAGCGTGCCGGCGCACAATCAGGAGTTTGATTACGCGGCTATCTCTGCCCCCGCGGACGGTGTGATCGTAATGAACTACGACGAGCACTATCCGGGGGCCGCGTCAGGGCCGGTGGCTTCGCAAGACTGGTTTGTCGACAATCTGAAGTTTGTTGAAAAGGTAGTTCCCCGGGAAAAACTGATCTGCGCCATCGCCAACTACGGATACGACTGGGTTCTCAAGCCGAAGAAAGGTAAGCTTCCGCCGGATGCGCACGACAGTTCGGTTAGCGCGCAAGAGGCCTGGTTGGCAGCTCGCGATTCCGATGAGGATGTTACGCTCGATGACGATGCTCTGAATCCGCACTTCAGTTATCTGGATGAGCGCAGTCTTCGCCATGACGTCTGGTTTCTGGATGCGGTGACAGCGCTGAATCACATGCGGGCCGCACAAACGCTGGGCATTCAGACTTTTGCTTTGTGGCGGTTGGGCGGCGAGGACCGTTCGCTTTGGCGTATCTGGGACGTTCCTGGCGACGCGGGCGCCGCGGAAAAAATCCGAGACGTGCCTCCCGGTCAGGATGTCGACATGGAAGGCCAAGGCGAAATTCTTCGCATTGAGGAGCGCCCCACGCATGGCACTCGCGACCTCACCATCGATCCCAAGACAAAACTTATTACTGACGAGAATTTTCAGAACATGCCGGAACCGTTTCGTGTAGGGCGCTACGGCTACAGTCCGAATCAAGTTGCGATTACATTTGATGATGGCCCTGACCCCGAGTGGACCCCGAAAATTCTCGATGTTCTCAAGCGCGAGCACGCTACGGCCACGTTTTTTCTAATAGGCATTCAGACCGATAAGTTCCCAAGTCTGGCCAAACGGATTTACAACGAAGGCCATACCATCGGCAATCACACCTTTACGCATCCGGACGTGAGCAATATTTCTTCCGGCTACATGAAAGTGGAGTTGAATCTTACCGAGCGGCTGTTTGCAAGCCTGATGGGGATTCGAGCCACGCTGCTGCGGCCCCCTTATGCGATTGACGAGGAGCCCGACACCGCCGATCAAGTGAAGCCGCTGGAGTTCGCGCAGGATATGGGATACATCACGGTTGGCAACCGGATCGATCCCAATGATTGGAATGACAAACCGCGGCGGCACACTGCCGAGGAAATTTCTTCTTACGTGCTGGCGCACTTGCCACCTTGCGCCGCCGGCGATCTGCGCTGTGGCAACATCGTGCTGCTGCATGATGGCGGCGGCAATCGTGCGGAAACAGTTCGCGCGCTTCCCATGATCATCGATGGTATTCGCGCGCGCGGATATTCGGTGGTGCCGGTATATCAATTGTTCGGCAAGACGCGGGCCGATGTAATGGCGCCATTAAGCACGGGTCAAAGATGGGCTGCACGCCTGGATGGGTTGGGTTTCTGGCTGTTCGAAGCCGGCATTGTTTTGATCACGTGGATATTCTTTGTCGGAGACCTGCTGATGACGGGGCGGCTGCTCTTTATTGGCACGGCCGCCATCTACGACCGGTTGCATGAAAGAATTTTCGGCAGGCCAGCGGAAGTGGCCTCCTATCGACCGAAAGTGGCTGTTCTAATTCCTGCCTACAACGAAGAAAAAGTTATCGTGCGCACGATTCGCGCCGCGCTCAACTCCGATTATCCCAACTTGCGCGTGATCGTGATCGATGATGGTTCCAAGGATCGCACTCTTGAAGTGGCGCGCTGTGCATTCTTCGTCGAGGAAGACGCTGGAAGAGTTCTTATTCTTACGAAGCCGAATGCCGGCAAAGCTGAGGCTCTCAACTTTGGCATTGAACATATTCGAGACGCCGAACTTTTTGTGGGGATCGACGCTGATACGATCATCGCCAGTGACGCCATTTCGCGTCTGGTGCCGCATTTCATCAACCCCAATGTCGGCGCTATCGCGGGCAACGCTAAAGTAGGGAATCGCGTAAATCTGTGGACGCGCTGGCAGGCTCTCGAATACATCACCAGTCAAAATTTCGAACGCCGCGCTTTGGATGTACTCGGCGCCGTCAGCGTGGTTCCTGGCGCGATCGGAGCCTGGCGCGTTTCCGCGGTGCGCGAGGCGGGCTGCTTCCAGATCGACACCGTTGCCGAGGATGCAGATCTTACGATGGCTCTGTTGCGTCGCGGCTATCGCGTGGAGTACGAAGACATGGCTTTGGCATACACCGAGGCGCCTACCAACGCGAATGGCTTGATGCGTCAGCGGTTTCGCTGGTCGTTTGGAATTCTGCAAGCAGTCTATAAACACAGCGGAGTATTCGCCCGCAAGGGTGTGTTGGGCTTTGTGGCTCTGCCGAACATCGTGATCTTCCAGATTCTGTTGCCGCTGGTCTCTCCGCTTATCGATATCATGTTCGCCTTCGGAGCGCTTTGGTATTTCGTCCAGAAACACTTTCATCCTGATTCCACCGATCCAGCGAGCTTTCACAAACTGGTCGCGTTCTTCTTCGCGTTCCTGGTGATTGACTTCCTGGCGTCGGCTCTCGCGTTCGCTCTGGAGCGAAGAAGGCCGGATGATAAAGAAGATGTGTGGCTGTTGAGTCAGGTGTGGTTGCAGCGCTTTGCTTACCGTCAGTTATTTTCGATAGTGCTTTTTAAAACGCTGAAGCGCGCTCTCGAAGGACGGCGATTTGCGTGGGATAAGTTAGAGCGGACAGCGGCGGTGAAGCGTGTTGCCTCGGAGGATAGGGAGTCGGTGAATGTGCCGTAGCTACGCTGCCTGCTCTGATCCTCTCTTAACGAAATAACAGCGGCGCGAACTCCGCGAGATTCCTCCGCCATACCATCCAGGTATGCATCCCGGGAGTTTCGATGTCCGTGTGATTCACGCCTTTAGTCTTCAACCATTCGCGCAGATTGCGGTTGATAGTGATCAGATGGTCGTCGGTTCCGCAGGCGATCCACAAGAGATGAATCTGAGCGTTAGCGTTCGCGTTGAGCGTGGGAAAATCCTTTTCGAAAGCGTCGGGAATAGCGCCGGAGCTGAACGCGCCGATCCAGGAAAACTTGTCGAGATGATTTAGGCCAGTGAGCAGAGACTCCGAGCCACCCATGGAGAGTCCCGCAATTGCACGCGCGTTGCGATTCTTGTTGATTCGATATTCGCTCTCGACTCGCGGCATGATTTCGGTGAGCAAAGCTTCGGTGAACTTCTGAAAGTTGGCGTCGCGCAATTGCGGATGGTTCCATGCGCCCCACGCCAAACGAACAAAATCCATAGTGCCGTAGCCCAGCGGCATCACCACGATCATCGGCTTAGCTTTATTCTGCGCGATCAAATTGTCGAGAATCACGTTGGCGCGGCCGACGGCGGTCCATCCGCTGGCGTCGTCACTGTATCCGTGAAGGAGGTAGAGAACGGGATACTTGCGTTTGCGCACGGGGTCGTAACCCGGCGGCGTGTAAACGTAATAATCGCGCTCATCGTCGGCCACCGATGACTTGTAGAAATGATGATGGATTTCGCCGTGCGGAATGTCATTCACTTCCCAGGGAAGCGATGGCGGCCCAGGAACGTGAACGGCGCTTGCGGTGGAGAGCAGATTGGGCGTAATCAACGAGTTTGAGGGATCGATCAGACGCACGCCGTCGGCTACGAAGGAATAGCTGTAATAGTCGGGCGCGAGCGGGGCCGTGGTCAGGCTCCAGACGCCTTGATCGCCCTGAACCATGGCTTGCGGCTCAGCACCCTCAAGCGCAAGGTTGACCTCCTTCGCATTGGGCGCACGGAAGCGGAAGGTTACGCTGCCATCTGCGTGCACATCCGGAGAAACGAGCGGAGCAGGAGGAGAAGCAGGCGATGAAGATTTATTTGTTTGCGCGGCGCAGAAAGCCGCGAGGATGAACAAAAGAGAAAAGAAGGGATAATTTGAAATTCGCATTCCGTCTCCGCGAGCGCGAATCAGCGTTCTATTAAGTTTTGCCCGCCACTTCGAGCCGTGTCTCGGCCTTATGCAGAGCATTCAGCGAGCGCTCTACATCGACGTTGGTGTCGCCGCTGGTCAGCCGTTGCTCGGCACGCTCTTTGGCTTTGCGTGCTCGTTCCACATCAATCTCGGAAGGACGTTCGGCGGTCTCGGCAAGTATTGTCACTTTGTTGGGCACCACTTCCGCGAATCCCCAGGCTACAGCGAGTCTGTGCTCTTCCGCGCCGGTGCGATACGTAATTTCGCCGACGGCAAGTTCTGTGATCAGCGGAGCATGACCCGGCAATACGCCCAGATAGCCATTCTTGCCGGGAATCTGAACTTCCGTTGCCGTCGTATCGACCACCTTCTTTTCCGGTGTGACGATCTCGAGTTGGAAATTATCTGCCATGACAAGAACGGCTTCGGGCTCCCGGCTTCGAGTGATTCCGGAAGCCGTAATTTACGCTGCCGCTTTCATCTTCTCCGCTGCTTCCAAGACTTCCTCGATCGGGCCCTTCATATAAAACGCCTGCTCCGGGATGTCGTCGTATTTACCTTCAACAATCGCCTTGAAGCCCTTCACGGTGTCGGCAATCTTGACGTAACGTCCTGCTGCGCCGGTGAACTGCTCGGCTACGTGGAATGGCTGTGACAGGAAACGTTGAATCTTTCGAGCGCGCGCCACGGTGAGTTTTTGATCTTCGCTGAGTTCGTCGATACCGAGAATCGCGATGATGTCCTGCAGATCTTTATACGTTTGCAGCGTCTTTTTCACGCGTTGCGCGACATCGTAATGCTCCTGGCCAACGATGCGCGCATCGAGAATGCGGGATGTCGAAGCCAGCGGATCGACCGCGGGATAAATTCCAATCTCGGTCAAGGCGCGGGAGAGCACCGTAGTGGCGTCAAGGTGAGCGAAAGTTGTGGCGGGGGCAGGATCGGTCAAGTCGTCGGCGGGAACATAGATGGCCTGCACCGAAGTGACCGAACCCTTTTTCGTCGAGGTAATGCGCTCCTGCAGTTCGCCCATTTCCGTAGCCAGATTTGGCTGGTAGCCCACCGCGCTGGGCATGCGGCCCAGCAGCGCCGATACTTCCGATCCGGCCTGGGTGAAGCGGAAAATATTATCGATGAACAACAAAGTGTCCGCGCCTTCGGCATCGCGGAAATATTCCGCGACCGTGAGTCCGGTCAGCGCCACGCGCAAGCGGGCGCCAGGGGGTTCGGTCATCTGGCCGTAGATTAGTGCAGCCTTTGAATGCGCGGGATCACCGGGCTTGATCACGCCGGATTCCGTCATTTCCAGCCACAAATCGTTGCCTTCGCGAGTGCGCTCGCCTACGCCCGCAAACACGGAGTAGCCACCGTGCTGCTTGGCGACGTTATTGATTAATTCCATGATGACGACGGTCTTGCCTACGCCTGCGCCGCCGAACAATCCGATCTTGCCACCTTTTAAAAATGGTTGAATCAGATCGATGACTTTCACCCCGGTCTCAAACATTTCCGCCGTTGTGGCCTGCTCGTCGAACGCCGGCGCCAGACGATGGATCGGCATTCGCTCCTTGTACTCGATCGGCCCCAACTGATCGACGGGCTCGCCGATTACATTCATCACGCGTCCCAGCGTGCCGCGGCCGACGGGAACGGAGATCGGGCCACCAGTGTCGATGGCCTTCATGCCGCGCACCATACCTTCGGTGGCTTCCATGGCGATGCAGCGCACGCGTCCTTCGCCCAAGTGTTGCTGGACTTCGAGAATCACGTTGACGGGATTGGGCACGGTGAAGCCGTCGCTCACCACGCGAACGGCTTCGTAGATGGGCGGAAGGTGGCCTTCGTGGAATTGCACGTCCACGGCTGGGCCCGCAATTTGGATCACATGTCCGATATTTTCAGCCATATATTTCTTTAGCTCGCTGCACAATAGCAGTTAGCAGCTGGCGATTAGCAATTTGCAACCTCGCTCGGTTCCCATGAATTCGAGTTGCTAAATGCTAATTGCCAATTGCTAATTGCTTCTTCTTACATTGCTGCCGCGCCGCTGACAATTTCGATGATCTCTTTCGTGATCTTCGCCTGGCGTGCTCGGTTCATGGCCAGAGTGAGCGAGTCGATCATGTCGGTTGCGTTATTGGTGGCGGAATCCATGGCGGTCATGCGCGCGGCGTGCTCGGCCGCCACTGACTCCAGGAGCGCGCGGAAAATCTGGATGCCGACATATTTCGGCAGCAAGGTGCGGAATAATTCTTCCGGCGGTTGTTCGTAAATGTAATCGACATCGGCGGTGCCAAACTTCTCCGCGACTTTGTCGGCCGGGCTCTCGCCGCGCAAGCCCACTCCGGCGCTGATGGCGGCTTCCTTCGCCTTCTTCTTTTCTTCTTCCGTCATCTCTTCGGCCAGGCGCACAACCTGCTCGCCCACCTGCTCGATGGGAAGAATCTGTTCGACGATAAGTCGTTGCGCGATTACCGATTTGAATTCGTTAAACACCAGATAAACCGAATCGATCTCTTCGCGCTTGTAACGTTCGATGACACTCTCGGCCAAATTCCGCGCTCGCGAAAAATCGAGCTTGCCGAGAACGCCGACGTGCTCTCCGGTAATCTGGATCGGGCCGGCGCGCTCGCCAGCGGCTGCGCGGGTATCGGTCGATTCCTCTTCGTCAGCCAGGCTACGGGTCTGTACCGGAGATGCGGGATAGCGCCTCCGCAAAAAGTCGCGGCCTTTGCGTCCGATGGCCTCAATGTCAATATTTTTCCCCGCCTTCGACTCAATGAACCGGCTGGCAGCCTTGGTGATATTGGCGCTGAAAGCGCCAGCTAATCCTTTGTCGCCAGTGACGACAATCAGCAGAATATTTTTTTCTTCACGATGCGCCAGTAAAGGATGTTTCGGTTCACCAGTCTCTGGATCGTAAATCTCCGCCCGCGCAACCAGAGATTTCAAAACGTTGGTCAACATCTGCGCATAGGGACGGGCCGCCAGGGTGCGCTCTTGCGCCCTGCGTAACTTTGCGGCCGAAACCACTTTCATGGCCTTGGTGATCTGCCGCGTGTTCACCACGCTGCGGATACGGCGACGGATGTCGAGAATGTTTGCCATTTTAAATCAGCTTCTGGCCATTGGCTGCCAGCTCCTAGCTCGAACCCTTCTAGCCTCTTATCGATTGAGGCTGAGGGCCAAAACTAAAAGCTAAAGACTTACTTCGCTACTGCTTCACGCGACGATACGAACTGCTGCTTCGCCTGTTTAACCACGTCTGCCAGCTGTGCTTTAAGGCTGTCGTCGAGAACTTTCTTTTCCATGATCGCGCGCAGCAGGCCGGCGTTGGTTGCGTCTACGTACTCATAAAGCGTCTTTTCAAAATCCCGCACTTGATTTACCGGCAGGTCGTCGAGGAAACCGCCAGTGCCGGCGAAGATGACCAGAATTTGTTTGGAGAACGGGAGCGGCGAAAATTGATTTTGCTTTAGAATTTCGACCAGGCGCTGGCCGCGGTTAAGTTGTGCCTGCGTGGCTTTGTCGAGGTCGCTGCCAAACTGCGAAAAGGCTGCCAGTTCGCGGTATTGGGCGAGTTCCAGCTTAAGCGTTCCGGCAACCTGCCGCATGGCTTTGATCTGTGCGCTGCCGCCCACGCGGCTTACCGACAATCCCACGTTCACAGCGGGACGCACGCCCTGGTTGAATAAATCCGTTTCCAGATAAATTTGGCCATCCGTAATCGAAATCACGTTGGTCGGAATGTAAGCGGAAACGTCGCCGGCCTGGGTTTCGATGATGGGCAGAGCGGTGAGTGATCCGGCGCCATTCTTGTCGCTCAGTTTTGCAGAGCGTTCCAGTAATCGCGAGTGAAGATAGAAGACGTCTCCGGGATAAGCCTCGCGGCCGGGCGGACGCCGCAGCAGTAATGAAATTTCGCGGTAGGACGCTGCGTGTTTCGAAAGATCGTCATAGATGACCAGCGCGTGCCGCTTGGAATCGCGGAAGTATTCACCGATTGCAGTTGCCGCGTACGGCGAAATGTATTGCATCGGCGCGGGTTCGGAAGCTGACGCCGCGACGACGATGGTGTATTCCATCGCGCCGTAGTCTTCGAGAATCTTTACCACTTGCGCGATCGACGAGCGCTTCTGGCCGATCGCGTTGTAAATGCAGACGAGATCATTACCCTTGCTGTTGATGATGGTATCGAGCGCGACGGCGGTTTTGCCGGTCTGGCGGTCGCCGATGATTAATTCACGCTGGCCGCGGCCAATCGGAATCATGCTGTCGATGGCCTTAAGGCCGGTGGCCATGGGCTCGCGCACGGGCTGGCGATCGATGACGCCGGGAGCCAGGCGCTCGAGAGCGATGAACTGGTCGGTGGCGATTGGACCTTTGTCGTCGATGGGGCGGCCCAGCGAGTCGACCACCCGGCCAATCATGGCATCACCCACCGGCACGCTCATGATGCGCCCGGTGCGCTTCACTTCGTCGCCTTCTTTGAGCTCGGTGTATTCGCCGAGGATCACCACGCCGACCTGGTCTTCTTCCAGATTCATTGCGATTCCGGCGACGCCGTGCGGGAAGGAAAGAAGCTCGCCGGCCATGACCTTGTCGAGTCCATAGACGCGCGCAATGCCGTCACCAAGAGTGATGATGGTGCCGGTTTCGTCCACGGAGATCTTTGATTCGTAGTTCTCGATCTGCTCGCGGATCAATTTGGTTATTTCGTCTGCCTTGATCTGTGCCATAGAATCAGCTCGTAAACCTTCGCTCCTGGCTGCTAGCCAAAGAGCTAAGAACTAATAGCTTCTTTCATTCTCTCCAACTGTCCTTTTACGGAACCGTCGTAAATCGTGCTGCCGACGCGAACCACGGCACCGCCCAGCAGTGAAGCGTCGCGGGCGTAGTGTACACGGACTTTCTTGCCGGTCAATTTTGCTACCTGCCGCTCGAACTCGCGTTTCTCCGTATCGACCAGTTCGCGGGCGCTGGTGATTTCGGCTTCGGCGAAACCCATGCGCGCGTCGAGTTCTTTCTCCAGTTGCCGGATGACCGCATCCAGAAAATGCGTTCGGCGATGATCGATCAGGACGGCGACGAGGTTTCGCACTTGCATTGAAATTCCGTCGCGCTGCGCAATCACATCCAGCACCCGCCGCTTCTGTTCGACGGGAATCGCGGGATTCTCCCAAACCCGGCGCAAATCGGAGCTCTCATTCAACAGGCTCGCAATGGCGTGCAGCTCCGCGATGGCGCGGTCCGCGTCAAGATGCGCGTCGAGAACTACATCCGCGAATGCGCGAGCGTACGTGCCGGCAACGGAAGCCATTCCCTATTGTGTGTCCTTCCCCTGGTTCTCTGCCGAGCTTTCGGAAGATGCGCCCAACTGTCCGGCAAAATTCCGCAGCAGCACCAGATCGGTGGCCGCATCCACGCGAATCTGTTTTTGCGCCAGGCCGACGGCCAACTCGCCAGCGTAGGCCATGAGTTCGCGCCGTGCCGCTTTCACCGTAGCTGCGATTTCCTGCTGTGCCGATTCCAGCACCTTGCGCGCATCTTCTTCAGTCGCGGCGTGGATGCGAGCTTCCTCCGCAGCCGCTTCTTTTTCTGCGGCGTTGCGCATCATGCCAATTTCTCCGTCAAGCCTCATCAGGCGAGCTTCGACTTCTGCCAGCCTTCGCCGCGCTTCCTCGCTGGTCTTCTGCGCCTCCTGCATGGCCTTTTGGATCGCGGCGGTGCGGGCGCGGAACGCGCCCGGCAGGTGCTTGCGCGTTGCCCAAACGAAGATTCCGACGATTACCCCGAAATTAAACAGAAAAGATACGAGCGACGCAGTCTCAGGGCTGATGCCTAATTTGTTGGCGATAAATCGGACGGACGCGGACTGCTTGAACGCAGTCTTGTCTTTTTCTTCCTTATCTTCTCCCGCAGCTTCTCTGGTCTCACGGGTGAGCTGCTGCGCGAAGCTGGGTTGCCTGGCAGAATCATCTGACTGCCGCTGGTGGGCGGGAGATGCAGGCCGATCTTGCGCCCGGGCCGATCCGAAAGCCCATAAAAAGTTCCCCGCGAGCAGCGTCAGCATAGTTGCGCGAGCGATTTTCTTTATGGATTTCATCTGCAAAATCATCAGCGGCTGGCTCCGGCCGGCTGCAGCACGCGCTGTATGATCTCCGTCGCCAGACTTTGCACCTGGGCCTGTAGACCGGCCTGCGCGGCTTCGCGATCCTTCTCGATGTTCGCCTTGGCTGCCTGAACCTGCGCCTGGGCCTTGGCGCGGGCCTCATTCATTGCGGCGGTTCGCGCATCCAGCGCCGCCTTTCGTCGCCCTTCTTGTGCGAGGAACAGGGTGGCCCGCGCTTCCCGCAAGCGCAATTCGTATTCCGATGTCCGCGCCTCGGCTGCGGCAATGTCAGCCTTTGCTTTTTCTACTGCGCCCTCCGTTTTATTGCGCCGCTCATCCAGCACTTGCCTCAGCGGCTTGTGCACGATGGTTGTGTAGAGCATATACAGCAACGCCATCAGGATTACAGTGGGTACCGCTCCGAGCAGTAATTCGCCTAATTGTCGTAACGTTTGATCCATGGCCAGCGGCTGTACAGGAAAATGAGGGCTCTGAAAACTGTTAAGTCTAACGTGCGAAGGAGTTTATGTCAACGTAAAGGACTGTAATTTTGGGCGATTTCACGGATTGATCGCGGATGACGAAGTAGTTCGCCGAAGCGATTCGTAGCCGCTTGCAAAAGCTTGCTACTAACCCCTTGACTTCCCGATCAGGAGGATTAGCATAGAAGTATCACCTCCGATCCAATTCAGGATCGAATGGGCCGATAGCCAAGGAATGTCACCGCTTCTTGGTTGCCGGCCCATTTAAATTTGCGCTTACTACCCGGTCACGTATTCGTCGAACCAACGATTGGGGCGCTTCGATATCCAGTTCCACCACTCCGTCTTTGTACGTCCGCGAATAAATTCTCGCCTTGGCTTCGAGCATAGCCAGTGTCTTTCCTTCTTTTTGCGGGACGCTCACGTGCACGCGGCTGACGCGGTCTTCATCGATCAGTTCGTCGATGCGGGCCAGCAGGCGATCCAGGCCTCGGCCTTCTAATGCCGAAACGTAAACTGTCTTTGCATCGTCCTGTAGATTGTCCGCGACTTCCACATCCAGCAGATCGAGCTTATTCATCACGTGAAGGCGTGGTTTCTTTTCTACTTCCAGTTCTTTCAGGACGATTTCTACTTGCGCGTCCTGCTCGGCGGAAAGGCGACTGCTTACGTCGGACACCTGCAGAATTAACGACGCGCGCTGCACCTCTTCCAGCGTGGCGCGAAAGGCGGAGACCAGCGTGTGCGGCAGGCTGCGAATAAATCCGACTGTGTCGGAGAGCAGCACCTTGCGCTTCGAAGGCAACACCACGGCTCGGATTGTGGGGTCGAGGGTGGCAAACATGCGCGGCGAGGCCAGCACAGCGGCACGGGTGAGAGCGTTGAACAAGGTCGACTTGCCGGCATTGGTATATCCCACCAGTGCGACCGTTGCCACTGGCGCGGATTCCCGCCGCTGGCGCTGTTGGGCGCGGATGCGGCGCACGGTTTCCAGTTGTTGCTCGACATGGCGGATGCGACGGTAGATTTTTCGGCGGTCGGTTTCCAGTTGAGTTTCACCCGGTCCGCGGGTGCCGATGCCGCCGCCGAGTTGCGACATCTCGATGCCTCGTCCTGCCAGCCGGGGCAGCATGTACTGCAACTGCGCCAACTCTACTTGCAACTGGCCTTCACGCGTGCGTGCGTGCCGGGCAAAAATGTCGAGGATAAGTTGGGTGCGGTCGATCACGCGGCGCTGGACGATTCTTTCGATATTGCGTTGCTGAGAAGCGGTGAGATCGTGGTCAAAGAGCAGAAGGTCAGCATTCACCGATGCTGCGGCGCCCGCGATTTCTTCCAGTTTGCCGGCACCGATCAGAGTGGCGGGATCGGGACGGTCGCGTCGCTGCAGAATTTCGCCGACAACATTTGCGCCCGCGCTTCCGGCCAGGGTACGCAATTCGGCCAGCGATTCATCCGCGTCGAATTCCGGAATACTGGGCTTGTTGCTGGCGGGCTTGGCGGAGGCGTGCGCTGGCAGGCCAACTGTTTCATTGGGCACAGCAGACGCAGCGTCGCGCGCAGCTTGCGCCTGGGCGGTCACTCTCGCGCCCCCGCGCCCCCGGGTGCGCACGTCGAGTCCCACTAGAAACGCACGCTCCCGCAAATCCGCGGGGGACGAGGGGTGTGCGCCAAGAGGGACACGCCGGGCCAGGGACGCACGATCGCGAGTCTTCTTGGGATGAGAACGACGCAATAACTGAACGCCTTACCCTTCAGTGCCGGAAGCGCTGGCTGCCTGGGCCGTCGTCCCGCTTGCGGACGCGGCCTTCCCATCGGCATGCGCAGGGTGCACGCCATGCGGCATGGTCCGGCCCATCACTACCGTTGAGATGGCATGTTTGAAAATCAATTGCTCCTGCCCATTGGCCTCCAGAACCACGGAGTACTTGTCGAAGGAACGAATCCGGCCCGTCAACTTCACGCCACTGAGCAAATAAATCGTGATGCTCAATCTTTCCTTACGGGCCGTGTTGAGGAAGGAATCCTGAATGTTCTGTGCCGGCTTGCTGCTCTCCATAGCCGATCTCCTTAGGTTCTTTGAACTACGCCAATCCACTTGTGCCTTCGGCAATTGCCTCGGGACAGCCAAAACGACAGCGTTTTCCTCGCGACCTTCCGCACAAGGAACACGGGGAGAGAAACCCTGCCTCCTCACGGTCCGATTTTCTGGGACCGTGCCGCCCGGCAGGTAGCTGCGAGTACCATACGGCGTCCCTGCAAGCTTTTCAACCGGGAACTTTTGCGAACTTGCTTTTTGTACCCACGTGGCAAATGTTCTTGGAGTGTCCCGGCCAAATGCCCATAGCCTCGTACGGTTGTGTACAATCCCCGGCGTGGGTAATTCCGTCCCGTCTAACACCTTGAAATTTTGGGAGGCATCATGGCAAGCGCCGCTCTGGCAACTTTCTTGACTTTTCATTTCGTTCCGCAAATCAATCTTCCGCACGATTTCAATACCAACTTCCTGATGCTGCTCCGCTGGATCCACTTTCTCGCGGGCATTACCTGGATCGGACTGCTGTACTTTTTCAATATGGTGAATGTTCCGTTGATGAAAGAGTTGGATCCCGCGACCAAAGGCAAAGTGATGCCCGCGCTGATGACGCGGGCTCTGTGGTGGTTCCGCATGTCGGCGGTGGTCACCGTGCTGGCGGGACTTGCGTATTGGGGAAATATTGTCGCGGCCGATGCGCAAAATGCGATGGTACAAGGCATCCATGCCAGCAGCGGCACAGCCATGGGCAGTTTCTTTTTGATCTGGACGATTGTCTGGGCAATTTTGTATGCGTGCCTGATTCCCGGTAAGGGGATTTTTGACAATGGCGCATTTATCGGAGTGGTGTACGCGGTGGTAGTTGTGGCCGCAGCGTGGCTTTTCCTAAGCTTGAACAGCCTCGGATGGGAAAGTAATCGCCTGCTCTCGATCGGCATTGGTGGCGGCATTGGCTGGGTGATGATGCTCAACGTCTGGGGAGTGATCTGGCGCATCCAGAAACGGCTCATTCAATGGACGCGAGACAATGCCGCGAACGGCACACCCATGCCTGACAAAGCGAAATATATGGCCCGGCAAGCTTTTCTGTGCTCCCGCGCCAACGCTTATCTCT
>CAWEYI010000012.1:0-43609 GCA_963813205.1 uncultured Acidobacteriaceae bacterium | reverse complement strand
CGGATGCCGAAGGTGGTCCACCACGGGAAAAACGGCAGCGGAACTCCAGCGCTTCCCTTCGTGTAACTTCGCGCTCTTCGTGGTTAGAAAAACGGCCTTTAACCGCCGCAAAAGGGCGCCGTATCAGATCAGGAGTTGGAAGTGATGGTGAAGCTCGCGGAAGGACGGAAGAACACGCCTGATAACCCTTGCATAGAACTTTCGAGACGGAAACCTCATTTGACGACTTAATGCACCCCCTGAGGCCAGTCATTTGCATTGGGTGCTTTTAGAATAAGGTTGTTCGTGCGCTCTTCGACAGTACGGTTCTGTTCCCCGCCACGCCCGGCCATCCGCGGACTTGTATGACGCTGGCAGGGAGCGGCGGCTTTTAACGTGGACGCCAAGCCCGCAGCAGCAGCACGGAGAAGATAGTAAACACAGCGAACGCGCAATGAGGGAACGCTTTCTACAAAGTGCAAAAGAGTGAAGGTTTGTCCAGGACGTTAGCATCGACGACTACACCCACTATCTCTCATCGACCTCGGCCGGTCTATCCATCCAGGCAGCGAATGGTTCGACAAAGGCGGGAAACTGAAGCGGACACCGCCAAGATGGCCCTTCGCCATCTCGGTTACTAAGGCTCTTGTCGTGGCCACTCCGGCTGCTATCCCGCACAGTTCACCGACGCAGGAGGTCACCGACGTTTTTGCTGACGACCAGCGCAAACCTTTGCCTTTCATTGATTTGTGCTGGTGCCGGGAGGGGGACTCGAACCCCCAAGACCCGAAGGTCGGCGGATTTTGAGTCCGCTGCGTCTGCCAGTTCCGCAGTCCCGGCGTTAATTGCAAGTTACTGATTTTACGACCTGTTGACGACTCCGTTCCCTTTTCATCCAAAACGACGAATGTGAACTGTGCAAGAAAGTGTGTCGCTTTTCTCGGATTTCCACAGCTCATTGTCATTTTGCCCGTGAAGCGCTTTTCCGACGATTCTCGGGCTAAGAATCCATTGCCAAGTCATAAAAAGGCACCCACACGAAATTCTACCACTTCACCAAGAGCTGCTCTACCTTTTGATTTTACCCCCAGCGGACGACCAGGGTCTGTGAGCTGAAGGCCGAGAGCGGCGCCAAGAGCGGCGTTTTTTCTGTCCGGAAAGCGTGCTGCAGGTCGTTCCCGAACGCGCGGCTGTGGTTTGGTTCAGCTAGGACTGAAGAGCCAACTAGTGTCCCTGCTTCTTCATTTCGTCTCAAAATCGGTGGAGACGCTGAGTTTCCTCCAAATTCGTGCTTCCTCTAATTGCGCAAGATCATTCTTCTCCACCGCGGCGTACGCATCGCTGCCGAGCAAGAGTCGCAACGGAGGGTTCCGTTCTTGCGTCAACTGAACGATCGCCTGAGCTGCCTTATTGGGATCACCAGGCTGCTTGCCGTTGTAGTTCCGCTGAAATCTTGCGGTAGCTCCAACCGTCGAATCGTATTCAGGATGACCTTCACGAAGTTCGGTGGAACTGCCCGCGAAGTCTGTGGGAAGCCACCGGGTTCGACGATCGGGCGACCTTGATGCTGAGTCGCGCCACTTCGCGCGAAAGCACCTCGGAGTAGCTCCTTCCACACCCCACTTCGCCGCCGAATAGGGCCCACGTCCCGGAGGGCCAATCCTTCCGCCCACAGACGAAAACTGAATGAACTGGCCCGCTTTCTTTTGCGAAAATACCCGCGCAGCACGCCTTCGTCACAATAATCGTTCCAAAGAGGTTCGTTTCGTCTGCGCCCGGAATTCCGATATAGGGTGTCTTCGACGGACGAAACATTGTCATACCCCGCATTGTTAATGACCACATCCAGCGAATCGAATACATCGACCGCCGCCATTACCGCGTTAGCTGCTGCTGCTTCGTCGGTCACATCCATTGCGAAATAGTTGTACCTGATCCCCATATCGTTCCGAGAGATCAGCCAGCGACTTAATGTCCCTAGCCGTCGCCAACACCTTATTGCCCGCAGCGAGGCCCGTTTCAACAATTGCACGACCCAGACCACGAGAGCTGCCGGTGACTTACGATACCTGCGCCATTCATCCTCCTCAATCAAGCCACCCCCGGATGTTCTGGAGAAGCTTCTCAAACTCAGGATTGGATGCGCAATAAGTATACGAAAGGCTTGTTACAAAGGAAATCGCCGAATCTTCAGATCTCAGGGCGACTCCCTTCGAGGTCGAGAGTGAGTGACTGCTTGCCACACCGCTGGCTCTGACGAGCTCCTGGAAATCTAAGGCGCGGCTCGGGGCATTGTTCATGGCAGAGCGGCGGCACGCTGGACGTCGATCATCCTATTACGCTGTGCCGTTTTATCCTGATTGCGAGAGCGCTATTCCATATGGTGGTCGGCGAGCGTCTTCACTACAGTGCTTTTTTCACTTCGTTGACCACAAAATTAGGAAAGTTTTGGTCTTCAGGGGGTGCGTCGTCGAGAGGGATAGATAGCGATAATGTAAAAACTTCCGCCAATCGGGAAATAGGGCGATCAAGCGTCCATTACGTAATTGGTCACGCACAGCGACTTCGAGGACCTGCGCAATACCGAATCCAGCGAGGCAAAGGCCATGCACGTTGGCGATGTCATTGACGATAATTCTTCCATCGGTAGGTATGGTGACTTCTTCTTTCCTTTTATTTCGGAAGGTCCACTCAAACGGGCGAGCGGTGATGGGATCGCAAAAATCGATGAAGTCACGATTCTTCGCGAGCATATCGGTCGGACTCCGCAGTCTTCCGAAGCTCAATATAACGCGGTGCCGCAACAGTAATGACTCTAGTTTCGCCGAGCTTTCTGCGTATGAAACTTCCTCGTGGAACGGCACCAAATCGTATATCGAGGTCGACAGACTCCAGATCGCAAATCGCTCCTCCGTATCCTTCGTGGACGATATCTAATGTCAACTCGGGATTTTCGGCAAGGAAGACGCCCAAGGCTGTAGGCGGACTCACATGAAGAAAAACGGTGGTCAACCGTGACGCGGAGCAGCATCCGCGGGCGGCACCCTTGTCATCCAGTGTTTTAGTTACAGCATCTTGAAGAGACTCCAGTAGGGGCGAGACGCGTGCATGGAACTTGGCGCCCCTCGTTTGTGAGTACCACTTGTCTTGTCTCGTGCGCTCGAGAATCCTAAAACCTGAATCTGCTTCTCCAAAACCCGCAATCGAGCGACTGACGCCTGCTTGTGAAATAGAAAGCCCTCCAGCAGCCGCGCTCGAAGCTCCCACCTCTCCGGCAGTTGCGACAAAAACCTCCAAGGGCATCGAGGACTAATCCATCTGTCTTCATAGCCATCCATTCTTGCATAAGTGATATGCAAGGACGTAGCCATCGCTCTCACTGGAGAGACGTTATTCTGAGAAAAAGAAACTTATTAGGGACAAGACAATTTCTTTCTGTCATCTCGATGATTCCCATAACGAAAGGGAACATACTCCCATGCCGGCAGAAGTGCTTTCTCACGAAACGGATAAATCGTCACAATGGATGAGTCGAGCGGCGACATAGCGGGCGCGGATGTTCTTCTCGGTGACGTCAAAATCGCTGAAATCGGCCGCGGGCTCTCTGGCTCCACATCCAAACGCTGAAGTGATTGACGTAACAGGACGGCTCGTCCTCCCCGACTCGTCGACACTCACAGGCATGTCTGGCAGGGAGCGATTCTAGCCTTCACTCCCCAGGTGACCGGAGCAGGCTACGATCCGATGGTACAGAACGGAGACATCGCACTCAGTATGAAGCGGACGATATCTATGCAGGAGCGCTATGGGGCGCTTCGGCAAGCCCTTGATGCTGGCATCACGACCATCGCGGATTGGGCGCAGCGCCTTTCAGTCCGCTGAGCACGCCGATGCGAATCTGAAAGGTCTAAAGGAATCAGGAATTCGCGGTCACTTTCTTTACGGTGAACGGGGCTGGAGACTAATGATCGAAATCCGCCGCACCCCCAAGACGCTCGCCGTATGCGCGATGAGCATTTCCCTGAACGGCGTGAATGGACGACTGCGCATGGCAATGGCGCTTCGAGGCCCATGCTTCACCTCCGAAGCTCAGAATGCCCGTGAATTTTGCGTTCGCAAGAGAACTTCAAATTCCCGATTTGACCCACGTTGGAATGGCCGGAACCGCCGACGCAATCGAGAAGCTGGAGCGCGGCAGACTGCTGGGTCCAGACGTGAATTATGCGCATGGAAACATGCTTACCGACCGAGAGTTCAATCTGGTGGCGGCGAGTAAAGGAACACTGTCAATCACGCCTTCCTCGGACATGCTCATGCAGTTCGGAACATATCCAGGCACCGGTCGAGCGCTCGAAAGAAACATCACATGTGGCTTTGGCGTAGACACAATCTGCAGTGCGGTACCCGACTTGTTTTCGGAGATGCGGTCTGCTCTGGCTGCAGAACGTTCGAGGGCAAACGTCTCAGGCGCTGGCGCGTGGCGAAAGGGTTCAGACTGTTGCGCTACATCAACGCGACATGCTCCGCCTTGCCACGATCGACGGGGCCCGCGTCTGGAATCTCGATTGGAAACTGGGGAGCCCGACCCCTGGCAAGCAGGGTGATGTCGCGGTTGTTGACATGCGCTCGCCACACCTTGACGGCGTGGGCGACCAAGTCGCATCGTTGGTGCTTGGAGCTAACCCAGCAGACGTTGAGCATGTCTTTGTCGGCGGGAAGAATTGTCAAACGCGACTATAAGCTGGTTGGTTCTCACGTCCAACAAGCCCGCGATCTTATGCATGAGAGCCGCAAACAAGTCTTAGAACGGTTCCAAAAACAGCAGAGCGCCGCGAAGACTCGCTAGAAAAGTCAGACACTTTACAGCTTTCTTCGACATTCCTTGTTATGCCGAACTTAAGGAGGGATAGGTGTCATCTATCTTTATTTCAGGATCTTCTCAGGCTTGGGCATGATGGCTGCTGAATTGTTGGTATCTCGTGGCCATGAAGTCGTCCTTCATGCACGCGATGTCAATCGCGCGGACGACGCGAGGCGTCGACTTCCTACAGCGAAAGCGATCGTTGTCGGAGACTTCTTCGGGCAACGATCGCTCAAGCAAAGCAAGTAGCCGAACAGGTAAACGGCATTGGTCATTTCGATGCTGTCATACACAACGCTGCGGTCGGTTATCGGGAAGAGCGCCGCACTACGGCGGACGGGCTTCCGCACGTATTCGCGATCAACACACTCTCTGCCTTCCTGCTAACAGCACTAATCAAACGGCCGAAGCGGCTTGTTTATCTAAGGTCTGGCATGCATCACCACGCCGAAGCGAACCTCTATGACTTCTTTGGAGAGAACGTTCCTGGGACGGATCGACAGCTTATGCGGAAAGCAAACTTCATGACGCGATGCTGGCTTTCGCAGTGGCGGGCAGGTGGCCTGACGTCTTCTCGAACGCACTTGAGCCAGGTTGGGTCCAAACTAAAATGGGCGGCCCGGGAGCGCCGGACTACATGCGTCAGGCTCACCTCACGCAGGTGTGGCTCGCCTCAGGTGACGATCCGAGTCCAACGTGACGGGTGAATATTTTTATCACCTGAAGCAGATGGCGCCAAACCCCCAGACAAAGGACGTAAGGCTACAGGGTCACCTCATCGCGCTCTGTTCTAAATTTCAGGTGTGCCTTTTCCCTCGTAACCCGTGCCCGCGTAGGCTGGCGATTTTCTGGCGGGCTACAGTGGAAGATGCACCGTGCGAGTTGCTCCAAGAGCCTCGATTGTCCTGCCCCCAAGCAACGATCAGATGCGCCTGTATTCCTGTAGTTCTGCGTCTTCTTTGGGATGGTTCCGTACCTGAGCCGGCTACAGAGTTGCTATTTCAGCGTCACCGAATTTGTGTAGTTAGGGATTGCCAATCTTTCCAAGGACTTAAGCTATAAAAATCCGATGCGTCTGCCGTCATGCAATTATCTTGTTTATTTACTTATACTTAGGTGATAGGCAGCATCCGCTTTTGAGTCCGCTGCGTCCGCCAGTTCCGCGATCCCCGCTCCTGGACCGCGTTCGAGAGAACATTAGCTTTAATTGAGGGTCTGAGCCTTTGCAACACAGCGTCCTGCTCCGCACCCCCGGTTCGGCCTTTTATGCACCGAGTTTGCAGTTTCGACAGCAACCCCGATACTTTGCTCAGCTTCCAAACGCTATGGTCCCTGCCACAGCTCCGCCACCAGAGAGCGCGCTCACACGACCGCAGGAACAGAGAATCACAAGAAAGTCATCCTTCCGATCATTCTCCTGGGCAGCGTGCTGATGTGCGTCGGCGCGATCGAACTGCACCGGTATCGGCGATACTCACAATCAGAAGTATTGGAGGACCTGCGCGAGGCCAGCGATAGCCAGGTCCAGGTCCAAAGTTTTCAGGAGCCATTTCTTCCTCGCCCGGCTGCATTCCGAAGGTGTTGTTTTTCACCATAACCCATCCGCGGCCAAGCCACTTATCACGATTCAAAAATTGACCATTCAAGGGAGCTATCTCGTATTTATCGCACAGCGCGTTAGCCTTATAGCCGCGAATGGCTTGATCATAACCATCCCTCCCTTGGGCACCGGCGTGGCTTTACAAACTACGAAGTCAAAAATCACGATCGCCGAAATCGTCGCCAATGGTTCGGTGGTAAAGTTTGCTTCAAAAGATCCGGACAAAAAACCTCTCCGCTTCGATATCCACGAGGTCCTCCTTAGAAACGTGGAATGGGAAATCCATGAACCTACCGGGTAAAAATTACAATCCTGAACCGCCTGGGGAGGTCACCGCCGAAGGAAAATTCGGAGCGTGGAATCAGACTGATGCTCGCGAAACTCCAGTTTCCGGAAATTACAAATTGAGCAAGCCGACCTCAGCGTGACGGAGGTATTGCGGGCCTGCTCTCTTCAACTGGGCAATTCGAGGGCAAACTCGCGCACATCGATATCCGGGCGACACCAACACTCCTGCTTTCGAGGTCAAGTCGAGTGGGCACACCGTACATCTGACAACGAAATTCAGCGCCTACGTCGACGCGACGCATGGCGACACGGACCTGAAGCAGGTCGATGGCATTTTTGGAAAACCCATATCGTAGCCCGAGGCAGGGTTGCAACATCGCCGACTGGAAAGGAAAGACTGCGCTGTTAGATTTTGACTCCAAGAATGCACGGATCGAAGATCTTCTTCTGTTATTCGTCAAGGAGAAGCGTGCCCCCATGTCAGGCGATATCACATTTCAGGCGCATGCTGTACTTCCTCCAGGCGATCAAAAGTTCTTGAAGAAAATTAAGTTGCGAGGCGATTTCGGGAATCCGCGTAAGGACAATTTCAGCGCCTTCCACCCAGAAAGGCGTCGACGAACTCAGTGCCGGAGCCCAAGGCAAGAAAGACATTCGCGAAGAAGTCGAGAAAAGTGCAAATGCTGATGACAAAACTAACAAGTTAAGAACAAGGGCGATGAAAAATGAAAATGGATCCGATCCAGAAACTGTGTTGACCAATCTGCAAGGTCGAGTCGATCTGGCTACGGAATCGCCGGCTTCACAGATCTCTCCTTTCGCGTTCCAGGCGCACACTCCCGTGTGCACGGAACCTTCAACCTGATCAATTATAAGATTGATTTCGCGGTCAATGCGAGTGGATTCACAGATTTCAAACACTACTACTGGGACCAAGGCGTTCCTGCTGAAGGTAATGAACCCCTTCTTCAGAAGAAGCCCAAAGGTGAGGTTGTTCCCGTGCGAATCAGCGGAAATTACGACCATCCTACATTCGGCCTCGACCTGAGCGACAAGAAAGCGCATAATGCGCCGCGCGCTATTCCATGGAAGCCGAACCAAGCTTCGCCCAATCCTAAGTAAATTCTACGGTTGGCACCGCTGGAATCTAATCCAACTTGTGACGAAAGCATTGCGTGACGTGGTCATTCACCATGCCAACAGCTTGCATGACGCATGGATGGTTGATCCCACGAGTCGAAGCCGGCTTTCTTAACGCTTGCTTATCGTATCAGGCTCCGCGGCGCTTGCTGGAACTCTCTGCCGTGTCTTCCAGGAATTCACTCGCGGCCGTCCATCGACAAATTGCCATATGTATTTGTCAAAGCTGCCGACTTCTCCCTGCACGCGCAGCATTGCCTTCGCGTTTCTCACTGCCGATTCAATCTTCAACCGGTTGCGCACGATGCCCGGATTCCTTAGCAGTTGGCCAATTTTTTTGCGGTCGTAAAGTGCAATCCGTTGCGCATCGAAACCCTCAAACGCAGCACGATAATTTTCTCGCTTGTTGAGAATCGTTTCCCGACTCAGTCCCGCCTGCGCACCTTCTAGAATCAGAAACTCAAAGAGTCTGCGGTCATCATGCACCGGCACGCCCCATTTTTCATCGTGATAGCGCGTCATCAATTCGCCCTGCGCCCAAGCACAACGAACCAGTTGCTCTCTTTCTGGGTCCGATCTTCTCATAATCACAGCAGGCACTCGCAGCGCTATTCCAGCGACTTCGGGTCCGATCGATTCTTCGGAGATTTCGCATCCAGCAACGCAACCAGTTGCCGCGCTGAGCTCGGAACTCCCACCTTGTGCTCCACAATAATCTCTTTCGCGCTCAATTTTCGCCCATAGAGTTTTTCATTCGCGTTGCCATCGGACCGCAGTGTCGATCCCTCCAGCGAGATCCCGGTAAATAACCCCTTATTGCGCGAGTACGAAAGAATTTCCGCGTTCATCACGATATCGGTCGCGCCCTCTGCAGTACGCCCCTTCGGACCGGCCGCCGCCGACGCGTCCGCCCCCAACTTTACTTTGCTGGAGAGCAGCGAGCGCGCCCCCTTGGGATTCATCACCAGCAAAACAAAATCCGTCGCCTGTCCACCCAATTGAAAGCCAATGCTTACCCCCTCGAGCGCATACAAAGCCGGAGGTCCCCATGGGCCGGTGTAGTGCGGGCCGCTGCGGCACACCATCACTCCCGTCCATAGCTGCCTCCCACGCCGAACGCGCCTTTCTTCACCGAGGGCAGAATTACCAGGCACTCCGCCTTGTCCAGCAGGTCCTGCGGAATGTCGTCTGGAATATTCAGGATTTCCTTCATCACATCGCCCGCATCCTTCACGCGGTCGGCTTCCCCTTCGTCGTTGGCGAACGCCATCGACGAGAGCAGACATATAGCCACGAATAACGCCGCCGTCTTATTCCGCTTCATCCCTTGTTATTCCTCTCTGCCAAACATTGTTTTCCTTCCCCGACTCATTCTCCTATAGCATTCTATCCGCACGCCGCGCGCTTTAAGGTCATGACCAAACGAGTGCTCCTTTTGTAACTTGGCACCCTCCGCCGCGCGCCTTTACAGTCAATGGATAGTGTGGCCTGCGGCCGCCTTCGTTCGGCACCCGAAGTGCATCTAATGAATAGGAAGTACATTTTGGCCGTGCGGGGAGTGAAAATTTTCGACTTTTCAGGCATGAAGTACACGCGGTCGGCCAGCCGGGTTCTGGCGCTGGCAGCCACGTTGATGATTGCCTTGCCCGCCTTTGCCCAGTCCGCTCCTTACGCCAGCACCTACGCCACTAGCGCCGCCGATACCGGCTCTTACAGCACCGCCTCGAGCGCGGACGATCCACAGTCTGGCGCGATGCTCACCATCCGCAAGCGCGTCGACGAAGTCAACGTACTCTTCATCGCCACCGACAAGCACGGCAAATTTGTCCGTGACTTAAATCAAAACGATTTCTCAATTCTCGACGATCATAAGCCGCCGCAATCGATCGTAAACTTTCGCCGCGAAACCGATCTCCCGCTTCACCTGGGCTTGCTCATCGACGTAAGTGGATCGGTTCACAGCCGTTTTGGGTTCGAGCAGGATGCGTCCGTCAGCTTCCTGCAGCACTCCATTCGTGCCGGATTCGACAAAGCATTCATCGTCGGCTTCAACAAACAAAGTCAACTCACGCAGGATTTCACCGACAACGTGCAACTGCTCTCCGATGGCGTTCACCGCCTGCAGGATGGCGGAGGCACCGCGCTCTACGATGCCATCTATCGCGCCTGTAAAGATAAATTTCTGAAAGACCGTCCCGACCATCCCACGCGCAAAGCGATTGTCGTCGTGAGCGACGGCGAAGACAACCAAAGTGAATACTCGCGCGCTCAAGCCATCGAAATGGCGCAACGCGCCGAAGTCATCATCTACGCCATCTCCACCGACGATAGCGGCCTCATTCTCCGCGGCGATAAAGTTCTCGAGCAACTAGCCGAAGCTACCGGCGGTGGCGCCTTTTTTCCCTTCAAGATGAAAGACATCACGCATTCCTTCGCCGCCATCGAAGACGAACTGCGCAGCCAGTACGTCGTCTCCTACCGGCCCGCCGATTTTGACGCCGACGGCCGCTACCGTTCCATCGAAATTTCCGCTCTGAAGAAAGACCTGCAAGTACGCGCCCGCAAAGGCTACTTCGCCCCCCAGCAATAAACCCCAGCTTCCGGTGCTCGCCCCACGGCTTCAACGTCGATTGAATTTCCATGTGGAGGGAAAGGTCTATGTGGGGACCGCCGCCCTCGGCTGTCCCCGGGCGCAGCCCGGCGAGGATCAACGAACTTGGCGTGCGTGGGCCGAAGGGGATGGCGGGTGTGTCTCAGCACCATAGTGGTCTCTTTCATCATCCTTGTTTTCTGCTTAAGATTCGAGGATGAAAAAGGGGAGGAACCTATGAAGGTTCTGGTGGTCGAAGCGGAAGATGCGGTATTGAAAGTTACTGGCGTTATGCTCAACAAGCTCGGCTATGAGGTTGGCCTGGCGCTAAACTGCAATGAAGCGTACCGCATTTACTGCGACAACGGACCCCATGACCTTGTTGTCATCGCTCTGAAATTCCTCCGCAGTTCACGCGCCGGGGGCGCCAAATTTATTGATGCTCTGCGTCAGAAGAATCCCAAACAAAAGTTCGCGTTTATCACTGCATCGCCGGTTCTGAAAAAGCCGTTCTCTCTCCTGGAATTGGACGATTTCATGGGCGCGTTTCGGCGGCCCGCGAGTAGCCGCTTTGAATAGCCTCCAAGGGCTCCTCCGGGGAACTGCGCCCGATTGGGCGCAGGCCTGGGAGAGAGGCGGTGCGAGGGGCAATGAGTGTAATCGCCTGTTAGCGACAATCAACTCGCGTTATCGCGAGGGGTCTACCTCTGCGAACGACCCACCCCGATGATAGTTGTCGAAATATACGACATACGTTTTGTCGGTGCTGTCACGATATAAACCGAAATTAAATGTGGGACCGATGTCGTCGTTGTAGCCGACGGGCCCCCGGTATCGGATTATTCGTTTGCCGTTCAACCAAGCATTTACGAATCCGTTCTTATGATACGACCACTTAATTTGGTAAACGAGGTCGTTCCACTCGCCTAAAGGTAGCTTCGTGGTATCGAAAACAATTTCTTCTGGAACTTGGTCTGGATCGGAAACGATTCTTTCTGCACTGTGCATGACTGTCACGTAGAACTGCCCGTTCTTGAATCGTTGAGCGACCGGAGGACTTTTATCCGGTTCCCCGATCTGAGTTTTCGCCTTGTCGTGCCATTGGCCGATTACACATCTATTGTCCTCCTTTGGAAAATCCTTCGGAATGTACAGGCTTAATCCGTACCATTGAACCGAGTCCATTGCCACGTATTCGTCAGTGCTGATTTCGGAGCGGAAAGACGGCTCCACATGCTCATTCCACGCTTCGCCATCGCGAAGCTCGAAACGAAGGGAATGGCCCCCGGAATGACGCGCGGTGTCTGATCGTGTAATTGAGTGTGGCTTACCGGGAGACATCAATCGCCAGCCATTTGAAAGCTTTTCGACAACAAAGCTTTTCGATTGCAGAGAAGGTGCCCAGTCTGATGAACCGCCGAGCAACAACGTAGTTGTTGCGGTGAAACAGGCCACCGTTGCGAGACAATGCGACCACTTCAAATTCATCGAGATACCCCAAGAAACCCTGCCGGACAGAGGATTTTAGAGTGAAGATCCCCCCTCCGACCAGTAGCGTCGCGGGTTATTGGCGAAAAATCGCCATAGCGCTCATTGACGGCCTGCGGGCCCGCTTGGCCGGAAACTGACGTATTCGTACCCCGTGATCGTTTCGCCCTCGCCCTCACTATGCTAGCGTCCCAGTGATTTCAAAATATGCCTTCAAGATAAGCCCTTAAGATTAAGCCTTCGAGATTACAATCTTCCTAGGAGCCACTCATGGTCGGCATCATCCTGCTCGTAATCCTCGTCCTCATCTTCGTCGTCCTCATCGGCATGTACAACAGCCTGGTGCAGCTGCGCGTGCGCACCGACTCCGCCTGGTCCGATATTGACGTGCAACTCAAACGCCGCCACGACCTCATCCCCAATCTCGTCGAAACCGTCAAAGGCTACGCCACGCACGAAAAAGGAACATTCGAAAACATCGCGAAGTTTCGTTCGTTGGCCATGCAGGCGACCACGCCGGAAGGCAAGGCAGTAGCGGAGAATCAGCTCACCGGAGCGCTGAAGAGCCTGTTCGCCGTCGCCGAGAATTATCCCGAGCTAAAAGCCTCCGAAGAATTCACTCAACTGCAGGGATCATTAAGCCAGACCGAAAGATTCGATCCAGAACTCGCGCCGTTATTACAACGCGGTGGTTCGCGACCTGAACACAAAGATCCAGTCTTTTCCCACAAACATTCTCGCTAACATGTTCGGCTTCCAAGCCCGCCAGTTCTTCGAAACCACCGACGCCGACCGCGAGCCCGTCGCCGTCAAGTTCTTGATCCCATGATCGGAGCTAAAAACATAAGCGCGCCGGAGGGGCAGCACGACAATAGCCCAGCGCCTTCAGCGCTGGAGAAAGACAAAGAAAAGGGAACTCGTCCCGGAGGGACGGCTGAAAGTCTCACGCGCACCGCTACTCGGCGCTGTTCGTCCCCTCCTGCTGTTCCTTGTCTCCTTCCTCGCCCTCGCCGCTCCCGCCGCCGCAAAGTCCTGGCGCATCTCGAACTTCCAGGACGATATCACCGTCGACAAAGACGGCAGCGCCTTGGTCAACGGAAACAATCTCGCTGGTTTTCGTGGGCGAGTGGCACGGCATTCACCGCACCATCCCCATCGAATATCCCGGACCCAACGGAACCAACTACCAGCTCTTCATCGATCTCAAAAGCGTCACTGACGAAAACGGATCCAAACTGAAATACGATTCCTCGACCTCCGGGCTTACCGGGATCTGAAATCTACATTCCTGACGCCGTCAATGCCACACGCACGGTGAAGATCGTTTACCGGGTGCGCAACGGCACACGCTTCTTCGATCAATACGACGAGTTCTACTGGAACGTAACCGGCAACGATTGGCCCGTGCCCATCGACCAGGCCGCGGCAACGGCACATTTTCCCGATGACGCCGCAGGATCGTTGCGCGCGCAAGCTTTCACCGGCGTCTACGGCTCGACCGGACACGACGCGACCGCGAAAGTCGATGGCGCCACCGCCGAATTCACAACCACCAATCCTCTGCCCATGCGCGGTGGCCTCACCGTCGACGTCTATGTTCCCAAAGGAATTCTCACTCAGCCCAGCGCTCTAACGAAGCTGTTCTGGTTTATCGGCGGCAATCCAATCGTATTTCTGCCGCTGGTTACACTCGCCGTCATGTTCGGCCTGTGGTGGTACGCCGGACGCGATCCCGACCCGGGCATGTCAGTCGCACCGATGTATGAGCCTCCGCCAGGAATTTCACCCGCCGAGGCCGGAACCCTGCTCGACGATCGAATTCATCCCCGCGACATTACATCGACCATCGTCGATCTTGCCGTGCGCGGATTCATCAAGATCGAAGAAACGGACGAGAAGGGGCTTCTGTTCCACAACAAGGATTACATCTTCCATCTGCTGAAGAAGCGCCAGGATTGGACAGGCCTCGCTCCTCACGAACAGGTGATGCTGGAAAACATTTTTGTCGGAGACGTTCCCGACATTCGGCTGTCCAGCCTGAAGAACCGCTTCTACACCGCGATTCCTGTGAACGCACCGATATTATGTCGGCGCTCAAGGAAAAGGGTATTTACACGCTCGATCCTGAATCCGCCAACGCCTATAGCATTGGAGCCGCGGTCGGCATTCTGATTACGTTCGCGATCTTTCAATACTGCGGCTGGCCCGATTTTTTGAGTTCCATTTCCATGCTCGTCGGATGCGTGCTGATCAGCGCCCTGATCTGGTGGCTCTTCGCTCGCGTGATGACGGCAAAAACTTTGAAGGGCGCACGCACTCACATCGCGGTACTGGGGTTCCAGGAATTCATGAACCGTGTCGACGCCGACCGGTTAAAGATCATGCCGCCCGATACTTTCGAAAAATTTCTTCCCTATGCAATGGCTCTCGGTGTCGAACATCACTGGGCGCAAGCCTTCGCCGGCATTCTCAAAACTCCCCCGACTTGGTATGCCGCTCCTGCCGGCTACGCCTACGGAACCATGTTCAATCCAATCCTCTTCTCATCTTCTATGCATGGTATGGCGACAGATATGCATCAGTATTTGTTTCCGCGCCGAGAGCGAGTTCCGGCGGATCGGGTTTCGGCGGAAGCGGCTTCGGTGGCGGCGGCGGATTCTCCGGCGGCGGATTCGGCGGCGGCGGCGGGGGCGCGTTTAAATTCTAGGTAATGCGCGCGAAGGAATGAGTTTGTGGTGCGCCCGGAGAGACTCGAACTTGAGGCGCTTTGCGGGGTGAGCGAAGCGGGAGCCCCAGCCGAAATCCTGAGCCGGCTTTGAGGCGAAGGATCACAAGCTAATGGTGCGCCCGGAGAGACTCGAACTCCCAACCCTCTGCTCCGAAGGCAGATGCTCTATCCGATTGAGCTACGGGCGCCCAGGAAGCATTTTACGGCAAAGTGAGGCAACTGTACGCGCAACACTCTACTCCATCTCAAAACTCAAATACGTTAACCCATCGCTGCGTTCCACTTGCAGCACGACGGCGGCGCCGGTCTTCAGTTTTTGCACGGCGGACCGGAGTTCGTCCATGGAAGTGATGGGCGTGGTGTTGAGGGAATGAATGATGTCGCCGGTCTGCAGGCCGGTCTCCGGTGATGAGATCAGCGGCGCGGCCGAGGACGATTACGCCGGAAGAAATGCGAACGATCCGAGCTGCTTGCGCAGGTCGGGAGTGAGATCGGTGCCGAGAATGCCGAGGCGGGAGATGAGGCTTTTTTCGGGATCGGCGGCGTCGAAGAGTTGATCCATCGGATCGCGCTCCTCGATGGCGGGAACGTAGAGAGTTTTTCTTTCGTCGCCGCGCAGAATTTCCAGCTTTAATACTTTGTCAAGGCGGTGAAGATACAACGCCGAGGAGAGCGCGGGAAGAGTGTCGATGCGGCGATCGTCGGCGGCGAGAACGATGTCCTGAACTTTCAGGCCGGCGGTGGCGGCGGGGCCATCGGGTTTGACGTCAGCAATTGACTCCCCAGCGTTGCGCAAGATGAAGACCTTCGGCCATGGTGGACGGGACTTCTGCGCGTCCGCGCCGATTTCGGTGCGATGCACGTGTCCGTATTTGCGCAGGCTGTGGTAGACGAAATCGACAATGCGGGCGGGAATGGCGAAGCCCAGGCCTTCACTGCCGCCGCCTTCCGAGAGAATGAAAGTGTTGATGCCAACGACGGAGCCGTTGATATCGACCAGCGGGCCGCCGCTGTTGCCGGGGTTGATGGGAGCGTCGGTTTGAATATAGGTGAGGGGTTTGGTGGGATCGGGCTGGCGGGAGACGGCGCTCACGACTCCCATGGTGACAGAGTTCTGCAGGCCTTCTGGACTGCCGATGGCGAAGACGAGTTGTCCGACACGAGGACGAGGCTGGGTGAGAAGCGGAAGAGTGGGCAGATCGGTCTCGTCAATCTTGAGCAGGGCGAGATCAGTCTCCTTATGAACTCCGATTAATTTCGCTGGAAGAATGTGGCGTTTGCCGATGGGGACGGCGCGACCGGAATCGTTTGGCAGCGGCAGTGCGACGCGGATGCTTTGCGCGCCTTCGACTACGTGAGCGTTGGTCATGATGTAGCCGGAGGGATCGACGATGACGCCGGAGCCGACGGCTTGCTGACGGACGATGAGCGCGGTTTGGGCGCGGCTCTCTTCATGCAAGGAGCCGTAGCCGGTAACCAGGATCTGAACTACGGCAGGTGAGACCTTTGCGGCGAGACCTTCGAGAGCATTGTTGAGTTAGACCAGAGCGGCGGTTGCGGCGGCAGATTCGTCGGGCTTGGCTTGAGGTTTTTCCTGGCCGGGTCTAACTTCGGCGCTGGCCGCGGGAACCGGCGCGGCGGACTTTTGCGGCGGTTGGGATAAAAGGGATGAGGTCGAGAGCAGAAATAAGACGAGGACTTGCCGGACAAAACGGCGTGGGCGCCGGGTTGATCGCTGGCGGGCGGAATTATATGGGCCGAGCATGCGTTGGCTCTCCTGGGAACGAAGAAAGAACACTCATCTGACGGTATCATGGGCGGTTCGGTTCAGTAAAGGTCCATTAGACAGGGGCCGGGGGCGAACCAGCTGCCGGAGCTGTTGTAACAGTTGTCAAGTCTCCGAACTGTGACACTACTGACGGTCGCGTAACGTCTCAGTTTTTGACGAAGAAGCTTCGAGCTTCGCTCGAGCGGACAGCTGAGGGCGACTGTCCCCAAAGACAGACATGTCCCAGACTGCGACAAGAACACCAATTAGAGGCAGTGGCGGTGCAAAAGCGTGCCGTGCGGTGCTCCCGGTAAAGCAGGCTCCTCCGCTGCACTCGCTGGCGCTCGCTTCGGTCGGAATGACAAGAGGCTAGGGTTCGCTTGGTTTGGATTCCAGTTACAGGTCTTGGCCGACATGGGACGAATAGTGTGCAATTTTGAACAGATTAACGGATTGTAAGGAATCAGAATAGGCCTCTGGATTTGGCTCGTACTCTCGCCGTTGGGCACTGGGCTGATTTCCTGATGAAGCCTTGAAATGTGGAGGAGATATGAAATTCCACCTGATTCGATGCGTGGCTCTCTCACCCTTGCTGTTCCCGTTGCTGCTACCCAGTGCTTATGCGGACTCGATCACCCTGGGAACTGCCAGCGGCTATGTCGTGCTGGCAGGTTCAACCGTCACCAATACCGGCACAACTCTGCTGACCGGAAATCTGGGCATTAGTCCAGGTTGCGCGCTGACTGGCGCGGGAACCATGACCGTGACTGGAACCACTAACATATGTAATGCAAATGCGCTGAAGGCCCAGAAAGATCTGACTACGGCGTACATTCAGGCGCAGAGCCTTAAACCCACCGGCAGTTTGACGGGTACGGACCTGGGCGGGTTACTCTTAAGTCCGGCGTCTATTCGTTCACCAGTTCCGCCGACCTGGCGACAGGTGACACGCTGACCCTCGAGGGCAAACCTGGGGCGCTGTTTGTGTTTCAGATCGGCAGTTCGCTTACAACCGGGAGCGCCTCGTCGGTTATTTTCATCAACAGCCTAACTGGCAAGCCGATGAGTGACCCGAACATATTTTGGCAGGTTGGCAGCTCCGCGACTCTTGGTACCAGCACCGCATTCGAAGGAAATATACTCGCGCTCACCAGCATAACCCTGAATACCGGCGCCAGCATCACTTGCGGTAGCGCGTTGGCGCAAAACGGCGCGGTGACGCTGCAGGGCAACAGCATCGGCGGGTGTCCAGCTGTAGGTGGGGGCGGAGGAGGAGGCGGGACAACTGTTCCGGAGCCCGGCACTATGGGCTTGTTGGGGACAGGAATGCTAATTGTGGCCGGCACGGCTCGCTGGAGATTGCGCGTTCGCCCGAACGGAGTCAAGGGATGGGGCGCCTAGAATTTTATTTCTAGAGGTGAGCAATATTGAACAGCCCGAAGTCCGTCGGGGTAGTAACTTTTTGCCATCTTAAGGATGAAAGATGGGAAGGAGCATCCGGCCCTGAGCCGGTTGGTCCTCTGGTGGCGCAGTCGGTTTCCCCAGTACGGTCAGCTTCCCCCCTCCCCCGCTGCGCCATCTCTTCTTTTTCGGCAGCTGTCCATTCGCATTCCAGCTTGGTCCCGGTCAGAACCAGTCGGGGAAGATGAGGTCGATCAGGCCGGGGGTCCAGTAGGAGTAGAACTTATCGTCGCAGATTTTATATTTGCCGTATTTTTTGCGGGCGTAGTTGCCCCAGTGGGGCCGGGTGCCATCGAGGTCGGTGAATCCGTATTCGCGGGCCAGGGCCCAGGAGCTGTAGACGCGTCCGGTCTTGTTCATCACGTTGGGATCGGTGGCGAGGGCGACTACGGCGCGACCGATAAAGCGCGGCGATTCGGAGACCATAAAATCGCTGGGGGCATCGTTCTGGTCTTTACTGTTTTTATCCGGGTTCTTTTCCTTCCCCGCCTCCTTCCAGTTGGCTTCGGTGACTTTGAAATGCTGGAGAACTCTCTCGGAGCGCAGGAAGCCGGGAGTTAGAGCGACGGCGGCGATTTTGCGTTTGCGCAGTTCGCGGGACATGGCGAAGGCTAGGCGGATGACGGAAATTTTGACGAGGTCATAGAAGAGGTTGCCGCGGTAGTAGAAGGCATCTCCGTCGGTAATTTCGAAGATGATTCCGCCGGGACGATTGAGCATAAGTGGCGCGGCGTAGTGCGCGGTGATGATGTGCGAGTGGATGGCCTGCTTGAGCATGCGCAGGCCGTTTTCGAGATTGACGGTCCAGAAGGGCTTACTCCATTCGGTGAGGGCGTCCCCGCCCCAGACGTCATTAACAAGGATGTCGAGGCCTTTGTGACGGCGTTTGATGAGCGCGACGAGTTTCTTCAACTCGGCAGGAACTTCGTGGTCCACTTTCACGGCAATGCCATGGCCGCCGGCAGCGGTGACGAGGTCGGCGGTCTCTTCGATGGTTTCGCGCTGGCCCGGCTTCAGGGGCGGCGGCTTTTGCGGGCTTTTCTTCGAGTTGTGCCTTGAACTGCGGCCGGTGCAGTAGACGGTGGCGCCGGCTTCGCCGAGGGCGATGGCGATGCCTCGTCCAGCGCCGCGGGTGGCTCCGGCGACGAGGGCGATCTTGCCTTGCAGAGGTTGGATTTGCAAGGATTGGCGCGGTGAATTCTTTGAGAGCCGTGCCATTTTATTCACCTATTTCTTGATCGCATCAGGCGGCAGCATATGATAGCAAAGTGAATGAGGGCAGCTCTGAAACCGAAAGCAAGTTCAAAATCAAGAACAAGGTCAAAACCAACTTCAAAGGCAGCGGACAACAAGTGTCCGCTCTACATAGTCCAACGTCTTCGCGGCATGGGGGGAACCTAGATTCTACCCGTAACTAATTCGTTATCAGGCTTTTATAGAGCTGGCATCCGTGATATAACCGCCGTGAGCTGTAAAGTGGGTGATCCGCCTGCCAGGAGCGTACTTTGATGGTATTGGCCTCGTTCGCAAAAAGAGAAGGATCGAACCACGAAAGAGGAGGCACTGTGTCCGAAGAAGCACGGACCGGAAAAAGATTTCCCCTGGAGTTGCCGATCAAACTGCACAGCGATGCGGCCAGCGGTGACGCCAAGGGGACGACAGGAAATCTGAGCGCGGCGGGAGTTTACATTCGCGCCGACGCGTCGCTCGAGATTGGATCGCCGGTGGAATTCGAGATCACGCTGCCCCCGGATGTTACTGGAGGGCAGGAAAATGTTGTGATTCAGTGCAAGGGACGCGTGGTGCGCACGGATCCGACGGGAGCCAGTGAAGAGGGCAAAGGTGTGGCCTGCGTAATCGACTCCTACGAGTTTGTGAGGAATTCGTAGACAAAAATTGTTGATTTTTGATTGCTGATTGTTGATTGAAAAACGGGACGATAAGATTTTTTAGCAACAATCATCAATCATCAATGCCGTGGTAACACGGATGAAATTCTTAGGATGACTTTGGAGCGTCAATCACATGCTCAAACTGATTCTGGCCGATAACCAGGCAATCTTCCGCGCCGGCATTGCCAAGGTGCTGGCGGTAGAAGACGAGATGCGCATTGTGGCGCAGGCTCAAACGCCGGAGCAGATGTTTATGGCTCTGGACAAGTTCCGCGCCGCAGTACTGGTGGTGGCGGCGGGATTTCACAACGATTTTGCCGCCATCGTGCAGGGCGCGAACAAGGCGAAGACGCGCGTGGTGGTGCTGGCCGATACGGGCGAGAGCGCGCAACGGCACATGGCGAACGGGGCGCATGGCGTCGTCTATCGCAATGTGACCAGCGCGGCGTTGGTTGACTGCGTGCGCAAAGTGGCGCGCGGCGAGACTTGGGTGCAGGATGTCGCAGTGCCGAGTGAACTGACCGAGAACGATATGGTTGGGTTGCGCGTGCGCGATCGTTTGACGGCGAAAGAACTCCGCATCGTGGCGCTGATTGTCCAAGGATATAAGAATAAGGAAATCGCGACCCAGTTGGGAACGACCGAGCAGGTCATTAAGAATTATCTGCGTAATGTTTATGACAAGATTGGTGTGTCGGACCGACTGGAGCTGGCGTTGTTTACTATCCATCACCGGATTCTGAACGAGGCTGCCGCGGCGACTACGGCGGGACCGGCTCCGCAGACACCGGCGGGTGTGATGCCTTAGGTTTTGAATGTTCTTTTTGAACTGGAGCCGCCTGCGGGCGGCTTTTTCATTGAGGGACGCGGTGTAAAAACCTTTAACACGGGGGACACAGAGGGGCACAGGGGAGATCTTCATCGTTGTGTTTTTGTTTAGCGCATCGTTCTGATTTGATCTGCATCTACTTCTCATGGAATTTCGGACGCTGGGACGATCTGGTTTGAAAGTGCCGGTTCTGAGTTTTGGCACAGGAACATTTGGCGGCGGGAATGAGTTTTTTAACGCGTGGGGCGCGAGCGATGTAGCTGAGGCCACTCGGCTGGTCGATATCTGCCTGGAAGCGGGCGTCAATCTTTTCGATACCGCTGATGTTTACTCTGACGGGCTTTCCGAGACTATTTTAGGGAAGGCGATTGCCGGGCGGCGTGGCGATGTCTTGATTTCTACTAAAACCACTTTCCGTCTGGGCGCGGGGCCGAACGATGTGGGATCCTCGCGCTATCACGTGATTCGGGCTTGCGAGGCCAGCTTGCGCCGGCTGGGAACAGATTACATCGATATTTATCATCTTCATGGATTTGACGCGCTCACTCCGGTTGAAGAAGTTCTGAGCACTCTAAATCAGCTGGTGACCAGCGGGAAGGTTCGATATATTGCCTGCTCGAATTTTTCCGGCTGGCACTTGATGAAATCGCTGGGTGTCTCCGACCGATATGGTTGGGAGCGCTATGTGGGACATCAGGTTTATTACTCTCTGATTGGACGAGAGTACGAGTGGGAACTGATGCCGCTGGCCCTGGATCAAGGCGTGGGCGCGCTGGTGTGGAGTCCGCTGGGCTGGGGTCGGCTGACGGGGAAGGTCCGGCGCGGACAGGCATTGCCGGCGGAAACCCGGCTGCATAAGACGGCCGGACAGGGGCCGCAGATGCAGGACGAGTATCTGTATAAAGTGGTCGATGCACTGGACGGGGTCGCGAAAGAGACGGGAAAAACAGTGCCGCAGATCGCGCTGAACTGGCTGCTGCAAAGGCCCTCGGTTGCAAGCGTAATTATGGGAGCGAGAAACGAGGAACAGTTACGGCAAAACCTGGCGACGGAGGGATGGAATTTGTCTAACGAGCAAGTTGCAAAGCTGGACGCCGCGAGTGAGGTGACGCCGGTTTATCCGTATTGGCATCAGCGGCAATTTCTGGAGCGGAATCCGTCGCCTGTCACCGACTAGCGTCGGTATTCCCCAGGTCCTGGCGTAAAAGTCCTGTTGGACATTTACGCCGCGACTGGTTGCATCGTTCTCAAGATTCCTTTACTTCTCTTCTGTGTGCAAGGTAGGCTGCTGACCGTCCTTCACGAGGTGCGATTCCTCCCTGCTGGTTTCTGTGACTTCGACTCCGGTTTTTGAGCCGCTTTCGAAAATCTTATTCAAAAACTCGGTGTTTCCATATTTGCGAAATGTTAGTTCCGTGTGCGCGGGCGTGTGATTATCGATGGCCGCCCGGACGATGAAGTCTACGCTGGTCTTATCATTTTCGCTGCTCACCGTCATAAGCGAAAGCTCGGAATTCTGCATCATCCGGAATGTGTACTCGCCCGGCGGCAGGCTGGTGTTGCCGATCACGAAGGAGTGGTCAATGTGGGCTTGAATCGCGTTAATAATCTGGGCATTCAGGCACGGTGTGCTTAATGCCAATAAGAAAAAGCTAACCAGGACAGGGGCAAGAGTCATTAAAAAATGGTCTTTCATAAGTATCTCCTCTACAGCTGAGTAATCCGTGCAATCACGTTCTTGCATCGAATATATGTAGAGTTGCCGATACTCTGAAAAAGGATTACCCGATTTTCTCCCCGACGGACTTTGCCTGGGTAAAGAGATAGAGATAATCCGGGCCACCTGATTTGGAGTCCGTGCCCGACATGTTGAAGCCTCCGAAGGGATGCGCTCCGACCATGGCGCCGGTGCATTTGCGGTTGATGTAGAGATTGCCGACTTGAAAGTCGCGGATGGCGCGGTCAATCTTGTCGCGCGACTTGGTGTAGATGGCGCCGGTGAGGCCGAACTCGGTGTCGTTGGCGATTTCGAGTGCATGGTCGAAGCCGCGGGCTTTGATTACGGCTAGCACCGGGCCGAAGATTTCCTCCTGCTCGAGTTTGGACTTGGCCGGAATATCGGCGATCACCGTGGGCCGGACGTAGTAACCTTCTCCCGCTTCGGAGGCGCGCTCGCCGCCGGTGATCAAGCGTCCATCTTTTTTCCCTTGCTCGATGTATCCCAGGATGGTCTTCATCGAACCTTCGTTGATTACGGCTCCCATGCCGGTATTTTCGGCGGGATCGCCGATGGTGATTTTTTCCACGCGGGCTTTGAGCTGCTCGAGGAACTTGTCGTAGACGCGTTCGTCGACAATGGCGCGGGAGCAGGCGGAACATTTTTGGCCTTGGAAACCGAAAGCGGCCTGAGCGACACCTTCGACGGCGGAATCGATATCGGCGTCGGCATCGACGATGATGGCGTCTTTGCCGCCCATTTCGAGGATGGTGCGCTTGATCCAGGTTTGTCCTGGAGCTTGGGTGGCGGCGACCCGGTTAATGTGGAGTCCGACTTCGCGCGAGCCGGTGAAAGCGATGTAGCGGGTCTTAGGATGCGCGACCACGGCATCGCCGAAGCTCGCGCCCGCGCCCGGGCAGAAGTTTACTACGCCTTCAGGGAGGCCAACTTCTTCCAACAGTTCCATGAATTTCGCAGCGATGGTGGGAGAGTCGCTGGACGGTTTCAAGATCACCGTATTCCCGCTGACGATGGAGGCGACCGTCATGCCGGCCATGATGGCACAAGGGAAATTCCAGGGAGGGATAACCGCGCCGACGCCGAGTGGGATGTAGCTGAGGGTGTCGCGCTCGCCGGGCAATTGCACGGGTGGTTGCGCTTTGGCGAAACGGAGAGCTTCGCGGGCGTAAAACTCGAGGAAGTCGATGGTCTCGGAGATATCGGCGTCGGCTTCGCCCCAGTTCTTGCTGACTTCGAAAACCAGCCAGGCCATGTAGTCCATTTTGCGCTGGCGCATAAGGTCAGCGGCGCGGAACAGCAGGCCGGCGCGCTCTTCGACCGGAGTGTTCTTCCAGGACGCGAAAGCTTTGAGTGCGGCTTGCATGGCGGGTTCCACGTGCTCTTTGCCCGCTTTCTGGTGGATTCCGACCATTTGCGACGGGCGCGAGGGATTCAGCGATTTGATCTTGTCGGTGGTCTTGACGCGCTGGCCGCCAATGATGAGGTCATACTCGCGGCCGAGTTGGCCGCGCACCCGTTCGATGGCGGCGCGCATTTTGCGGTCATTTTCTTGGTGGCGAAAGTCATAAAAAGGCTCGTTGATGAACGGGCCTTGATGAGCGATTGTGCGCGGTCGGACGGGGGCTTCAAGGGTTGCCATGAGGATTCCTCAGACATGAATTTTGATGGCGGCGGAACGATAATTCTAACACCCTGGAGGCCGCCATTACCGCATGCTAGTTGGATTCGGCGAGAACAGATCGAGATTCAGCGTCCTTGCCGGGGCAACCCGTATGCTCGTGTTATAGAAGATTGCAAGATTACCAGCGGAATTCGCGCGATGCTAAACTCGAACGTTCTCCATGCGAGGCGATCATGGAAATTAGAAATGTCGGCGTAATCGGCGCCGGGACCATGGGCAACGGAATTGCTCATGTCTTTGCGCGCAGCGGGTATTCGGTGGTGCTGTGCGATGTGGAGCAGCGGTTTTTGGATCGCGGAATTGCGACGATCACGAAGAATCTTGATCGTGAGGTGGCCAAGAACAAGATCACGGTTCCGAAAAGGACGCGGCTCTGGGACGAATCGAGGGAGTGACTGATCGCGGAAAGCTGGCGGCCTGCGATTTTATCGTGGAAGCGGCTACCGAGAGATTTGAGATCAAGACGGAGATTTTTCGTGATCTCGACCGGTTGGTGCGGGCGGATGTGATTTTGGCGTCGAATACTTCATCGATTTCCATCACCAAGTTGGCGGCGCTGACCAAACGTCCCGACAAAGTGATTGGCATGCACTTTTTCAATCCGGTACCGGTGATGAAGCTGGTGGAGGTGATTCGCGGGCTGGCTACTTCGCAGGAAAGCTTTTTACAACGGTGCGCGACCTGGCACTGAAGTTGGAGAAGACTCCGGTGGAGGTGAATGACGCGCCGGGATTTGTCTCGAACCGGGTGCTGATGCCGCTGCTGAATGAGGCCATGTACGCGGTGATGGAAGGTGTCGCCACGGCGGAGGCGGTGGATGAAGTGTTCAAGCTGGGGATGGCGCATCCCATGGGGCCACTGACGCTGGCGGATTTCATCGGGCTGGATGTTTGCCTCGACATTATGCGGGTGATGCTGGATGGACTGGGTGATCCCAAGTATCGGCCCTGTCCGCTGCTGATCAAGATGGTGGATGCGGGGTGGCTAGGGAGGAAGAGCGGGCGCGGGTTTTATAAGTATTGTTGATTGTCTGATTGCTGATTGTTGATTGAAAATCAAAGCCATTTCCACTTGACAGTTAGCATTTTAATCAACAATCAGCAATCAACAATCAACAATGGCAACCCAGACAACTTCGCGGCGTGCCGGCAGCGATCTGCCATTCTACGTCGTGGCCGCGCTCGCCGGCATAGGCACAGGGTGGGTGGATGTAGCAGTGGATGACCTGCTGTTTACGGCGTTGCTTGTGCTGATGGCGTGCATGCTGCTGGGCCTGCTGCGTCCGCGCTGGCCGTGGAGGTGGGTGATTGTGGTTGCGATTTTTATTCCGCTGACCGAGCTAGCGGCTTATGTGATTCTGACCGTGAAGCCGACGCTTAGCCAGACCTATGGAGCGTTTCTGACGGCCCTGCCGGGAATGGCAGGGGCCTATGGAGGGTCGGTGATGCGGCGCGCCATCGATAATCTGCGGCAGGGGAAATAGAGGCCAGGAGCCGGCCTCCGGCTGCCGGTTTCTAATTTAAGTTCGTTTGCGGAAAGCGGACGCCAGCAGCCCGAAGCCGGACCCGATGTTCAAAGGTAATGTTCAGAAGTAGATGTTCAAAGGTATTGGATAGCGAAAAAGTTACTCCCAATTCCACAGGGGGGACGCGTATGCTCGCAGCATGTGTGTAACGGTGTCGATGCTGGCCAGCGGAAGCCAGGGGAATTGCGCGTTCGTGGCCAGCACGCGGACCAGGATTCTGGTCGATGCCGGCATCTCCTGCCGGGAGACGTTCAAGCGCATGAAGGCGCTGGGGGAAGATCCCCGATCGCTTTCGGCGATCCTGATTACGCATGAGCATTCCGATCACGTTTACGGGCTGGCGATGCTGGCGAAAAAGTTGCGCATCCCGGTTTTTATGACCGGAGCGACGCACGCCGCGTGGGCGCGGGCGCTGCGCAATGAAAACGGCGAGCGGCCACAATTGGAAAAGCTGGAGCGCTTTGAATCAGGGCATCGCTTTCAGGTGGGCGATATTGAAGTCAAACCGTTCACCATCCCGCACGATGCAGCCGATCCGGTGGGCTTTACCTTTCGCGTGGAAGGTACGAAGGTGGGCGTGGCCACCGATCTGGGTTACTTGCCGGTGAATGTTCGCGACCACCTGCGCGGCTCCGATGTGCTGATCATGGAATCGAATCACGATGTAGAAATGCTGCGCGGAGGGCCCTATCCGTGGAGCGTGAAACAGCGCGTAGCCAGCAACATGGGGCATCTTTCGAATGAAAAACTCGCGGATTTCTTCACCGGCGATTATGATAATAATGCAGCTTTTGTGGTGCTGGCGCATCTCTCTGAGCAGAATAATCATCCGGAGATTGCGCGGAGAGAGGCGGAAAGAGCATTGGCTCTGCGCGGCGGATTATTTCACAACCGGGTGATGGTGGCGGTGCAGTCTGAGGTTTTGCCGCCGATTCAGCTGTAGTTATCGTCGTAGTTATCTATGAGTCAGCAGTGCACTGATCCCATTGTAGGCAAGATTCTGGCAGGCTGGCGGTATGACATTTCCGGCCTGGCGCTGGAGATGCGCGCCGACTACGAAGGCCATTTCGCGGGCTGTGAGCGTTGCCGCACTCGGCAGCGTACGCACCGGATAATCGATGTGGGGTTGATTGCTCTGGCTTCGGTTTCAGGCGGCGTTTTTTTGCTGGCCTTTGGCGTGATTCGCCACTTTGGACCGCGGCACGCTTTCTGGCTGGAGATTGCCGCCCTTGCCGGCTTTGCCCTCTCGGCACTGATCTGGCTGGTGGTGGCGGTGGCGACACCCGCACCGGTAACCGTGCTGGATGCGGCCAAGCAGGGCGCGCGCCGCGTGCATGACCGCTTGCCTGCGGAGATTCGGGAGCGGCTGCCGGAAGAGCTGCGAGTGAAGATTACCGGGACATAGTGATGAGCCGGCATCCGATTCTAGCTTCAATGAAGATCGCTGCTCTCCGTGTTGTGGCACTCGGGCTGCTTGGTGCGGTCTCGGTTACAAATGCTGGGGCAGCTTGCTTGTTCCCTGGTCCGCTACATGAATCCTCCAATGGTTCGCAACACGCGGGTTGTCGACCCGCTCCCGCGCCATCCAAATCGCGCTCGAACGACATGCGGTGCTGCGCGAGTTCTCCGGGACACGCGTTGCCCGTCGATATTTTTTCTGCCGGGTTTTCTCTGCAGTGGGCTGCGGCCAATCCGGCTGCCGGTTTCGACTTTTTTTATCCAAAACTGAACTCGGTCGAATTTCCGGCGGCGATTGTCTTTTACACTAGCCCCCCATCTGTCACCGCTCTAAGAATCTAGATCACGCTCCCAGCAAGGTTTGTTCGCCGTCGTGCGTACGTGCGCACGCGGCTATCGCCGTATTTCTGTTTGCGATGGGAGGGTTTCGTGACGCGAGCAGCGTGGTTTTCGATCGTTGCAGGTTTGGTTGGCATCGCCTTAGGTGTGAACCGCGCGCCGGCGCAGGATATTTCCATGAGCGGAATGAACATGCGAGCGGAGCAGATGGCATCAGTGCAAATTCCATCGCCGGATGACGGCTCGGGAACCGCCTGGGAACCGGCATCCGTCCCGCAGCACGAGTGGATGTTGATGCGAGATGGATGGGAGTTGATGGCGCATGGCGCCATCTTCATCGATTACAACCAGCAAGGCGGCCCGCGCGGGGAGGGCAAGGCTGAATCAGAAAATTGGGGAATGCTGATGGAGCAACGCAAGCTGGGCGGGGGAAAGATTTTGTTTCGCCAGATGCTTTCCGCGGAATCGTTGACCTCGCCTCATCCCGGATTTCCCGAGCTGTTTCAAACGGGAGAGACTTACCACGGGCAGCCACTGGTTGATCATCAACATCCGCACAACGTTTTCTCGGAGCTGTCAGCGTTTTACACACTTCCACTCTCGGAGAAAATCTCGTGGGAGTTATACGGAGGTCCGGCCGCCGAACCCGCGCTGGGCCCAGTAACTTTCATGCATCGCACTTCGGCGTCGGAGATCCCCCTGGTCCCACTCGGGCATCACCTGCAGGATTCCACTCACATCAGCTTTGGGGTGGTCACGACTGGTTTTGTGATTGCCCGCTTCAAACTTGAAGGCTCGGCGTTCAACGGGCATGAACCGAACGAAGAGCGCTGGAGCATCCAGCCGGCTGCACTGGATTCGTGGTCGGTGCGCGGCAGCGTCTCTCCTGGTTCAAACTGGACCGCGCAATACAGCATCGGGCATCTTGACCATCCTGAAGCCCTGGAGCCGTGGAACCAGTGGCGGCAGACCGCTTCGATCGAATACAACCGTCCTCTGGGGTGGGGCAATTGGGCGAGTTCCCTGATCTGGGGCCGGGTGCGCGAGATCGGAACGAGTACCTCTCTCAACAGCTACCTGCTCGAGTCGAGCCTGCATTTCCGGCGCAGGGATTATGTTTTTTTCCGGCTGGAGCTAGTGGATAAGAACGAATTGTTTCCTCAGGCTGCGGTCCATCCGGCTTACCGGATTGGCGCCTACACGTTTGGAGGCACTCGCGACCTGGTGCAGAATCGCGCGTGGCAGCTGGGCCTGGGCGGGGATGTGACTATCTATTCGAAGCCCGCCGTACTGGACACGGCGTACGGAAACTTCCCCGTATCATTCGAAATATTTTTCCGCGTGCGACCGGGATTGCATAGCCATCAACACCATCGCTGAATGGAGATTTGCGATGCTCGCGGGTAAAGGTTGCCGAAAAAGCGAACCGGGTTAGTGTCTGAATCGATTCCGGCGAATAAATTGCTTTCAGAGCGCTGGAAGGTGCAGGAGAATACGGTTAACGGCGGTTTGTCTGTTCATGAGAGGGACTCTCAAGACTTTGCGGGGGATTCAGTGGGGAATGTTGGCCAGCATTCTTGTCTATGCGGGCGTGGGCGAGGTTCTGCGCTTGCGAACAGGCGGTCCGGACCCTTCACTGAGCTATGTTCTTACGACTGCGGGCGTCGCCATTGTCGGTGTGATATTCGTGGTCAGGCGCACCCTGGTACTCGGCCCTGCCGCGGGCCTGGCGGCGCACCCCGACGATCCGCTTAGCTTAAGCCATTGGAAAAATGGTTACATCACTACTTATGTTTTGTGCGATCTTCTGGGATTGTTTGGCTTGGCCGCACGCTTTATCGGCTGCAATTTTTATCAGAGCGTGCCCTACTACATCGGCGGATTCGTGCTGCTCTTCTTCTTCGGGCCCAAGCAACCCAGCGCTGTCTGAATCGCCCTGTCCGGGATAACGAATATCGGGAATAACGAATATCATGTCGTTGAGGTAGTTCCATGTCCATTAACGATCCAGAAGAATTGGCTGGAATGCGCGCCGCAGGTGCCATTGTGCGCCTGATGCTGGGCGCGATGAAGGGTGCGGTGCGTGCCGGAATCACCACGGGCGAACTAGATGAAGTGGGCGCGAGGGTGATGAAGGAGCACGGGGCGCGCTCGGCACCAGCGCTGGTCTACAAATTTCCGGGGGTAAGTTGTATCAGCGTCAACGAAGAGGCGGTGCATGGTATTCCGGGGAAACGCGCGCTCGAGGCTGGCGACCTGGTGAAGCTGGATGTCACGATTGAAAAAGACGGTTTTATGGCGGACGCGGCCGTTACGGTGCCAGTGGGCGAAGTAACGGAGGAGCGGCAGCGCCTTCTTGAATGCGCAGAACGGGCGTTCGCGAAGGCAATGCTGGTGGCGCGCGCCGGCTTCCGGGTTTCGGAGATTGGACGAGCGGTGGAGCGCGAAGTTAGACGCAGCGGATTTTCCGTGATCCGCGATCTGGGAGGGCACGGCATTGGACGGACCATTCACGAAGAGCCGCGCGTACCCAACTATCCTGATCCAGAGGCGAATCAAATTCTGGAAGAAGGCTTGGTGATTACCGTGGAACCGATTATTGCCGCGGGCTCCGGACGATCGTTCGTCGCGCCGGACAAGTGGACCGTGATCACGGCAGATCGCAGGCCTTCGGCACATTATGAACATACGCTGGTGATCACGAAGGGTGCGCCGATCTTACTTACTGCGGCGTGACGCCAACCTCCTACCCTGCCGGTGTGCTTGAACCTTGCCCCGGAGATCAATAGGATAGACAGTCTCACAAATTTTATTTACCTGTAACCGTGGAGGGGAAATGGTCCGCTTCAAAGTGAATGGAACGGAAGAGACCTACGACGGCGACCCGGAGATGCCGCTGCTGTGGTACTTGCGCGACGTTGCTGGATTTACCGGGACAAAGTTTGGTTGCGGTATGGCTTTGTGCGGAGCTTGCACGGTTCATAAGAACGGCGAAGCGGTGCGATCGTGCTCGGTGGCGATGAAAGATGTGAGCGGAGCAAGCATCACCACAATCGAAGGAATTTCTGCCAGGGGACTTCATCCAGTGCAAAAAGCCTGGATGGAGATCAAGGTTCCGCAATGCGGATACTGTCAGACGGGGCAGATCATGCAAGCCATCGCTTTTCTGAACCGGAATCACACTCCCAGCGACGAGCAGATTGATGAGGCGATGGCGGGTAATCTATGCCGCTGCGGGACCTACCAGCGCATTCGGTCCGCGATTCACCAGGCTGCGAAGGAGATGGCATGAACAACATTGAGAATGTCAGCCGCCGCGGATTTCTGAAAGGCGCATTTGCGGCCGGAACATTTGTGCTGGGCCTGCAGCTTATTCCAAAACCGCTCTGGGCCAAAGCTTCGGGCGACGCTGCGGCGGTTTTTCAGCCGGACATTTTTCTCTCCATTGCGAGCGACGGCACGGTTACGATCGTCGCCAGCCGCTCGGAGATGGGCTGCGGCAGCCGCACGGCGCTCCCGCTGGTAGTCGCGGACGAACTGGACGCCGATTGGGCAAAAGTAAAGATTGATCAGGCGATCGGCGATGCGAAATATGGCGATCAGGATACGGATGGCTCGCATTCGGTACGCAGCTTCTTCGACCAGATGCGGCAGGTGGGCGCTACGGGACGCGTGATGCTGATTAGCGCCGCGGCGCAACAATGGGGTGTGCCGGCACGAGAGTGCAGCACCGAACTTAACTTCGTGATGCACAAGACGAGTGGCCGAAGGCTTGGTTATGGCGAGCTCGCGGCAGCGGCGGCCAAACTGCCGGTTCCCAAGAAAGAAGATGTTCCGCTCAAAGACCGGTCGCAGTGGCGCTACATCGGGAAAGACAATGCGCTGTTCGATCTTCCGGACATGGTTACCGGCAAAGCCGTTTTCGGCATGGATGCGACGATGCCCGGCATGGTGTATGCCTCGGTGGAGCATCCGCCGGTTCTGGGACAGAAAGTGAAATCTTATGACGACAAGGCTACGCTGCAAGTTCGCGGCGTGAAACAGACGCTGACTATTGCTCCCTTCAAACCACCACATCACTTTCAACCTTTGGGAGGTGTGGCCGTGATCGCCGATAATACCTGGGCGGCATTTCGCGGGCGCAAGGCTTTGAAGGTCGATTGGGATACGAGCCCGAATGCGGTCTACAACTCCGATGAATTTCGCAAGACGCTGGAGTCTACTTCCCGGCAGCCCTGCAAGGTGGTGCGCAATGTGGGCGACGTGGATGCGGAATTTGCAAAAGGCGGCAAGATCATGGAGGCGGAGTACTACGCTCCGCATCTCGCGCATGCTTCGATGGAACCGCCGGTGGCCGTTGCGGAATATCGCGATGGAAAAGTTCTGGCGTGGGCCCCGACGCAGGCGCCTCAAGCCGTGCAGGAGACAATTGCCAGTGTGCTTGGCATTAAGAAAGAGGACGTCACTTGCCATGTCCCACTACTCGGCGGAGGCTTCGGGAGAAAATCAAAGCCTGACCAGGTGGCCGAAGCAGCGGTGCTCTCGAAACAACTGGGCAAGCCGGTGAAGGTAGTGTGGAGTCGTGAAGACGATATCCAATTCGATTTCTACCATTCGGTTGCCGCGATGTATATGAAGGCAGCTGTCGGAGCGAATGGCAAGCCCACCGCATGGCTGCAGCGCACCGTCTATCCGCCGATCGGATCGACCTTTGACGTAAATGCGAAATATGCCGACGACGAAATGGGATTGGGGTGGAACAATCTGCCCTTCGATGTTCCGAACCACCGCGCCGAAAATGGACCTGCGGACGCGCATGTGCGTATCGGATGGCTGCGCAGCGTGGCCAACATCTATCACGCATTCGCGATCCATTCGTTCGCCGATGAACTGGCCAACGCCGCCAACCAGGACTCGGTTCAATATTTGCTCGATCTGATTGGGCCTCCGCGCATCGTTCCGCTGAAAGCGGACCCTGACGACCCGGATGAGCAGAAGCGGTATCCACTCGATACGGCGCGGCTGACTCGCGTGGTGCAAATGGTGGCGGAGAAGTCAGGCTGGGGAAAACGTCCCACCGGGAAGGGACACGGATTCGGCGTTGCCGCGCACCGCAGCTTCCTGACTTACGTGGCCACCGTGGTGGAAGTCGAGGTAGACGACATGGGCCAAGTAACGATTCCTAATGTTTGGACGGCGCTGGACGCGGGGACGATCGTTGCGCCGGACAATGTCCGCAACCAGTTCGAAGGGGCGGCGAACTTTGGCGCGAGCCTGGCGATGTTTAGCGAGATCACTGTCACGAACGGGGTGGTGAACCAGAGCAACTTTAACGATTATCGGCTGGTTCGCATGGATAGCGCCGTGAAGCATACCAACGTTTACATTGTGGAGAGCGACGCTCCGCCAGCGGGTGCGGGAGAGCCGGGAGTGCCACCCTTTGCGCCGGCGCTTTACAACGCCATTCGTGCGGCAACCGGGAAACGAATACGGGAGATGCCGTTGTCGAAAACGAGTTTGGTGTAACCGCCCCCAAAACAACTTCGCGGGCTGCGGCTGAGTGCATTGACAGTTCGGGCAGTCTCCGATTCAATAGCTTAGGTAGCTGCGCTGGTCGGGAATATTTCGCTTCCGGGTGCGGCCAATTTTCCTTAGGAGCATACTCAATGTCAGCACCCAGCCGCCGGCCAGAGATTCGCCGGCGCCGAGCTCGTCAGCATAAGATCACCACACTGCGCAAACGCCTCGCTTCGGCGCAGACCGACGCCGACCGCAATCGGGTCACCGCCAAGCTGCACAAACTCTCCATTGCCTCGCCCGGCCAGCCTCTGGTGAAGTAGATCCGCGCTTAAAGATCAGACAAGGTGGCTTGAAAATGTCGCTCAGGCCACGCCTGCGGTGGTCTCGCTGCTGGGAGCGGAAGACTGGCCGGATGATTCTGTCTTGCCTGATTGGGTCAGGACCTCCTGATAGACATCCATGATCCGGCGCACGGATTTCTCCCAGGAAAATTTAGCTGCCTGGCGGTAGCTGCGCTCCTTCATTTTCTCGCGCAAAGGCTGATCGAGAAGAACGCGGTGCAGCGCGCGCATGATTTCAAAAACATTCTCCGGATGCACCAGCACTGCGGCATTACCCACGACCTCGGGCAAGGACGACACATCCGACGTCACCACCGGGGTGCCGTGAGCCATGGCTTCGAGCGGTGGCAAACCAAAACCTTCATACAACGAGGGAAAGACAAAAATCTTGGCCGCATCATAAAACGTGCGTAAAACCTCGATCGGCACAAAGCCCAAGAAGCGCACATCATTTTGCACGCCGCTTCGGATCACGGTGCGCCGCAGGTCGGGATTGCCGGATAAATCGTCCCCAATAATGATGAGCTTCAGGTCAGGAAATAGTTGTTCCTTTTCCAGTTCGGTTTTTAGTGCCGAGAATGCTTCGATCATGCGTACTACATTCTTATGCGGGCTGATTCTTCCCGCATAAAGCAGAAACGGGTAAGTGACCTGATAGCGCTCGACGATCAACTGGCGGTCCGCGGGGTTGGCATGGCCCTGCAGCAGCCGTTCGTCGATCGCGTTATAAACAACCTCGATGCGTCCCGCGGGAATGTTGAATAACTTCTCGGTTTCCAATTTCGTGAAGTTCGAGACTGCGAAAATGCGTGCCGCTCCGCTGAGTACCTGCTTGGTCATCTGGAAGTGAACGGTTCGCCAAAATCCGGTTCGTTCGCGAGTGCGCGAGAGATGATCAAGGATGTCATGCACCGTCATCACATAGGGACACGACAGGGCGCGCGGCACGGAAAACAAATTCGGAATATGGACCAGGTCGCACTCCAGCCGCTTTACCACCGTGCGAAATTCGCGATAACTGGTGAGGGAGCGTTCCGGCTCCGCCAGCGCAACAGTATGAAAATTGTCAGGCAGTGGGCCGATTTCCTTGACCTTGGTGGATGGGCCTAAGAGAAAATAAGTAGTCTCTCGGTCGAGCCGCCCCAAGGTTCGAATCACGTTGCGAATGTACGTACCGACGCCAAACTCAGTCATGCGCCGAATGTCGATGGCGATCTTCACGGAAGGCATTTAACCACAGGGGACGCGAGAGCGCCCAACAGAATCAAAGTAATCTCGCTAGACTCTTACTTCGGCCTGCGCCTTGGCGCGGCGCTCGGCATACAAGGGAAAAGCTTCGCACAGGCCCAGCACTTCTTTACGGATTCTCGTCAGAACGGCCGCGTCAGTGCGGTGAAGTAGTGCATCGGCGATCCAATGTCCCACTTGCCGCATCTCCGCTTCTTTCATTCCGCGGGTAGTTAGAGCCGGCGTACCAATGCGGATACCGCTCGGCTTCAACGGCGGATTGACATCGAACGGGATGGCATTCTTGTTCACGGTGATTCCGGCTTCGCCCAGCGCTTTTTCGGCTTCACTGCCCAGCATGCCCTTGGAGAAGACATCGACCAGCATCAGATGTGTATCCGTGCCACCGGAGATGATGCGAAAACCCTCGGCCGCGAGCGTCTCTGCCAGCACCTTCGCGTTGCTCACAACTTGCTTTGCGTAGTCGCGGAACTCGGACTGCATCGCTTCCTGAAAGCAGATCGCTTTTGCAGCGATGATGTGCATGAGTGGGCCACCCTGCATTCCGGGAAAGACCACTCTGTCGATCGCTTGCGCGAACTCGGCTTTGGAAAGAATCATTCCGGCGCGCGGCCCCCGAAGTGTCTTATGCGTGGTCGAGGTAACGATATGCGCATGTGGAACTGGCGAGGGATGGGCGCCTCCGGCGACTAAGCCGGCGAAATGCGCCATATCGACCAGAAAGAGGGCGCTGACTTTGTCAGCAATCTGGCGCATGCGGGCAAACTCGATGATGCGCGGATAGGCGCTACCGCCGCCGACAATTACCTTCGGACGGTGCTCCTCGGCCAGCTTTTCCAATGCGTCGTAATCAATCGTCTCGGTTTCTTTGGTCACCCCGTAAGGAACGATCTTGTAAGTCTTGCCGGAAAAATTGAGATGATGTCCATGGGTGAGATGCCCGCCGTGCGCCAGGTTTAAGCCCAGGATCGTGTCACCTGGTTGCAGAACGGCTGCGTAAGCCTCCATGTTCGCCTGCGAGCCGGCATGGGGCTGCACATTGGCGTGCTCTGCGCCGAATAATTGTTTCGCGCGATCTCGGGCCAGGTTCTCGACAACGTCCGCGAATTCGCAGCCGCCGTAGTAGCGCTTGCCAGGATATCCTTCGGCATATTTATTGGTGAAGACGGATCCTGCGGCCTCGAGCACAGCTTCGCTGACAAAGTTCTCGGAGGCGATCAATTCCAGGCCTTCGTGCTGGCGGCGGGTTTCGTTGTCGATGGCAGCGGCGATCTGCGGATCGGCCTCATAGAGTGGCCGATACATATTCGTGGAAGCTGAATTCTTCATGGCGTTTTCCTGGAGGCTTCGTACACGTGGGGATTGTGACATTCCATAAATCTTTCCGGAAACTTAACCGGAGTAAAACCAACATCCGAGTACAGCCCGTGCGCGTCGCGGGTGGTTAAAATCCAGCGCCGCAGAGTCTGCAGCGCGGGATGTTGCATAATACACTGCATCAGCCATTTTCCAAGGCCGCGTCCACGGTGGGTTTCGAGCACAAATACGTCGCCAATATATGCGATTGTGGCGAAATCGCTGATCACACGGGCAAAGCCGACTTGCGGCCATCCCCATCATAAATGCCGAAGCAGAGCGCATGCTGGATTGACCGAGCCACGACTTCTCGCGGAATTCCCTTCGCCCAATAACTGTTCGTGAGAAAACCGTGGACCACATCCAAGCTCAAGCGCTCGGGGTCGGTGCTAATGACGAACCCGCCGCGACGGTACTCCGCCAGCATTTCGGTATCAGTTCTGTGCGCCACGGCCATGTCACATTCTACCGCCTGGTTCCTAACCTGACAGATGTTAGCCTTCGAACGCAGTTCGCAGAAACGAGGTCAGCTGCCAACCGTCCATATATTTGTATGGCGTCTCGCCCATGGTGTCGTGACCACAGGCAGGGTCACAACTTTGTGATCCAGTCCATGCCGCTCGAATTCGGTGACCACATTGCGCGACAATTCGGGCAGGAAAGTCAGATCGTGCTTTGCATAGATGATGAGCGACTTCCGCGGCCATCGCGCGAACTGCTTAAAGTAAGCCATGGGGCTGACGGCGAGCCAGGATTGGCGTAGGGTTTCTAGGTCAGTTTGCGATTCGATTCCTTGCCGGATGTGCCGGGTTGACTGTCCGTGCCACACCACATCAGCAACGTAAGTGGAAGCATGATTAAAGGCCGCGACGCGGATGCGAGGACGTGCGCGGCGGCAATAAATGCATAGCAAGAGCCCAGACTCGTGCCGACAATCCCTAACTTGTCATAGCCCTGCTCCTCGAGCCAATCGAGGCAGCAGCGCACATCCACCACCCCCTGGCGGACGGCATCGAGAGTGCGGCCGATGTTGGCGGAGACGGCATAATCGGCGCGGCTGATTTCGGCGGGCATGCGGATATCGTGATACGGCATGCTCAAGCGAAGCACCGAGATGCCAAGCATGTTCAACACTTTGCACAAGCTAACGTAAGCGATAGCGTCGGCGTTCCAGTGCGGCAAGAGCACGAGAGCGCGGCGTCCCCGTGCGGGAAACCAGCGGGCGTTTACCAGATTATTTTCGGGATAGGGCGTTTTCACCTGCGCGGTAAAGCGCAGGAACTCGGCGAAGGTTCCCTTCACCTTCGCTTCGAGTTTTGGGTCCGGGACTTCTCGCGTGGAGAAAACCTGCACTTCGCGCTTCTCCAGGCGGAAATCGCTAGGCGTCTTATAGGAAAAGAATTCGTCGCTGGAGGCTACGATGCGGCGGTTGAAATCGATAAAGAATTTCGCCGGATCTTCGACTGCCTCTCCAGGACGGGCGCCATTGCGGCACGGCCAGTTCTGGGCGAATTCGATGCCCCAATCCAGCGGGCGCACCACGCGGTTGTTGTCCACCGAATGCTGAGCGGCGTTCCCGATCCCCTATTCACTGTGCGTAACGAGAAGGCATAGTCAACCTTCCAGTGTAACAAGCGTCCACGATGGTTTGCGCGCAATTCATTCAACGGTCACCATTTGCGGTTGGTGTTCGCTAATTTGCGGCTTGAGCGGAAAACATCCTCTGCGAGCTGGGTGATGAGCGATTAGCTCCCGTACCTTCGCGGCACGCGTTTGGAAATGTTGCAGAGAATTTCGTAGGCCGTAATGTTCGCTAATCTCTGCATGTTCGAGGGCATCGACGCTTAAACCGTCGCTGGTGCCAAGCAGAATTACTTCATCGCCAACAGCAATTCCGGGAATGCCAGTCACATCCACTAGCGTGAGATCCATCGAAATGCTGCCGACGATGGGGTCGTTTCGTCGCGGACGATGACGCGGCCACGGTTCGAGAGCTGACGGTTGTATCCGTCAGCGTAACCTACGGGAAGAACGGCAACGTGCGCCGGAGCTTTGTGACAGAGTCCCACCATAGCCGAGAGCTTGATTCGCGGCGAAGGTTCGCATCGAGAGAATTTTCGTTTTCCAGGTGAGAACCGGCTTCACGGCGAGCCGGAGCGTGCCTCCGCTCACTTCTCTGCCCGCGCGCTGGAATGGCAAGTAATAACCGTAGAGCGCAATGCCGGGACGCACCATCTTGTTCCAGGTTTCGCGGCGCGAAATCAAAGCGCTGGTGTTTGCCATGTGCACCAGCTCCGGATCGAATCCGGCGGTCGCACCATGCGCTGCGCTTCTTCGAAGCGGCGTGACTGCTCGGCCACGGAAGGTGCATCCATGATTTCGGAGGATGCGAGGTGGGTGAGAGGCCTTCGAGAACCAAGTGCTGTGCGACACTCATGGCCTTCAGCACGGCGGGAAGTTCTTCGAGCGATACGCCCAGCCGGCCCATGCCAGTGTCCACCTTCAAGTGCACGGCGTGGCGCACGTTCGGCGCGCGGCGGGGTTTCCAGGGATTCGATGTGCCAAGGCTCCCACACCGTGGGAGTGAGCCGCAGGCGTACGATCTCCGTTTCTTCGCCGCGCCAGAAGCCGGTCATCAGCAAAATACGGGATTCGATATCGGCATCGCGCAGCGGATCGCCTCGTCGAGCGAAGTGACGCCGAGCCATTTCGCTCCTTCCGACTGCAGAGCGCGGGAGCACTCCACGGCGCCGTGGCCGTAGGCATCGGCTTTTACGACGGCGCATACCGTGACGCCAGGGCCCGCGTGCTTTACCACCGTTCGGAAGTTTTGCCGCAGATCGGCCAGGGAAACCTCGGCCCATGTAGGACGGGTGGCCACGCGGCTCGGAATTTCTACAGTGCTCGCCACTGAGGTCGATTATAGCGGGGGCACCGCGCAGCCCCTGGTTACGCTTGGGCTACTCCCGCCTGGTTTTTCCGGGCATTTCTTGGCTGGCTCTGGGCGATCAGTTACCCGCCAGGGAGAAGTTCACCTTGATCTGGGTTTCGACCGCAACCGGTTCGTTATTCAGGATGTAGGGATGGTAGCGCACTGGCGTACGGCTTCGATGGCTGCGGGAGCCAACATGGGATGACCGGTAAGAACAGTCAGATTTTCGATCGTGCCTTGCTTGCTGATGATGGCCTGCAGCACAACCGGTGCCTTGGATTGGGCGCTGCGAGCCAAGGCGGGATACGCAGGCTGAACTTTGCGGATTAAATTTCCTTCGCTGATGTGAGAGACGAGAAGAGGATGAGCAAGAGCCGGCGGCGGAGCGGTGGGTAAGATCGGCCGAGTCCCACTGGAAAATAACCCTGGGAGACCGTGTTGGGCGGTACCTCGGGCGGGAACGATGGCCCGACGTCGGGGCCTATCGGCGCACTAGCATCGATCGGGCCCCTGCCAACGGGGAGAGGTGATGGGCGACGGAAAAAGAATTCCGCAGGCCGACGCGGAGAAAAGCTCGGACCGGGTGAGGCCTGACGGCGGGCCCTTCCAGGGGCTGACCTAAACTGATAGGCGTTGAGAGCGGGGGTAACGAGGGCATCCCTACTTGGCGCAACAGCGGCAAGATCAGCAATAAGCTGGTGAGCAAGGCCTGCAATCCGAACGAGCTTAGGATGGTGCCGCCGCGGCGGGCGCGTTCTGCCCAGGATGATTCCACTGTGGTGAGCATCTTTGCGTTAGTCATGGCGTCCTCCTGAAAGGCTATTGCTAAAGCACCGAAGACTTCCGGTTTTTCAGGATGCTTATGAAATAAAAGCCCGCGCGGGGCGCGGCCTCAGGGACCTTTCACGGCACATGGGGCGTCGCGGAAGCGCTAATCGCCGGGCGGCGCAGTCGACTTGGGAGCCGCCGGCTGGGAGTCGGGGCTTCGGAGTCGCTGGGCGGACCGACGCACTGGGAGCTGCCGGAGCCGGTACACCAGACTGCGTGTCGTAAAGGTCGACAACCTCCCCGGTGATATCGCCTTGCTCGCCGTACCACAGCAACGGGCTCTGCGGCCAGGGATTCGAGGTATCCATCACCATGGCATAGCCTCCATCCTGCGCATGCTTCACGATGACCGGGGCCATCTTCTGCAGAATGCGCTGGAATTTTCTTTCTGCTGGTTCTGCGCATCTTCCTGGGCGTCCTGCACGGAGCGATCAAAGGACTTCTTCTTGGTTTCGATTTGTTTGACGAGGGTCGCGCGGGCTTCTTCGTTTAACTTGTCGCCCTGAGTCTGCAGTTGCTTCTGCAAACTTTCCAGTTCGTCGTTCTGAGCTTTCAGTTCGCTTTGTTTGGGCTCCAGCTTCTTGCGCAAAGCTTCGAAGTCGCGTTGACCTTCGTTGCTGCCGATTATGGCCCGTTCAATGTTAATGGTTCGAGCTTGGTGCCGGTACCGGTCGCAATGGGAGCAGCGGGTGCCGAAGTTGCGGGCGAAGCGGCCCCGCCCGCGGGGGCAGCCGCACTCGAGGTTTGGGCGAAGGCGGAGATCATGGAGAAAACCGCAATGGCCAGGAAAGAACGCAGAAGCTTGCTTGTCATCGGATTCGCTTAAACTCCTTGGAACTTTGATTCCGCGAAACATGCTTCGAAAACAGGCTCCGAAAACATGATTCCGGGAAAGACTCAGATTTACCCTTTTTCAGGCAACGCTGGGAAGGCTTACTGAATTGCCAGCATCACACGCCGGGGTTGCGGACGTGTCCTCCACTCCTGGTCAGCTTTCAGCAATGGCGTGGATCAAAAGCATTATAGAGACCATCGTCGGGCGGCGTCAAACGCGGTGGTGGTCATTAAGCGCTGTCATCTGCATGGAGGGTATTGTTTGTCCGATGGAAGCAATGGAATCTTCTTGTGTTTGCAGCAGCGGCGGGTGGAGCGATGGTTCGCTTTGGCGTGCGCTGGAATCCCGCGTACCCACCCCCCTCCCCCGTACTGCCTGTCTATTGCTGTCGTCAACATGGCAAGAAATTCTCTGCAAAATACGTTTTTCAAAGAGCTTAGACATCAAAATCCGTGAAACAAAGGACTTGAGCCGAGACGATTTGCGCTGTGGCAGAGCGTCGCGGCTTCAATCATGATTGCGTGGCGCAGCTGTGGAAGACAGGGCGGATGTCACGTAGCGGGAATCGCGATTCGTGTTTCGTGGACGGAAATGAGTGAGAGTAGGGGTGCTTCGGCTCCGCAGAGATAATCGCTTCGCGGTTATCTCTGCTTCGCTCAGCATGACAGAGGGCCGCCGGGCTAGAAGGGCTCTTCGATCTCTCCGCCTAGTTGCATCTGTTCTTCGGCGGCCTTTCTCGCTTTCGGGGCCTCTTAAATGTCGCATCGGCGGCGAAGCGGGGATAGTCAATCTTCTTAGCGACCAGCAGTTCTTCGATGCTCAAGATTTGGATGCGTGGGTATTTGTCGGTCAGTCCGGGTGAGCGATAGAACCCGGCTTCGGCGGCTTCTTTTAGCATCGGCTTGGTCGGCGCTTCCATTGAGATTAGAACGCCTATCTTGGCTTTCTCTCGTTCGATCACGCCGCGGAGATCGCGCACATATGGTGCGGGCGGAGTTTCCCGGCTTTAACGGAGAGAATAATTTGCTTGGTCTTGCCGCCCTTCTCGTCGTGAAAATAGAGGCGGCCGTCGATGCCTTGGTCCGCGCCTTTCTTCTTTTCGAGCGGGCGCGCTCCCACCAGGCTCAGCGCCCACCATTGGAATTGGTACGGGTCTTCTTTGGCGAGAGCTTCTGCGCCCTTGCAGGTCGACGGGTTCGCCGATTACTTCGTAGGTTTCGCGAACCGACTCGCCGAACGCATCGCCGAGGCGCTTCTTAATGAGGCCGATGGCAAGGTGGGTGATGTCGATGCCGATCCAGCGGCGGTTGAGGCGTTGCGCGACGGCAGATCGCTGTGCCGCATCCGCAGAAGGGGTCAAGGACGACGTCGCCCTCGTTCGAACTGGCCGTGATGATCCGTTCCAGGAGGGCTTCGGGTTTCTGCGTCGGGTAGCCGAGGCGCTCCGACGCTGCGGGTTGATCTTAATCGTGATGTCGTCCCAGATGTCGCTGCATCGGCACTGCCTTGTACATCTCATCGCGAGTACCGCTTGAGCTGCAGCGTGCCAGCCATTATTCTGAGGCCAATAGATGCGGCTGTCCTTGTCGAGCCTCTAGACTTTTCCATGTGATCTTCCAGTGTGATCGCCCATGCCTGTTGGAGTCGAACTCCGTTCCACTCGTGACTCTGATGAGCGCTTCCGCGTGCCTGGCGGCGGTGAGGCTGTTGCGCCAGTAAAGTCGTCCGTCGCCGTCGTCGAATCTGTCAATGATCGGGTCGAGGTATTCGTCTTCATAGTGAGGCGCAATACTGCTGATTCCACAGGAATGCCATCGCCTTTCGAGTAGAAGAGAATGTGTGTCGTGGACAGGCGCCGTACCTGTTTGCGCATCGTTGTGGGCCCTGCGTCCGCTTCCAGATGATCTCGTTGCGGAAGCCCGAGCGGGCCAAAAACGAGCGTCCATCAGCATCTTTAGATAATGGCTCGCCGTCGGATCGCAATGCAGGTAAATCGAGCCGGTCTGCTTCAGCACGCGGTGCACTCGACGAGGCGCGGGGCCATCATGGCGAGATACGCCATCATGTCGCTGTTGCCGAGAAAGGTGCGGAAGGCGCGCATCACGTTGGAGACGTCGCCGCCGGCTCGACGATTTCCTGCAGGCCGCTCGGCGCCTTGTTCCACCCCCAGGTGTCCCCGAACGCCTTGATCTGGGTGCTGGAGCGCGTGCCGTCTTGCTCGGCGAAGAGCACGTTGTAATCCTGGCGGCTGTTGAAGGGCGGGTCGAGGTAGATCAGATCGACGGATTCGTCCTTGATGTGCTCCCGCAGGACCTTGAGGTTGTCGCCGTAATAGAGACAGTACTTTTTCACGGTTTGCACTGCGGCGTGATTTTAACGCGGATTACGGAGAGCGTGTAATTCTTCAGTTGGGTGCGCGGCTTGCTGCGCGATCGAATCCTTTGAGGGATGGGTTCGAGGAATACCAGCCTTTCGCGAAGTGCGCGCAAGGATGCGGCAGTACCATACCTCCTCGGGATGACAATATTCTGAGAACATCATGGCAACATAGGTGAAGCGGAAGGTTTAGCGGGGTCCGCGCAGCAGGAAGGTGGGCGCATTAGTGTTGACGGGCCAGTGGTAGGTATAGTCACAGGCGGACGTATAGGGGAACATGTCGCGGGTGATCGGAATCGGCGGAGTTGCGGGGCTATTCAGGCGCAACGGGTTGTAGGCCCAATAGATACGGAACGGAGCGTTGACCACGGGCAGGAACATCTGCAGTTCAAGACCGGTGGACATGCGCGGCCGCCAATTGGTCTGCCCCAGGACCTGCAATTGTTGTTTGGGCAGAGGGTTCAGAAAACTGCCGAGCGTACAGCCAGTACCGGTAGCGGTGGCAGTCCCCTGGTCCTGTGCGGGACATCCGAAGAGCTGACCGATGACCTGGTCATACTGCTGCGGCGCAATCTGCAACTGCGAGGGACGCACGATGGGATCGATTCCCGCGTCCATGAATGGAGCGATGGCCACCGGTCCGTAAATGGTGATGCGGTATTCGAAATTGGTGACGATGCTGAGGTCACCGCCCGGGAACGTGATCTGATCCACGGGAATCGGCACAGTCAAGGGGCCAAGGAGCGGATTCAGCGGGTTCTTGAGGACTGGAGTTCCATCGGGATTGGTAAGAGCGATGGATCCGACG
>CAWEYI010000011.1:0-37157 GCA_963813205.1 uncultured Acidobacteriaceae bacterium | reverse complement strand
ATACTCACGCTTTTCACCATCCCTTGTCATCGATTGCAGTTCGAGCAATGCCAGACGCGCGGCTGAGACCAGGCGGCTTTTTTCCTGTTGCGGAACTTCCCTCCACGAGCCGCCATCGCCGCCTTTCGCCGATATTTCTGGCACCAGCGCCTGATGATAGTGATGGAAAAGCTCCGCCAACCGTTCCGGTGCAACTTCATTAATCCACATGGTCGTTTAATCTCCCGAGTCTTTATCGTTTTTTGAGGGCTGTTTTTCAGTCCACGACCATTGGATACGGAGATGCACAAGGTTCCAATAAAGGGTGCATAAAATGTTCGTAAAGGATTCGAGGAAGGAACTTTAGCGAGAGTCATTCGAGGGAGGCCAGCTACGAACCAGGTTCGAAGCGGTATCCCACCCAAGGTTCGGTCAGCAAATATTTCGGCGATGAAGGATCGCTCTCGATCTTTTTGCGCAGCTGTCCTACGAAAACTCGCAGGTACTCCGGTTGTTCGGTACTATTCGGGCCCCAGATGGCAGCCAGCAGCGTCCGATGAGTCACCACTTTGCCGGGACGCCGCGCCAGATAAATCAGCAAATCGAACTCTTTCGGGGTGAGATGAACTTCCTCTCCTCGAACCTTGACTGAGCGCGCATCCAGATCGATGGAAAAATCTCCCACAACGATCACGCTGGATGGTTCCTCGGCGATGGGACTCCGCCGCAACTGTGCCCGGATCCGTGCCAGCAATTCGTTCATGCTGAACGGTTTGGTTACATAGTCGTCGGCGCCCGCATCGAGCGCTTCCACCTTGGAGCGGTCCTGTCCGCGCACCGAGAGCACGATGATCGGCACCTGCGAGATTTGCCTTAACTGGCGGCACAGGCCCACGCCATCGAGGTTGGGCATGGCCAAGTCGGTAACCACTACGTGGGGGGTCCAATTCTTCATTAACTCCAGCGCCATCTCGCCATCATTGGCGACCCGGACGTCGTATCCCTGCGCCGATAATGTGGTTCGCAGCACGCGCGTAATCTGCGGCTCGTCATCCACCACCAGGATGCGGCGATGCTCATTATTCATCCCGCTCACCGCATTTCCTGAGTCACGATGTGCACATCCACGGCGGGCGTATCCCGCAGAAACTTATGAATTGCGGAAAGATAGAAATATCTCTTCCATCCCTTCGTAGCCGAACGTCCGAAAACAACTTGCGTAATATGATTCTCGCGGACGAATTCCGCCACTTTTTCCGCAACCACTTTGCCTTCAGCCTTCACCACTTTCGCGCCCACGCTCTCGGCGAAGCGCACATTATCAGCCAGAGTTCGCTGATTCTCGTCGCTCTCGTCCGTTCCAGTGTCCACATAAAACACGAAGAGATCGCCGTCCAGCGCCTGGGCCATGCGCGCGCCCCGAGCGATCAAATACTGCGCCGCCGGATTCGAGCTGATACAAACCGCGATGCGCTCTCGCACCTGCAGCAATTGACCATCCTCGGTCTTCAATTCTGACAACGTGCGGTCGACGGCCTGCGTAACCTGGCGCAGAGCCAACTCCCGCAACGCAACCAGATTTTGGCTCCGAAAAAAATTTGCCAGGGCGCGTTCTACGCGCTCCAACGGATAGATATCTCCACGCCGCATTCGGGTCTGCAGCGCTTGCGGCGTCAAGTCGGCCATCACAATCTCGCCCGCCCGCCGTATCACCCAATCCGGCACCGTCTCCCGCACCTGCACACCAGTCAGAGCGCGAATCGTCGGCGACAAGCTCTCGATATGCTGCACGTTCAGTGTGGAGAGGACGTCGATTCCCGCGTCCAGTATCTCGAAGACATCTTCATAGCGCTTGGCGTGCTTGCTGCCTTCAATGTTGGTGTGCGCCAGTTCGTCCACCAACACCACGTGTGGCTTGCGCGCCAGAATAGCGTCAACATCCATCTCCTCGAAGATAGTCGATTTATATTCCAGCTTCTTGCGTGGGACCGTCTCCAAGCGCGAAGAAAGTTCCACGATTGGCTTGCGCCCGTGGGTTTCCACGACTCCAATCACAACTCCCTCGCCGCGGCTGGCGCGGCGCACGCCTTCGCTCAACATCGCGTAGGTTTTTCCCACGCCGGGCGCATAACCCAGGAACAGCTTGAACACGGCAGGCCTCTGCGCAGTGTCACATTCCTTCAGCCATTCTTCAGGACTCTTGGGCATCGCCGTTATTGTCCACGCCGGAGGAGAAATTGTCGAATGCAATAAAGCCCACCGCACAAAGCGACAGGCCAGACCGCAAGAAAAAGACTAGAGGTTTTCTCCGTGCCTCTGTGTCTCCGTGGTGAAAAGCTTCCTTCAGTTACAATCGTGCCCGTGAAAGCGCACTGGCCACAACACCTCCTCCGCTACCTCGCATGCCTCGTAGCCGCTGAATTCGTCGCCCAAGTCTATCGGCACGTCGTCCACGTAAATCCCACCACTGTAGCGCTAACACTTCTCCTAATGGTGCTGTGGGTAGCCGCGTACTGGGGATTTCGCTTCTCCGTTTTTCTCGCCGTACTCAGCACACTTGCCTTTAATTATTACTTTCTTCCTCCCATCGGAACTTTCACCGTCGCCGATCCCCAGAACTGGGTTGCTCTATTTGCATTTCTCGTGACCGCGGCGATCGCCAGCCAACTCGCGGATCGCGCGCGCCGGCAAACGGCCGACGCCGTTCAACGCCGACGCGACGTGGAACGTCTGTATGCCTTCAGCCAACGACTGCTCGCCACTGATAACGTCGCCGAATTGTTGAATGCGATTCCTGCTTACGTGTGTGACGGATTCGGAGCCAAGGCCGCGGCAATGTATCTACTCAGTTCGCAGCAGGTCTATCGTACCGATCCCAAAGTGACCTGGTTTCCGTTACACGATCTTCAAATGGTAAGTTCTCGCGGCGAACCGGTGATCGATTCGCAGCGCGGAATTTCACTCACTCCGCTGCATTTGGGAACGCGCACCACCGGCGCCGTTGGCATCGCAGGACCATCACTTTCGCGCGCCACCCTCGAGGCCCTGGGCAGCATGATCGGTATCGCCATCGAGCGCGCCGGAGCGATGGAAAAGCTCTCACAGACGGAAGCGGCCCATCAGAGTGAAAACTTGCGCGCCGTGCTGCTCGATTCCGTCACTCATGAACTGCGCACTCCGCTCACCGGCATCAAGGCTGCAGTCACGGGCCTGCTCTCTGATTACAATCTCGACGAGGCACAGCGAAAGGAATTGCTGACTGTCATCAATGAGGAAACTGACCGCCTCGATCGCCTGGTGGGTGAAGCCACGGAAATGGCGCAACTCGACGCCCACAAGGTCGAATTGCACATCGCAGCCGTAGACATCGCGACCGTGATCGAGTCGGCTGTCGAAGAATCCCGAACAGTTCTCGGTCTGCATCCTATCGACGTGCGCGTCTCAGCGTCGCTGCCCAAGGTGCGCGTGGATTCCGACCGGATCGCGGAAGTCCTCAAGCAGCTACTGGAAAACGCTGCCAAGTATTCTCCTCCCTCCTCGCCCATTACGATTACGGCCGAGCGCAAGGGAGATCGCGTCGTCACCAGCGTTACCGATCACGGGCACGGCATCGACGACTTCGAGCAATCGCTCGTCTTCGACAAATTTTATCGCGGACGCGACCAGCGCTATTCCGTGCAAGGCACGGGCATGGGATTAGCCATCGCGAAAGCCATCGTCGAAGCCCACAATGGCTCCGTCAGCGTCACCAGCCAACTCGGCCGCGGCTCGGTCTTCTCCTTCGAACTCCCGGTTGCGTAAATTACGCCACTCAGTTTTTCAGTTTCGGCCTCTCGCAGGTGTCTACGATCTTGGTCGGATCGATGGCGTCCTTATCCACCTGCTCTTCCAGAATTTTCCCATCTTTTCCGATCAAGAAATTCACTCGACGAGCCGCCTTGTACTTGCTCACGTAGATGCCATATTCGCGCGTCACATCCCCACCCCAATCACTCAGCAGCGGAAAAGTAACTCCAATTTGGTCAGCGAAGGCTTTGTCGGCGAAGGCACTATCCATGCTCACACCCAGGACCTGGGTGTCGGTAGCTTCCAGTCTTTTTTGATCCTGCTGGAGAGCTTTCATTTGCGCGGTTCAACCACCGGTAAACGCAAAAATAAAAAATGCCAATACCACATTCTTCTTCCCGCGGTACTGGCTCAAGGAAACCGATTTGAGGTCGTTCCCGTCAAAATAAGTCAGCTTGAAATCCGGCGCCATGTCCCCCACCTTGGGCATGCTCGCCGATGCAGCTTCCTGTTGCTTGGCCTGCCCCACTGCCGGAGCTACCATCGCGACAACCAGGACGCCCGAAACCACTGAAATCAGCCATATGTTCTTTCGTTTTCCCTTCATCAACATTCCTCCTAGCCGAATGGTAACTCAATACCGGAAAGACGTTGTAAATTGAGGATCGCAGCCTGAGCAGGATGCGAACCGTACCGGCGGCGCACCTTTCACATTGCCGAATCGATCCCTAAACCAGTAAATTCACTCTCAGACAGTCGACGCCACCATGAGCCTTGCCACGCTGAACGACGTTTTCTTCACCGCCGTCGAACGCAATCTCGATCGCGCCATGCTTTACCGTCAAGAGGGAAAGTGGCTGCCTATCTCGTCTTCGGAACTGCGCCGCAATGTCGCCGGAACCGTCCGTGGACTGCAGGAGTGGGGCGTTCACCGAGCCGACCGCATTGCGATTCTAAGCGAGAATCGTCCCGAGTGGTCCATCGCCGACTTCGCCATTCTCCTGCTCGGCGCCGTCACCGTTCCCGTATATGCCACACTGACGCCGGAACAAACAGCCTTCACTCTGCGCGACTCTGGCGCAACCGTGGTCTTCGTCTCCACCGAGCATCAACTGCGCAAAGTCCGGACAATTCTCTCTCAAACTCAGGTCCAGAAGATCGTCGTCATGGATCGTCTCAATATCCCCGGCGAGCTGGCCGCGAACTGTGTGCTGATGGACCGGTTCATGACCCAAGCGCCTCTGACCCTCGATCCGAAAACCGAAGCGTCAGCCCGATCGATCCAACCCGACGACCTCGCCACCATTATCTACACCTCGGGCACAACGGGAATCTCTAAAGGCGCAATGCTGACTCACGGCAACATGGCGTCCAACATCAACTATTCGATGCTTGGCTTTGACGTTCATCCGGGACTGACCAGCATTTCGTTTCTTCCGCTGTCGCATGTCACCGCTCGCCATGTGGATCTCGCGTTCCTGTACCACGGTGTGACCCTTGCGTATTGCCCCTTCATTGAGAATCTTCCCGAAACTCTTTTGGAAGTGCGTCCCACCCTTTGTGTTTCCGTTCCCAGGGTCTACGAAAAAATTTATGCCAAGACGGAGATGACTGCCCGTGGCTTTCCCAGGCGCTCGATCTACAACTGGGCTCTTTCTGTGGGCCGCACGCACAAATCCGAAATTCTCGCCGGCGAAACTCCAACTTCTGCCGGTTGGAGGCTTGCCAACAAATTGGTGTTCTCGAAAATCCGCGCCGGCATGGGAGGCAATGTAGAAACTTTCATCTCCGGCGGCGCCCCCCTGGGCCGCGAACTCGCCGAATGGTACGCCTGCGTGGGCATCCGCATTCACGAAGGTTACGGATTAACCGAAACTTCTCCTGTAATCGCAGTCAACACGCCGGTCAACCATCGCATCGGGACAGTTGGAACGATCTTGCCGAACCTGGAAGTCCGAATTGCTGAGGACGGCGAAATCCTGGTGCGCGGTCCTTCCGTTTTCAAAGGATATTGGAATCGTCCGGAGGAGACGCAGAATGCGTTTCAGGATGGCTGGTTCAAAACCGGCGACATCGGGCACGTCGACGCCGATGGATTTCTCTCCGTAACCGACCGCAAGAAAGAACTTATCAAGACTTCCGGCGGAAAATTCATAGCGCCGCAACCGATTGAGAATTCCCTGAAGCTTAATCCCTTGGTCGGAACCGCGGCCATCATCGGCGACAAACGCAAATTCGCTTTTGTTATTATTTCGCCCAACTTTGTTCTGCTCGAAACTTGGGCTCGCGAAAACAATCTCGCTTTCTCCTCGCGGGGCGAACTTGTCGCCAACCCGAAGGTTCAGTCGCTTTACGAAGGAATCGCGGAAGAAGTAAATAAGAATCTCGCGCGCTTCGAACAACTGAAGTGCGTTCTTCTCGTCCCCGACGAATTCACCGCGGACAATGGCGCTCTCACCCCTACGATGAAGTTGCGACGGCGGGTGATCGAGGAACGCTATCGCCCGCAGATCGATGATCTCTACGCCCAGGCGGAAGCCATTACTGCTCCATAGATCACTAGGTATATCGAGATAGCCGCCCGTTCGGCGGGCTCAGGGCAGGCATGCGGCTGTCGAGCGAGTCTCGACTTTTGTCCAACTCGGACTACAATAAACAATCATGACTGATTCCCTTCATATCGCCGACCGTTCTTTCCGCTCCCGGCTGATCGTAGGCACGGGAAAATATAAGTCTTTTCAGGAAACAGCGCGCGCCCTCGAAGCCAGCGGAGCCGATATGGTCACCGTGGCCGTAAGGCGCGTCAACCTCGACCGCAGCAAAGAGTCGCTGCTCGACTACATTGATCCCAAGAAATATTTCCTGCTGCCTAATACCGCTGGCTGCTTCACGGCCGACGAGGCCATCCGCGCAGCTCGCCTGGGCCGCGAAGTCGGACTCTCCGACTGGGTGAAACTCGAAGTCATCGGCGACCAGGCGACGCTCTATCCCGATATACAAGCCACGCTCGAAGCTACGCGGGTCCTGGTCAGCGAAGGCTTCACGGTACTGCCCTATACTTCCGATGACATCGTATTCGCCAAGCGCTTGATCGATGCCGGTGCCGCGGCCGTGATGCCGCTCGGCGCGCCCATCGGCAGTGGCATGGGCATTCAAAACCAGGCGCACATCCGCATCCTGCGCGAGATGATCACCGCGGTTCCGCTAATTGTGGACGCTGGCGTAGGCACAGCATCCGATGCCGCCATCGCTATGGAACTCGGCGCGGACGCGGTTCTTATGAATACTGGCATCGCCAACGCGCAGGATCCTGTGCTGATGGCGGAAGCGATGCGCCACGGAGTTTTAGCCGGACGCCAAGCTTACCTCGCAGGCCGCATGCCGAAGAAGCTCTACGCCACGGCCAGTTCCCCGCTCGAAGGGGTAGTGCGCTCGTAGCGACAGCGTAGGCGGCCCCTGGTCACCGGCCTCAACCGAAAGTATCTGCAAAACAGAAAAGGGCGGCCGCAGCCGCCCTTTTTAATCCAATCTCACTCAGAGCATCTTCGCGCTATCTACGTGAATGTTGTCGCCCTTCACCTCTCCGCTTACGGCAACATGATGCCCGACATGCGCCTGAAGCGCATCCGGATTGTCCACGATCAAAACCTTCTGATCTTTGTCCGTGACGATCACCATCTTCGCGCCCTTGGCTAGGCATTTCTTGGTGCAGGCTTCAGCCTTATCGTTGGCGCCCTTGGCACCGCACTGGTCGTCGCTTACCCACCCATTCACGGTGGTGCTCTTCCCCATGCTGTCAAACGCCATCGCCGTCAGGACGAACACGAAACATATCGCAAGACATAGCAGGAACACTTTCTTCATGGCCGGTTTTCTCCTTATTTTGATCGCGGACCCAAGCCGCAAGTTGTGGCAAGAACTCCTATCGCCGTCCGGCAGCACTCATCAGTCCGCCGGCCATCGATCGCCTGAACTATACCACGCTAGCACGCACGAATTGTCAGGAGCACAGGCGCTTATCTGCGCCGTCCGATTAAGAACCGCAGAGGGTGCCTCCGCCCCATCTGGCACTTTGAAGTGCTTGAACAACTCATAGCATGACAGGGCTCAGTGCTTCGGAAAAACGAACTGCGTGTCTGACTGAACCCACCAAACTACTGCCCGACCTGCCGAATGCACCTCTCCAGCACATCGATGGCAACGTCCGCCTCTTCCTTTGTGACCACCAGCGGCGGACATATCCGGACCGTGCTCGGACCACAACCCAGGAAGAGCACGCCGTGTTCGAATGCCCTTTCGACAATCAAGTCGCGCTCCGCGGCACCGTACTCTTTCGTTGTCTTGTCCCTCACGATGTCGACGCCGATCATCAGCCCGCGGCCGCGCACATCTCCGACCAACTTCAGCTTCGACGGCCAGCCGGACATACGCTTCATCATAAGCGCACCCACTTCCGCAGAATGCTCCAGCAACTTCTCCTTCTCAATCACGTCAAGTGTCGCCAGCGCGGCGGCCACGCATACGGGATTTCCGCCAAAGGTTGACGCGTGCGAGCCCGGCACCCAATCCATAATTTCAGAGCGCGTCAGCGTAATTCCTAGCGGCATACCGGACGCAATGCCCTTCGCAATGCAAATCATGTCCGGTTCAACTCCCGTGTGCTCAACCGCCCACCATTTCCCTGTGCGGCCCACACCACTTTGCACTTCATCCAGTACCAGGAGGATTCCGTGACGATCACAGATGCGCCGCAACTCCTGCATGAAAATTGTTGGAGCGACCACGTACCCGCCCTCGCCCTGCACGGGCTCGACGAAGATCGCTGCCACTTCCTCAGCAGGCAGTATTGTCTTGAAGAGTTTCTCTTCGATGAAGCGTGCGCAGCTGAGCGCGAACGCATCGGGATCTTGAGTGGCATCTTTGCGTCCGCGATACAGGTCGGGATACTGCACGTGAGTTACCCCCGGCACAAGTGGCGCAAACCGGCGCCGCTGCTGCGGTTTCGACGCAGTCAGCGACAACGCTCCCATGGTGCGCCCGTGAAACGCCCCGAAGAAGGCGATGATGTTCTGCCGCTTGGTGTGATAGCGCGCCAGCTTCAGTGCGCACTCAATCGCTTCGGCGCCCGAGTTGCCGTAATAGATCTTGTGCGGCCCGGGCATAGGCGCAATCTTCGACAAACGCTCGGCGAGTTCAACCATGTTCTCGTAATAGAAATCCGTGCCCGACATGTGGATCAGCTCGCCCGCCTGCTTCTGCATAGCGGCGACCACATGCGGATGGCAGTGACCGGTCGAAGTCACGGCGATGCCCGCGGAAAAATCATAAAACTCATTGCCATCGACATCCGTAATCACGATGCCGCGGCCGCTCTTAGCCACTAGCGGGTACGAACGTGTATACGAAGGCGAAATATATTTCTCGTCGTTGGCCAGCACGCGCTTGGCGTTCGGCCCTGGCAGCGCCGTCTTGATCTTTGGTCCAGTAGCTGCGTTCGTTGCAGTCATGGTGTTGGTAGTCATGGAATCCTCCGTCAGCAGTTGTCAGTAGTCAACTGCTCGTTATGGGTGAATGCAACCTCGGAATGCGCGGACCCTGGTTCAGGCATGCGCAAGCTGGGGCGAGTCAGGCAGGAAGATTACTAATCACTACCGAAAAGACTGGGACGAAGACGGGAAGGCAAATTCGCACGATAGCGCCGCGGACACACCAGGCAGTGCAGCCAGCACTCGGGCAAATGCGAATTGGGGTTCTTGAGCAGCATCGCTAACAGTCAAGATCACTACGTCATTATAGCTGGAAGCGCTCCGCGACGTAACCCCCAATTTATTCATGATTGCGGGCCTTTTGCGTCCTACAAGTTTCGAATCCCACCGTGCCATCAATCGTCTGATATCTTTTAGTTTCCCAATTTTTCACATGCCCAAAGTACACAGCCCCAGCCGGTTTGCAGTGATTCTTGCCTTCGGGCTGGTGTATCTGTTGTGGGGCTCGACTTATCTGGCGATCGATATTGCGGTACAAAAGATTCCTCCGGCGCTCATGTGTGCCGTGCGTTTTTCCATTGCGGGCGTGGTAATGCTGGCGGTATGTGCGCTGACCGGCCGCAGGATTTGGTACTCCGCCCGGCAAATTGCTCTGGCGGCTGTGGTCGGGATATTGCTGCTGATGGGAGGGAATCTAACGCTTGCGTGGGCGGAGTTATCCGTTCCCTCGGGCTTGGCAGCTCTGATTATTGCGATCACTCCGTTATGGTTTCTGGTGCTGGATTCGTTGTTGCTGGGACACCATCGCATTTCATGGCGAGGAAAAGCTGGACTCGCCCTGGGGATTGCAGGACTATTCATTTTGTTCTGGCCGGAATTGCATTCAACCTCGTCTCTGGGACGCCGCGAACTGCTCTCCTGCGTGGCACTCCTCGGTGGGTCTTTTTCCTGGGCGTTGGGATCGGTCCTCTCGAAGCGCTGGCAGTCGGGCATGGACGGATTCAGCGCCACGGGATGGCAGATGACAGCGGCAGGGGCCGGGAGCTTATTGCTGGCTTCGGTTGTGGGAGATTTTTCCCACGTGGCGTGGACGGCTCGCGGCGTGGGCGCGGTGACATATCTCGTGGTGTGCGGTTCGTGGATCGGCTATACCGCCTACATCTACCTGCTGGAGCATGTGCCGACTTCGAAAGTTTCGACTTATGCGTACGTAAATCCAGTGATTGCAGTTTTCCTGGGGTGGCTGATTCTGCATGAACGCGTGGACCGCTTCATCGTGATGGGAAGCATTATCGTGGTTTTGTCGGTCATTCTGGTTACGAGCGCAAAAGTGAAGGAGAAAACGATCACTCAAGACTTACCGGCCGCGGAAACCGTCGGGCAGTAGTTCGGTCCTCGACCGAGAGCTTCGAACGCGAAGGATACTCTGGATGCAAGCGCCACTATTTCGCGGCTTCTTCGTCTCCTTCTTCGCTGCTCGACAAATCGACCGAGTGGCCTCGAATCACGTAGGTCCGTTTTGTCGCTGGATTTGTTTCGAAAGTTACCCGGGCAGGAGATCGCTGCCAGTCGGGCAACCTGCACGGTGGATCCGGAATCTGCCATTGCTGAGTTTCTGTCGCGAATTTCGTCTCTTCGATCAGCCACTTCACCATCGGCTTTCGTCGATTGATCTGCGCGACCATGGCGTAAATCTGCTTGCTGTCATCTGAAAGGCCACAGTAAGCGGCGTAGTCGCGGTACCAGGTGACGTCGGAGTAGACGGCGTCGAACTCAGGCAAATTGATCGTGGAGGTACGGCCGGTCACGCGATCAACCAGCAGCCATCCGCCGCGTTGCCATTGCCAGTGCGGCGAAACAGTGGACTCCGTCGGCAGGCTATCGTTGACTCGGAAGGCGCGTCTAATGACGAACAGACGATCCGTTACATCGTGCGGGGTTCCAACAGTAAACCCCTTCACGCGGGCGTCAACCAGCAGCGGACGGACCTTGAGAGCAACCGGCTTCTCCTCCGCTGCGCCCGTGCCAGGGAACCATTGAACCGTGCTCCATTTCCCAAGTGTAACCACGTGAGGCTTGTTGGCGGCGAGGGCAAAGTTCGTCAAGGTAAAGTTGGTCAGGATGATTAAGGTCGGTAGCGCCTTCGTCTTTCTCAATCGGGATAATCGCATCATGACCAAAGATTAAGCATCAAACACTATAGACACAAGCAAAGAAGTCATAAATTTTTGAGATCAGTTCCGAAGTGGGATAAAGTCACACAGCAACTAGCGATGGCTTCGCGGACCTCTTGCATAAACACCGACTTCGACATTGCAGTAGACTTACCGTTTGTAGATACTCAATCTTATGAGCTTTCCCCGTGATCCTCGTTTGGCCTTGAGCAGCAATTTGGGGAAAGCTTCCGCGCGCGACCTGACTTCCGACTCAAGTGTCCCCGACAACTGGACGCGACGACATACCCCGCGGGTTCTCGTAGTGGACGATAATCCGGGAATCGCCGCCCTCATGAGCCAGTTGCTTACCATGCGCGGTTACGACGTAGTGACGGCTGTCGATGCGCAACAGGCCGAAGTCGAAGTACGGCGGCAGGCGCCCGATCTGATCCTCTCGGATGTGAGAATGCCGGGAAAGTCGGGATACGAACTGTGCCGCGATCTTAAAGAAAATCCAGCCACGCGGCTGATTCCTTTTGTGTTAATCACCGGTTTGAGCGACAGCGCTGATAAGTTGCGCGGAATTGAAGCCGGCGCGGACGACTTCTTAAATAAGCCGGTATTAGCGGAAGAGTTAACAGCGCGTGTGAAGTCATTGCTGCGGGTCAAGGAATTTACCGATGAACTGGAGACCGCGGATTCGGTGCTATGCACTCTAGGCCTGATTGTGGAAGGTCGCGATCCCTACACCGAAGGCCACTGCGAGCGGCTGGCGTCGGCTGCCTCAGATTTAGGGCGGCATCTGGAACTGGACGAGGATTCCATTCTGGCCTTGCGGCGTGGCGGATATCTCCACGACTTAGGCAAGATAGCTGTGCCCGACGAAATCCTAAAAAAAGGCAGCGACCTGACACCGGAAGAATGGAAGATCATGAAGTTGCATCCGGTTACCGGAGAAAACATCTGCCGGCCTCTGAAATCGTTGCGGCTGGTGCTGCCGATCATCCGGCATCATCATGAGCATCCCGATGGCTCGGGCTATCCGGATGGATTGCGGGCTGGTGAAATCCCGCTGCTGCCTCGGATTTTGCAGGTCGTCGACGTCTATGACGCTCTCCGGACAGCCAGGCCCTACAAGCCCGCGATCGGCCATGAGCAATCCGCGCAGACGATGTGCGAGAAGGCCCGCCAGGGTTTGCTGGATGGCGATCTGGTAAACGAGTTTTTCAGCATGTTGCTGGAGCAGCGAAACGTAGCGTAAACAGTGGCCAGGCTGCATCGGCTTCAGGTTCTTTTTGAGCTAGCTAAGGCTGCGTTAAGAAAAGCAACAGATTTGTAGAAAGGGACATCTTAAGCATTCCGGTGCAGCCGGACTTATATGATCCCATTCGACGAAATGACCTATAGCATCGTTATTCCGGCGTATAATGAGGGCCAGCGCCTGGGCGAAACCCTGGAGAAGGTGCTGGCGTACGTCCGGCAGCAGGGGTGGGACGCGGAAGTGATCGTGGTAAACGATGGTTCTCACGACAATACAGCACAAATCGTGCGAATGTTCGCGGAGAAGAATCCGATCGTGCGCCTGGTCGAGAACCCCGGCAACCGTGGCAAAGGCTACGGCGTCCGCAATGGCATTCTGAATTCGCGGGGCGATATCGTGGTGTTCAGCGACGCCGACTTGTCTTCGCCCATCGAAGAAATGCCGAAGCTGCTGCGAGCTTTGGCAGCGGGAGCGGATATCGCAATCGGCTCGCGCTGGCTGCGCTCTGAGTTGCAGACGCAGCGCCAGTCGCTGCATCGCCAACTTTTTGGCAGAGTCTTCAACGGTCTGAACCGAATTATTCTGGGGCTGCAATTTAAGGATACGCAGTGCGGCTTCAAAGCTTTTACTCGCCGTGCAGCGCAAACGATACTGCCGTTGCAGCGCATTGAGCGCTGGGGATTCGATCCAGAAATTCTCTTTCTCGCGCGAAAGTTCGGCTTCCGCGTGGAAGAGGTCCCGGTGCGCTGGGGACACGTGGGCGGCACCAGAATCAATCCCCTGATGGACGGAGCGCGGATGTTTGAAGAAATGCTGCGCATCCGCTGGTACGATCTGGCCGGAAAGTACGACGGGCGGGCTCCCGCGACTGCCGCGCCGCAGCCGGTTAAAACTCTGCCCGGAGGGCCTGCACCCAGAGTTTGAGGTCCGAGTTAGAGATTAAGACTTTCAAGCCGATCTTTTTTCCTGCTGCGAAGTCTTTACTGCTTCAACCACCTTGCTCCCCATCTCGGATGTTGTAGCGGAACTCTGTCCCGCTCGCACTAGATCTGCCGTGCGATACCCTTGATTCAAAACCGTGCTGACCGCATTCTCCACGCAGGCCGCTTCACGTTCCAACTGAAACGAATGTCGCAGCAGCAACGCGGTGGTGAGAATCGCGCCCAGAGGGTTCGCGATTCCCTTCCCCGCGATGTCTGGAGCGGAGCCGTGGACCGGTTCGTACAGGCCCACCGAACCGCCAACGCTGGCCGAGGCCAACAGTCCCAGAGAACCCACTACCCCGCCAGCCTGGTCCGAAAGAATGTCGCCAAACATATTTTCGGTGAGCACCACGTCGAAGTCTTTGGGGCGCTGCACCAGCGACATCGCCGCAGAATCTACATACATGTGAGAAAGCTGCACCTCCGGATAACCTTTCGCGCAGCGGATGACGACTTCGCGCCACAGACGGGAACATTCCAGAACGTTCGCCTTATCCACAGACAAGACTTTCCGCCTACGCTTCATGGCCAGATCGAAAGCGACTCGCGCGATGCGCTCGATAGCCGCCTCGTCGTATGTCATGGTATTCGTCGCTACGCGGGATCCGGCCGGGCCCGTGATCGAGCGCGGCTCTCCGAAATAGAGTCCGCCCAGTAATTCGCGCACAATCATCATGTCAGTCCCGCGAATGTATTCCGCGCGCAGCGGAGAAGAATCCTCCAGCGCCGGAAAGCAAATTGCCGGCCGCAAGTTCGCGTAGGCGCCGAGTTCACGGCGCAGCCGCAACAATCCAGCTTCGGGACGAAGGTGATTGGGATAGTGATCGTACGCCGGATTTCCCACCGCTCCCATCAGCACGGCGGACGACGCGAGGCAGGCCTGCACAGTGTCAGCAGGCAAAGGATCCTCGGCCGCAGCCAGAGCCGCACCACCAATATTCTTCTCGTGAAGTTGCAGCTGGTGTCCAAATCGGTCGGCAATCGTGCGAAGCACGAGTACGGCTTGCTCAGTGACTTCGGGGCCGATCCCATCGCCCGGGAGAATAGTGAGGTTTAGAAGCATGCGGGATTCAGTTTAAAGGAAAGGGCGATTACAATGCAGGCCCCATGCTTTTTTCGGATGGGCAGTCCAAAATTCGCACCCGGATCGGCGAAAGGAGGAGCAATCCAACATAAGACTTTCGCTTACACGCCCCAGAGATAATCTTCCTGATCATGGTGCTGATCCCCTGGAATGGGAATGGGAGCGCCGAATGCATTGGTTTGCGGAACCAGCGGAAATGGACGCTGCGCCTCATGCGCCGATACGCTCGCGGCCGCCGCGACTGAAAGCGGCTCGAACAGGGGGGTCGCCGATGAAGACGGCTTGTGCGTGTCGCGAATCAATTCCAACAGGTGATGATCTTCAACGTGCTTGATTTTATCGGCCAGGCGAACGAAGCGGCGGTAAATATCATCCAGCGCGCGGCGGTCAAACTGATAGCCAAGCTGTTCACAGCGAATGTTGAGAGCATGACGCCCGGAGTGCTTTCCCAGCACCAGCTTTGAATCAGGCACGCCAACCGACTGCGGCGTCATAATCTCGTAAGTCAACGGGTTTTTAAGTACGCCATCCTGATGAATCCCCGCCTCGTGCGCAAAAGCATTGCGTCCGGTGACAGCTTTGTTCGGCTGCACGGGAACACCGGTGATCTCACTCAGCATCTGGCTGGCGGCGAAGAGTTGTTCCGCCGCAACGCCGGTCTCATACGGATAGCGGTCGCGACGAACCCGCAGGGCCATGACGATCTCTTCTAGTGCTGCGTTGCCAGCCCGTTCTCCGATGCCATTAATAGTGCATTCCACCTGCCGCGCTCCGGCCGCAATGGCCGCCATACTGTTGGCTACTGCCATGCCCAGATCGTTGTGGCAATGCGCCGAGATGGTTACATTCTCGATTCCCTTCACCCGGCGGCGAATGCTTGCGATCAGGTCGCCGAACTCCGCAGGCACGGTATAGCCAACCGTATCCGGAATATTCAGCGTAGTAGCGCCCGCTTCAACTACAGCTTCGAGCACTTTGCATAGAAAATCAGTGTCAGTACGCGTGGCATCTTCGGGAGAAAACTCCACGTCATTACAAAGGGATTTAGCAAATCGTACGGCATCCCGCGCCTGCGCCAGGCATTGATCGCGCGTGATCCGCAGTTTGTATTGCAGATGAATGTCGGAAGTCGCCAGGAAAACATGAATGCGCGGGCGGGCGGCATCTTTCAAGGCTTCCCACGCACGCTCGATATCAGGCCGGCAAGCGCGAGCTAGTCCCGCAACGATAGGCCGGCGAATCACCTCAGCAACGGCCTTTACCGCTTCGAAATCACCCTCTGAAGCAATGGGAAACCCCGCCTCAATCACATCGACGCCGAGGCGGTCGAGCTGATGAGCCAGACGCAGCTTCTCCTGATGGTTCATGCTGCAACCGGGCGATTGTTCTCCGTCGCGCAAGGTCGTGTCGAAAACGGTAACGCGCATTTGCTCAGCCATGAGTCTTCCTTCTTAGGAAAAAGAACGGTATGCGTCTATCGTACTGGGCAGCGCTCCTGAAGCAACACTTATAATTTTATCGTAATCATAAGAATATCTTCTATGATAAGCTTTGCTAATGATCACTACAGTTTCTATTAAGGGCTAGCCTATGGAGCTTTCACAACTGGAGGTTTTCCTGAGCGTGGCGCGAGAGCGCCGCTTTTCCCGCGCTGCGGAAAAGCTTTATCGCACGCAATCCGCCGTCAGCCAAACCATTCGAAAGCTGGAAGATGAGTTGGGCGAGAGTCTTTTTGACCGTTCCTCCCGCGAAGGCGTCCTCACCGATGCCGGTCAGGTGCTTTATGAGTACGCCGAGAAGCTCCTGAACCTTCGCCGTGACGCGCACGAATCGCTCGTCGAGCTGCGAGAGCTGCAAAAGGGCAAGCTGGTCATTGCGGCCAACGAATTTACAGCGCTCTGCCTGCTGCCGGTACTGGCGGAATTTCGACGGCTGCATCCCATGATCAAGATTACCGTGCAGCGGGCGCTGGGCAGCCGCATACCCGATGACGTGTTGCAGCATAGCGCCGAACTGGGAGTGCTTTCCTACAAACCCGAGGAGCCTCGCCTGCATTCGATCGTGACCTACCTTGATGAATTGGTGCTGGTGGTTCCTCCCGGGCATCCGCTGGCCACGGAGAGAGAGGTCAGCATCCGTCAACTGGGAGCGGAATCGTTTGTGGCGCACATCGTTTCCTCGCCCTATCGCGACAAAGTTCTACAGACATTTCAGAAATACAAAACGCCATTGCACATGGACTTGGAACTGCCCACGTTGCAAGCGATCAAGCAATTTGTTGCCCTGGGTAGCGGCGTGGCGCTGATGCCCGAGATTAGCGTGGAAACTGAGGTGGCGCGCGGCGAACTGGTAAGAATTCCAGTGCGCGAGTTGCATGTGCAACGCAAGCTGCGCTTAATCTACCGCAAAGAAGCAGGCCTCTCCCATGCGGCGCGGGCATTTCTGAAAGTAGCTGAAGCAGTAGCGACGGAGCGAGGCGGCCGCTACCGCTTCCAGCGGGAAAGCTAGATGATGTTCGACGTTTGCCAACTAAATCGACTCGCGACCGTGCTCAGAGTGGACTCAGCAGTCGGCGCAGACTTCCTTCGACTGGAACGCTGCCAAGGCTTGGTTCAAGTTGGGATGGATCTCGAAAAACGAATCGAGATGGGTAAGATCAAACAGGTCGCGCACAAACGGACTTGGACTGGCGTATTTCAGCTCCGCATTTTTCGCCTGAGCCCAGGTATGGAGAAGCACGAGTTCGCCGATGCCAGCGCTATCGATGGAACGGACGCCGCTGAGATCGAGAACGACTTTACCGCTGCTTTGCAGAACTTCCCCCACCAGGTTCGAAAGTGCAGCCGCCTCGTCGCGATAAACGATGCGCCCCTGGCAGTAAACCACCACCACATCACCACGATGTCGAGTTTCTAAACTAAGTTTCAACTGCGACTCCTTTGGTTGAATTCCGAGGCCAGTCAATTCAATCGCTGGCCATGTTTGCCAAGTGCTGTCGGTGAATTTCATCCTAGTAGATAGACGCGAGCAGAGGGGTTTCGGAATCATAAAAAGAACGTAAATTTTAGTAGTTTGTGCCAGACTTGCACATGCACAATTTTGGAACGCGGGCATCTTGAGCGTCGGGTACACTGCATCTAACGGATTTCACACAATCAGGTAGAATCTGCTGCTGGCACAAATTGCCGGAGGAGGAATCATTTTCGTGTCAAAAATCGCAGCCGTGGTGCTGGCGTTCTTGAGCTTTCTGCTGTTCGCGACCCTATCGAGTGCGCAACTGCTCCCCAGTGGGAACGTGTATGTCGGAGCTGCCTATGGTGATTCCGTCGATGTGATCGCGACTAACCGCTATACCTTCCGCGGATGGAACGCCTCCATTGAAGACTTCCCCTTCTCCCGGCACTCTCACATTGGAGTGGTCTTGGATGGGAGCGGCTTCTACCGGGCCGGCATCCAGCAGTACAACCTTTTCTTAGGGCCCAGGCTCTCCATGAATTATGGAAAGTGGCGGCCATTCATACAGGTAATGGCTGGAGCACAGCGTATGTTGTCGGCCAATGTAAGCCACTACCCTATCGCCGAAGATGTGGGCGGAGGCTTCGATCGCAAGTTCCAGTTTCTCTTCATGCACCGTTTTTCCTGGCGCGTGCAGTTCGACTACATGCATACCCATCTTCTGTCCGCGACGCAGAACGATATCCGAGGATCGACCGGATTGGTGTGGCGGTTCTGAAACCAAGATCAGCCAACTCCTAAAACAGCTACGCCGCAGCTAGCCGGAAGCGCTTTACTCGAAAGGTTTTGACGGAAGCACTCGATCTTCGGCTCGCGACTCAAGATCTGGATTTTTTTCGCCAGGTAAATTCCACCACGTGCTAACCACGCTCAGCCTCGCTGCATCTAAGATTTACGCAAGTTTCACGTAGCTGAAACTGTCAAGTCTTAGAGAGGCAGGCTTTTATTGTCATGCGAAAAATCGGATTCATTCTTATTGCGATGCTTCTGTTTGCCGGACTGGCCACCGCCCAGGTTCCAACCAGCGGGAACGTATTTTTCGGCTACTCGTATCTGAACAGTGATCTGAATTCCGGCGCCAATCTAAACGGCTGGGAGGCTTCAGTCGAAGGCAAGGTCATTCCTTTTCTCGGAGTTGTGGCCGATTTCGACAGCCATTACGGCTCGCAGAACTTTTCAAACTGCGGGGTCGTCCCAGTTGGAATGGTTTGTTCCAGCGTCAACGCCAGCGTCACCGAGCACAATTACCTATTTGGACCTCGCGTGTCGGTGTCGTTGGGCAAGTTTCGACCGTTCGCGGAAGCCTTGTTCGGAGCCGGACACGTAAATGCGGGACTTGGCGGGTCGGACACGTCCTTTGCCACCGGACTCGGAGGTGGGCTCGACTACAAAATCATCAAACCGATCGCGTGGCGTTTTCAGGGAGACTACGTTCAAACTAGATTCTTCGGGGCGACGCAGAATAACGTGAGGTTATCGACTGGAATTGTGGTGCGCTTCTAAAATGCCAACCGCGTAAGTTCATCATCCAGCGCAGAACGGGATCCAGAGATGACTGGATCCCGCGTTTATGCCAACCAAGAAAAAACCAGCGCGCCGCGCACCCAAACTTACGTCTGCCAATATTTATGGTCGCGCAAAAAGTAATTCTGATTCCAGTAGTTCATCGCAGTCTTCAGAAACAGCCAACCCACGCGGATATGCCCCATTTTTTTGAAGCGGCGGTTGGTGGTGTAAACTCCGCCACGGACAATCCCAAATCGCTTTCGCTCCACCTGCTGGGTGAGCAGGTAATCTTCGGCGAAGGCAACTTGCTCGTGAAATCCGCGAAGTTTTCGGAATTGCTTCACGTCAAACAGCATGAACATTCCTGTTGCAAAGGGATGGTGCAGGCGCGACAGGTACTGAAAGAAATCATTGCCTGCATAAAATAACTTATCGATCCAACTGCCGTCGCGGCACAGGATGTTGGTAGTGACGCAGTGCAGTTGTTTCCGCTGGGCCAGTTCCACGGCGCGGCGAACCACCGAAGGGTGCGCCAATTCAATATCTGCGTCGAGAAATAGAACGTAAGTACTCTCCGCGTGAGCCGCACCGAGGTTGCGTCCGACCGAAGGCATTCCTCCGTGAATCACACTCACATTCAGGCGGTCTCGAAAGCTAAGCACTACCTCGCGAGTTCCATCCGTCGAGTTGGCATCAGCCACTAACACTTTCGTACTCGGCATCTTCGAGTAATCCTGATTCATCAGCGAAGTCAGCAAACGCGGAATCAGCTTCGCCTCGTTCTTGGCGGGAATCACGATCGTCAGTTCGCTCGCGGGATTCGTGTTCGTTGTATTCGTGCTTATTAAACTCATGGATTCGCACTCCTTCTTCGTCGACCGTTAAATAAGTCAGCCGTGAATCGACCCAACCGCCCGAGTTGTAGTAATGAATTCCATCCGCTTCGACGTGGACTGCCTGATGCGTATGTCCACAGAAAATTCTCTGTGCATCGTGTTGCCGCGCATGCTGCAAAGCGCCGGCCGAAACCTTTAGTGACATGCGCAGCCAGCGCGTGTTCAACCGGTCGATGAGCCGAACAATGGGCTTGTTCTTGAAGTCCAACTTCTGCAACTTCAAATAAAGTGAAGTTCCAAACTGGCTTAGTCGCACATTGTTCACTTGAAACCCGTCGAACTGGTGACCGTGAATCGCAATGTGGCGCATTCCTGCGTATTGCCAGCAGTAACGCTGGTAAACCCGCACACCCACCAGGTGCGACATGATGTTGGTGAGACCGTGGTCGTGATTCCCTTCAACCCACACGACCTCAATATTTCGTTTAGGATTCGACAACTTGCGGATATAACCGAGAAACTTCCAGTGGTCTTTGGTCAGCCGGGCGAAATTAAGATCAGCGAAAATATCGCCGAGCAGAATCAACCTTTGAAAGTGATTGCCCTTCAGCACGCGCGTGGCTTCCCGCGCATGACTCGTCTCTGCACCGAGGTGCAGGTCAGAAAGGATCAGCGTGTTGTACACGGGCAGATCCATACTCCCGTTGTAGCCCAGGAATGTTAAGGGGTGATGAATTGTGCATCAAAATCAGTGCAGAGGTAACCGGCGGAGTAACTTTCCAGAATCGCTACTTTAGCTGCGATCTGTGACGAAATATTTCAGAAACTTGAATGCCCCGAGCAACGTCCCTGTAACGAACGCTATTTTTGAGCGGGGGGGACATATTCCTTGGGCAAAGCGGAACCCTCCCCGAAAAAGAATTGCTCCATCTGCTTAACGATGACTTCCTGATCCTCGCGACGCGCGGGATTCAGGCGGTATTCGTTGAGCAGCATCTTGCAATGCTCCGTCCACATTCTCCAGGCCTCTTGCGAGACGTTGTCGTAAACCTTGCGGCCCAAATCATTGTCGAAGGGCGGTTCATCCAATCCGGGTAGTTCCCTTTTCAGCTTCACGCAGTACACGTTATGCGCCATACGCTTCCTTCGATCCGGAGTTTGTCACTCTTAAGATTATTACACGGGAACGCAGCTGGGGAATGAATCGGAGAAATGAAGCCGCCGCGCAGAGAAGAAGTTCGTTTCAGATCTCAGGGCTTCGCCATGCCAGTTTCCATCATGATTTTCGCGAGCTCTTCCTGGCTGACGAGGGAACCAGGGTTTGAATTGATCCCCATTTCCATCCCCTTACCCCTCAAGCCAACATAGACCGCATTGTAAGGTTCATCGCCTACGTTCTCGACTTTATGCTTGAAAGGCGGAAACCAGCGGGCCTCGCCTGACTTGGAATAAACTTCCGTGACTTTGCCACTTTGGTCAGTGAACCGCAGGTGCCCTCCGGTCACAATCACCACCACGCCACCGGGATGATCGTGCATCTCCGATTTCTCGTGCGGTCCATAATGCACGCTGACGACTTGCACTCGTTCATTTTCAAACATCAGCCGGTAGTGTTTCGGTTCCACTTTCGTGGGATCTTGTGCTGATGCGGAACCTATTGCCAGACACACAATCACCGCTGCGCAGAGATATCTGCACAACATTTGCCTGCCTCCTCGGATGAAATCAAAGCCGTTTGAACTTAGGTCAAGCTACTCCCGCACCAATAGCCTGTCAACGATTCAAGGCCGGTCCGTTCCAAAGTGGTTAATCGTTGCCGAGAGTCCAAAGAAACGCGGATCCGCTCCAACGGACCCGCCCTCGAAAGTTGCACTTCGACCTACCGAACCTAACACGACTATTTTTGATCTGGAGTCTTCCCGGACTCTGGAGCTGCCTCCTTACTCTTGTCTTGAATGGAAACCAGTTCGACTTCGAAGATGAGTGTGCTGTCAGGCCCGATATCGGCGCCCGCACCGCGATCTCCATAGGCAAGGTCCGAGGGAATGAACAGCTGCCATTTCGAACCAACCGGCATCAACTGAAGGGCTTCGGTCCACCCCTTAATTACTCCACTCACGGGAAACGTAACCGGCTGGCCACGCTTGTAAGAGCTATCAAACTCCGTCCCGTTAATGAGCGTGCCGCGGTAGTTGCACACAACGGTGTCGCTCGCCGTGGGCTTCGGTCCTGTTCCTTCTTTCAGGATCTTGTATTGCAGGCCGCTGGGCAACGTAACCACGCCTTCTTTTCCTTTGTTCGCCGCCAGAAAAGCGTCCCCTTCTTTCTTATTGGCTGCACTCGCCACTTGCATCTTTTCCATTTGCTGCTTGCCAACTTCCTCTTGCACAGCTTTGATCGCAGCCTGGGCTTCGTCTTCAGTGAGCAGAGTCTTTCCACCCGCCAGGCCGTCTTTCAGTCCGCGTGCCAGAACGGCCGGATCGAACGGAACCGACTGCTTCTTAAAACTCTCCGCCATCCTTTGCCCGGTCCTCATCCCGACCGCGTAGCTGAACTTTTCTTTTTGTGTTTTTAGTGTCAGACCTGTCGCGGGTTTGGCTGGAGTGGTTGCGCGCTTTGCGGGAGTTTGCGTCTTGGTCGTCGTGCTTGGTTGAGTGCTAGCGGCCGGGGTCTGCTGCGCCAGGGCGTTCCCGAGCAGCAATGTACCAGCCGCCAGTAGGTTTACTGCGGTTGTGAATTTTTGCATGTAACATTGTCACATCGCGAGGAAGGTCTCGGCAAACTGCCAACTCGTCGGCAAGTGGTCCGCCGGTCCTGTTTGTGTCAACGAGCGATTGCGACGTCAGGAACTCTTCAACTTATATCCAGGTGGAATCTCGAACATCGAAGGATGAGGTTCCTGCGTCGACGTCGGCTTGCAATAAGTAGTCTGGGATCCTAACGCGCTGGTAATTTTGGTTAGAACAGGCGTTTTCAGCTTGGTGCTTATCCACACCTCCGTAACGGTTGGCTGCGGCGATTTGGGTAGTGGAGGCGCTTTTGGGAGTATCGGTGATTTGGGAGAACCAGGAATCTTCGGCATGGGCGGCGCCTGAGGCTTCTGTGCCGCGGGAAGAACATAACGCTTGCCTTCCACTTCATGTCCCTCGATTACGCTTTTGCCTAGATCCTGGACTTGCATAGAGGGAGGCGGTGGCGCTCCTGCTGGCAGCTTTGAATAACCCGGGGCCGGTACCCCGGAGGCCGCAGGCATGGGAATGACCGTTGCCTCTTTCTTCAGGTGGTCAAGCAAAATGCTCTTCTGGTCTGTCGGGTTCGAAATGATACTGGAACTGGGCGTATCGATGCGCATCTTGCCGCTACTCGATCGCCACATGCGCGAAGAGGATTGCGCGCTCGCAGCGCCGCCCGGCGCCTCAGACTTGGTAGCGCAATCGGAACAGGAAGGAGGTGTCGGCGGTTGAGATATCTGAGACATTTGCCTCGCGGCACTACAGTTTATCACGCTTGGTGGGCCCGCAAGGATTTGAACCTTGGACCAATGGATTATGAGTCCACTGCTCTAACCGCTGAGCTACGGGCCCACTGCATTTATTAAGCTAACATAACAAGTAGGGACCGAGAATCGTCTACCCGCGCTGGAACCCTTCACTAATCCGCCGGCGCCTTTGGCTTAGACGGTGCCCCGCGCGCAGATAAGGCCTGAGGAAATTGCGCCTCCTTTCTTCCGCCTGCAGCATCTAGTCCCCTTGCAGTCATTGCAACTCCCTGACATTCGTTATAAATTCGACTGAAGGATTTTGAGCACCATGCAGTCGATCTCGAAGCGCATCGCGTGGCTTTCGCTGCTGCTGACCTTATCGTCAGCGCTGGCCTTTGCCGTGCATCACCATTCGAGTCAGGATGAGTCCGCAACCTGTCAGGTTTGTGTTGCGGCTCACTCCGCATCGCCAACGTCAGGTTCCCCGGCGCCCAAGCCGGTGTTCTTTTGCATCCCGGCCTTTCGCCCCCAGCCTACAACTGGCAAACAACAGCTCATCGCTTTTGCCTTATATATCCGGCCACCTCCAGTCGTTTAAAGATCGCATTTTCAACACGCCACGGGCCCGGTTCGTTTTTCTCGAACCGTTCTCTCGATCTTTAATTGCCGATCTTCACATTGACGATCTTTTCGACAATTTCTCTGGAGGAATCATGCAAGCTTCTTATAGAAAGCCGCATCCCCCGGCTTTTTTAGCGCTTCTGCTTTTGTCCCTCGGGCTTTCGGCTTTCGCGCAGTCGGGCGGAAATTCCGGGACCATCGATGGCACTGTGTCGGACCCTACCGGGGCTGTCGTTCCCAACGCGACCGTGGAGATTCAGGACCCAGTCAGCCACTATGACCGATCCACCGTCACGGATAAATCCGGGAGTTTTACCATCCCCAATGTTCCTTTCAATCCGTATCACCTGACGGTGAAAGCGGAGGGTTTTTCCCCCACGGCAAAAGACGTGCAAGTCCGGTCGGTGGTGCCAGTCAGCGTCAACATCAGTCTTCCAGTGGAAGGGTCAACCACATCGGTGACGGTCACGGATGCAGGAGATCTGGTGGAGAACGATTCTACATTCCATTCGGACATCGACCGGAATTCGTTCGAAAAGATTCCTTTGGAAAGTTCGACGTCATCTGTGAGTTCGTTAGTCACTCTTTCAACGCCAGGAATCGCCGCCGATTCTAATGGTCTTTTTCACGGGCTTGGCGATCATGCGGAGAACTCATTCTCGGTAGACGGCCAGCCGATTACGGACCAGCAAAGCAAGGTGTTCTCGAACCAGATTCCTCTTGGTTCCGTGCAATCGATGGAAGTGATCTCCGGCGCGCCACCGGCTGAATACGGAGGCAAGACCAGCGTTGTGATTGTTGCAATCACACGCTCGGGCCAAGGCGTAACCACACCTCATGGAAGCGTCAGCACTTCATACGGGTCGTTCGGAAGTTCTAATCTCTCTGCCGACCTTGCTTACGGGGGTAAGAACTGGGGGAACTTTATCTCCGCAAGCGGTTTGAACACTGGCCGCTTTCTTGATCCACCGGAATTTACGGTGTTCCACGATAAAGGCAACGAAGAAAATCTCTTTGACCGGGTAGATTATTCGCTGAATGGCTCCGACTCGATTCAACTGAACTTCGGCTACAGCCGGAGCTGGTTTCAGACGCCAAATTCGCTCGACGCCGAAAATGCCACGCCCTGGGCTGGACTGCAAGGCATTGAGCCGCAAATGGCGGCTTTCGCCGGCATCGGACCGAACGGGATTCTCGTAGGATCCGCAGACCAGCGCTCCAAAATCGGCACGTTTAATATCGCGCCTTCATGGACGCATGTTTTGAACAAGGACACCGTTTTCACATTAGGCGCATTCGTACGCCGCGACGATTACAACTACTACCCGAGCAGTGATCCTTTTGCAGACCTTGGGCCACCGAGTCTACAGCGGCAGTCCGTGGGTCAGAACCGCACGCTCACAAATGCGGGGCTTCGATCGGATGTTTCCTACGTCAAAGGAATCAACCAAGTCAAGGCTGGCGTCACTTATGAACAAACGTTTCTTAATGAAGACGATACGCTCGGGATCGTGGATCCGACTTTTAACGCGCCTTGCGTGACCGCTGCAACTGTGACTTCGGTGAACCCATACGCCTTTGTTGCGACGCCTGCTCCGGGTATCACGAATCCCTCGCAGTGCGGCGGCGTCCTCCAGCCAAATGTTTCGACCAACCTGAACGCCCCCGGTAATGCCCTTTATCCTTACTTCAATCCCACCCTGGCTCCGTACGACTTGACCCGGGGAGGGGGCTTATACACTTTTAACGGCCACACCGACGTGAAGGAACTCGCCCTGTATGTGCGGGACAACATTACGAAGGGAAACTGGTCTTTAAATCTGGGTATACGCGGCGATCTCTACAACGGGATCACGATTGCCCGGCAAGCCGAGCCGCGGGTTGGAATTGCTTACAACGTTAAGAAGACCAATACAATCCTGCGCATTTCCTACGCTCGGACACTGGAATCGCCCTTTAACGAAAATCTGATACTTTCCAGCATCGGATGCGGCAATGCTGTTCTGAATCCGCTTCTTCTTTGTTCCTCGACGGCAACGAATCCGTTGAGCCCTGGCTTTCGCAATGAATTCCACGCCGGGCTCGAACAAGCCTTCGGGAAGTACCTGGTTTTCTCCGGTGAGTGGATTTCGAAGTACACACATAACGGCTACGATTTCAGCGTACTCGGGAATACTCCTATAACCTTCCCCATTGAATGGCACAATTCGAAAATCCCAGGTTACGCGGGGCGTGTGAGCGTACCGGAAATTCACGGCTTCTCCGCGCTTATGGTTTTCTCCAGCGTAGCGGCCCGATTCTTTCAGCCTCAGATTGGGGGCGCGGGCGCAACCGTTGCTACTGCTGCCGGACTTCCCTTTCGCATCGATCATGACGAAAAATTCAATCAGACCACTCACTTCCAATATCAACCCTGGAAACGCGGCCCGTGGATGGGCTTTAACTGGCGCTACGATAGCGGGTTGGTCGCGGGCGCAACGCCTTGTTTCGGTCAGAACGCGCCATATAACGATTGCCCCGGGACGACAGTCATCGGTGGCGTGCCAAACGTCAGCATGATCGCTTCAAATGTCGGCGGAGTGCCGCTTTCCGCCGATCAGGAAGCTGAAGCCGGTTTCACTTGTAACGGGGTCGGTGCGACGCCAACATCTCCCTTGCCCTATAACTGCTCGGCCTCGGCCTTCAATTCCTCACTTATAAAAGTTCCGGCGCCGAACACCGAGAACGACGATCACAATCCACCTCGCATTGCATCGCGGAACCTCTTCGACTTGTCGATTGGTCATGACAACTTGTTTCATGGCGAGAGGTACAAATGGAGCGCGCAAATCACTGTCATCAACCTGGCAAACAACTACGTGCTGTACAACTTTCTCTCGACGTTCAGCGGAACACATTATGTATCGCCGCGCACGTTAACCGCGGAGCTGGGCTTCCACTTCTGAGTTGATCCACTCTGTTGTCACAGGTTTTTGGCAATACACTACGGGGGCAGCGCGATCAAAACCGCAGCTGCCCTCATTCTTGGCCTGAACTTGGCTGACGCGGTGAGAGTTTGTGGTGGTTACGTTGACTGTCGGGTTTTCTGAACGAACAGCAAAAGATTCGTATCGAGGATTTTCTTGCGCTCGTCAGGGACTTCGACGAAGCGGAAAGGCTGCAGCCATCCTTGCGTAGCCCACATGGGAAACATCATCTCCGCTTTTTCACGGATCGTGGCCTCTCCCAATTGAAAGATCAACTCCACTTGTAGCTTTTCATCGAGTGGCTTTTCGACATTCAAGAGTCCGCCAGTCGTGGAAAGCTGATGCAGCTTGCCTCTCAGCTCACGCCGATTCGGTAAGCGGATCAGCGCCAGTATCGATCCGCGCAATTTGACGCGAAACGGGCGCGGGGTAAGGCTCGGCGAGGTCGCCGCGGTCGTCGAAGAGATTTCAATTTCTGCGGATTCTGGAATCTGCGACATCGTGGCTGAATTATGGCACTACATCAGTCACCACAGGAGGTTACGAAAGAACGGGAAGGCGAACACGACCATTGTGGAAGAGAACGCTCAAGGATTTAGGGAAGATTTATTTTCTTCCGGGATGCGCCTCACCGTGGCCGGAGAAAACATTGTAAGGCCAAACATCCTTGCTCTTGGCCGTCGCCTTGCCTTCCGCATTACCCGATGTAGTCGATTTAGGAACGGAGTTCCAATCCTCCGGCGGATCGGCGAGTCCCCATACGTTTCCCTCGTTGTACAGCGAAACTCCAATCAGAAAATATTTTCCGTCGTTGCCCAGTGGCAGACAATTTGCCACGCGTCCTGATGCGGTTCCACCCCCCGGTAGATCGCCCAGGAGAACTGGGGTTTCGAGCGGCAAGGCTTGCGAGGCGCGAATCCCACAGCCTTGTGGGCTGACTACCAAGGCCACACACTGCGCGGAGAACGGATGCCTTCGATCCATGCTGGTGACGACCAGAGGGATCTGAACGCGCAATCGCGTGCTGCGGCGCGTCGCCTTGGGTGTCAGTATCTCCATCTCACTCCACCAACTCGCTAGTGTGACAGAACAGAGGCTGCACCCGCGCCTAAGAAAGAGCAAATTGATGTGACGAAGGTAACGTAGGAAAGGAAGTGATAGAAGAGCATCACACTCGATCGCAGCAATACATTGCCTGTTAAGATGGCTTAGCTCGCAGCCAACGATAATCCGTGAAACGTCCAACTGCTCCCGTCACTTTCGAATGGAAACTCTTGCTGGCAGCGGTTTCTATCGACTCAAGGAGTGACCATCTTGGGCTTCTCTTAACAAAGTCAACTCGCTGGGATCTTCTCTTTCGCCTCGCAGATCAGCATGGCGTCACCTCGCTGCTGTATGAAAGCCTGGAGCCGTTTACTAGCCTCGTTCCCGCCGCGATATTGGCGTCGTTACGCCAAGATCATGAGCGGAACATTCACAAGTCTCTTTTTCTCGCTCGCGAACTGATCCGAATTCTGGATTGCCTGGGTGAACTCGGCATCGAGGTCATTCCTTATAAAGGCGTCGTGCTGTCGGAGCTTTACTACGGGGATATTGCCCTCCGTCAAGCCGGCGATATGGATTTATTCGTTCGAAAGGAAGATGTGGCCCGGATCAAGAGAGCAGTTCGCGATCTCGGATACACTCCTCGCCTACTCATTCCGGCAGATGCCGAGCCGGACTACATTGCTTCAGGATATGAGTGTACCTTCGACAGTGCTGCGGGAAAGAACCTGCTGGAATTGCAGTGGGCGCTGCAGCCGCGTTTTTACGCCGTCGATTTCGACATGCAGGGATTGTTTGAGCGCTCAAGGAATGTAAGGGTCGCTGGTCGCGTTATGAAAACACCATCGCCCGAAGATCTGCTATTGATCCTTTCTGTTCACGCTGCGAAACACGTCTGGGGACGCCTGATCTGGCTCTGCGACACCGCGCAGATTTTGAAGCGAGAACATCTGAATTGGGATTGGATTCAGTCGCAAGCCGCCGAGATTGGCATCGAAAGAATTCTTCATATCACGCTGCTATTGCTCAACAGATTCTTTGAGACAAGGATTCCCTCAACCATCGAAAGTAGACTCCTTAAGGATAAGACTGCGAAAACTCTGGTGGAACAAATCGCCACCTCGGTTGCTATCGGGGTTAACTACGAAGAAGAAAAGTTATCGTATTTCCGTCTGATGATGGGGCTTCGCGAACGCAAAACGGACCGCTTGCGCTTTCTCTCACGTTTAACTTTCACTCCTGGTCCCGGCGAGTGGGAAGCTGTTCCCTTGCCAAAGGCTTTGTTCCCGCTCTATCGCCTGGTGCGTCTGGCGCGGCTCGCATCCAGATTCGCAGGCACCTAATAAGGAGAAGCGTCTCTATCGACTGGCCAAACCACCCGCAGTTTCGCCGCCGTCCAAGGTGTAGACATGACCGGTGGCGTAGCCGGCGTCGTCGGACGCAAGAAATGCAAACAGAGCGGCGATTTCTTCCGGCTTAGCGTGCCGCCGGAGAGGAATCTTCCGATTCACTTCATCGAGCATCGCATCGCTGTATTCGGCGCGCTGCATCGGCGTGAGCACGTATCCGGGGGCGACGGCGCACACGCGCACTTTGGGTGCGAGTTCGAGCGCCATCGTCTTCGTCAGTTCGATGACCCCCGCCTTGGTGGCGTTGTAATCGGCGTAATAGGGATAACCCATGATGCCGTTGGTCGATGCGGTTTGCAGAATTACTCCACTCCCCGCCTCGGCCGAGAAACGTTCTATCATGTGTCGCGCCGCAGTTTGGGCGACGTAGAACACGCCGGTAAGATTTACTGCAATCACTTGATCCCACTCGTCGGGAGTGATGTCGAGAAATTTGTGACGGATGCTGATGCCGGCGTTGTTGATGAGCACGTCGACTCCATCCATCACGCGGATGGCGTCGGCCATCGCCGCTTCCACCTGCATCAGCTCGGTAACGTCGGCGATAATGGCCTCAGAGATTCCCGGCAGTTGGTGGCGAATATTTGCGCATGCTTTAGCATCGCGATCCAGGATGCAGACACGTGATCCTTCTTCCAGAAACCGCGCAGCTGTGGCCGCTCCGATTCCGCTTCCACCACCGGTGATCAGGACTCGCTTGTCTTTCAATCCTTTCATTGCGAATTGCTGAATTCTATCAGGGACTCGTGGCATCTTAATTCTGTGCGTGCGACGAAAACAGATTATCCTCCGCAACCGGCATCCTCACAGCAACAAGATTCAAAATCGCAAATACCAGTCGAAGCCATACGTCCGGCCCACGTCTGGCTGATGGCGTTCAGCGTCGGCGCGATTGTTGCCAACATTTATTACATCCAGCCGCTGCTGGCGACAATAGCGGCGACATTTCGAATCTCTGTAACCCAGGTGGGGACGGTTGCCATGTTGACGCAGCTCGGAACTGCGTTGGGTATGCTGTTTTTCGTTCCGCTAGGCGACACCAAAGAGCGGCGGAAGCTAACCGTAGGCTTGCTGATTGCAGAGTCCGCTTGTCTCGCTGCAATGGCGAGTGCCCGGAGTTTTGCCTGGCTCGCACTCGCGAGCCTCGGAATAGGAATCATGGCAGCGGCCGTTCATGTCATCGTTCCCTTTGCTGCACACATGGCGTCCCCGGCGCGGCGGGGAGCCACTATTGGAACCATTCTTGGCGGTCTGCTATTTGGCATCCTGCTGGCGCGAACCTTCAGCGGCTTGCTGGGTACGTGGTTCGGGTGGCGGGCAATTTATTGGCTGGCATCCGTGCTCATGCTGTTGCTGGCGATGTTGATTCGAGCTGGACTGCCCAAGAGTCAGCCAGAACTGCAACTCACCTGGCCAGAGCTGATTCGCTCCACGCTTGTTCTCGTCCGTGATCAGCCGATTCTGCGAGAGGCGGCCACACTGGGCGCGATTTTCTTTTGTGCTTTCAGCGCTTTCTGGACGACGCTAGTATTTTTCCTGGGCACTCCGCCCTATCACTATGGAAGCGGCGTCGCCGGGCTATTCGGCCTGGTTGGCGCTGCCGGCGCGGTTTGCGCCCCCTTCATCGGCCGCTTGGCTGATCGTTATGGAGCCAGGCGCAATGTCCTCTTCTCGCTGTTAGTAACGCTTTTTTCCTTTGTAGTTCTTTATGCATTTGGCAAACATATGAGTGGACTAATTGCGGGAGTGGCGTTGCTCGATGTCGGCGTGCAGTCTGGCCACGTTTCGAATCAGACGAGAATCTATAGCCTCCTACCGGAAAGCCGGAGCCGCATGAACATGGTCTATATGGTTTGCTATTTCATGGCGGGCGCGCTGGGTTCGTATGCCGGGTCGGTGCTATGGCAACGGTTCGGCTGGGCTGGAGTTTGCGGCCTGGGATGCGGGCTACTGCTGGCAGGGTGCGCTATCTACTCGTCCGGGGGGTTGAAGAATCGAACGCAGCCGTTATCCCCCGAATGGGAAACGAATCAGAACGTCTAACCTCAGATCGGCTTACCACGGAAGAAGTAAACCAGTTCGATGATCAGGATGACGACTACCATCAGTTCGAGAACGAATGCCCGGCTTTGATTGAATTCGTCCACCATGAAACGGTAGAGCTCTTCGGCGGTTTGCAATTTTTGCTGGACTAGATCTTTATAGTCGGGCACGCCCACTTTCGATGCGGCCAGTTTGTAGAGGCGGGCGGAAAACATGTCGCTGAGGAATTTGATGGCGTTGTCGGCGCGCTCCGTCAGTTCGCTTACGTCGAGCAAGACAGTGTGGAGTTTCGATGCGGCGCGGGCGGTGCGCCAGCGGGACCACAATCCGCGGCCTCCACTCTCCAGAAAATCGTAGACATCTTCCAGTTGCTTGGTGAGCAACTCGTCGTAGTGGCGGAACTCCAGCAGTTGCGAGTTGGCATACTGCAGGAGTTGGATAGCGGTTTCGGCGCCCGAAGGAGTGTCGTAGACGAAGGCGGCGTTCCACCCGATGACCGCCAGGTCGCTCGGATAGTAGGAAATCCGGGACTGCAAAACTTCCTGGCGCTCGCCATCGGAGAGCGGCTGATTCTCGCCGCGCACTACTTGAGAAATACAATCCGCCTGGGAAGCAAGCAGATCGGATGCCGAGGGGGAACCGGCAATCTCGCGCAGATGAAAGATGAAATAGTCTTCCTTCAGCCATTCCGTGGTGTACGGCTTGACGATCGCCGGAGCGGCGCGTTCGAGTTTTTCTTTGACGATGCGGGTGGCGAGGCTTTCGAAATTGGTGTCCCAAACCCATCGGCTGGAAAGTTGTACCAGCTTGTTCCAATCACCGGAAAACGGCAGTTCGAAAACTACGCTGACTACGCCGTAGTCGAAGTATTTAATCTCGCCCTGCAGATGCTCGCCGCTTTCCAGAACCAGTGGTTCCAGGGCTTCTTCCACCGGGGGACGCTGGAAGCGCACGTATCCCGGAGCCATATGTTTAAAGCTGGTGTCGACAGTGCGGGCGCCAAGGATGCGACGCAGCTCGTCGAGGCGAATTTCCTCGCAGACATCGAATTGGATCATTACCAGAACCGAGCCGCACAAAGGCGCGTCCGGAAGCTTGACCGCGACTAGTGTGGGCAAGGCTTCGGCAGGAACTTTGCCGATGGCGGGCGCGGTGATTGTGGTTTCGTTTTGCATTGCGACCCGGCGACTGAACGAGAGAGAAAACGAATGAGAAGTCTATTCTCCCAGAATAGGGGCAATTTAGCGAGACGCGGATGTTAGCTAGTGGCTATAAAATCATTAACATGCTCATAATCAATAACTTCCAGGCGGTTTCTGCACCGTTAAAATTGACGCTGCCCCCGGGGCGGCTCAACCAAATCCTATCCTCTTCCCGGAAGGAACAACCTTTACCCGATCATTGCAAGGGCATCTCAGATTCAATCAGATTCAAGATGAGGATTCGACTCTGCGACCACACTGTTCAGTGCCATTTGCAGCACCTCGGCTAGATGACGCGCGTGCCGTGTTGAACGTTGAGCTATCTGCTCGCGACAACTGAAGCCATCGGCAATGATCAGCCAGTCGGATGGGGCCTGGCGAACCGCCGGCATGAGTTCGAGCTCGCCAATGGCAATCGAGATGTCATACTTGTCGCGCTCGAAGCCGAAGGACCCAGCCATGCCACAGCACCCAGGAGAGGGACTTTGGAAATCGACGCCAAGACGCGTCAGAACAGCCTCTTCCGCGGTCATCTTCATGAGCGACTTCTGATGGCAGTGACCGTGGAGGATCGCTTTGCGATGAAGGGGTGGCAGCGCGAAATTCTTTGCACGGATCTCAAGAAATTCGCTCAGCAGAAAAGTTTGGCGTGATAAGGCCTTAGCCCTTTCGTCGCGAGGAAAGAGGTTCACGAGTTCGTCACGAAATACGGCAACGCAGCTTGGTTCGAGGCCAACGATAGGAATACCCGCTTCGATTTCCGGCGAAAGCTCGTTAAGGATTTGCAGAAGAAGCGACTTCGCACGATCGAGCATGCCATGGTCGTAGAGCGGACGTCCGCAGCACAGGTGGGGTTTGGGCACTGTGACGCGGAATCCGGCTGCTTCGAGCACTTCTACGGCAGCTTTGGCTGTGGCGGGATGGAAATAATTATTAAAGGTATCCGGCCAGAGCAGAACGGCTGGGGCTTCAGCTCTGCCCGGGCCACTCTGACGACGATGAAACCAAGCCTTGAAAGTCTCTGGAGCGAACTTCGGAATGGCTCGCTGCGTGGGGATTCCGGCAGCCAGCTTTGAAATATCGCGCAGAAACGGAAGCTGCGTCAGCAGATTGGCGAGGCCGGGAGCAACCGAGGCGGCGCGCGCCCACAAATCGATGTGCCCAAAAGCATAGGCACTGCGCGGACGCGATATGGCCTTCATAGTAATGCGAAAGAAATTCTGATTTGTACGTCGCGAGGTCGACACCGACCGGACATTCGCTTTTGCATCCCTTGCAAGCAAGGCAAAGATCGAGGGATTGCTTCACTTCTTCGCTGCGCCAGCCGTCGCGGATCACTTCGCCTTGCGTCATCTCCCAGAGCAGGTGAGCACGGCCGCGTGTCGAGTGCTCTTCTTCACGCGTCACGCGGTAGCTGGGGCACATCAGGCCGCCTTCTTCGCGGCGGCATTTTCCCACGCCCACACAGCGCAAAGTAGCCTCGGCCAGGCTGCCGTGATCAGCGGCGAATGGAAAGTTCGTCTTAGGCACCCAGGGTGCATAGTCTGCGCCGAGCCGGAGATTCTCATCAAGTTTGTAGGGCTCAATCAGCTTGCCAGGATTCATCTTCCATTCTGGATCCCACACCGACTTGAATTCACGAAAAGCCTGCACCAGTTCCGGTCCAAACATTTTCGGAAGCAGCTCCGCGCGAGACTGCCCATCGCCGTGCTCGCCTGAGATCGACCCTCCATAGCTCACCACGAGGTCGGCAGCCTCTTCCATGAACTTACGGAATTTCACGATGCCGTCCTTCGATTGCAGGTCAAAATTGATGCGGGTGTGAACGCAGCCATGGCCGAAGTGGCCGTAAAGCGAGCCTTTGTAGCCGTAGGCGGCCATCATCTTGCGCAAGTCGCGGAGATAAGCGCCAAGCTTTTCGGGAGCAACGGCCGAGTCTTCCCAGCCTTCCCAGTTCAGCGGTTCGCCTTGCACATGCGACGTAACCCCTAGAGCGGATTCCCGAACTTCCCAGACGCGCTTGATCTGCTGCCTGTCCGTGTAGAGACGCACTGCAGGAGCGACCGCAGTTCTGCCAAGAGCGTGCATCAGGCCCCTGGCTTGGGATTCGGCCTCCGCCGCCGTTTTTGCACCGAACTCCACCATCAGCCAGCCGCCGCCTTCCGGAAGAAGAGCGAGGCCCTCGGAGTTGATCCCTTTTGCTCGCGTATAACTGACGAGAAGGTCGTCGAAACCTTCGAGGCCGATAGGCTTGTGTTCCATGATTTCGAGCACGTGATCGGCGCACTGGTAAATATCAGGATAGGCGAGGACCAGCAACACGCGTTCTGGCGGGCTCTCGACCAGACGGCAGGTCGCTTCGAGTATGGTGACGCATGTCCCTTCGGAGCCGACGAGCGCACGCGCGACGTGAAAGCCATTTTCCGGCAGAAGGTAGTTCAAGTTGTACCCGGAGACGCGCCGCGGAATATTTGGAAAGCGTTGGCGGACCAGATCTCCGTAAACACCCGCAATCGTTTTAAGCTTGGTATAGATTTCGGCGCAGCGTCCGCCTTGCTGGAGAATGGTTTCCAGTTCCGCGTTCGATGTAGCTCCAACTTTCATACGAACGCCGTCATAAGTGAGGATTTCGAGTTCCTCGATATTGTCGTCCGTTTTCCCAGCCATGACAGAATGCACGCCGCAGGAGTTGTTACCGATCATTCCGCCCAGGGTGCAGCGATCATGCGTGGCCGGATCGGGCGCAAACGTGAGATGGTTTTTTTCGGCAGCGGAGCGGAGATGATCGAGCACCACTCCAGGCTGTACGCGGGCGATTCGGCGGGCAGAATCAATTTCAAGGATCGCCGCCATGTATCTCGAGAAATCGAGGACGACGGCGACGTTGCAGCATTGGCCGGCCAGGGACGTGCCTCCGCCGCGGCAAAGCAAAGGTGCACCGAACTCGCGGCAGAGCGCCAGCGTTTCAATCACATCGTCCGCATCGCGAGGCAGCACCACACCGATCGGCACCTGGCGGTAATTGGAGCCGTCGGTGGCGTAGAGTGCGCGGCTGCCGTTATCGAAACAAACGTCGCCGCGAATATGAGAACGCAAAGCCTCAGCCAAGCCTGACGCATCTACTTGCACAGACTTGGCAATCTGTGCGAGCTCTACGAATCTATCTCCCATACTGGCGGGCTTTCTTCGTTTCCTCGCTCTGCACTTCAGACATTCGCTTGGCTATCTTCAGTTCGAAGGCGAATTTCCCGCATCGGACTTACGCGACACGCTGGTAATCATGATCTTCGTCCGGCCGCCTTGAGATTCGACGTTGATCGTGATCATGCTTTTGTTGTCGTTGGAGATAAGTGTGGAACGGCCTGCATCGGAAGTGGTGACCATGGCATTCGGGAATTTAGCTTTGTAGAAGTTGAATACCTGGTCCACCGAGTCGCTGCTCTGTGCGCTGATGGTCGCGGTATGAACTCCTCCAAACGTTGCCGTCGACGAACCATTCTTCATCAATTCGGCTCCGGGATAGAGATCCACGCCAAGATTGCGCGCGGCATCGGCCGGATCTTTGGTGGTTTCAACGCTGCCGAATGGAGTCTCGACTCTTACGTTGTTTCCATCCTGATGAGCGTGTACGTGGCGGGCCACGCGCCAAGCGAAGAACGCAATCGACCCGAAGGCCAGGACACCCAATAGCGCGATCACACCCACCACGATGAAAATAACTTTCAGCGCGCCGCCTCCCTGCCCGCCATTCGCGGCGGGAACAGAAGCCACCGGAACTGTCGAACCGGCCATCGCAGGGTTCGCGATATTCGGCGCAGGCGAGGAAGCGATTACGGCCGCTCCGCACTGATTACAGAATCGAATTCCGGGATTAAGACTCGCGCCACACTTATTGCAGAACGCCATAGATCACCTCGTGCAAGGCAGGGAATTAAATGGTCCGCGCGAGTATATCGCAGATCAAAGTGGCGTGCAGAATGAGTCTAGCTCCACGGACGGGTGGCATAGTCCGTCATGGTAAGTCCAAGCAATAGAAACAGAAAAAATAGGGCGGCGATAATCACCAACTTTGTGAGCTTTTCGCTGGCATGCCATACGTGCATAAAGAAGAGAGCAACCAAAGTCGCTTTTAGAGTGGCGATGCCCAAAGCTACGGCAGCATTGAAACGGCCGAGTTCGATAAAGGCAGCTTTATAAGTAATGTAGGTACAAATAAGCAGAGTGGCCCAGATGCCGAAATACATCTTCAACGGCGATGATTTTGCGTGCTCAGAATTTGTGTGTTCAGCCATAACAAGC